>NZ_JBHWMI010000032.1:0-92356 GCF_043423005.1 Qipengyuania sp. | reverse complement strand
TTTGTATCCGGTCGTGCCCGCGGCATTGCCGGCACCGAGCTTGCCCGCGGCATCATCGCCTGCGGGCGTGCCCGCGACAGCCGACGCCGATGCGGGCGAAGGCCTTCCTCTTGCCGCATTGGCAGGGCTGGCCGCGTTGCTGGTGGCAGCCGGTGCCTTCGTCGTGCTGCGTCGGCGGCGCCCGGACGGCACGGTGCCCGAAATCGAACGGCCGCAAGTTGGCACCGGTCCCAGCGCGGGACTGGCCGATGTCCAATTGGCGGCCGATGCGGTGAAGCTCACCCGCTCCATGGCCTATGCCACGCTCGATTATCAGGTGACTCTCTTTAACCGCGCGGCGAGCGCGGCGGGCGATATCGTGCTCAGCGCCGATCTCGTCACCGCGCATGGCGGCGCTCCGATGGAGAGCCAGCTTGCCTCGACGGCGCAGTCGCTCGAACAGCGGCATGTCTTTGCCCGCATCTCGCCCGGGCAGACGGTTCGCCATCAGGGAAGGTTGCAGATCCCGCTCGCCCAAGCGCGCATCATCCGCCAGGGCAGCGCATCGCTGATCGTGCCGCTGTTGCGGGTGCGGCTGGATCGCGAGGGCGATGCGCCAGTCGTGCGAACCTTCGTGATCGGACAGGGCATCCCGGGGGGCGAACGGGTCGCGCCATTCCGACTCGATGACGGGCCGCGAAGCTATGCACCCGTCGCCGCCCGCGCCCTGGACTGACATCGACAGCGCGGGCACAGGGCGCTAGCAGGACAGGATGGATATCCTTGTCGACAGTGCCTGGCTCAAACAGCAACTGGGGTCGGACGACCTCCTCGTGCTCGACGCGACGGCGCACCTCCCCGATGCGGTGCGCGATGCGCGGGCGGAATTTGCCGCGGCGCATATTCCCGGTGCCCGCTTCCTCGACCTCGAAAGCTTTATCGACGAAGGCTCGCCCGTTCCGAAAGCGGTGCCCAATGGCGAACAGTTCGCGGCGCGAATGCGCAGGCTGGGCATTGAGCCGGGCACCCGCGTCGTCCTGTACGACGACAGTGTGGTGCGCTCGGCCGCGCGCGCGTGGTTCGTGTTCCGCCTCTACGGCCATCAGGGGGTCGCGATCCTCGACGGGGGCTTCGCCGCATGGCAGGCGGCAGGCGGGCCATGCGAAAGCGGCGCCGGAAACGAACCTCGGCCAAGCGAATATCCGGTGCCTGACGCACAGCCGATCGTGCGCCGCAAGGCCGACCTTCTCGGCAATCTCGGATCGGAGGCGGAACAGGTGGTCGACGCGCGGGATGCGGCACGGTTTGCCGGCGAGGATGGCAGCGGTTCGGCGGGGCATATCCCGGGCGCCCGTTCCGTCCCCTTCGTCAGCGTGCTGAACGACGACGGCACCTATCGCCCCGCACAAGAGATCGCGCAGGTTTTTGCGCAAGCCGGCGTCGCCCCGGATCGCCCAGTCGTCACCAGCTGCAACAGCGGCGTGACGGCTGCGGTCCTGTTCTTCGCGCTGGAGCGGGCGGGGCATCGGGGCACGGCGCTCTACGATGGAAGCTGGCTCGAATGGGGCAGCGACCCTGCCACGCCGAAGGAACAAGGGCCGGCGCGCACATGAAGGCGCCGCCCGGCGGCATTGCGGCCGATACAAGGCTGGTCACCGCCGGCCGGGCTGGCGACTTCGCCGCGCACGTCGTCAATCCGCCGGTCTGGCGGGCAAGTACGCATCTCTATGCCGATTGCGCCGCCTTGCGCGAAGGACGACAGTCGAACGAAGACGGGCGCTTCTTCTACGGGCGCCGCGGCGCGCCGACCCAATGGGCCTTGGCTGACGCGCTGACCGAACTCGAGCCCGGGGCGGCCGGCACCGTCCTCTATCCCAGTGGCCTTGCCGCGATCGTCGGCGCCCTGCTGGCAGTCGTCGGTCCGGGAGACGTGCTCTTGGTGGCGGACAACGCCTATGACCCCACGCGTTCCGCAGCCACCGGTCTGCTGCGGCGAATGGGCGTCGGAACGCGTTTCTTCGATCCGCTCGACCTTGCGGCATACGAGGCTGCCTTTTGCGAGCGGACGCGCGCGGTCATGCTGGAAGTTCCCGGCAGCCTGACGATGGAGGTGTGCGACATTCCCGAGCTTGCGCGGATCGCGCGAGGCAAAGGTGCGGTCAGCCTTGTCGACAACACCTGGGCCACCGCGCTCGGCTTCCCTGCGCTGCGGCATGGCTGCGACATCGCGATAACCGCGCTCACCAAGCATGTCGGCGGCCATTCGGACCTTATGATGGGCGCGGCCAGCGCAGGCCGGGAATGGTATCCGCGTCTGCGTCAGATGGCGCAGCAACTCGGTCACGTCGTCTCGCCGGACGATGCGGCGCTGGCATTGCGGGGCCTGCGGACGATGGGCCTGCGGTTGCAGCGCACGATCCGCAGTGCGACCGACATCGCGCGCTGGCTCGATGCGCGGGGAGAGGTCGCCGCGGTCATGTGTCCGATGTTGCCGGGCGCCCCGGGGCACGATCTGTGGCGCCGCGATTTCACCGGTGGCTGCGGGCTTCTGAGCTTTGCCCTGCGAACCGGCGAGGACCGTGCCCGCTGCCGGTTCATCGATGCGCTTACATTGTTCGGGATCGGTTACAGCTGGGGCGGGTTCGAGAGTCTCGCCCTGCCGTTCGACGTGCCCCCGGTGCGCGAGGTGATGGCATGGCCTCCCCCGCAATGGGGCTTGGCCCGAAATGAACAAGCGCTCGGCGTACGGCTGTCGATCGGTCTGGAAGACCCGGCCGATCTCGTCGCCGATCTGGAACGCGGGTTTGCCGCGCTGAACGAAAGGTAATCATGTCCGCTCCGGTACCTGCACCACGGCCGTCACGCCCGGTTGTCGAAGACCCCGAACAGTCGGTGGCGGCGGCGGACGGCATCAAGGAAGCGGTCAGCGCGTCCAACCCGACGTTCGGCTCGTATATCGAGAAGCTCGATGAGTTCGCCCTGCGGCTGGGCGATATGCGGATCTCGCTGTTCGATCTGCTGATCGTCGCCGCCATCATCCTCGGCGTGGTCGCGGCGGCCTGGTTTCTCAGCCGGCTCGCCCGGCGCGCAGTCCGGCGGCTGACCCGGCTCGACATGGCGCAGCGGGTGCTGCTCGAGAAAATCGTCACGATCCTCGTTTGGACCGGTGCGCTGCTGATCGGGATCGACCTGCTTGGCATCGATCTGACGGCACTGGCGGTCTTTTCCGGCGCCTTCGGGCTGGCCATCGGGTTCGGGCTCCAGAAGACATTCGGCAATCTGATTGCGGGGATCATCCTGCTGATGGACAAGTCGATCAAGCCTGGAGACGTGATCGCGGTCAGCGACAGTGCGGGGCGGGAAACCTTCGGCCAGATCCGCAAGATCGGCGTCCGTGCCGTCTCCGTCACCACCCGCGATCAACGCGAATACCTGATTCCGAACGAAAACCTGATGATCAACCAGGTCGAGAATTGGTCTTATTCTTCGCGCAACGTGCGGATGCAGGTGCCGGTCGGGGTCAGCTACGATACCGACATGGATGTCGCCGAGAAGCTGATGCTGCAGGCTGCGGACGAATGCGAGCGAGTGCTCAAGACCCCTCCGCCTTCGGTGTGGATGGACGCGTACGGGGACAATTCGGTCAATTTCGTCATCCACTGCTGGATCGTCGATCCCGAAGAAGGGGTCGGCAATGTGCGCAGTGCGGTGCTCAAGAACCTGTGGCGCTTGTTCAAGGACAACGGGATCGAGATTCCCTATCCCCAGCGCGACCTGCGCCTGCGAAACAGCGACCAGCTCGACCAGCTGATCGAACTGCTCGGCCGCGAACGCGAGAAGCGGAGCTAGAGCCAGCCTTCGCGGCGATACCACCGCGCAGTGTCGCGCAGGCCCTGCTGTGTGTCGATCCGGGGCTGCCACAAGGCCGGCGGGACCCGCAATGACGTTCGGGCAACCCAGTTGGGATGCACCATGTAGGACACCCGGTCCTCGGTCAGCCGGGCACGGCGACCGCGCACCAGCCGATCCGCCCGAGCGGCCAGGCGCATCACGCCCGCCGGCAGGTGAGGCGCAAAGACCCGGCGACCTGTCGCGGCACCGATCGCCCGCGCCAGTTCGCGATGGGACCAGCCCCCCTCGCGCCCATCGTCGGGCTCGAAGATCGAATGCCGGACAAGCGCCTCGGGTGCATCGACGAGATCGAGCAGCAAGCGGGCCAGATCGTCGACATGGATCAGCGAGCTTGCACCGCGCGGCGGCAGGGGGACAAAACCCAGCCGGGCGCTGCGGAACATCTCGAAGTAATCGACGTCGCGCGGGCCATACACTCCGGGCGGCCGGACGATCACCCAGTCAAGCCCGCTGTCTTCCACCAGCGTCTCGGCTTCGGCCTTGGATGCGCCATAGGCCGACAGGCCGGGCTCGCGGGCCGAGAGGCTGGAGACAAATACGAAGCGGCGAATGCGCCTCGCTTTGGCCGCGGCGATCAGTCTGCGGGTACCTTCCACATTGGCAGCGGCGAAGGCGGCAGGATCGTGGGACGTGGTCAGCCCGGCGACGTGGACGACCGCCGCAGCTTTAGCGCACAGCCGGTCGAGAGCCTCCTCGTCGTCCAGCGTTCCGGCAAGCCATTCGACCCCCTCGCGCGGGGCGGACTTGCGCCGCGTCAGGGCGCGGACCGGCTCGCCCCGCCGCTGCGCCTCATCGACGACCGCCTGCCCGACAAAGCCCGTCGCCCCGGTGAGGGCGACGGGGGCTGACAAGCCTTCGCCTACAGCGGTGACCATTCGCTGGCCTCGGCATCGTCGCTGTCCTCGACCGGCGCGGCCTTCGTTTCGGTCGCTGTGCTTTCGGGCAGGTGGGCAAGGACGGCATCCATCAACGCGTCCATCCCCTGGCCTGTGGCCCCCGATACCGCGAAGACCTTGTCGGCCCCCGCGGCGAGTAGTTCGTCGGCGAACCCTTCGCCCAGTTCGCGATCGGCAAGGTCGAGCTTGTTGAGCGCGACAAGCTGCGGCTTGCTGTCGAGCCCCGCTCCATAGGCCGCAAGTTCGCCGTTGACGGTGCGATAGGCCTCTGCCGGATCGCTGCCGGCGATGTCGATCAGATGGATCAGGACCCGGCAGCGTTCGATATGCCCCAGGAACCGGTCCCCGATGCCGGCTCCTTCGGCAGCGCCTTCGATCAGGCCGGGAATATCGGCCAGCACGAATTCGCGGCCGCGGTGACGCACCACGCCGAGCTTGGGAACGAGGGTGGTGAAGGCATAGTCGCCGACCTTGGCCTGGGTATTGGTAACCTGATTGATGAAGGTGGACTTGCCGGCATTGGGCAGGCCGACGAGGCCGACATCGGCCAGCAGCTTCAGCCGCAGCCAGACCCACATTTCCTGCCCCGCTTCGCCCGGCTGGTGCTGGCGCGGCGCGCGATTGGTGCTGGTCTTGTAGCTGGCGTTGCCCCGTCCGCCCATCCCGCCTTCGAGGAAGACCACCTTCTGGCCGACCTCGGTGAAGTCGACCAGCACCTCGTCGCGGTCTTCCGACAGGATCTGGGTGCCCACCGGCACTTCGATGACGAGGTCCGGGGCCCCGGCGCCGGTCCGGTCCTTGCCCATGCCGTGCGCCCCGCGCTTGGCCTTGAAATGCTGGGCATAGCGAAAGTCGATCAGCGTGTTGAGACCGGCAACGGCGACGAACACGATGTCGCCGCCCTTGCCCCCGTTGCCCCCGTCGGGACCGCCGTATTCGATATACTTCTCGCGCCGGAAGCTGACCGCGCCGGGACCACCGGCGCCGGATTTCAGGAATATCTTGGCCTGATCGAGAAAATGCATGGCGGCGAAACCCTGGTGCCGGCTGGAGGATTCGAACCCCCGGCCTGATGATTACAAATCAACTGCTCTACCAACTGAGCTAAGCCGGCAATTGCGCTGGGTGCAGGGCCGCGCCTTTCGGTTAAAACGCGCCGAAAGTCCACCCCTCGGTTCGCGCGACTTGTGCGCTCAGTCCAAGCGGTTGCCAGCGCTGCGGATCATCCGCCACCCGGCGCAGCCAGGCTGCCGTGACCAGTGCATCCGATGAATGGTCGTCGATCGGTCCGCAACCTGCGACCGGCAGCGAACCGAGCGCGGCGAGGGCCGCGTTCAGCGCCTCGTGGTCGCGCATCTTGGCGCGGCCGGCACGGCGCCCGGCTTCGAGTGCCGCCAGGCTGGTATAGATCTCGACGATGGCGGAGCCTTCGTCCGGCAGGGCGTCGACTGGCCAGACCGGCAACTGGCCGCGCAGCCGATGCAACATCCGCATCCCCGTCAGGCTGGCCTTGCCCACCTGCGCCGCGCCGACCAGGTTGAAGTTGGACGTGGGCTTGCAGCCCATGGCGGCCTGGGCGCGTTCCGTAACCCGGAACCGGCCCTGCCCGTGCGCGGCGCCATCGCATCGGAAGGACGTTCCCTCCCGCCCGCCATGCCGGCGGAAGAACGGCGCAAACTGGTGGTGGTCGATGAAGGCATTGGCGCCGAGATCGGGTTCGTTCCGGCAGACGTCGTCGACCAGTTGCCACAGGGCGGGTGCATCGCGAGGCGTGTCCCGATCGCCTGGGAAGTAGGCCCCGCAATCGGCATGCGGTAGCGCAATGCCAAGGTCCAGACCGACGAGGGTGGCGGGCGGCAAATCGCGTGCGAGGAAGGACAGCACATCCGTCCGGCTCCAGCCGCCCTCGCCGGTAACCAGCATGGGAGGCCCGCCGGCCATATCTGCCAGCGCCACGGCGATGCCTTTGTGCCGCGTGCCTTTCGCGCCCGACCAATCGATGGCGAGAAAGTGGGCGAATCTAGTCACGTTCGCTGCGCAGGCGATCCCAGTAATCCAGCCGCTTCCTGATCTCGCGTTCGAAGCCGCGGTCGACCGGCTCGTAATAGGTTTGCGCCTCGAGCTCCTTGGGCCAGTAATTGTCGCCCGAGAAGCCCTCTCCGGCATCGTGATCGTAGGTGTAGCCCGAACCATAGCCAATGTCCTTCATCAGCCTGGTCGGCGCGTTGAGGATGTTGGCGGGCGGCATCAGGCTCCCCGTCTCGCGGGCCGAGCGGAAGCTCGCTTTCTGCGCCTTGTAGGCTGCGTTCGACTTGGGCGCGGTCGCAAGATAGATACACGCCTGCACCAGCGCGAGCTCGCCTTCGGGGCTGCCCAGGAACTCGAAGGCATCGCGCGCGGCCATGCACTGCACCAGCGCCTGCGGATCGGCCATGCCGATGTCCTCCACCGCCATGCGGACCAGTCGCCGGGCGAGAAAGCGCGGTTCCTCGCCGGCAGTCAGCATGCGCGCAAGGTAATAGAGGCTCGCCTGCACGTCCGATCCGCGCACGGCCTTGTGAAGCGCGGAGATGAGATTGTAATGCCCCTCGCGGTCCTTGTCATAGACCGCCACCCGCCGTTGCAGGAACCGGCCGAGCCCTGCCGGGTCGAGCGGTGCATCGAGCCTCGCGTTATAGAGCGTTTCGGCCTGATTGAGGAGGAACCGCCCGTCGCCATCCGCGCTGGCGACCAGTGCCTCGCGCGCGGGGGGAGTGAGGGGCAGGGGGCCTTCCAGACCTTCCGCCCGCCCGAGGAGTTGATCGAGCGCCGCGTGATCGAGTCGCTGGAGGATCAGTACCTGGGCCCGGCTGAGCAGGGCGGCATTGAGGGCAAAACTTGGGTTCTCGGTCGTCGCGCCGACGAGCGTAACGGTGCCGCGCTCGACGAAGGGGAGAAAACCATCCTGCTGGGCGCGATTGAAACGGTGGATTTCGTCGACGAACAAGAGGGTGCGCAGCCCCGCCGTCGCCGCCTGGTCTGCGGCGGCGAACGCCTTCTTGAGATCGGCCACGCCGCTGAACACCGCTGATACGCTCTCGAACCGCATTCCCACGCTATCGGCCAGCAGGCGCGCAATGGTGGTCTTCCCGGTGCCGGGCGGCCCCCACAGGATCATGCTCGACAGCCGGCCCGCGGCGACCATCCGCCCGATCGCGCCTTCGGTTCCGGTGAGGTGATCCTGCCCGATAACCTGCGAGAGACTTGCCGGGCGCAGCCGGTCGGCCAGCGGAGCGTCGACCGGAGCAGGCGCCGGCGCCGCATTTGCGGCAAGGGTATCTGGGAAGAGATCGCTCATCACCCGCAGATGTAGGCGCCCCGCCGGCGGTTGCACAGGGACGCTTGCTGCCGATTCCCATCTTCTGCTATCGTCGCAGGGAGGGGCGCAGGTTGGGGGAGAGCGAACATGAACGCACGAACGGCTGCACCGTGGCATTTGTGGGCGGTGGGGGTGGCGACGCTGCTCTGGAATGGCATCGGCGCGGCGAGCTATCTGATGACCAGACTGGGCCGTCTGGAAAGCCTCGGGATGACGGGCGATCAGATCGCCTATTTCAACAGCTTTCCCGCCTGGGCCAATGCGGTATGGGCGCTGGGCGTATGGGGGGCGCTGCTGGGCAGTGTCCTGCTGCTCCTGCGTTCGCGATGGGCGGTCGCGGCATTCGCGGTCTCGATCGTCGGGCTGATCGGGACAACCCTGTTCGAGCAGGCCTTCACCGATGTTCCCGAGGACCTGAGCAACCCGCTGCTCAATGTCGCGATCTGGGCGATCACGCTGGCCTCGCTGGTCTATGCCTGGCGGATGCGCGAGCGGGGCGTCCTGCGCTGAAATAGTCGGTCAGGCGCCTATCTTGCGGCGGCCGGCGTGGGCTGCAGCCGCAGGTAGGTATCGACCACGGTCTGGTTGATCGCATCCCAGGCGTATTCCCGGCTCTTCGCCTCGCCCGCGGCGCCATGCTTTCGGCGCAGGGTGGCATCCTTCGCATACTTCGCCAGGGCGCTGGCAAAGGGCGCCGCGGCGGGGGGCGAGACGATCGTGCCCGTCGTTCCGTCATCCACCAGCGAAGTGCTGCCCGTCGCCCCCGCGGCAACCACCGGCAATCCGCAAGCCATCGCTTCGAGGGTGACGTTGCCGAAGGTCTCCGTGATACTTGGATTGAAGAAGATATCGGCGCTGGCCAAGGCGCGGCCGAGGTCCGCACCCCCCTGGAAGCCCACGAATATCCCGCCTGGCATGGCCTTTTCGAACCAGCCACGTGCCGGACCGTCTCCGATCACCAGCACCCGATGCGCCACGCCTTCTTCGCCCAAAAGGCGCACCGCTTCGGCAAAGACGTCGAGGCCCTTTTCCATCACGAGACGGCCGAGGAAGGCGATCACGATCTCGTCGCTGCCGATCCCCAGCGATTGCCGCCAGGCCTGATCCCGCCGCGCAGGCGTGAAGATCGTACGATCCACCCCCCGCGACCATATCGATATGTCCTCGTTCATCCCTTGTCTGCGCAGGACATCGACCATCGACTGGCTTGGGGTCACCAGCGCATCGCACTGGCGATAAAGGCTGCGCAGATAGCGTTCGACCAGCCCTTCGAGGAACCCTGCCCCATAATAGCGGGGATAGGTTTCGAAGCGGGTATGAACCGAGGCCAGCACCGGGATGCCCTTCGCCCGGGCCCAGCGCACGGCGGCGCGCGCACTGACATCGGGCGAGGAAATGTGGATCACATTGGGGTCGAAGCGCTCCAAATCGGCTTTGACCGCGCCCGACAGGCCCAGCGGGAAACGGTATTCGCCCCGCCCGGGGAATGGCACCGCGGGCAGGCTGACAAGATTGCCCGTGGGCGGGAAGGCCGGTTTGGCGCTCGTGGGGGAATAGACCCGCAGGCCGGCATTTTGCCGCAGGAGGTATTCCGCCAGCCGGTTCAACGCCTTGTTCGCCCCGTCCAGGGTAATGTTGTAGTTCCCGCTGAACAGGGCAATGCGGAGGTCGGTCACGTCCATGGCGAGGGCGGCATAGAGGCGCCCTGCAGGTTTGGCGAGGGGGCGGGCACGCCGGAGCGAGCCAATCTTTCAGTTTCGTTTGACTGTTCCGCCCGCCGGGGTAGTGCCGGCAACGGGCCACGCGGTCCCAACGCCGCGCGCGCTCTCTGCAAGGAGAGAATACATGACCGACATGCCGACGCTCAAGCCTGAGCGGCCGTTCTTCTCGTCCGGACCCACGGCCAAGCACAAGGGCTGGTCCGCCGCCAACCTCAAGACCGAATCGCTCGGACGCTCGCATCGCAGCACCGTGGGCAAGGCGCGGGTGAAATACGCCATCGACCTGTCGCGCGAGCTTCTTGGTGTTCCGGACGATTATCTCGTCGGCATCATGCCTGGCTCGGATACCGGCGCGCTCGAATGCGCGATGTGGACCCTGCTTGATCCGGCCCGCCCGGTAACGGTGGCGGCGTGGGAAAGCTTCGGCAATGTCTGGATCCAGGACGCCGCCAAGCAGCTGAAGCTGCCCAAGCTGACCGTGCTCGATGCGGATTACGGCGAAATCCCCGATCTGGCGAGCATCCCGCAGGATAACGACGTCGTCTTCACCTGGAACGGCACGACCAGCGGGGCGCGGGTGCCTGACGCGAACTTTCTGGCCGAGGGGCGCAGCGGCCTTGCCATCAACGATGCCACCAGCGCGATCTTCGCCATGGAGATGGACTGGGCCAGGCTCGATGCCACGACCTACAGCTGGCAGAAGGTCATGGGCAGCGAAGCCCAGCACGGGATGCTGATCCTTTCGCCACGGGCGGTTGAGCGGATCGAAAGCTACGACCCTGCGTGGCCCCTCCCCAAGCTGTTCCGGATCAAGAAAGGCGGCAAGCTCGACCGGTCGATCTTCGAGGGTTCCACCATCAACACGCCGTCGATGCTGGCGACCGAGGATTACATCGACGCCCTGGAGTGGGCCAAGGCGATGGGCGGGCGGCAGGCGATGTTCGAACGCGCGGACGCCAATGCCAAGATTGTGACCGACTGGATCGAGGCGACCTCGTGGCTGCGCAACATGGTCCGCGATCCGGCCCTCCGAACCAACACCGGCGTCTGCTTCGTCTTCCAGGGCGAATGGTACGACAGCCTGTCGACCGAGCAGCAGCCGGACGTGGCCAAAAAGATCGTCAAGCTGCTCGAGGAACGGGACGTCGCCTATGACTTCGGCGGCTACCGCGATGCACCGCCAAGCCTGAGGGTATGGTGCGGCGGCACGGTGGAACAGGAGGATTTGAAACGCCTTCTTCCGTGGATCGAATGGGCATACGAACAAATCAAGGCGGAGATGGTTCGATGACCGGCAAACCCAAGGTCCTCATCAGCGACAAGATGGACCCCAACGCCGCCCGCATCTTCGAGGAGCGTGGGTGCGAGGTCGACGTCAAGCCCGGCCTGTCTGCGGAGGAACTCAAGGCAATCATCGGGGAATATGACGGGCTCGCCATCCGGTCCGCCACCAAGGTGACGAGCGACATTCTCGACGCGGCGACGAAGCTGAAGGTCGTGGGCCGCGCGGGCATCGGGGTCGACAATGTCGACATTCCTTACGCCAGCAGCCGCGGTGTGGTGGTGATGAATACGCCGTTCGGCAATTCGATCACCACGGCGGAACATGCGATCGCGATGATCATGGCGCTTGCCCGCCAGATCCCCCAGGCCGACCGGCGGACCCAGGCGGGCGAATGGCCCAAGAACGATTTCATGGGGGTCGAGGTTACCGGCAAGACGCTGGGCCTGATCGGCGCCGGCAACATCGGCTCGATCGTCGCCAGCCGGGCACAGGGCCTGCGCTTGAAAGTAATCGCCTACGATCCGTTTCTTACCCCTGAGCGGGCGGTCGAACTGGGTGTGGAAAAGGTCGACCTGCCCGCCCTGCTCGAACGGGCGGACTTCATCACGCTGCACACCCCGCTGACCGACGAGACGCGCAATATTCTCAGCCGCGAAAACCTGTCTCGGACCAAGCCGGGGGTAAGGATCGTCAATTGTGCGCGCGGCGGGCTGATCGACGAGGCTGCGCTCGCCGATGCGCTCGACAGCGGACAGGTGGCCGGCGCGGCGCTCGACGTGTTCCAGAGCGAGCCCGCGACTGCCAGCCCGCTGTTCGGCAAGCCGGGCTTCATCTGCACCCCGCACCTTGGCGCCAGCACGACCGAAGCGCAGGTCAACGTGGCCCTGCAAGTCGCCGAACAGATGGCGGAATATCTCGTCACCGGCGGGGTCACCAATGCGCTTAACATGCCCAGCCTGTCGGCAGAGGAGGCACCGAAGCTGCGACCGTACATGGGACTGGCCGAAAACCTCGGCAGCCTCGTGGGGCAACTCGCCCACGGCAATCTCGACCGGATCAGCATCGAGCGCGAGGGCGCGGCGGCGGAGCTTTCGGGCAAGCCGATCGAGGGGGCGGTCCTCGCCGGCCTGATGCGCCAGTATTCGGACACCGTGAACATGGTCAACGCTCCCTATCTGGCGAAGGAGCGCGGGCTGGACGTGCGCTCGATCCGGCACGAGCGCGAGGGCGTGTACAACACCCTCCTGCGGGTCACGGTCGGCACCGAAAGCGGTGATCGCTCGGTCGCCGGAACGCTGTTCGGATCGGGTGCGCCGCGGCTGGTGGAAATCTTCGGCGTCCGGATCGAGGCCGAACTGGCGGGGGACATGCTCTATATCGTCAACGAGGACGCGCCCGGCTTTATCGGCCGGATCGGCTCGCTGTTGGGTGAGAACGGCATCAATATCGGAACCTTCCACCTCGGCCGGCGCGAAACGGGGGGCGATGCGGTGGTGCTGTTGAGCGTCGACCAGCCCATCCCGCCAGCGGTCGTCAAGCAAGCCTGCGCCCTGACCGGGGTGAAGACGGTCATGCCGCTGCGCTTCTGATGGGAAAGCCGCGATGACGGTGCAGCATGATCTCCTTCCCGTGGGGCTCGAGGACGCCCTGCCCCGGCGGGCGGCGGCGATCAGCCGCGCGATGCGGCAGGTGCTCGGTGCGATGGATGCGCACGGCTATGACCGGGTGCGCCCGCCGCTGGTCGAGTTCGAACAATCGCTCGCCGGGCGAATGAAGGGCGTCGCCACCCGCCGCATGGTGCGCTTCACCGACCCTGAAAGCCTGCGCACGCTGGTCTTGCGCAGCGACATGACGGTGCAGATCGGACGCATCGCGGCCACCGGCCTCGCCTCCGCCCCGCGGCCCTTGCGGCTGTGTTACGCAGGCGAAGTGGCGACGCTGAAGGCCGATCCGCTCGACCCCGCGCGCCAGCGCCTGCAGGTGGGCGCGGAGCTTATCGGCAGCGACAGCGTGGCCGCGGCGATCGAGGCGGTAACCCTTGCCGTGGAGGCACTCGAGGCGGCGGGGCTGGCAGGCCTGTCGGTCGATTTCACGCTGCCCGACCTGGTCGACACCCTGGCAGAACAGGCACTGCCGCTGGCGGACGATACCCGCGATGCCGTCAGGCGCGAACTCGACACGAAGGATGCCGGGGGGCTGGTCGCCGCCGGGGGCGAGGCCTACCTCCCGCTGCTCTACGCCGCCGGCCCCTTTCCGAAAGCCGTCGCCCGGCTGGAAGCGGTAGACGCCGGAGGAGTGCTCGCCTCGCGGATCGAGGGCTTGCGCCGTATTGCCGCGGCACTTCCTGGTCACGTCAGGCTGACTCTCGATCCGACCGAGCGGCATGGCTTCGAGTACCAGAGCTGGTTCGGATTCACGCTTCACGCCGCCGGCGCGCGCGGTTCGCTGGGGCGGGGCGGCACCTATCGCATAAAGGGCAGCGACGAGGCGGCGACCGGCTTTTCGCTTTACCTCGAACCTCTGCTGGATACCCTGGGCTCTTCGCATACCGAACCCCGCCGCAACATCTTTCTGCCTTTCGGGCATGATCGCCGAGCGGCGGCCCGCCTGCGCGAAGACGGCTGGCGCACCATTGCCGCGATCACCGGGAACGAGGATGCCGCCACCCTCGGCTGCACCCACCGCCTCGAAGACGGTGTACCGGCGCCCGTCTGACCGATATGCGGGAACGCCGCGAGGCCGCCTGCCGTTAGCAGCCCATGCCCATCGACCAGGCCCATGCCGCGTTCGAAACCATCGCCAAGGCGCTCGAACTGTTCGGTGCGGCGACGATCATCGGCGGCATCCTCCTCGCCTGCCTGCTGTATCTGCGCGACGGGAGCCGCTCGGGCGATTGGCGGGAGGCCTATACCCGGTTCCGGTCCAACCTCGGCCGAGGCATTCTTCTTGGGCTGGAACTGCTTGTCGGCGCCGATATCATCGCGACGATCACCTCCCCGCTGACCTATGAGAGCGTCGCGCTGCTGGCCGGGATAGTCCTGATCCGCACCTTCCTCAGCTTCTCGCTCGAAACGGAGATCGAAGGGTGCTGGCCGTGGCAGCGCGCCGCACTGGAACGGCGCGAGAAGCAGGTTCGCGACGAACGCTAGGAGAAATTGCGCGGGTCCGGTCCGATCCGCCCGTCCTCGCGGTCCAGCGCATCGATCCGTTCCATCTGATCATCACTGAGGGTGAAGAACAGCGCACGGAAATTGTCTTCCATGTGCGTGCGGCTCGATGCCTTGGGAATGGGGCATAGGCCATGCTGGATATGCCACCGCAGTATCACCGCCGAGGCCGGCACACCCGTCTCTGCGGCCACGGCCTGCACCGCGGGATCGGCCATTCCGCCGCCCTGGCCAAGGGGCGACCAGCTTTGCGTCACGATCTCCAGTTCCTCGTGGATCCGGCGCAAGTCCCGCTGCTGAAAGCCGGGGTGAAGCTCGATCTGGTTGAGCGCGGGGACAACCCCGGTCGCATCGATCAGCCGCCGCAACTCTTCCTCGCCGAAGTTCGAGACGCCGATGGAATGGGCTTTGCCTTCTTCGCGAAGCTCGATCAACGCCTTCCACGTGTCGACATACTGGTCCTTGTCCGGGCAGGGCCAGTGGATCAGCAGCATGTCGACATAATCGGTGCCCAGCCGGTCGAGGCAGTGCTGCGCTGCCTTGCGGGTCCGCTCATAACCCTGGCTGTCGTTCCAGATCTTGGTCTGGAGAAAGACGTCGGCCCAGTCGCCGATGCCTTCGCCGACGCCGCGTTCGTTCTGGTAGATCGCCGCCGTATCGATCAGCCAGTAGCCGACATCGATCGCAGTCCGCACGGCGTCGGCGGCGCTGTCGTCGGGTATCTTCCACGTTCCGAAGCCCAGCTGCGGGATCTGGCGGTCGTCGTTGAGGTCAAGCACCGGTTGTTCTGCCATACGTTCTCCTGTGTCCCCCTAATCGACGGATCGCCGCGAAGTTTCCGGCCAACCTCCTTGCCCTGTGCCCGGCGGGGGCCTAACCGCGCCAGCGTTTGTACAACCGGCAAGATGAAGCGAGCGCGTTCCCGATGGCCAATGTGACCGTGATCGGCGCCCAGTGGGGCGATGAAGGCAAGGGCAAGATCGTCGACTGGCTGGCAAGCCGCGCCGATGCTGTGGTGCGCTTTCAGGGCGGGCACAATGCGGGGCATACGCTGGTAGTGGGCGACAAGACCTACAAGCTCAGCCTGCTGCCCTCGGGCATCGTCACCGGCACGTTGAGTATCGTCGGCAACGGGGTGGTGCTCGACCCCTGGCATTTGAAGGCCGAGGTCGAGAAGCTCGAAGGCCAGGGGGTGACAATCACGCCTGATAACTTCGCGATTGCCGACACCTGCGCGCTGATCCTCCCGATCCACCGCGATCTCGATGCCTTGCGCGAAACCGCGGCGGGCAAGGGCAAGATCGGCACCACCGGACGCGGGATCGGCCCGGCTTACGAGGACAAGGTCGGGCGCCGCGCGATTCGGGTATGCGATCTGGCGCATCTCGACGATCTCGATGCCCAGCTCGACCGGCTTTGCGCCCATCACGATGCGCTGCGGGCAGGCTTCGATCAACCGCCGGTAAACCGCAGAGCCCTGCTGGACGAATTGCGCGAAATCGCACCCTTTGTCCTCCAGTTCGCGCAGCCGGTGTGGAAAAGATTGCACCAGGTACGCAAGGACGGGGCCAAGATCCTGTTCGAAGGCGCGCAAGGAGTGCTGCTCGATATCGACCACGGCACCTACCCCTTCGTCACCAGCTCCAATACGGTGAGCGGCACGGCCGCGGTAGGCAGCGGGCTGGGCCCGGGGGCCACCGGCTATGTTCTTGGCATCGTCAAGGCCTATACCACCCGGGTCGGCAGCGGACCGTTCCCGACCGAGCTTGAGGACGAGATCGGACAACGCCTTGGCGAACGGGGGCACGAGTTCGGCACCGTGACCGGGCGCAAGCGGCGGGTCGGCTGGTTCGACGCGGTTCTTGTACGGCAGACCTGCGCCGTCAGCGGAGTGACCGGAATCGCGCTTACCAAGATCGACGTGCTCGACGGGCTCGAAGAGGTACGCATCTGCACCGGGTATCGCCTGCGCGGCCGGGACCTGGATTATCTGCCCGCCCATTCGGCGGATCAGCAGGCAGTGGAACCGGTCTACGAAACGCTGGAAGGCTGGAGCGGGTCGACCGCGGGCGCGCGCAGCTTTGCGGATCTTCCGGCCAATGCGGTAAAGTATATCCAGCGGGTTCAAGAGTTGATCGAAACGCCGGTTGCACTGGTCTCCACCAGTCCCGAGCGCGAAGACACGATCCTGATGCGTGATCCCTTCATGGATTGATTTGGCCGGCGGGGTAGCTAGCCTTTCATGCATGCTTCGCCGATTGCTGCTTCTGCCTGCCATGCTGCCGCTCGCCGCGCCCGCCGCCGCGGGTGATGGGGCGGGGCTGGCAGACTTCGTCCTCGTCGACAAATCGGAGCGCCGCCTGTGGCTTTATCGCGGAGGCGTCGTCATCCACTCCCTCGGCGACCTGCAGTTCGGCGCCAGCCCGCAGGGTCACAAGGCGTTCGAGGGCGACGAGCGGACGCCGGAAGGGCGCTATACGATCGATTTCGGCAATCCGCGCAGCGCGTATTACCTGAGCCTCCATATCTCCTATCCCGATGCCCGGGACCGGGCGGCGGCGGCGCGGGCCGGGCGATCGCCGGGCGGGGCCATCTTCCTGCACGGCCAGCCCAACGGCCTTGCCGACGGGCGCCGGATGAGCCGCGACTGGACCGATGGCTGCATCGCCATGACCAATGCCGAGATCGCCTTGTTATGGCGAATGATCCCGGATGGGACAGCGATCGAAATCCGCCCCTGAGAGGTTGACGATGTAGGTGTTTGTTCTCATCCTGTTCTTATCAAACAAGGTGCGAATCGATGCAGGCTGATTTTTCCTACGGGCCGACAGTGGATGGCGCCGGCTGCCAGCTGGCGGTCACCATTCTGGCCGATCGCGCCGTCTTTCGTGACGAGATGCGCGACGATGCGCTGGAGGCGGGGTTCCGGCTGCGCAATTGCTCCTCGCTGGTCGAGTATGCCGATGGCGAGATCGCCTCGCTGGGCGATCTGGTGCTGGTCGATTGCGGCCGGGCAGACGCAGCAGCCATGGCGACCTTGTCGCGGCTCGATGCCCGGGTGGGGCAATCAGGGGCGCAGCTGGTCGTCTCGACCACATTGGACGCACTCGATACGGTGTTCGGGTGCGTTTCGCACAGCGGGGCGCAGATCCTGGTCGACCCCAGCCGGGCGGAACGGATCGTCGCGCTTGGCCGGGTGCTGGCGCAGGTGCCGTCCTTGCGGGTGCGCGAACTGGCCGAAGACGATCGCTTGATGCTGCTGCGGCTCGCCGAACAGGTCGGCAGCATCGCCCAGCGGCTCGAAAGGCTGGGCCCGTCTGCGGGCGGCGCCGGCAGTGCCCGGGCCGACGGCCCGCTGGCGAACTGGGGCGGCCAGGAACAGACGGCGCCCACGCCGATCGCTCCGCCGCTGCCCGATGCCGCGAGCATTCGCACCATCATCCGCCAACGACAGGCGCGGGCCAAGTTCTTCGATAACCAGCTGTTCGCCGATCCGGCGTGGGACATCCTGCTGGACCTCGCCGCCGCCCGCGCCGAACGACGCCAGGTGAGCGTGACGTCGCTGTGCATCGCCGCGGCTGTCCCGGCGACGACCGCGCTGCGCTGGATTGCCCAGTTGGTCGATGCCGGTCTGCTGTTGCGGGTGGCCGACCCGGCCGATCGCCGGCGGGTCAATATCGCCCTTTCCGACCATGCGACCGACCAGATGGCCCGCTATTTCTCCGAAATCGGCATTCGCAGCCAGAAGCCGCTGCGGGAAGTCGGTTAGGCGGGGGGCGTCCCGCCGGATGTTCAGGTGAGCCAGTCGGGCACTCGTTCTGCCTGCATGATCGCGGCGGGCGCTATCCGGTCGGCAACGACTGCGAAGCGATCTCCATCGACCAGCACCTCGGGGACGAAACCGCGCGAGTTGTACGAACTGGCCATCGTCGCGCCGTAGGCCCCGGCAGTGCGGAAGACGGCGAGGTCGCCGGCCTCCAGCCGGTCGCAGGTACGGTCGGTCGCGAACGTATCGCCCGTCTCGCAGATCGGCCCGACGATGTGCGCGGTCATCGTTGCGCCATCGGGCGCGACCGCATCGATATCGTGCCACGCGCCGTACATCGCCGGACGGGCAAGGTCGTTCATCGCCGCATCCATCACGACGAACGGCCGCTGCGCACCGCGCTTCACGCGGATCACGCGCGACAGCAGAACCCCGGCGTTGCCGGCAATGACCCGGCCCGGCTCGAACATCAGCCGGACGCCCCAGCCGTGCGTCACTCGCATCACCATCGCGGCGTAATCCGAGGGGTCCGGATAGCTATCGCCCGCCTTGTAAGGCACGCCCAGTCCGCCGCCCAGATCCACGTGGCTTATGCACGAGCCTGCCGCGCGCAGTTCGGCAATCAGCCTGCCGACTTTTTCAAACGCCCGTTCGAGCGGGGCGAGACTGGCAAGCTGGCTGCCGATGTGGACTGCAATTCCGCGTATGGCGAGGCCGGCCTCGCGTTCCAGTCGGTGGTAGACCGAAGCCGCATCGCCGATGGACACGCCGAACTTGCTGTCTTTCTTACCGGTCGAAATCTTCTCGTGCGTGCCGGCATCGACGTCGGGGTTCACCCTCAGCGCACAGTCGGCCTTGCGGTCCATGCGGGCGGCGATCGCCGCCAGTTCGAAACCCTCTTCCTCGCTCTCGACATTGAACTGGCCGATCCCGGATTTCAGGCCGTGGGCAAGTTCGGCACCGGTCTTGCCCACGCCCGAAAAGACGATGGTCCCCGGCTCCATGCCCGCGGCGATCGCGCGATCGAGCTCTCCGGCGGAGACGACATCGGCGCCGTATCCCTCACGTGCCAGCACTCTCAAGACCGCCAGATTGGGATTGGCCTTTACCGCGAAGGCCAGCCACGGATTACCCAGCGGTGCCAGCGCGTCGCGGAAAATCCGCGCATGTCGCATCAGCGTCGCCCGCGAATAGACGTAGACTGGCGTGCCGACCGCATCGGCGATCTCTGGCAGGGGGACGTCTTCGGCGTGCAAGATCCCGCCCCGCAATTCGAAATGGTTCATTGCTCGCCTTTGGAACTGGGCGGCGCTGCCGCCGGATACGGCCGGCTATTCCGGAGGCAGATCGAACGGATCGTCCTCGCGCTCTTCTGATCGGGTCCGCAGTTCGACCGAACGTTCGGGCGCGGCCAGTGGATCTAGTTCGAGGAGCTGATCGCCCTGCGGCGGCGTCTGTGCGCCATAGGGGGCGGGCGGCAGGGTTTGAGGCGGCACCGGCTCGAGTTCGGCCTTCTGCCCGCACGCGGCCAGCACAAGGGCAAGGATGGCAATGATGCTCGTTCTCATGGCTCGATTTCCAGCTTGGTCCGGGCTTCGGCAACGCGGTCCCTTACCTGTCGCGGCGCAGTTCCGCCATAGCAGTCGCGCGCGGCGACCGACGCATCGACCGACAGGGCGGCAAACACTCGCTCATTGATGCGCGGATCGATTTCCTGCAGCGTGGCGAGGGTAAGCTGGTCGAGCGCGACTCCCTGCTCCTCGGCGCGGCGCACCGCCTGTCCGGTGATGTGATGCGCCTCGCGAAACGGAAGGCCCGCCTCGCTCACCAGCCAGTCGGCCAGATCGGTCGCGGTCGCATGGCCCATCTCGGCCGCCTGCCGCATGCGCCCGGTGTCGAACCGGGCGCCATCGATCATCCCGGCCATCGCGGCGAGGGACAGCGCCAGCAACCCGGCCGCCTCGAACACCGGCGGTTTGTCGTCCTGCATGTCCTTCGAATACGCCAGCGGCAGCCCCTTCATCGTCATCGTCAGCGCCATCTGGCAGCCCACGATCCGGCCGGCATGGCCGCGGACCAGTTCGGCGGCATCGGGGTTTTTCTTTTGCGGCATGATCGAACTGCCGGTCGACAGGGCATCGGGCAGCGCGATGAAGCCGAATGGCTGGCTGGCCCACAGGATCAGTTCTTCCGCCAGGCGAGACAGATGCAGGGCGCACTGGCTGGCTGCGGCAAGATAGTCGAGCGCGAAGTCCCGGTCGGATACCGCATCGAGGCTGTTCGCGGTCGGCCGCGCGAAGCCTAGCGCCCTCGCCGTGGCATCGCGGTCGATCGGGAAGCCGGTGCCGGCCAGTGCGGCGGACCCGAGGGGGCATTCGTCGAGCCGCGCGCGGGCCGCGGCGAACCGGCTGCGATCGCGGTCGCACATCTCGTAATAAGCCATCAGGTGGTGGCCGAGCGTCACCGGCTGCGCGGTCTGGAGGTGGGTAAATCCGGGCATGATGCTGTCGGCATGTTCGCCGGCCCGGGTGACCAGTGCCGTCTGTAAAGCCATCAGCCCCCGGTCCGCATCGTCGATCGCATCGCGGACCCACAGGCGAAAATCCGTCGCCACCTGATCGTTGCGGCTGCGCGCGGTGTGGAGGCGGCCGGCCACGGGGCCAATCAGTTCGGCCAGCCGATGCTCGACCGTCATGTGAATGTCTTCGAGCGCCCAGTCCTCGGGCACGCCGTCCGCCTCGAATTCAGCCGCGACCCGGTCGAGCCCGGCGGCGATAAGCGCAGCGTCTTCGGACGTGACGATCCCCTTCGCACCCAGCATGGCGACATGCGCTTTCGACGCCATGATGTCCTGCCGCCAGAGGGCCTTGTCGAACGGGATCGAGGCGTTGATTTCGCGCATGATCGCGCTAGGGCCGTGCGCGAACCTGCCGCCCCACATCGCATTGGATGAAGCCATGTCCCGCTTGTCGTTCACCATCGTCCTCGCGCTGGGCCTTGCCGTAGGCGCGTGCGATAGGGGCGCGGCGGACAAGGCGCAAGAAACCCCCGCGGCCTCGGTGGCGGTGGCTGCCGGGACGATCGATCGCAGCCGCGCGGGCGAACTGATGCCGGCCGCCAATCTGCGCGATCCGGCGGGCCGCGTGCTCAACCTCGGGGCGCTGCAGGGGACGCCGGTGCTGCTCAATCTGTGGGCCACCTGGTGCGCGCCCTGCGTCAAGGAAATGCCGCTGCTCGACCAGGTGGCGGCAGATTATGACGAGCAGGTGCATGTCATCACGGCGAGCCAGGACCTCGGCGCCCCGGAAAAGGTCGCGGCCTTCTTTGCCGAGCGTGAACTGCGCTATCTCGAGCCGTGGATCGACCCCGAGGCTGGGTTGAGCACGACGCTGGGCGAAGGATCGCTGCCGACGACCGTTCTCTATGATGCGCAGGGGCTGGAGGTTTGGCGGGTGCGCGGCGATCTCGACTGGTCCCGCGAGGATGTGCGGGACGCCATCGAGGAAGCCATACCCCTGCAGGAATGACGGCAGCAGCAGGCGTTGAGGGCGGGCAGGTTTGGCCATGGTGGGCGCTGACGGGCTCGAACCGCCGACCCTCTCGGTGTAAACGAGATGCTCTACCAACTGAGCTAAGCGCCCACGACCGCCCTGCTCATAGCGGGCGTGACCCGAAAAGCAATTGCCGCTAACCGGCGCGGCATGTGCGCCGCCAACATTCGCGTCCTCGCCACCGGTGGGACGATCGCCGGGATCGCGGGTTCGGCGATCGGGGTCGAGTACCGATCGGGCGAGATCGGTATCGACGCCTACCTCGAACAGGTCGGCGGCCTCGGTCTGTCGGCCAGCCTGTCGGGGCGGCAGATCGCCAACATCGATTCGGCCGACATGGGCCCGGCGGTCTGGAACCGGCTCCATCCTGCATGCATCGACGCCCTGGCGGACGATGACTGCGATGGCGTCATCGTGACCCACGGGACCGACACGCTCGAGGAAACGGCGTTTTTGCTGGACCTGACCCTTCCGGTGGTGAAACCCGTGGTGGTGGTGGGCGCCATGCGACCGGCGGACGCCGTTGGCTATGACGGGCTGCGCAATTTCGCCAATGCCGTGCGCGTCGCCGGCGATCCCGCGGCGGCGGGGCGGGGTGTGCTGGCGGTGATGGGGGACCGCGTCTTCGCCGCCCGCGATGTGCGCAAGGTGAGGACCCGCGGGGCGGAGGCGTTCCGCGGCTTTCCGCGCGAATCGGTAGGGCTGGTGACCCCCGCCTCGCTCCAGTGGTTCGGCGCGCCCTGGCGCGGTGGCGGACAGCTGTTTGCCTGGAGCGACGATCTGCCCCGGGTCGCCATCGCCTATGCCCATGCCGACCTGCGCGCAGGGGACGTCATCGCGCAGCGGGGGCAGGACATCCGCGGCCTCGTGATTGCAGGGGTGGGCGAGGGCAACATGCCCCTCGATGTGCGCCGGGCCCTTGCGGACCTCGCCGCGCGGGGCGTGCCGGTCGTTCGCGCCAGTCGCACCGAGGAGGGTCTGGTCGACCGCGAAGAAAGCGACGCGGCCGACGGCTTCGTCGCGGCGCGCGCGCTCAACCCGCAGAAGGCGCGCATCCTGCTGCAGGTGTGCCTCGCCAACGGCCTGACCGAGCCTGCCGCGATTCAGCGCGCCTTCGACGAGGGGTGAACCTGTCTACCCGTGCGGCAGTACGAGGTACTTCTCGCCTGTCTTCATTTGCCGGTAGTCGAGGATCGCCTCACGGGTCAGCATCCCTTCAAGGTCGACCTTGGTCTTGTAGCTGCTGGCAAAGGTGGTCGTAAGATTGTCGACCACCCGCTGGCGCATCCGCAACACCGTTTCCATCCCTGCGTTCTGGAGGAACGGCGTCAACAGCCATCCCGAAAGCGTCCAGCCAAAGCCGTAGGACGGGCTCAGGATGGTCGGCCCCATGTCGAGCCTTCCATAGATGAACATGCGTTTGAGCTGGTTCGAGCCATAGCGCGAATACGCGGGCAATTGTGCGGCGGCGACCTGTTCCATCGCCTTGAAGCAGGTGTCGACCATGCGGCCTCCGCCGATCGGATCGAAGCCGTAGAACGCACCGGTTTGCGCGATGGCTTCGCTGAGGCTTCCGGTAAAGTCCTCTGCCGAAGAATCGACCACATGGGTCGCCCCCTGTTCGCGCAGCAGCGCCGCCTGATCCTGCTTGCGCACGATGTTCACCAGCGTCAGCCCGTCTTCGAGGCAAATGCGATTGAGCATCTGGCCAAGGTTCGACGCGCCGACCGTGTGGAGGATCGCCTTCTGCCCGTCGATCCGCGCATTCTCGACAAATCCGAGCGCCGTCATCGGGTTTACGAAGCTGCTGGCTCCGGTTTCGCTGCTGTGATCGCCCAGGGGCAGGCACATCGCCGCGTCGGCGATTGCGTACTGGCTGAACGCATTGCCCGGCACGCATGCCACCCGCTGGCCCATCAACGCCTTCGCCATATCGCCATCCCCGGTGGCGATGACCGTTCCAGCCCCCTCGTTGCCGGCCGGCAGGCGCTGATCGTGGCGGGCCTTCTGGCCGGAATTGAACGGCTCGGGCATCTGCGCCACGACCTTGCCGGGCGCGTATTCCGCATTCTCGAAATCGGCCGCACTGGTGAGGATCGCCAGGTCGGACGGATTGATCGGCGCCGCTTCCATCCGCACCAGCACCTGGTTGCCGGTCGGGTCCGGAAGCGTCACGTCCGCCAGTTCCAGCGTCAATCTGCCGTCCCGCGAAAGGGTGGTGAAAAGCTGTTTGCCGGTCGTGCTCATCGTTCTCTCCTGTTGTCCGCCATGCGGCTCATGGGGTGTTGGATCGAATGCCGCTCGCATGGTGGGCGGTCGACCTTGGTTCGCGGCCGGGTACAGTATAGACCGCCTCGGCGAAATAGAGCCCGTGCGGCGGGGCATTCAGGCCCAGCGCCTGTCGGTTTCGTGCCGCCAGCGCCTCGCCCATCTGCTCCACTCGCCAGCGCCCCATTCCCACAAGGGCGAGGCAACCGACCATGCTGCGCACCTGATGATGGAGGAAGCTGCGCGCCGCGGCGTGGATGCGCAGTTCCTGCCCGTCGCGCTCGACCGACAGGTGGTCGAGTGTCTTGACCGGACTTGCCGATTGGCAATGCGCGGAACGAAAGGTCGTGAAATCATGCCGCCCGACCAGCGCCTGCCCTGCGAAATGCATTGCCTCTGCGTCGAGCGGCTGCGGAACCAGCCATGCGCGGCGAAGGTCCAGCGTAAGCGGGGCGCGGCGGTTGACGATGCGATAGACATAGCGCCGCCCGCTGCACGAAAACCGGGCGTGCCAGTCATCCGGCACGACTTCGCACGCGGTCACCGCGATCGGTGCCGGGCGGAGGCGGGCATTCAGCGCCTCCATCAGGCGGAAGGGGGTGATGTCCTTCTCGATATCGAGATGGCTGCGCATTGCCAGCGCATGGACCCCTGTGTCGGTCCGCCCCGCACTGGCGAGGGTCACGGTCTCGCCGGTAACCAGCGTCGCCGCTTCTTCCACCGCCTGCTGGACGCTCGGCCCGTGCGGCTGGCGTTGCAGTCCGAAGAACGGCGAACCGTCGAATTCCAGGGTGAGGGCAAAGCGGGTCATGGGGCTGTCAGCGCCCTAGCGGCAGGAACTGGGCAAAGTCGAGCCGGTGCACGGGTCGATCAGGCGAGAACCGATCCCGCTGCCACCGGATTCCCGCGCAGGAAGGTCGCAAGGTCCATTGCCGGCTTGCCCGCTCGCTGAAGCATGATCGGGCGGATCGCATCGCCAGCCCCGCAGGCGATCGTCAGCTGATCGTCGACGACCATACCGGGAGGGGCGTCCGTGCGGTGCTTTTGGCTGGCCAGTTCGGCCCTCAGCAGCTTGATCCGCTGTCCGTCCATCTCGAACCATGCGCCGGGGAACGGGGCGAGGGCACGCACCTGCCGCTCGATCTCTTCCGCTTCCCGGGACCAGTCGATCCGTGCCTCGCCCTTGTCGATCTTGGCCGCATAGGTCGCCTGTGCATCGTCCTGCCGGACCGCATGAAGCGCGCCAAGATCGATCAGCGTGCCGACCATCAGCTGCGCGCCCAGTTCGGCCAGGTCGGCTGTCAGTTCACCGGTGGTCTTGTCCGCCACCGGAGTTCGCACCGTTGCAAGCATCGGACCGGTATCGAGCCCGGCTTCCATCTGCATGATCGTCACCCCGGTCACCTCGTCCCCGGCCATGATCGCCCGGTGGATAGGCGCCGCCCCGCGCCAGCGCGGCAGGAGCGAGGCGTGGACATTGAGGCATCCATGTACCGGCGCATCGAGGACAGGCTGCGGCAGGATCAGTCCATAAGCGGCAACGATCGCGACATCGGCACCAAGCGCGGCGAAACGCGCCTGCTCGTCGGCGGATCGCAGAGTGGCGGGGTGGCGCACCTCGATGCCCAGCCGCCCGGCCAGTTCGTGCACCGGCGTCGGCGTCAGATCGCGGCCTCGGCGCCCGCCGGGGCGGGGGGGCTGGGTATAGACGCACACGATTTCGTGTGCAGCGTCTACCAGGGCCTGCAAGGTCGGCACCGCGAAATCGGGCGTTCCCATGAAGATAACGCGCATGACCGTACGCCCAAGCCTTTCGTGATTGCGCCGCGCGCCCTATCTGGCGGCTCATGGCATCGCAAGAGATCGAGACGCTGGCCGCCGCGCTCGCCCGGCTTCCCGGACTGGGGCCGCGCAGCGCGCGCCGCGCCGTCCTGTGGTTGGTCAAGCGCCGCGAAAGCGCGTTGCCGGCCCTGCTCGAGGCGCTGGCGACCGTGGGGGAGGCACTGGTCGAATGCGAAGCCTGCGGCAATGTCGATACCCGAAACCCGTGCGGCATCTGCGCCGATCCGCGCCGCGATCCCAAGGCATTGTGCGTGGTGGAGGATGTGGCGGATCTCTGGGCGCTCGACCGGGCTCGCCTGTTTACCGGGCGCTATCACGTGCTGGGCGGCAGGCTGTCGGCGCTGGACGGGGTCCGGCCCGAAGATCTCGCCATCGCCGTCCTGCTGGCGCGGGTGGAACAAGGTGAAATCGACGAGGTCGTGCTGGCCATGAATGCGACCCTCGAAGGGCAGACGACTGCGCATTATCTGGCCGAACGGCTGGAAGCCTTCCCGGTGCGGGTCACTCAGCTGGCTCATGGATTGCCGGTGGGCGGCGAACTCGACTATTTGGACGAGGGGACGCTGGCGCAGGCCCTGCGTGCCCGGCGCCCGGTCGCTTGACCGGTCGGCGCGCAAAGGCAAAGCTGATTGAAAACCGGGCGCCGCCGCCCTATCTCGCCGCCTATGGCTATTCGCGAGATTCTCGAAGTTCCCGATCCCCGGCTGAAGGTCGTGTCGGAACCCGTCACCGTCTTCGATGACGAGTTGAAGACGCTCGTCGAAGACATGTTCGAGACGATGTACGATGCCCCCGGCATCGGCCTCGCCGCGATCCAGATCGGCGTTCCCAAGCGGGTCCTGGTGATCGACCTGCAGCCGGAGGATACCGAAGCGGAAGGCGAGGTGTGCCATCACGACGGGCACGAACACATGCATTATCCGACCAAGCGGGAACCGCGGGTCTTCGTCAATCCCGTGATCCTCGACCCGTCGGACGAGCTTGAAACCTATCAGGAAGGCTGCCTCTCGGTTCCGGACATCTATGCCGATGTCGACCGCCCCGCGACCTGCCGGGTGCGCTATCAGGATCTCGACGGACAGACGCACGAAGAGGTCATGGACGGCCTCATGGCCACGTGCATCCAGCACGAAATGGACCACTTGGAAGGGATCCTGTTCATTGACCATTTGTCGCGTCTGAAGCGCAACATGGTCCTGAAGAAGCTTCAAAAACTGCGCGAAGCCGCCTGACGGGCCGGGAGGCGCAAGCCTGCCAGACCGAGACTGCCGGGGATAGCTCGCCGCAGGGCTTTGCCTTGTCCCGTGTTCCGAGTATGTTCCTGTCATGGACATTGCCGCGCTTCTCTTCGTCTTGATCGCCGTCATCATGGGCCTTGGCATCGGGTTTCTGCTGGGCAGCAGGCCTGTTGCCGACTGGAAGGCCCGCCACGCTGCCCGCGACGTCGAGGCGAAGGAGATCGAGGCGAAGTTTCTCCGCGCTTTCGCCGATCTCGAGGCAAGCCGCGAACGGGCCGGCCGCGTCGATGCCTTGACTGCAGAAATGGAAGACCTGCGAGCCCGGCACGAGACGGCCAGCGCGGACTTGCGCACGTCGAACACCGCTCTTGCGGCCGAACTCGCCGCGTTGAAAGAAAAGGCCGCAAATTTCGACGAACAGAAACGCTTGCTGATGGAAGCGCGCGAGGAATTGCTGCGCGAGTTCCAGAATACCGGCAGCGCGGTTCTCTCCAAGGCGCAGGACGATTTCCTCGCCCGCGCGACCGAGCGTTTCGGGCATTCCGAAAAGACCAGTGAGGCGAAGATACGCGAGCTGCTCCATCCCGTGGGAGAGCGGTTGAAACGCTACGAGGATCAGGTCGCCGCCCTGGAGGAAAAACGCACCAACGCCTTTTCCTCGCTCGCCGCGCAGATCGAACAGATGCGCCTGGGGCAGGAAGAGGTGCGCCGCGAGGCGCAGCGCCTCGGCAACAGCCTCACCAATGCGCCCAAGGCGCGGGGCCGGTGGGGCGAACGGGCCTTGCAGAACGTTCTCGAGCAATGCGGGCTATCGGAACATACCGATTTCATTCTCGAGCAATCGATCGAGACCGAGGATGGCCGCCTGCGCCCCGATGCCATCGTTCGCGTGCCCGGGCAGAAGCGCCTGGTGATAGACGCCAAAGTTTCGCTTAATGCCTATCAGGCTGCATTCGAGGCCGATGCCGAGGACGAGCGCGTGCGGCATCTCGATCTTCATGCCAAATCGATGCGCAACCACGTGCAAACGCTTGGCTCCAAATCCTACCAGAGCCAGTTCGACGATGCGCCGGACTATGTGGTGATGTTCGTGCCCGGCGAACATTTCGTCGCCGCCGCGCTCGAACATGATCCTGAATTGTGGGACTTCGCGTTTCGCAACAAGGTCTTGCTGGCTACCCCTACCAATCTAGTCGCCATCGCGCGCACGGTGGCCCAGGTCTGGCGGCAGGACACGATCGCCCGCGAGGCGGTGGAGATCGGCAAGGCCGGGGCAGAGCTTTACGACCGGCTGGCAGTCGCCGCAGAACACATGAAGCGCGTCGGCGGCGGGCTGGAAACCGCGGTCAACAACTACAACAAGTTCGTCGGCAGCTTCGAGCGCAACGTCCTGTCGGCCGGGCGGCGCTTGCACGACAAGGGTATCGAGATCGGCAAGCGCGAGATCGAAGAAGTGCCGATGGTAGAGGCAAGCCCGCGCTATACCGCGGCGGACCTGCCTGAGCCCCCGCGTCTGGCGGCGGTCGGGGATCATGACAACGACTGACCTTAAAGCCGGGCACGCAAGTCGAGGATGGGGTGTAGGTTCGTTGTGCCGCGGATCGACACGGTCGCTGGCGCGTCAGTTTCCGCCCGCTTCCACAGAGGCGAGGACTTCGTAGGCGAGGACCGCCCCGGCCACCGCGGCATTGAGGCTGTCCGCCCGTCCGCGCATCGGCAGCGTCACCCTTAAGTCGCAGGCGTTCTCATACGCCGCCGGCAGCCCTTGCGATTCGTTTCCGACGAGGATGAAGCATGGCGCGGCATAAGGCGCGTTGCGATAGGGCTGGGCATCGCGCAGCGACGCGGCGACCAATTGCCCCTCGCCGCGGCGCAGCCAGTCCAGAAACTCCGCCCAACCGGCCTGCGCCAACCGCACGGTAAAGATCGCGCCCATGCTTGCGCGCACCGCCTCGGCGGAGAAGGGGTCGGCGCAGTCGTCGATCAGTATCAGTCCGCCGGCGCCGACAGCGTCCGCCGTGCGCAGCATCGTGCCGAGATTGCCGGGATCGCGCAAATCCTGCGCCACCAGCCATAACTTGCCCGTGGTGCGGTCAACCGCTTCAAGTGCGGTGTCCAGTTCCGCGAACGCGCCGGCGACTGCCTGCGGATTGTCCTTGCCGGTGATCTTGGCGAGGATTTCCGGGGTCGTCTCGATGATGTCGCCACCCGCGGCATCGACGGCGCTTTCCAGCTCAATCAGCAGCGGATGCGGATCCCGGCGATCCGAAAGGACCAGTGTTCGCGGCAGATGTCCGCATCGGCGGGCATCGGTCAGCAGGCGCAACCCCTCGGCGAGGAACAAGCCCTCGCGCCGCCGGTGCTTCTTGTCCCGCAGGCTGCGCAGCGCCTTGACCGCAGGATTGGAAAAGCCGCTGATGTGGCGGCGGGTCATGCGGCGTGAGGGTGCGTGCCGGGATCAGCTTTCACCGAAGCCATCCTCGATCATCGCGGCCAGTTCCTCGATCACCGCCTCGCTGTTCTCGCCCGAAACGATCAGTTCGACGGTGTCGCCTCTGGCGGCGCCCAGCATCATCAGACCGAGGATCGAACCCCCTTCGGCGACATTGGCGTCCTTGGCGACCTTGACGCTGCATTGCGCCGGCAGCTTCGCCACGGCGCCGACGAACTCCGCGCTTGCCCGCGCGTGCAGGCCGCGCTGATTGACGATCGTGAGCGTGCGGCGCAATTCGTTCAAGGCGCGGACCTGGCGGTTTCGAGGTCATGGCCGAGGAATTCGCTCGCCACGGTGATGTAGTTGCGCCCGGCGGTCTGTGCGGCATGGACCGCATCGAGCACGTTCATCGATTTGCGCGCCCCGGCGAGGCGGATCAGCATCGGCAAGTTGATGCCGGCGATTACTTCGATCCGCCCGGTATCGAGCAGCGAAATCGCGAGGTTGGACGGCGTCCCGCCGAACAGATCGGTCAGAATGATCGCGCCTTCGCCCACGTCGACCGCCTTGATCGCATCGGCGATGTCCTGGCGGCGCCGTTCCATATCGTCGTTCGGACCGATGCAGATCGTCGCCACCCCTTCCTGGGGGCCGACGACGTGTTCCATTGCATCGATAAAGGTTTCCGCAAGCTTGCCGTGAGTGACAAGGATCATGCCGATCATGAGTGAATTCGTCCTTCGTTGCCCCTGAACAAGGGCCCCGGTCGTCGACCGCGAGAGTGGCGGAAAGTCATCGGCGTTCGAGCGGGTCGGCGGGCCGGCTTCCCAGGTTTCGGTGTTGTATGGTGGGCGAAAATCCGGCGCCGCGCAAGACCTCGGCGGCACGCTCGGCGCTGTAGACCGAGCGGTGTCTCCCCCCGGTACAGCCGAACGCGATGTTGAGATAGCTGCGCCCTTGTGCCCGGTATCGGGGCAGCAGGTCGAGCAGCAGATCCGTAATGCGTCCGAACGAAGGGGCGAACGCGGGGTCGCGCGCGATATGCTCCTCCACCGCCGGGTCGAGCCCGGTCTGTTCGCGCAGGCCCGGATACCAGTGGGGATTGTCGAGAAAGCGCATGTCGAACACCAGATCGGCCAGCGGCGGCATGCCGCGGGCAAAACCGAAACTGGTGATCGTGATGGTAAGCTCGTCGCCAGTTCGCCCGGCAAAGCGTTCGCGCATCGTCTGCTGAAGTTCGGCGACCGACAGGGCGGTCGTATCGATGATGGTATCGGCCCATCGGCGCAGCGGCGCCAGCATCTCGCGATCGGCGGCGATCCCTTCGGCAATCGGTCGCCCGCGTGCCATCGGGTGCGGCCGCCGGGTTTCGTTATACCGCCGCTCTATCTCGAGCGTGGAGGCGTCGAGGAACAGGGCCGCGACATCGATATTGCGCGCCTCGATATCGCGGGCGAGGGCGATGATCTTGTCCGGCTCGAACCCGCGGGTGCGCGTATCGAAGCCCACGGCAAGGCGGGTACCGTCGCCACTTCGGACCAGGCGCGCGAGCAGGCGAACCGGAAAGTTGTCGATGGTTTCCCAGCCGAGGTCTTCCAGCACCTGCAGCGCGGTCGACTTGCCGGCGCCGGAAAGCCCGGTCACCATCAGCAGGCTCTGATGGTCAGGCGAAGGGGGCGCGGCAGGGTCCGTCATCGTGTGCTGTCCGGGATCATCGGTTCCTGGGCGGATGGGCCTGCTCCGTAGATCTGCAACGCGTATTCGGCGCGCAAGGCCTGTACCGCATCACCGGGGGCAAAGGCGATACTCGGGACCGCCATTTCGCCGCCGTCATACGTGCCCGCAGCATCGATGAACCGCGGCGCATCGCCAGCGAGATGCAGGTGCAGCGCAGCCGGGGCGCTGGTACAGGGGAGTTCCACGAGCCCCACATTGCGCACTTCGATAAGGCCGCGGGTGGCAGGTACGGGCTCGGCCATCATGACGCCGCCGTACCGGGCCAGGATGATGCCGTCATCGCCGATAAGCACGGCCCCCCGGTCGATTAACGACAGCGCCAGCGAGGTCTTGCCGCTGCCGGGCGGGCCGCCGATCAGCAAGGCCCGGCCCCCGATCGCGACGGCGGTGAGGTTCGGGATCACGGTCGTCGTCATTGGGCGGCAGGCAAGGCAAGCGACAGACATGCCCCCGGCGTGCCATCGCCGCGGCCCCTGGCGGTCAACGTGCCTTCGTGGGCCTCGGCGATGGCGCGGGCGATGGCGAGGCCGAGGCCCGAATGGTTGCCGAAATCCTCTCCCTCGGGCCGGTCCGAATGAAACCGCAGGAAGACCTTCTCGCGCTTTTCGGGCGGGATGCCGGGTCCTTCGTCACATACCGAAAGGACGACCTGCGCTTCGCGTCGCTTCAGCGTGACGAGGATTTTTCCGGCAGCAGGGGAGAATGAGACCGCATTGTCGAGCAGGTTCTGAAGCACCCGTTCCAGCCGCATGCCCACGCCCATGACCATGTACGGCCCTGCAGGGTCCATCGCCAAAGATACCGTACGGCCATCGTTTTCCCCGCGCTCCTCCCGGCTGGCAATGACGTTGCGAACCAGCTGTTCCAGGTCCAGCCGCTCGAATTCCGATCGCGAGATTTCGGCATCGATGCGGCTGGCATCGGATATTTCCGTGACCAGCCGATCGATCCGGCGAACGTCATGGATCGCGATGTCGAGCAACTGCTCGCGCAAGGCGGGATCGCTGACCTTGCCGAGCGATTCCGTCGCGCTGCGCAGCGAGGCGAGCGGGTTCTTGATCTCGTGCGCGACATCGGCGGCGAAGCTTTCGACCGCATCGATCCGGTTGCGCAAAGCCGCCGTCATGTCGGAAACGGCGCGGGCCAGCATGCCGATCTCGTCGCGCCGTTCGGGAAGGCGCGGTACCTCGACCCGCCGCTCGCGCCCCTGGCGCACCCGCGCCGTCGCCTCGACCAGCTGGCGGAGCGGCCTGACGATCGTACGGGCGAGAAACAGCGACAGGAGGATCGATACCAACAGCGCCAGCAGCGCCACGAAGGCGACGGTGGTGCGGGCTGCCCGCACGCGTTGCGTAATGTCGACCGGATTGCGGGTTACCAGCAGGGTATCGCCATCTAGGCCGACCGGGGCGGCGGCGTTGATCACATGCGTGCCATCGGGCGCATCGCGTAGAACGATCTGAGTCAGGCTCTCTTCGCGCGCGCGCGTCAATTCGGGCCAGTCGGCGACATCGTCGGTTTCGGGCTCGACATAGTCGGGCAGCGCCGGCGCGCCGACGACCCGGTCGAACCATCGATCGAGCCGCAGAGCAAAGTCCGACTGGTCGACCTCGGCCCGGCGGGCCAGAGTGAAGCTCGGTGCCGCCAGTTCGAAACTGTCCGCCTCGAGCTTGCCGTCGGGCGAGTAGACCCGCAGCCGAAGGCGTTGTTCCTTGCCGATCTGGATCAGCAGCGCCTCCTGTCTTTGGGGGGTGGCCCCGGCAAGCGCCTCGGCGGTGATCTGCGCCTCGACCAGCGCCAGCTTGAAGCGTTCGCCGAGCAGCTGCTTGCGATAACTGTCGAGGTAGATGACCCCGCCGCCAAGCAACACCAGCGGCACGACATTGACCAGCAGGATTCGCCCGGTCAGCGACAGCCGGTTGGACCGCGGACGCCGGTCCGGCGCCGCGTCGGCTGGGGAAACGTCGGCGTCGTCAACCATCGGTAAAGCTGTAGCCGGCTCCGTAGAGGGTTTCGATGGCCGAGAAGGTCGGATCGACTGCCCGGAACTTGCGCCGCATCCGCTTGATATGGCTGTCAACCGTGCGATCGTCGACGAAGACATCGTCGGGGTAGGCGGCATCCATCAATTGATTGCGGCTCTTGATGACGCCGGGATGCATGGCCAGCGCCTCGAGCAGCAGGAACTCCGTCACCGTCAGGGAGATGGGGCGCCCCTCCCAGGTGACGTGATGGCGCGCCGGGTCCATCTGCAGCCGGCCGCGCTCGATCACTTCGCCGGAAATCTCGTCGTCCAGCGTCAGTTCGCCCGGACCCTGCGGCCGGCGCGCCGCGCTGCGCCGCAGGACCGCGCGGATCCGCGCGAGAAGAAGCCGCAGGCTGAAGGGCTTGGCGACGTAATCGTCCGCCCCCATTTCGAACCCGGCTTCCTCGTCCTCCTCGTCATCCTTGCTGGTAAGGAAGATCACCGGCAGGCTGGAATGCTCGCGAAACCTTCGCAGCAATTCCATCCCGTCCATCTTGGGCATCTTGATGTCGAAGATCGCCAGGTCGGGCGGATTTTGCAGCAGGGCGGTGAGAGCTGCTTCCCCATCCGAATAGACGCGGGTTGCGAATCCTTCCGCCTGCAGCGCGATCGACACGGTGGTCAGGATGTTGCGATCATCGTCGACCAGAGCGATGACGGTGCGGTCCTGCGAATGGGCGGCACTTTCGGGGGCGGCGGTATCCATCCCGTGCGCGGATAGCCGGTTACACGGGGCAAAACAATCGAGCCTGTCTCGCCGCGGGCGAGGCCGTTGCCGCGGTTTGACGGCGCCGACCGCCGGCGCTATCGGGAGACAAAGCCGTGCGCATTCGTATGCGCCATGTTGGCTGTCGCCAGTTCGTCCCCAAAACTCCACGCGGAGAATACAGTTGACCGTCCCTCTCTCCCATTCGCTGGCCGATCAGGGCATCTCCACCGGCGCGACCATTCATGCCAACCTTGGCTTCGAGGATCTGACGCAGGCCGCGCTGGCCAATGGCGAGGGGCGCCGCGCCAAGCATGGGCCGTTGGTGGTGGAAACCGGTCAGCACACCGGCCGCAGCGCAAAGGACAAGTTTATCGTCCGCGATGCCGGCACCGAAGACACGGTGTGGTGGGACAACAACGCCTCGATGACTTCAGCCCATTTCGACGCGCTCAAGGCGGACTTTCTTGCCGCACTTGGCCAGAAGACGGACCTTTACGTCGCCGATCTGTTCGGCGGGTCGCAGCCGGAATACCGGGTCAACGTTCGCGTCATCAACGAGCTGGCATGGCACAACCAGTTCATCCGCACGCTGCTGGTCCGGCCGACTGCGGACGAACTTGTCGGTTTCGTGCCCGAATACACGATCATCGACCTGCCGAGCTTCGTAGCGGACCCGGCGCGTCACGGCTGCCGCAGCGAGACGGTGATCGCCGTCAATCTCACTGAAAAGCTGATCCTGATCGGCGGCACCCGCTATGCCGGGGAGATGAAGAAGAGTGTCTTCGGCATTCTCAATTATCTGCTTCCCGCCCAGGGCGTGATGCCGATGCATTGTTCGGCCAATGTCGGCCCCGACGGGAAGAGCGCGGTGTTCTTCGGCCTGTCCGGTACCGGCAAGACCACGCTTTCGGCAGATGCGAGCCGCACGCTGATCGGCGATGACGAGCATGGCTGGTCGGATACCGCGGTCTTCAATTTCGAGGGCGGCTGCTATGCCAAGATGATCCGCCTCGATCCGGAAGCCGAGCCGGAAATCTTCGCCACCACGCGGATGAAGGACACGATCCTCGAAAACGTCGTGATGGACGAGAACGGCGAGATCGACCTCGATGACAGCAGCCTCGCGGAAAACACCCGCGGCGCCTATCCGCTGCACTCGATCCCCAATACCTCCAAGGAAAACATGGGGCCGCCGCCCTCCAACGTCATCATGCTGACGGCGGACGCGTTCGGCGTCCTCCCGCCGATCGCGCGGCTCACGCCGGATCAGGCGATGTATCACTTCCTCTCGGGGTACACTGCCAAGGTTGCGGGCACCGAAATCGGCGTGACCGAACCCCAGGCAACCTTCAGCACCTGTTTCGGTGCGCCGTTCATGCCGCGTCATCCCAGCGTCTACGGCAACCTTCTTAAGAAGCGCATCGCCGAAGGCGGGGCACAGTGCTGGCTGGTCAACACCGGGTGGACGGGCGGCAAATACGGCGTCGGCCACCGGATGCCGATTAAGGCCACCCGCGCGCTGCTCAATGCCGCGCTCGACGGTTCGCTCAACAGCGCCGAGTTCCGCAAGGATCCGCATTTCGGTTTCGAAGTTCCCGTCGCGGTGCAGGGGGTCGACAGCGCGATCCTCGACCCGCGCTCGACGTGGGCCGATGGAGAGGAATACGACGCGACCGCGCGCAAGCTGGTGACCCTGTTCACCGACAATTTCGAACTTTTTGCCCCGCATGTCGACCAGGGTGTGCGGGACGCGGCCCCCGAAGCCGCCTGAACTCGTCCGCCGCGGCGGACAACGAGCTGGAGAGGAGAGCCCCCGGCCGGGAAACCGGACCGGGGGCTTGTACGTTAGGAGACCGAACCCCTTCCAGCGAACAAGGAACCCTTCGGTCATGGCCATCTTCGACAAAATTCTCGGCGCGGCGCACAATCATCCGACGGTCAATAACCTGGCAGACAAGCTGGGAATTGATCCGGCCGATGCCGAACGTGCGATCGCGGCTCTTGGCGAAGCGCATAACCAGGACGGCGATACGGTCGATCTCGCCGCTGCCCGCACGGGAATGGATCGCGGCACGCTGAGCCAGATCGTCGAACATATCGGCGGCGAAAGCTCGCTTGCTCGTTTCTCGCAGATGCTCGATGCCGATCATGACGGCAATCCGCTCGACGATCTTGCTGACCACGCCAGCCGTCTTTTCGGCAAGAACTGATCGGGCGACGATCGATGAACCTCAGCCAGATACTCCAGCAAAGCGGCGTCATCGGTTCGATGGCGCGTGAACTCAATGTCGATGAAGGGACCGCACGTACCGCGGCTGGCGCCCTGCTTCCCGCGATCGTCGCCGGAATGGGCCGGCAGACCACCTCGGCGGCCGGCGGCGGTCTTGGCGGTCTCGGCAGCATTCTCGGCGGGGCGCTCGGTGGCGGAGCGGGCGGCGGCCTGCTCGATCAGGTGCTCGGACAGGGTCCGACACCGCCGCAGCCCGGCAACGACATCCTCGGGCAGATCTTCGGCAGCAAGGACGTGAGCCGCGGCGTCGCCGAAGAAGTCGCCGGTTCGACGGGCATTGCGCCCGACCTGCTCAAGAAGATGCTGCCGATCCTCGCGATGGCCGTCGTCGGCTACATGATGAACCAGAACCGCGGCGCGGGCACCGGTGCCGCCGGGGCGGGAGGCGGCCTCGGTGGCAGTCTGGGTGGCAACGCCGGTGGCGGAATGCTGGGTGGCGCGCTCGGCGGTATCCTCGGGCAGGTCGTCAGCGGTATGGCCCGGCGGTAAGAATGGCAGGGGACTGGGCCAAAAGCTCAGTCCTCTCCCTCCTTTTCCTCGTCGTCATCGGCTTCCTGCTGGTCTTCCCAGTCCAGCGATCTGCCCGGCGTCCACGACGTTCCTTCGGCGACCGTGGCCAGTTGCTCGTGATGACCACGCGCCGTTTCCGCCAGCTTCTTGTAATGCGGGTCCGCCATCAGCGGCTCGAGCTGCGTCCGCGCCAACGCGATCTTGCCTTCCTCCGCCAGCATCAGGGCCGTATTCAGTGTCAGCGCGCGATCGAACGGCGCGAGCTGCGATGCGCGTTCCAGCGCATGACGGGCAGTCTCGCTGGGCCTTACCCCTCGCTTGATTTGGCTGCGGTACAGATAGATCAGCGGCAAGGGATGGTCGGTTTCAAGCGCGTTGAGCGCCGAGAAGGGTGCCATCGCAGCGTTGTAGGCCGACGCCTTGTTGTCGGCATCCTCGGCCTTGCGGAACAGGGCAAACCCCTTCTGCACGAGGGCGTTCTTCTGACGAGGATCGAGCGCCAGTGCCTGATCGGCCGCCTGAATGGCCCGATCGTCGTTCCCGGCGTCGAACTCGGCTTCGGCAAGGGCGGCCAGAACACCGGGATCGCCCGGATAACGGGCCGCGAGCTCGCGCGCATCCTCGACCAGCTTGGCCGCTTCTTCCTTCGACACCCCGCGCTGTGAAACGATGCGCAAGTTCATCGCCGCCGCCTCGCCAGCCGGCAGGCGGCGCAAGGTGATGTTGTCGTCCCTTGTGGCATCGGGCTTGAGATCGAAGCCCAGCAGCCGACGTTTCTGGAGATAACGGCGCAAGTCGCGGTCGAGCTTGCGCAGATCGCCAAAAGCCTCCGTCCCGGCCTGTAGCGACGGGACCCCCGTGCGTACCTTTTCCCAATATTGCGCCAGTTGACCGCGGCGTTCCTCGGCAAAGGTCAGGTAATGGTACAGCAGCCAGCTACGCGCATAGAACTGGTCGTAGAGGATGCCGCGCTCTTTCTCGTAAATTTCCGGATCGAACAGAGCCTCGATGCTGACCCGCTCGGAATAGGCGAAGTCGTTCTTGCGGTGGAGGGCAGGGCGGCCGATCGAAACCGAGCCATCCTTGGCAAAGAACGCCGAGGCGAAGAACTCTGCCGCACCTTCGCTGAGCCAGGTCGGCATGGCGAAGCGTGAACCGGAGATCAGGAAATGGTGGGCGTATTCATGCAAAAGCACGGTGGTGCTGAAATGCGGGTAGCCCCCGCTGCCATCACGAATGTCCTGAACAAATGCGCGCGAGGCACCGGCACGCGGGATGTAGAAGCCCGCCACGCTCCTGCTGCCGGCAAGCTGGCGCATCTTGCTTTCGGAACCGACGACGAAGATCGTTACGCGGTTCGAATCGCTCGGCTTGGGAACGCTGCGCCGGGTGACGAATTCCATCGCCCAGTGAAACTTCTCGAGATTGCCGACGAACTCGCGGATATCGTCCTCTTTATCGTCGGCATAGACGACGAAATGATCGCTGGACGCCTCATACCAGTCCGCCTTGGCCGGCACGGCGACCATCGTCACAGCAAGCGCTGCCAGAATACCCTTGAACATGCGAACCCCCTTGTGCGTCTGGCGAGACTAAGCATTACCTTGAAAGAGTAAATGGCGTTTTAGGCGGCTGGTCGAACCGAACCCTGCCGGCCTGCAATGTGACGCGAAACGTTTTGCTCGAGCACGTCGAGCGGGACATTTCCGCCCAGAACCACCGCATCGTTGAACGCCGCGAAACTGTACTGCGAACCTAGCGCGGTCTCTGCGCGGGTGCGCTGGCGCCGAATTTCGCTATGGCCCAGCTTGTAGCCGCAGGCCTGCCCCGGCCAGCTGCAATAGCGGTCGACTTCGGAGACCACTTCTTCGTATTTCGAGCCGTTGCGTTCCACGAAGAATTGCCGCGCCTGTTCGCGGGTCCAGCGCTTGTGGTGCAAGCCGGTGTCGACCACCATCCGGCAGGCACGGAAAGCCAGGCTCTGCAGATACCCGAGCCGGCCGACCTTGAACTCGTCATAGGCACCCAGCTCGTCCGCGAGCTGTTCGGCATACAGCGCCCAGCCTTCGCTGAACGCATTGAAGGCGAGGATCGACCGGATCAGCGGCAGGCGGTTCGAATATTCGCCTTCCCACACATGGCCGGGAATGGTCTCGTGATAAGTGAGGTCGGCGAGGTCGTATTTCCGGTGCAGATCGGTTGTCCGCAGGTTGATCCACATGCGCCCGGGGATCGTGCCGTCCTTGCTGCCCGCACCGCCATAGGCACCCGGCGCGCCGGGTTCTTCGGCCAGGGGCAGGCGGCGCAATTCGAGATTCGGATCCATCAGCGTGTTGAACGCCCGCGGCATCTGCGCCGTGATCCAGGCGATCCGTTCGTTGATGAAAGCCATGATCTCTGCGCGGCCGGGATCGCCCTCGGCAAACATGTACCGGGGATCGCGGCTGAGCGCCTGCATCCGTTCGCCGACCGTCCCCGATATATAGCCGATCTCGCGCAGGATCGGGCCCATCCGCCGGTGCAGATCGTCGAGTTCCGCCAGCCCTTGGCGATGGACCGCTTCGGGATCGAGTTCGGTAGTCGTACTGGCCTTCAGTGCCCAGCGATACCATTCCTCTCCGCGAGGCTGCGCCCACAAGCCGGCATCGTTGCGAGCCACCGCCCTTGCGGTGCGGATTTCGGCAAGCTGGCGTCCCAATGCCGCGGCAATCGGACCCTCGACCAGCTGCTCGACCCCGCCGGCATAGCTTGCGGGCAATCCGGCGGCATCAAGCGCGGTCCGCATTTGCGCGGTGAACAGCGTGCCTTGCGCGGCTTCAGCCTGCGTGCGGGCGAGCTGCTTCTCCGCGGCATCGAGAAGGAAGTGGGGCGGCACCACACCCAGCGCGCGCGCGTCCTTCATGCGCTGCAATTCGCCATCCAGCACGGCGGGAAACTGGGCCAGCCGGGCGATGTAAGCGTCGGCATCGGAGGCATTGCGCACCGGGTGCACGCTGTCCATGAATCGCGGCATGTCGAGATAGCTGCCGACGTTCTGGATGACGACATAGGGGGCATTGCGCCAGCTTCCTACCGCGACGTCGCCATAGGGCAGGGCGAAACCTTCAAGTGCGGTATCGTAGGCGCTTTCGACCACCTCGAGGCTGGTCATTGTCTCGGGCGAAAGGCCTACCTTCGTCACCGCGCGGACGCGGGCAAGATCGTCCTTCAAAGTAGCGGCGTAGGCCTGCTGGCCCGCCGGCCCCTGATCTTCGAGCCGGGTACGCAGATAGGCATGGGCGCCGCTATCGACGCCAAGACCGGTCGCCCGTTCCGGCTCGTGCTCGAGAAGATTGTAGGCGACCTGTTCGAGCAACGTATCCGCATCGAGCGGACCGGCATCCGCCAAACCGGCGAAGCGCGCATTCGTTGCGCATCCGGTCAATGCCAGAAAAGCGGTGCCGCCAAGCCCTGCGAGGGCTTGGCGGCGGGTGAGTTCGCTGAAATGTGAAGCCATAAGGGGATGTTGCGGACCCCTTATGGCGGTGTCAATCAGTCGCGCAGGTCAGCCGGCACCTTTCCGCCGTTGGCGGCCAGTTCCTTCATGACCCGCTTATGCAGCCAGATATTGTCTTCGGCGCTGCCGCCATAATCGCTGCGGCCGAGTTCCTGCGCCAGTTCCTTGCGCGATGCAAAATCGGAATCGATCCCGACCAGCTTCATCAGATCGACGATCGAGGTGCGCCAGTTCAGATTGTCGGCACCGGGCATCGCGTCGAGGCTCTGCTCGACATCCACGACATCGACCGCCTTTTGCTCGACCACCGGGGCTGCGGCCCAGGCGTTGCCCGGTGCTGCCGGCGTGGCCGAAGGGGTCGCCTGCGGGGCAGTCTGCGCATGGGCCTTCTTGCCGAAGATCGCGTCTTTCAACTTGCCGAAGAGATTCATTGGGTCCTCCTTCTCGGCCGCCTCGATGAAATTGGCGGCGGGGTCGGCTATCAAACGGCAGGCCATGCGGCGCGTTCCGCCTTTTCTCCGCCGCGGCCGCTCTGTATGCCCGCGGGTGATGGATACTGTTCTTTCGCTGATGGTCCTCGCCGCTCTGGTACTGATCGTGGGGGCGCTGATGCTTTGGCAACGCACAGGCAACCGCAAACAGGCGCTGCTGATGCTGTTGCTGGCGGTGATCGCGCTGGTCAATGTGGGTATCTGGACGGTTCCGGATGCGTCCGGTGACGCCCCGCTCGACAAGGTCGAACAGGGCGCCAGCTGAACCTTTCCGGCGGCGCACCGCCTATTCCGGCAGCACCCAGCGGACCGCACCATCATAGGTCCCGGCAACCGGTTCGCCTTCTCGCCCGCGGGCCGGCTCGAACCGCGCCCGATTGCGCAGAAGGGAACAGGTGGCCCGGTCAAGCTCGTCATGCCCGGTGCTGCCCGTGACCCGGCAGCCGGTGATCGTACCACTAGGCGAGATATCCAGCCGGAAGCGGGCGGTGCCGGTCAACTCGCGATTGATCCACGAGGAACGGTAATCGTCGTCGCGAAGCCAGCGGGCGGGATCGTTGCGCGGTTTGGCACCTACCGGAGCGAACCCGGTCGCCGTTGCCGAGGGCAACGGGGCGGGCGGCGGCAGGGGGTCCGCCACCGGTCCGGGTTGGGGCAGGGGCGCCGGAGGGAGGATAAGGTTTGTGGTTGGTCCGGAAAGGGGCGTTGTCGCCAACTCCACCGCGGTCGGCGGAACATGGCGGGGTTGGCTCGTCTGCGGCTGCGTCTCGGAAGTCCGCGGCGTGGGCGTCGGTTCCGGCGGCGGCGGAGGTACGGGCGTCCTGAACTCGATAACCGGCAGGGTTTTCTCGTCTGCCTTGATCACGCCCGATACGGTCAACCCGGCGACCAGCGCCAGTCCGATCGCGGCATGAACCCCGATCACCGCCGCCAGCGAACCCGGCGAGGGACGCGATGTTTGCGTTACGTACGACATCAGCCGACTCCTCTCTGCTGTTATGTTGTATCGTGTATGATACAACATAACTAGCCATCGGCAAGCGTCTAGTGTTCGCGCTGCGGCGTCGGAGCCAGGCGTGAGGGTCAGGTTATCGGGCAGTCCGGCGAAAGGCGGAAATTGAGGTAATTGTCCACCGCCGCCATCAGCTCGGTCTGCTCGTTCTCGAAGAAGTGATTGGCGCGCGGAATTTCTTCATGGTGGATGGTGATGTGCTTTTGCGTGCGCAGCTTGTCGACCAGCTTCTGGACCGAATTGGGCTGCACCACGGTGTCCTGCGCGCCGTGAATGAAGATCCCGCTAGCCGGACATGGGGCCAGAAACGAGAAATCGTACATGCTCGCCGGTGCCCCGATCGACAGGAATCCGCGAATCTCGGGGCGCCGCATGAGGAGCTGCATGCCGATGAGGGCGCCGAAACTGACCCCGGCGACCCAGGTCACCTGTGCTTCGGGATGGATCTGCTGCACCCAGTCGAGCGCGCTTGCGGCATCCGACAATTCGCCGACGCCATTGTCGAAGCTGCCCTGGCTGCGGCCGACACCGCGGAAATTGAACCGCAAGGTCGCAAAGCCGCGATCGACGAAGTTCTTGTACAGCTTCTGCGTGATTTGCTCGTTCATCGTGCCCCCGCCCTGCGGATGCGGATGAAGGATCATCGCCACAGGCGCGCGCGGGCGTGGAGCGGGCGAGAAGCGGCCTTCGAGGCGACCTTCAGGGCCGGGAAAGATCACGGTCGGCATGGGGAAACACCCTGTCGGAAAAGTTGGAAACGCACCGCCCGAAGGGCTTGCGCGGAGTGGCGCGCTATATAGGGTTCCGCGCGAAAATCGCAATCGTTTCGAGCTTTGTCATCGTCGACCGCATCTACCTCGATCATGCTGCCACCTCGCCGCTGCGTCCCGAAGCACGGGCCGCGATGGAGGCCGGCTTCCGGCTATGGGCCAATCCGTCGAGCCCACATGCCGAAGGGCGCAAGGCGCGGGCGGCGCTGGAGGACGCACGGGACCGGGTGAAGGCCGCGCTCGGCTGGCCGGGAGAGGTGATCTTCACCAGCGGGGCGAGCGAGGCGGCGGCGCTGGGCCTGGCCCGCGCGAAAGGCGGCGCCCGGCTGGTCAGCATCGTCGAACATGATTGCATCCTGCAGGCCGCCCCCGACGCGGAACGCCTGTTCGTCGGTCATGACGGCGCGCTCGATCTCGATGCCTTGCCGCAAACCCTCGACCGTGAACGGCCGGTCGTGGCGGTGCAGCATCTCAATTCCGAAACCGGGGCCGTCCAGCCCCTGCATCTGATCGCATCCATCGTCGAGGAGGCGGGTGGGACGCTGCTTGCCGATTGCGCGCAAAGCGCCGGCAAGCTGGCCTTGCCGCCGTGCGACATCGCACTTGTATCGGCGCACAAGTTTGGCGGCCCGATCGGGATCGGCGCGCTGCTGGTGCGTGATTACGCGATGCTGGAGCCTGCCGGAGGTCAGGAACGGGGCTATCGCCGAGGCACGGAAAACCTGCCCGGCATACTGGGCATGGCGGCGGCGCTCGATAAGTGCGGCGACCCATATGTCCCCCATGACGTCCTCACGCCGTTCGACGAACTCGCCGAGGCCTGCCGTGCCGTGGGCGGGATGTGGTTGTCCGACCGGTTGGCTGCGCCGTCCCCCTATGTGAAGGCGCTGTCGATGCCGAACATGAGTGCCAGCGCCCAGGTCATGCGCTTCGATATGGCCGGTATCGCGGTCAGCCAGGGCAGCGCCTGTTCGAGCGGCAAGATGAAGACCAGCCGCGTCCTCGAAGCAATGCAAGTGCCGCCTGAAATTGCTGCGAACACCATCCGCGTCAGCATCGGGTGGAACACCACCCGCGCAGAGGTGGAGAGGTTCTGCGAGGTCTGGCTCGACCTTGCCGCGCGGCAACGTCCGGACGCGTCGCGATGATCTATCTCGACTATCAGGCAACCACCCCCTTGGCCCCCGAAGCGCGCGAGGCGATGCTGCAGTGGCTCGACGGGACGGACGGGGGCGGCTTCGGCAATCCACATTCGCCGCATCGGATGGGGCGGCAGGCGCGGGCTGCAATCGAGGTCGCACGGGATCAGGTGGCGGCGCTGTTTCCGCCGGGTGGAAGCATCGTCTTCACCGGCAGCGCGACCGAGGCGATCAACCTCGCAATCCGCGGCAGCGGGGCGGGCGGGACGGTCGCAGTATCTGCGATCGAACACGCCGCGGTGCTCGATACGGCCGGCGCGATCGGACCGTGCCATCGGCTGAAAGTCGACGGTAAGGGTGTCTGCGATCCCGACCAGGCCTTGCCCGCGGATACGCGGCTGATCTGCGTGATGCAGGTCAACAACGAGATCGGCACGATCCAGCCCGCCGGCCGGTGGCATGGGCGGGCGCAGGATGCAGGGGCCCTGTATCTCTGCGATGCGGTGCAGGCCTATGGCAAACTGCTGCTCGCCGACGCGGACCTTATCACGATCAGTGCCCACAAATTCCATGGTCCGAAAGGCGTCGGCGCCTTGTGGATCAGGGACGGCGTCAAACTGACGGCGCAGATGACCGGGGGTGGACAAGAGGCCGGCATCCGGTCGGGTACCCTCAGCCCGGCGCTTGTTGCAGGAATGGGCGCTGCGGCGGCCGTGGCGGCGCAGCGGATGGACGACGACCGTGCGCATGTCGAACGGCTGTGGAAGGCGGCGCGCCGCCTCATGGCGGATTGGGACCTGAACGGCAGCGAGATGGACCGCTGGCATGGCAATCTGAACCTGCGCCGTGAAGGGCTCGACGTGAACCGCCTTATGAACGATTGCCGGGAGGTGATGTTCTCTGCCGGCAGCGCCTGTGCCAGCGGCTCGGGCCGGACCAGCCATGTGCTGGCAGCCATCGGGCTCACCACGCGCGAGGCCAAGAACTCGATCCGTCTCGGCTTCGGCCGCTATACCACGATGGTACAGATCGAGGAGGCGGCCCGCCTGCTCAACGAAGGCGCGGAGGCGCAAGGGGTATGAGGCTGCATTTCACGACCGCGCGCGGCGACGAGGTCGAGGCCGAAGGAGAGCCGGGCGAGACCCTTCTTCGCGCCGGCCAGCGCGCCGGCATGGCTTTGGAAGGGACGTGCGAGGGGCAGATGGCCTGTTCCACCTGCCATGTGATCATCGCGCCGGAGTGGTTCGAACGTCTCCCCCCGGCAAGCGACGAGGAGGAAGACATGCTCGACCTTGCCGCCGGGGTGCGGAGGACCAGCCGGCTGTCCTGCCAGATCGTCCTTGGCGAGGAGCATGACGGGCTGGCTCTGACGATCCCCGCGGACAGCTACGACATGCGCGCGCGTTAGCTGTTCTCCAATTCGGTAAGACGTTGAAGAATAGCATATGCTCGACACAGCAGGTTGGTAGCAACAGCAAAAACCCCGCCGGTAAGGACGGGGTTTTTTCAGATATGTGAATGGGCGGTCAGGCGGTCGCCATTTCGCTCTTGTTCGCTTTCGCGCCGACCGCGTCGATCAGCGCCTTCGAAAAGGCGGGAATATCCTCGGGCTTGCGGCTGGTGATGAGATTGCCGTCCGCCACGACTTCCTGATCGACGACCTTGGCACCGGCATTTTCGAGATCGGTCCGGATCGAGGGCCAGCTGGTCACGGTCTTGCCCTGGATGAGGCCCGCTTCGGCCAATAGCCACGGAGCATGGCAGATCGCCGCAATCGGCTTGTTCGTCTTGGCGAACATCTTCACGATCTTCACCGCCTGATCGTTCATGCGCAAAATGTCAGGGTTCATCTGGCCGCCGGGCAGCAGCAACGCGTCATAGCCTTCGCAGCTGGCAATCTCGTCGACCGTCTTGTCGACTTTGACGCTGTCGCCCCAGTTCTTGTCCTTCCAGCCCTTGATCTCGCCTTTCTCAAGGCTGACGATCTCGGTCTGGATTCCGGCGTCCTCGAGGTTGGCCTTAGGCTTCATCAGTTCGGACTGTTCGAACCCGTCTGTCGCGAGGATGAGTACCTTGCTCATTGCTTTTCCTTCATATTGCATATGTCATTTCAATGGCTGGGGACGGGGGTGCGTTCCGCGTTGTTAGGTGGGGCGAGACAGTGATAGGGCGAGCCGCATGGCCACCAGCGAGACTACCCGGCGCGGCGGGAAAGACCCGTTCGATGCGATCGTCGATGCCCCGTTCGATTCCGCCCTTTCCGAACGCTATCTCGTTTATGCGCTCTCGACGATTACCGCCCGCTCGCTGCCTGATCTGCGCGATGGCCTGAAGCCGGTTCACCGGCGTCTGTTGTGGGCGATGCGCCAGCTGAAGCTCGATCCGTCCAGTGCGTTCAAGAAATCCGCCCGCGTCGTCGGGGACGTGATCGGCAAGTATCACCCGCACGGCGATGCATCGGTCTATGATGCGATGGTGCGCCTCGCGCAGGATTTCGCCCTGCGGTATCCCCTGGTCGAAGGGCAGGGCAACTTCGGCAACATCGATGGCGATAACGCGGCCGCCTATCGCTATACCGAGGCCCGGCTGACCCGCACGGCCCTGCGCCTGATGGAGGGGCTGGACGAGGGGACGGTGGATTTCATCCCCACCTACAACGGCGAGGAGCAGGAACCGGAGATTTTCCCGGGCCTGTTTCCGAACCTTCTGGCCAATGGCGCCAGCGGCATCGCCGTCGGCATGGCGACCAACATCCCTTCGCACAACGTCGCCGAGATCATCGATGCGGCGCTCGAAGTGATCGACAATCCGCACGTCGGCCACGAACGGCTGATGGAACTGTTCCATGGCCCCGACTTTGCGACCGGCGGCGTCGTGCCTGAAAGCGCCGCCACAATCTCGGCGGCCTATGAAAGCGGGCGCGGTTCGCTAAGAGTGCGGGGGCGGTTCTACGCCGCCGAAGCCGAAAGGGATGAAGATCGCGAGGCCGGCATCGAACGGCTTGGCGGCGGTCAATGGCAACTGGTCATCAGCGAAATCCCCTATCAGGTTCAGAAGGGCAAGCTGATCGAGCAGATTGCCCAGGCGATCGCCGATCGAAAATTGCCGATCCTCGAGGACATCCGCGACGAAAGCGAGGAGACGGTCAGGCTCATCCTCGTCCCGCGCAGCCGGAACGTCGATCCGGAACTGCTCAAACAGAGCCTCTACAAGCTGACCGATCTCGAAGTGCGGTTCGGGCTCAACCTTAACGTCCTCGACCATACGCGCACCCCGATGGTCATGGGCCTGAAGGAACTGCTGGACAACTGGATCGCCAGCCAGATCGAGATCCTCCAGCGTCGCAGCCGCTACCGGCTGGAACAGATCGCCCGGCGGCTGGAACTGGTCGAAGGCTATATCGTGGCCTTCCTCAATCTCGACCGGGTGATCGAGATCATCCGCACCGAGGACGAGCCCAAGCCGGTGATGATGGCCGAGTTCGGACTCACGGATCGCCAGACCGAGGCGATCCTGAACATGCGCCTGCGTTCGCTCCGCAAGCTCGAGGAAATGGAATTGCGGCAGGAACGCGATGCCCTGGCGAAAGAACAGGCAGAGCTGGAGAAGCTGCTCGGCTCGCCTGCCCGCCAGCGGACCAGACTGAAACGCGATCTGGCGACGATGCGACGCGATTACGGTCCCGATACGCCGCTTGGACGGCGGCGGACCACTATCGCGGAAGTCGCCCCGACGATCGAGTTCAGCATGGACGCCATGATCGAAAAGGAACCGGTGACGGTCATCCTGTCGCAAAAGGGGTGGATCAGGGGCGCACGCGGGCACCTGCCGCTCGATCAGGATTTCAAGTACAAGGAGGGCGACGGACCGGCCTTCGTGCTTCACGTCCAGACGACCGACAAGCTTCTGCTCGCAGCGGACAATGGCCGTTTCTATACCCTGGGGGCGGACCGCCTGCCGGGCGCGCGCGGGTTTGGCGAGCCGCTGCGCAACACCCTCGATATCGAGGCCAGCGCCAGCATCATCGCCGCGATCGTGCACCGCGAAGGGCAGCGGCTGCTGCTCGCGGCGGATACCGGGCGCGGGTTTGCAGCGAACACCGCCGACCTGCTCGCCGAAACACGCAAGGGACGCAACGTCGTGACCCTGCGCGACGGAGCGGCCCTGCGGGTAGCGCGGCCGATTGCCATGGGGCACGATCATGTCGCCGTGGTGGGGGACAATCGCAAGCTGGTCGTCTTCAACCTCGACGAACTGCCGGTCATGAGCCGGGGGCAGGGGGTCAAGCTGCAAAGCTATCGCGACGGCGGACTAGCCGATGCGACGACCTTCACACTGGACGAAGGCCTCAGCTGGCGGATGGGCGGCAAGGAAGGCCGCACCCGGACCGAACAGGAGATGTGGCAGTGGAAGGTGGCCCGCGGCGGGGCGGGGCGCCTGCCGCCGCAGGGCTTCCCGCGGGACAATCGCTTCAGCTGATCAGCGCAAGACACAAAGAGAAGGGGCCGGAAGCTGATGCGCTTCCGGCCCCGTTCTTCTATGCCCGATCAGGCTTCGGGTTCGGTGACGCTTTCGTCGTCCTGCGGAGCATCGGCCGGTGCGGTCGCATCATCCGTGGGGGCAGCCTGAGCCGCGGCCGGAGCAGCGGTCCCGGCCATCGCGGCATCGATCTGCGCATTGGTCAGCCGGGCCATAAGGCCATGCTCGCCCGCAGTGAAATATTCGCGCAGCAACGTCACCTTCCTGGTTTCGTCACCGCCGCGGGCGATCACGATATTGTCGCCATTGATCTCGATGATCGTTCCGAGCGGGGCGTGATCGGCAGCCATCACGTTCGCACCGACAACAAGGGCGGCATCGCGCGCGGCAGTGGCTTGGGCGGTGGCTTGCGCCACCATGCCTTCGAGCTGGGCCTTGGTGACCGAAATGACCAGCCCCTTGTCGTTCTGGCCATAGCTTTCGATTGCCAGCGGTACCTTGTGCGTACCGGTATCAAGGACGGCCTGACCGTTGCCCACGGATACTACGGTCCCGACCTGATTGCCTTCCGGACCATACACGGTCGCGCCTGTAGTGACCTCGGCCTGCGCCTGAGCCAGCACTGGCGAGGCAGCAAAGACTGCAGCGACGATCGCCATTTTCGCGAACTTCATGTCGTATTCTCCATTTGTTTTCCGACCCGAGCCAAGCCCCGCGGGCAAGGCCGCAGATGCAGCAGGCACCAAGCCGTGAACTGCATCCTCCATTTCCCTCATAGGGACGCCGCAGATACGGCGCGCATGCAAGATCGCTTGCGTGGAGGCAAATTCGCTCCGCCAGATTAAGCCTGGATGAAGCGGCCCTAGCCCGGGCCCTTCGAAGCAGACAGGGCGACCTTCCGCTGCGTCAAAACCTCCTCAAGCAGCTGCTGGACCCGCGGTTCTTCGGGAAACCCTTCGTCGATCCAGCGGGATTCGACCGTGCGCAGGATCCGGGCGACATCCGGGCCAGCGGCGATTCCGCGGGCGACGATGGATCCACCCGTAAGCGGCAGCCGTGGTACCTCCCACCCGGAAAGGGGCGCGGTGTCGCCGCCGCCCAGCAGCACCCGATCGAGCGCACAGTCCAACCCGGCGCGGTAGGCAAGCGGCCGCGCGCCGTCGGCATCGCCGGGTTCGCGTTCGGCGATGCAGACCAACCGCGCCCGCTGCTGGCGCGAGAGGCGCAGCCGTGCGGCAACGTTTTCGGCGATCGGCGGCATCGGCGGTATCAGCGCCCCCAGGCGCCGCACGGGATCGCCCGCGATGCCTTCGCCGCGTTCGTGAAGGACGAGCATGCACAAGGTTTCGATTTCGCGCTGGCCGGCTTCGGGAAGGATGACTGCCAGCACGCCGAGCGTCCTCATCAGCATGACGGTAGGCGAAGGATCGGGAAGCGCGAGAATCGCAAGCAGTTCCATCGCCACCCGTTCGCGGCTCAGCCCCTTCAGCGTGGGGGCAAGGTCGCGGCAGGCCTCCAGCGCCTCGTCATCCGCCGTGTCACCGAACCGCGCCTGGAACCTGAAATAGCGCAGGATGCGCAAGTGATCCTCGCGAATACGCTCGCGCGCATCGCCGATGAATCGCACCCGCCGCGCCGCCAGGTCGGCCAGCCCGCCGAAGAAATCCTCGATCATCAGAGTGTGCGGATCGGCGTACAGCGCATTGATGGTGAAGTCCCGCCGCGCCGCATCCTCGTGCCAGCCGGCGGCATAGGTGACGGTGGCGCGCCGCCCATCGGTCGACACGTCCCGGCGCAGGGTGGTGATCTCGACCGGGCCCTGGGTGAGCAGGGCGGTGACCGTACCGTGCTCGATCCCGGTCGGCACGGTGCGGATGCCCGCATCCTTGCAGCGTTCGATCACCGATTGAGGCAGCAGCACCGTGGCCAGATCGATATCGTGAATTTCGCCGCCAAGCAGGGTATCGCGCACGGCGCCGCCGACATAACGCGCCTTGCCCTCGCCCAGAGCCGCGATCAGGTGGGCCAGATCAGCGCGGCTGGTCCATTCGGCGGGGGGCAGACGATCGGTCATCGAACGTAGCGCTTAGCAGGTCAGCCGGTCCATGCCAGCCGGCGGGACAGGTTGTGGCAGATCGCCGCTGTCACCCCCCAGACGCGGTAACCTTGATAATCCATTTCGAGATAATGCCGCGTCGCACCGCGCCAGAAGACCGAATTGCTCTGCCAGCGATCACGGTCCAGCAGCAGGGACAGCGGCATCTCGAACCAGCTTTCGACTTCCCGAGGGTGCGGGCGAAGCGGCAGGTCCGGAGGAATGGTGGCCAGCACCGGAGTGATGTCGAACCCGGTGCCGGTCTGATACCTGTCGCTGGAGCCGACCAGGCGCACGTCCGCAGCGGCGATGCCAAGCTCTTCCTCGGCCTCTCGCAGCGCCGCGACCTCGGGGGTTTCGCCCGGCTCCAGCTTGCCCCCCGGAAACGCCACCTGCCCCGGATGGTCTCGCATCGTACGCGGGCGTTGAGTCAGGATGACGCCCGGTTCGTCGCGCTCGGTAACCGCGACGAGCACGGCTGCTGACGCGGTGCGGCCGGCTTCGGCAAAGCGCGCATCGGTCAGCAGGTCGGGCAACTCCTGCGCGTGACCCGCCTCGAAGGCCAGGCTCAGGCGATGAAAAAGGTCGCTCATGCAGGGAGGATGGAGAACACCTGCCCCCCGCTCGCAACGGTCCAGTCCTCGCCCCTTTCGAGCGCGATGTCGGCAAGCTGGGCGTAGGTCGATCGGTTGAGCCGCGCCTCGCAGCCATGGCGCACGCCAAGGTACAGCGCGGGCCGATCTGCATCGCCCGCAGCACGCAAGGGGTGCGATGGTCCGGCAATGACAAGCTCGTCGGTGTTGAGCCGGAACGCCAGCGACCCATCGGTGCTGGCTACGTCCACGGCCTGAAAACACGCATCCTCGACCTCGATCGAAAGCTTCTCGAACGGAGTAACAAGCCAGTACCTGCCGTCCTCGTCAGGCCGCAAAAGGCCGGCGAAGGCGCGGATCATCGCAGGCCGGGCGATGGGCGATCCCTGATGATACCAGGCGCCGTCTGCGGCAATGCGCATCTCGCTGTCGCCGGTTTTGGCGGGTGCCCACTGATCGACCGGCGGCAGCTTGCGGAGGGCGACCTGTTCGGCGATTTCCGCCAGTGACAGGCCGGCAAGTTCGGGGGGCGGGGTATAGACCATAGGTGTCTATCTGGAATGCCGGGGGAGGCCGTGCAATAGGCGGGGTCCGCCTTCGCTTCAGCCTCTAACTCACCGGGGCCAGGGGCCGAGTATGCCTTCGGTCGGAAGTATCGCCGGATTCCCGGTGCGGACGAGGAGGCGGTCCGGATCGAACGAGCCGGGACAGGTCCAGCCGCCGGTATGCCGCGCCGTGAAGTCCCACCGCCTGTAATAGTCCGGATCGCCGATCATCACCTGCGGCAAGGGCGGGGCACCATCGTCGAAGCCTGCTTCAAGCGCGCCGAGGCTGGCTGCCATCAGTGCCTTGCCATAGCCCTGGCCCTGATACCCCGGGGCGACCGCGACCGGCCCGACCATGATCATTGGATGGGGCCGCCCGGCTGGATCGAGCAGCGCCACCGGCCACAACTGGATCGACCCGGCGAGATACTCGTCCTCGTCGAGAGCGGCGAAGCTGACGCCATCGAGCACCGGCGCCCCGTGACGGATGCGATAGGCAGTGCGTGCCCGCCGCTCGATGCCGAAGGCAGCGTCGAGCAGCTGGTCGATCATCTTGGGATCGACGGCGGACAGGGGAACGATGGTCGCCATGAGGCGGGCCGGTAGGCGGTCCCGCCTCAGGTGTCGATACAGCTTGCCTCAGGTGCCCGGGCGCAGTTCCAGAAGGCGGCCATTCTCACCGTCCTCGAGCACCCACAGCGCCCCGTCCGGACCTTCGATGACGGCGCGCAGCCGCTGGCCCATGTCGAACCGGGCGGCCTCACGCGCCTGGGTCCCGTTCACATCCACGCGGATCAATGCCTGGGTCTTGAGGCCCGGCATCAGCATGTCGCCCTTCCACCCGGCGAACAAACCGCCCTTGTAGAAGATCATGTTGCCGGGCGCGATGACCGGGGTCCAGTTGACGACGAACTTCTCGAACCCGTCGTCGGGGCTGTGATCGGGAATGTTCCGGCCGTCGTAATGGTCGCCGTTCGAGCGGACCGGCCAGCCGTAATTGGCGCCGCGCTTGACGATGTTGATCTCGTCGCCGCCGGCGGGGCCGTGCTCCATGTCCCACAGGTTGCCGGCCTCGTCGAAGGCGAGACCAAGGACGTTGCGATGGCCCCATGACCAGATCTGGTCCGACGGACTGTCGCGATCGGCCAGCGGATTGCCGGCGGCGGCCGTCCCGTCGAGGTTGAGCCGCACGATCGAGCCGAGCGTGTTCGACGTGTCCTGAGCCGGCTCCAGCTTCTGCCGGTCGCCGCTGCTGATGAAGAGATAGCGTTCGTCGGGACTGAACGCGAGGCGATGCGAATAATGCCCGCGCCCGGTCACCTTGGGGGTCTGGCGCCAGATGATGTCGAGCCCCTCGATGGTACAGGCTCCCTGGTCCGAGCAGACGAGGCTCCCGCGCCCCGCCACCGCGCCGCGCGTATCGCCGGCGCCGGCTTCGGCCCAAGTGAGGTAGATCGTGCGGGTGCCGATGGACGGCGAACTTTCGCTCGGCAGGAATGCCACGTCGCCAAGCCCGCCCTGACCGCCGTAATCCACTTGCGGCAGGCCCGACACGGAAATCACCGCGCCATTGCTGGTATCGACGATCTTTGCGGTGCCGGGTTTTTCCGTCACGAACAGGTGACGAGTACCGGGAATGAACGCGCCGGCCCAAGGTTCGTCGAACCGGCCGTGTTCCGTAATCGCGAAGCTGCCGGTGAAGGTGTCGCCGGCCGGGGTTCCGGTGCCCGTTCCGCCGGTGCCGGCACCCGCGGACGGGGTGGTGACGATATTGTCCCCCGATCCCGAAGAGCCGCAGCTTGCCGCGAGCAGGAGAGGCGATAGAGAGGCGAGAAGGATCGCAATACGTTTCATGTTTCATGCAACTCCCGAAAAGGGCCTCGGTGCCGCACCGCTCGTCATCGGGGTCGATGAGGCAGGCCGCGGCCCGCTTGCTGGCCCGGTTGTCGCAGCAGCGGTAGTGCTGTGCAAGCCTTGTCCCGGCGGGCTGGACGATTCCAAGAAGCTGTCCCCCCTCCGCCGCGCCCAGCTCGAACCGCAGATCCGTCGGCGCTGCGCCTGGGGTATCGGGGTCGTCGACGTGGACGAGATCGATCGCCTCAACATCTTCGGGGCGACGATGCTGGCGATGACGCTGGCGGTCGCCCGACTGGTGGCAGCTCTCGACTGCGAACCCGAAGCGATCCTCGTGGACGGCAACCTCACGCCCTGCGGCCGCCATCCGGACTGGCGCTGGCCGGCGCGCGCCATCGTCGGCGGTGATGGCAAGGAGAAAAGCATCGGCGCCGCGTCGATCCTGGCAAAGGAGCATCGCGATCGGTTGATGCGGGAGGCGGCACGCGAGCACCCGCAGTACGGCTGGGAACGCAACAAGGGTTATGGTTCGGCCGAGCATCTCGCGGCGCTGCGCGATCATGGCCCGTGCCCGCTGCACCGCAGAAGCTTTGCCCCCGTGGCGCAGGCCGACCTGTTCTCGCTCGGCTGAGGGGGCGAGTCTTTCGCGTCACACTCCGGCGTGTTCCCGGCACGCTTGCTGCAACCGGGCGACATCGCGCTTGACGCGGACTCCCTTTGGACTCACCCTGTGGATAACTAAGCCAAGGGGATGGAAAGATGGGGGTCGTTGAGACCGCAACGCCGCGCATGGCGCGATTGCCTGGGCGTGTCCGGGAGGCGCCGCCGCAGCTGCCCCTGGGGCAAATTCTTGGCGGGGACTGTGTGGCGGCGATGGCGTCGCTGCCTGCAGCCAGCGTCGATCTGGTATTTGCCGATCCCCCCTATAATCTCCAGCTGGGCGGCGATCTCAACCGTCCGGACGGCAGCCACGTCGATGCGGTCACTGATGCCTGGGACAAGTTCGAAAGCTTTCGCAGTTATGATGAGTTCACGCGCGCCTGGCTGAGCGAGGCGAAGCGGGTGCTCAAGCCGGACGGCGCCTTGTGGGTCATCGGCAGCTATCACAACATCTACCGGGTCGGGGCCTTGCTGCAGGATCTCGGCTTCTGGATCCTCAACGACATCGTCTGGCGCAAGACCAATCCGATGCCCAATTTCCGCGGTACACGCTTCACCAATGCGCACGAGACGCTGCTGTGGTGCAGCCAGGGCGAGAAAGCCAGGTATCACTTCAATTATCGCGCGATGAAAACGCTGAACGACGAATTGCAGATGCGCAGCGACTGGGTGCTGCCGATCTGCAGCGGTCAGGAACGGCTCAAGGAGGGCGGCCACAAGGTTCACCCCACCCAGAAGCCGGAAGCCTTGCTGTACCGGGTGCTGCTGGCGACGACCGAGCGGGGTGACGTCGTGCTCGACCCCTTCTTCGGTACCGGGACGACCGGTGCGGTCGCCACGAGGCTGGGCCGGCAGTGGATCGGCTGCGAGCGCGAGGACAGTTATCGCACAGCCGCCGCCAAGCGCATCGCCAAGGAACTCCCGCTCGATGAAAGCGCACTGACCACCATGCAGGCCGGGCGTGCTGCGCCCAAGGTGGCATTCGGCGCGCTGGTCGAGGCAGGGCTGGTCCCGCCTGGGACCGAGCTGTTCGATCGCCAGCGCCGCTGGACCGCCACGGTCCGCGTGGACGGATCGTTGATTTGCGGAAAAGCGGCGGGGAGCATTCATGGCCTCGGCAAGGACCTCCAGGGGGCGCTGAGCTGCAACGGCTGGACGTTCTGGCACTACGAGAAGGATGGCCAGGCGATGCCAATCGACGCTGCGCGCCAGCTCTACCTGCTCGCGGTAGAGGATTGAGCGGTTCCGCCGCCCCGCCCATGCGCGGTTGCAATACTACAACAGCCCTCGGCAAACCTGACTGAACGGCGGGCGCCGGGACTTTCGCGCCTGCCTTCGCGCAGCCGACCGTGTTAACGATCTGTATGCGACAATAAGAATGGGGATACGAACATGAAGCGGGAAGCCATCACCATGGGTCATCACAGGCGGGCAATGCTGGCGGGCGCGGCGGTCCTGGCGCTTCTCGCCCCGGCGGGTACGGCGTGGGCGCAGGATGCCGACGCATGCGTCGATGCCGATGCCGATGGTCAGTGCGACGATAGTGTGGACACCGCGCCGGAAGCGCAGTCGGTGATCACCGTTTCGGGGACCCGCATCCGCACCACCGAATACGATTTCGCCAGCCCCGTCGTCGCGATCGACGATACCGCGATCCAGAACAGCGGCGTCACCAACCTGACCGACTTCCTGACCGAATCCCCGGCACTTGCCGGCTCTTACGATTCCAACGACGGGTCGGGATCCAATGCCGGGATCGGCGGCGTCGGCCTCAACCTCCTTGACCTGCGCAATCTCGGTACGCAGCGGACCCTTGTGCTGATCGACGGACGGCGGCACGTCGCCGCGGTTCCGGGCGATTCGGCGGTCGACGTCAACTCGATTCCGATCGACCTTATCGAACGGGTCGACATCGTGACCGGCGGCACCTCGGCGATCTACGGCGCCGATGCCGTCACCGGCGTCGTCAACTTCATCACCAAGCGCGATTTCGAGGGGTTCACCCTGCGCGCCCAGACCGGCATCTCCGAACAGGGCGATGCCGGCGCCAGCTTCGTTTCGGTCACGGCGGGCAAGAACTTCGCCGATGGCCGCGGCAACATCGCGGTCAATTTCGAATACGGTCACGACGACCGCTTCGTGCTGTCGCAGCGGCGCGAATTCGGCCCTTCGTTCCGCGCTTTCTACGATAATCCGGCGGAAATCGGGGGCCCCGACGATCCGAATGTCCCCGACCTGCTGCTTGCCTCGGATGTGAACTACCTCGATTCAAGCCCGATCGGCGCGATCGATGTCGACGGTGACTTCCTGCCGGATTTCCTCGGCGATGGTTCGGTCTACACCCCGGGCACCTTCCTCGGCAGCTTTTTCGAGAGCGGGGGTTCCGGCACGCCCGTATCGACCTATGGCGGGGAAATCCTGCCCAAGCTAGACCGGTATATCGGCAATGTCATCCTCAGCTATGACGTGACGGATACCGTGCGGGTCTTTGCCGAAGGCAAATACGCGCGGGTGGATTCAAACTCCTTCGGACAGCCGACGTTCGACTTCTTCATCGGCGTGCCGACCGACAATCCGTTCATCCCGGCAAACATCAATCCTGCGAACAATGCCTTCGACGGTCTGGGCATCGTGCTTGTCACCGGGCGCGACAATCTCGATCTCGGGCGGCGGGGCGAGGACAACCGCCGCGAAACCTATCGCGGGGTCTTCGGGGTTCAGGCCGACGTTGCCGATACGATCACCTTCGACGTGTCCTACACCTACGGGCAGTCGGACAATACCGTCCGCCAACTCAACACCCGTTTCAACGACCGGTTCTACGCCGCGCTCGATGCAGTGGACGAGGGTGAGTTCCTGACCGGAACGCCCAACGGCAACATCGTCTGCCGATCGAACCTCACCGGCGATGCGACCAGTTCCAGCCAGTACGTCACCGGCGCATTCTTCTTCGAAGATTTCGACGAATTGTCCTTCACGCCCGGTGCGAACAGCGGCTGCGTGCCGTTCAATATCTTCTCGCAGGAACAGAACCAGGCAGCGAACGACTGGATCAACACCACTGCGGTGGACACCAGCCGGATCAAGCAGCACGTCGTCAGCGCATTCTTCAGCGGCACGGCCGGCGACAACATCGCGCTGTGGGGCGACCCCATCGGCTTCGCCGTGGGTGCCGAATACCGCAAGGAAATCAGTTCGAGCATTCCCGATCCGGTCAACACCACCGGATTGACCTTCGGCAACGCCCTGTTTCCGGAACGCGGATCGTTCGACGTATGGGAAGGCTTTGCGGAGCTGCGCGTCCCGATCGTGCAGGATCGTCCGTTCTTTTACGATCTGACCGCCAACGCCGCGGTCCGCGTGTCGGACTATTCGACGATCGGCACGACCGTGACCTATCAGGGCGGGCTAGTCTATGCTCCGGTGCCGGACTTCCGCCTCCGCGGTACCTACGCTCAGGCCGTGCGCGCGCCCAATATTGGCGAACTGTTCGCGCCGTCGAACCAGACCTTCGCGTTCATCGACGATCCTTGCGCCAACGACCAGCTCGACAACGGCAGTGCCTTCCGGGAAGCAAACTGTATCGCACTGCTGCAGGGGCTCGGATTGACGCCCGCACAGATCGCCGATTTTACTGGTGATGCCGGCGTCAGCCTTCCCGGCCTGTCGACCGGCAACCGCAATCTGGGCGAAGAGACGGCAAAGACGTTTACCGTCGGCGCAATTTTCCGCCCGACGTTCCTCCGCGGATTGATCATCTCGGCCGATTACTACGATATCGAAATCGAGGACGCGATCTCGACGCCTTCCGTAACGACCTTGCTCGAGCTGTGCGTCGATGCCGAAACGCTCGACAATCAGTTCTGCGAGAACATCGAGCGCATCCCCGCCGGACCCGGCTTCGATCCCAACGATTTCGGCCTTGTGAGCGGCTTCGTCCTGCGCCCCGAAAACGTCGCCGCCTTCACGACCAAGGGCATCGACTTCTCGCTGCGCTACGCCCAGCCGACCGACAATCTCGGCACCTTCAATTTCAGCTTTGTCGGGAACCACCTGATTTCGCTGAAGACGCAGGGAACGCCGGGGGCGCCGATCATTGAATCGGCCGGTGTTTCGGGACGGCCGGAATGGCAGGTTAATTTCGACTTCAACTGGACGCTCGACAATTTCAACCTGAACTACGGGATCAACTACTTCGACGAGACCTTGCGCTTCTCGCGCGAGGATATCGCGGCGGACCCCGATATCGTTGCGCCCGAGTATCTCAAGATCGATGCCAAGTGGCAGCATGATGCACAGCTGCGCTGGACCACTGACGACAACATGAGCTTCTATGTCGGGGTCAACAACATCTTCGATCAGGAGCCTGACGTCGGCCTGCAGTTCTATCCGGTCAGCGCGGTAGGCCGGTTCTTTTACGCCGGCATCCGCATCGCCGGAGACGACCTCGGCTTCTGAAGCCGACATTGCCGATCATCACGAAGGGCTCCGGTTCGCGCCGGGGCCCTTTCGTTTGGCACCGGCACTGTTCCCCTCCCGCCGGCGGCTGCTAGGGGCGGGGAATGACGACGACATCCATCTATATCCGCCCCATCGGCTTCGCTCCCGGCCCGCAAAGCGAAGATGGCAACGCGATCCGCCTCGCCGGCGGAATGGTCTACGCCAGTCGCTTCGCGATCGTCATGCGACGCGGCGGCGAAGTGACGGGGCGGTGGCTGGCCTCGCCCGATACCATGCCGGAGGCGCTCGGCCGGCTGCCGGATGATTGCGCCGCCGAGGCCGAGTCGCAGTGGTCGAACCTCACTCTGGCCCATCCGCCCTTGACCCTCGGCCAGCGAACCGTTCGCCTGGACCAGCCGCAGACGATGGGCATCCTCAACATGACGCCCGACAGCTTCAGCGATGGCGGGGCCCATGACGGCGTTTCAGCGGCGCGGGAGCATGCGGCCGCGATGGTCGAGGCGGGGGCGGCGATCATCGATATCGGCGGCGAAAGCACCCGTCCGGGCGCACAGGCTGTGTGGGAAGGCGACGAGATCGACCGGGTTGTGCCAGCCATCGAAGCCTGCGCGGCGATGGGCGCGGCGGTCAGCGTCGACACCCGCAAGGCGGCGGTGATGGAGGCGGCGCTGGCAGCCGGCGCGCGGATCGTGAACGACGTGTCGGGCCTCATGCACGATCCGCGTAGCGCCGAAGTCGTAGCGGCCGCGAACTGCCCTGTGGTGCTCATGCATGCGCCGGGGCGGGGGGAAGACCTGCATGAGGGTGGCGGTTACGATAACGTCGTATTCGATGTTTTCGATGAGCTTGCCACACGCCGGGACAGGGCGATTGAGGCCGGAATTGCGCCCGCCAACATCATCCTCGATCCCGGGGTTGGTTTCGGCAAATCGCTGGCGCAGAACCTTGCGATCATCAACGCGCTGCCGCTGTTCCATGCGCTGGGCCATCCCCTTCTGCTCGGGGTCAGCCGCAAGCGGCTGATCGGCGCGCTCGACAATGAGGCAGCCCCTGCCGACCGGCTCGGCGGAAGTCTTGCGCTCGCCATCGCGGGGATGGATGCGGGCGTGCAATTGCTGCGCGTCCACGACGTGCGCGAGACGGTGCAGGCGCGCAATGTGTGGCGCGGCTTGCGGGACCAGGCGCTGACCGATTTCGGCGACCTTCCGGGTTAGGCGGCCAGCCCTTCCATCAGGCCGCGTTCTCCTCGATATAGCTGTCGACGTCCTTCTTGCGCCGGGTGTAATCGGCATCATGCGCTGACTGGAAGGCAAGGTATCTGACGCCCAGCGTGCGCCGCAATTCGGCATCAACGGTACGGCGAAAGTCCGGCAGACCCTGCCGCTCTTCTTCGGAAAGATGCTTGCTGTTGCGGACGTTGGCCTCGTCAACCTGATCCCACCATTCCTGCGAACCCACGGTCAGCTTCGCCGCAGCCTCCATGGCCTCGGCGATCTCGTTGTGATCGTCGATCGCATCCTCTGTCGTCTCCTCGGCGCTATCGGAATCCGCCGCTCCCTCACCATCCCTGAGCAGTTGCGGATAGAAGAAGTTCTCTTCCGCCTGTGCGTGGGATTCGAGGTGATTGCGCAGGCGGTCGAAGATCTTGCCGAGCGAATCGATGTCGCCGCGCGCCTCGTCCAAGGCGGCGAACAGGCGGCGCTGGTCGGCGTGATCGTGGAGAATGGCGTCGACGATATCCATGGCAGATCCCTCATAAGGCTGGCGTTCCAGCCCATAACGGGATCGCACCGCGCCCGGTTCCGGACGGGCGTTGCGCGTCAGGCTGCGTTGTCGATCCCGAGTTCGGACAGCTTGCGGTAAAGGGTCGAGCGTCCGATGCCGAGGCGGCGGGCCACTTCGGTCATGCGCCCACGGTAGTGTCCGATCGCAAGCCGGATGACGTCCGCCTCGATTTCCTCCAGCGGGCGCAGGTTGCCGTCTTCGGTATACAGCAACACCCCCACCCCGCGCGCCCGGCTTTCTCCGCGGGCCGGATTGTGGCCGAGCAGATTAGAAAGTTGCGGAAAGCAATCGGCGGTGAGAGCCTCACGCTCGCAGAACAGTGCGGCGCGAAACAGGACGGCCTGAAGCTGACGGACATTGCCCGGCCAGTCATAGGCTTCGAGCAGCGTCAGCGCGCTGTCGGCGATCGAATGGTGAGCCAGGCCCGGGCGCTGGCCGAAACGCGACAGGAAATAGCGGGTTAGCGCCGGAATATCGCCCAGCCGCTGGCGTAGCGGGGGCAGCGTGATGTGAGTCGCCTTTAGCACGTCGAACAGATCGGCCGAGAACTCCCCATCTTCCACCAGCTGCTCGAGCGGCTGATCCGACGCGGCAAAAACGCGCACGTCGACGCGGAAGCCATGACTGGCTCCGGTCGGACGGACGATCCCGGTAGCGAGGACCTGTGCCAACCGTTCCTGCGAAGCGGGGCTAAGCTTGTCGACCTCGTCCAGCATCAGCGTCCCGCCGTCGCAGGCTTGCAGCAGGCCGTCCTGCCGGTCGAAGGCGCCGGCGAACGCACCCTTCTCATGGCCGAAAAGGAGGGAATCGAGCGAATTGGCCTGCAACGAACCGCAATTGACGAAACGGTCGCCGTTGCGCGCTCTCGTGCTGGACGCCTGCATGGCGCGCATCAGCATCTCCTTGCCGGTGCCGGGTTCCCCCTCGACCAGCACATGCCCATGGCTGCGCGCAGCCGTCGCGGCTTTGGCCAAAGCGGTGCGGAACGGCGCAGCAGTCCCGACCATCGCATCGAAATCGAGCCGTTCGTCCAGCTTCTCGGTCAGGGGCTGAAGCTCGTCGCGCGGGGTCTGCGCGCGGGTCGCGCTGCGCAGAGCCTTCAGCAGCCGCTCCGGCGCGACCGGTTTCATCAGGTAGTCGGTCGCCCCGGCGCGCATCGCCTCCACCGCGAGGAGCGGCGAGGCACTCGCCGTCAGCATCAGCAGCGGCATGTGGGGGCGCAAGGTCCGGATCTGGCGGATGAAATCGCACGCGCCGTCGCCCGGCACCCACTGGTCGAGCAGAACCGCGCCGATCGTATCGCCATCGGGAGACGTCAGGCTGGCCAGCGCCTTGTCGCAGCTGTCGACGACCATCGTCCGCCAACCTTCGCGCGCGGCCAGCGTGCACACGAGACGACTTTGCGCCGGCTCGTCATCGATAACCATCAGCAGACGGTCGTCGCTTTCGGCCATGTCCGAAATCTCCCCGTTGGCAGGAAACCAGCCAGGCCCCTGTTCATGCGGGAATTTACCAAACACATCTTAAAAGCCGCTTAAGCGTGGCATTTGTATTCGTTCAGGGAAACCTGCCCCTCTTGCCGGGATGGGCGGCGGCAATTAGGACATCTGGCACAGATATTCGATCGAGGGACCAGAAACGACCATGCAATCCGCCAACGACATGAAGGCGCATTCGCGCACCTACATCAAATTCATCGCCATGCTCAAATGGGCTGTCCCGCTGCTGGCGCTGATTACCCTGGCAGTCGTGGTCGCGATTTCCGGCTGAGCCTGACCGGGCCATGCTGATCGCGGCGCTGAAGGAAACCGCAGCGGGCGAAACGAGGGTCGCCCTGACGCCGGAAACGGTGCGGAAATTCGCGGCGCTGGGGGCTTCGGTCGCCATCGAGAGCGGAGCTGGCGAAGGGGCGGCGATCCCGGACGAAGCATTCCGCGAGGCCGGGGCGGCCGTTGGCCCGGGCGCCGAAATCATCGCCGGTGCCGATATCGTGCTGGCGGTCCAGCCTCCCGATGTCGCGCAATTGGGCCCGGTCGCATCCGGGGCGATGGTGGCGGCGATGTTCGATCCCTTCCGCCGCCGCGAGCGGGTCGATGCCTATGCCGGCGCGGGGCTCGAGGCGCTGGCGCTCGAACTGATGCCCCGCATCACGCGGGCGCAGAGCATGGACGTCTTGTCGAGCCAGGCGAACCTGGCCGGATACAAGGCGGTCCTCGCCGCGGCCGACACCTATGGCCGTGCGTTCCCGATGATGATGACGGCCGCCGGAACGGTGCAGTCCGCGCGCGTTTTCGTAATGGGTGTCGGTGTTGCCGGCCTGCAGGCGATCGCCACGGCCCGGCGGCTGGGCGCACAAGTTTCGGCCACCGATGTACGCTCGGCCACCCGCGAGCAGATCCAGTCGCTCGGTGCCAAGCCGGTCTTTGTCGAGGACGTCGCGGGGATCGAGGGCGAGGGCGCCGGCGGCTATGCCACCGAGATGAGCGAGGCCTACCAGCGCGCCCAGGCCGAACTCGTGTCAGCTCATATCGCCAGGCAGGACATCGTCGTCACCACGGCTCTGATCCCGGGAAGGCCCGCCCCGCGGCTGGTCAGCGATGCCCAGATCGCCAGCATGAAGCCGGGCAGCGTGATCTACGATCTCGCGGTGGCGCAGGGCGGGAATGTCGAGGGGTCGGAGGCGGATCGCATCGTGCGCCGCCACGGCGTGACGATCATGGGATACAGCAACACCCCGGCGCATCTCGCCGCCGATGCGAGCGCGCTCTATGCCCGCAACCTCTACAACTTCCTTTCCGCCTGCTGGAACAAGGAGGCCGGGCGGCCCGTGCTGGACGAAGAAATCGGCAATGCGGTGCGATTGACGCAGGGTGGCAGGATCGTGAACGAGGGGCTGGCAGGATGAGCGACAAGGCAGACTGGCTGCAACAGGCCGCAGCCCGCCACGTGCTTGCGGACGAGAACATCCTTCACCAGCAGATCGAAGGGGATACCTACATCGGGATAACCGACCGGCGTATCGTCATCGTCAAGGTCGGCTCCTTGATGGGCGAGCGCTCGCAATCGATCCCGCTGGGAGCGATCACAGAGGTGTCGACCACGGTGAAGGACGGCAAGGTCGTGCTGTTGCAATTCGCGGTGCCGGGCCGCTCCTTCGGCGAGGCCTATCTGAGCGGCGAGGACCTGACCCGTGCGATGCACGCACTCATCGCCGCGCTGCCGAGCCATGGGGGCGGCCGCTGATGGATTTCATTTCGATCCTGTCGATCTTCGTTCTGGCCTGTTTCGTGGGCTATTTCGTGGTCTGGTCGGTCACGCCGGCACTGCATACGCCGCTGATGGCGGTGACCAACGCGATTTCCAGTGTCATCATCGTCGGCGCGTTGATCGCGGCGGCGGCGGCGGATGTGCCGGGGGCGAAGTGGCTGGGGCTGCTCGGCATCGTGCTGGCATCCGTCAACATCTTCGGCGGGTTTGCGGTGACGGCGCGGATGCTGGCGATGTACAGGAAAAAGGAGAAGTGATGCCTCGCCTTCTCCTTGCGGCGCCTTTCGCGATGCTGGCCGCGCCTGCCCATGCTTCAACCGGTGAAGCAGTGAACCCGTGGGTGGCGCTCGCCTATCTCGTGTCGGGCGTGTTCTTCATCCTTGCACTGCGCGGCCTCTCGTCGCCCGCGACCAGTCAGCGGGGCAACCGCTTCGGCATGATCGGTATGCTGACCGCGGTGGTGACGACGCTGGTGACGCACGAAATCGCCAGCCTGCCCGAAATCCTCGCCGCGATAGCCATCGGCGGCGCGATCGGCATCACCATCGCCCGTCGCATCGCCATGACCGCGATGCCGGAACTGGTCGCCGCCTTTCACAGCCTCGTCGGCCTCGCGGCGGTGCTGGTGGGCTGGGCGGCCTATCTCAATCCGGGCGCATTCGGGCTGCTGGTCGGCGATGGTATCGGCGCGATTTCCAAGGTCGAAATGGCGCTCGGCATCGCCATAGGTGCGATCACCTTTTCCGGCTCGATCATCGCTTTCCTCAAGCTGTCGGGACGGATGAGCGGTTCGCCGATCCTGCTGCCTGCGCGCCATGTCATCAACCTCGGCATGCTGGCGGCGATCATCGTGCTCACCGCGCTGTTCGCCATGGCGTCCGGGCCTGCCGAGACCATGCCGCTGATCATCGCGCTGACGGTGCTCGCCTTCGTGATCGGTTTCCTGCTCATCATCCCCATCGGCGGAGCGGACATGCCGGTCGTGGTGTCGATGCTGAACAGCTATTCGGGCTGGGCGGCCGCCGCGATGGGCTTCACGCTCGGCAATACGGCGATGATCATCACCGGTGCGCTGGTGGGAAGTTCGGGCGCGATTCTCAGCTACATCATGTGCCGCGCGATGAATCGCAGTTTCATCTCGGTGATCGCCGGCGGCTTTGGCGCGGAGGCCGCGACTGGAGGGGAGGCACGCGAGCAGCGCCCCTACAAACAGGGCAGTGCGGCCGATGCGGCCTATATGCTCGAACAGGCGGAAAAGGTCATCATCATCCCGGGCTACGGCATGGCGGTGGCGCAGGCGCAGCACGCGCTTCGCGAGATGGCCGACAAGCTCAAGGAGAAGGGCGTGGAGGTCAAATACGCCATTCACCCGGTTGCCGGACGTATGCCGGGGCACATGAACGTGCTGCTGGCCGAGGCGCAGGTGCCTTATGACGAGGTCTTCGAGCTGGAGGACATCAACAGCGATTTCGCGCAGGCCGACATCGCCTTCATCATCGGCGCCAACGACGTGGTCAACCCGGCGGCCAAGACCGACAAGGGCTCCCCGATCTACGGGATGCCGGTATTCGTCGTGGACAAGGCAAAACAGGTCTTCTTCATCAAGCGCAGCATGGGCGGCGTCGGCTATGCCGGGGTCGACAACGACGTCTTCTACATGGACCAGACGATGATGTTGCTGGCCGATGCCAAGAAGATGGTCGAAGATATCGTCAAGGCGCTGGACTAGGCGCTCGACAGGATGACCCGTTCGGCCAGGCGCATGCTGATCGTCGTGCTGTTCCTGCTGGCGTTGGGTGCCGCCGTATGGCTGATGCGGGGCGGGGTCGAACAGACCGCCCGCCAGCGGATCGAGGCTGCCCTCGTCGAGCGCGGGCTGCCCACGCCCACCGCCGCCTGTCTGGCCGAACGATTGGCCTCGCGTCTTACGGTCGCGCAGTTGGCCGAGCTGGAACAGGTGGCGAGCGAACTCGGCACGCAAGGGCCGGCTCTTTCGCTCGGGGGGCTGCTGACGACGGTTCGCCAGATCGAAGACCGCGAGATCGTCGAGGTCACTGCAAGTTCCGCGGCGATCTGCGCTTTCGCCGCCTGATCTGCGGACAACCGGTTTGACGCTGGCGCACCGGCGACATAGAGCCCACCGGCGCGGCCGGTGCATCCGGCCTATCGACCTATGGGCTATTTCGGGGGAGGATCGTGCGCAAAATCGGGCTGATCGGCGGCATGAGCTGGATTGCCACGCGCGCCTATTACGAGCGCATCAACCGGCGGGTGCAGCAGCTGGGCCAGGCGACAGCCAGTGCGCCGATGCTGATCGAGAGCCTCGATAACGCCCCCATTTCGCTTGCCCGGCAGAACGATGACTGGGAAACGATTGCGGCGGTCCTTACGGAATCGGCCACGCGCCTTGAAAAGGCCGGGGCGGAAGGACTGGTGATCGCTTCCAACGCCATGCACCGGGCGTATGACGACATTGCCGCTGCCGTGACCATCCCCGTCCTGCATGTTGCGGATGCGGTGGGCGAGCGGTTGCAGAACGCCCGCGTCACCAGTGCCGCGCTGCTGGGCACGCGCGCGGTAATGACCGAAAGCTTCTATCGGCAACGGCTCGTGTCCTATGGCGTCAATCTGCTGCCGCCCGAGATGAACGATGTCGAACTGGTCGATGGCATCATCTACAAGGAACTGATGCTGGGCCGGGTCACGCGGGCGGCCGAACGTGCGCTCAAGACGGTCATCACGACCCGCGAGAAGCGCGGCGCACGGGCGATCGTCCTGGCAAGCAGCGAACTAGGGCTGGTGGTCGATACCCGGGCCAATGTGCTGCCCGTTTTCGATGCCACGGAAATTCACTGCGATGCCATCGCGAACTGGTCGCTCGAACGAACGGAGCCCTGACGTGGCCGAGCGGAGAGCAGTTTGCCGTAAACGGTTTATCAACCATCAGGGCGGCAAGATGGGCGCTGGGGAAACCATGACGGGATAGCGAACCCGATCGGTCGGTACCGGTCGCTTCGCTTTACACCGGGGCCGCGCATTCGGCCTGGATGCGCGGCCTTCCGCTTCAGCCGGAAGGGCAAGGTTCGTCTTTCGTTCACGTTGTGGGGGCCGCTATGCTGGCATAGAGCGCAGCGGGCATGACCAGAGCACTCTATGCCGCCAATCCCGCCGACAGCCGGGGGCGTGAATTTCCCGAAGGGCGCGAAGGCGCGCGCGGGCCGCGCACCGAATTCCAGCGCGATCGCGACCGTATCATTCATTCGATCGCCTTTCGCCGGTTGCGGTCGAAGACGCAGGTCTTCATCGCGCCTGATGGCGATCACTATCGCACTCGCCTGACCCACAGCCTCGAGGTGTCGCAGATCGGCCGGGTCATCGCGCGCGCGCTGGGCCTCGATGAGGATCTGACGGAGGCGCTGTGCCTCGCCCATGACATTGGCCATCCCCCTTTCGGCCATGCCGGCGAAGCCGCGTTGAGCGAGGCGATGATCCACGCCGGCGGCTATGATCACAACGCCCATGTCATTCGCACCCTGACACGGCTGGAAAACCCCTATTGCGGCTGGCCGGGGCTGAACCTTTCGTGGGAAACGCTGGAAGGCTTGGCCAAGCACAATGGCCCGGTCATCGCACCCAACTGGGCTTTGGCCGAGATAGACGAGGCCTATCCGCTCGCCCTCGACGAATGGCCCTCACTCGAGGCGCAGGTCGCCGCGGTTTCGGACGATATCGCCTATGACAATCACGATATCGACGATGGGCTGCGCGCCGGCTTCCTCGAGCTCGACGACCTCATGACGATCGATTTCGTGGCGGATCAGTATCGCCAAGTCGAACGCCGCTTTCCTCATGCCACCCGGGACCAGCATCTGCGCGAACTGGTGCGCGAGCAGATCGGCTGGATGGTCAACGATGTGATCGAGCAGACCCGGTCAGCGGCGAGCGGGCTTGGCAGCATTGCCGAGGTGCGCGGTGCCGGCCGGCAGATCGGCGAGTTCAGCCCGGCAATGGCGGCGGACGAACGGCGGCTGAAACGGTTTCTCTACGACCGGCTCTATTACCATCCCGAACAGATCGCGACCGCCGAACGGGCAAGGGAGGTCGTGGCCAGCCTTTATGCGGCATACAGTCAGGACGAGACGACGATGCCGCCAGCCTGGCTGCGGGGCCTGCCGCCGGGGCAGCCCGAACGCAGCCGGCATATCGCCGACTTCATCGCCGGCATGACCGATCGTTTTGCGATCGATCAGTATGCGCGCATCTACGGGCGGGTGCCGGCAGGCCTGTCGAATGTCTGATGCGCCGCTCGGCATCACGCTGGTCGGCGCGACCGGGCTTATCGGTCAGCGGGTGATGGCAAATTGCGTGGCCCGCGAGGATCTGCGCCTTACCGCTATCGCTCGCCGCGAGGCACCCCTGCCGGCGGGTATCCGCATGGAGCTGTTCGTGGCGGAGCCCGCGAAATGGGGCGAAGTCATCGAGGCGGTTAGACCGACCGCGGTGATCTGTGCGCTCGGCACGACATGGAAGAAGGCCGGAGGAGACGAAGACGCGTTTCGCGCAGTCGATCAGCGTCTGGTGCTTGATCTTGCCTCCGCTGCCCGCAGCCACGGGGTCGAACGATTTGTCGTTGTCAGTTCGATCGGGGCGGATGCGGCCTCGCGCCAGTTCTACCTGCGCGTCAAGGGCGAGGTCGAACGGGACCTGGCAAAGCTGCGGTTTCCGCGGCTCGACATCCTGCGGCCCGGTCTGTTGCTCGGACCGCGCGAGAGTGACCGCCGTCTGGCCGAGAGGATCGGGCAGTTTGCCGCCCCGCTGTGGAATCCGTTCCTTCATGGCCGCTTTCGGCAGTATCGCGCGATCCCTGCCGATACCGTGGCAAGAGCGGCGTTATCCCTGGCGCGGCGACCGGCGCGGGGACGATTCTTTCACGATCACGATGCGTTGCAGCGGGCGGCGCGCAGCCTTCCGCAACCGGCGAGGGACTGACCGATGTGGGATACGATCTTCAACTTGGGCAATGGCCTGGCCCTGCTCATGTGGCTTTGCCTGATCGCCCTGCCGCGCTGGCCGGCGCTGCTCGCGGCGGTGCTGTATCTTGGCGTCGCAGTCCTCTGCCTCGCCTATGCCGGGTTGCTGGTCGCGCTGCTGGGCGGGGTAATCAATCCGGTGCGCGAAGCCGGGCTTGGCGGATCACGCGGCTTTGGCGATTTTTCCCTTGGCGGGATAGCCAGCCTGTTCCGCTCGCAAGGCGGGGTCACGGTCGGCTGGCTGCATTACCTCGCGCTCGATCTGTTCGCCGGGCTGTGGATCGCGCGCGATGCCGATGCAAAAGGTTTCTCGCGGTGGATTCAGGCGCCGATCCTGCTGCTGACCTTCCTCGCCGGTCCGTTCGGCTTGCTCGTATGGCTGGTCATTCGCGAACGGCGCGCGCGGGCGACAGGTCGCTGGTCGTGAAGCGTGTGGCGCCGGCCGCGACGCGCAATGCCGGGCCGGTTGCCGAGGTGCTGGAGCTGGAATTGCCGGTCGAGGGCACGGTGCTGGAAATCGCCAGCGGGACGGGCGAGCATGCGGTATTCATGGCCCGCCGCTTCCCTCGTCTGGTGTGGCAACCTACAGATCTGGACGGGGACAATCTGGCCTCGATCGCCGCATGGCGCGATGAAGCGGATGTGCCGAACCTGGCGCCGCCGATTGTCCTCGATGCGGCGGCGAGCGTCTGGCCGATCCGGCAGGCGGATGCGGTCTTCTGCTGCAATATGGTCCACATCAGCCCGTGGGCGGCGACCGAAGGGTTGTTTGCCGGGGCGGCAAGACTTCTGGCCAAAGGCCAGCCGCTGTGCCTGTACGGTCCGTTTCTGGAGGCCGGGGTCGAAACGGCGCCCTCGAACCTTGCCTTCGACCGGTCGCTAAAGGAACGGGACCCCCGCTGGGGCCTGCGCCATTTATCGCAACTGGATGCCTTGGCACAGCTGAAGGGCTTCGTGCCCTCCGCGCGTCATGCGATGCCGGCCAACAACATCATGCGCATCTACCGGCGAACGCTGGCCCCGTAACGCAAAAGGCCCACCCTTTCGGGCGGGCCTTTATGGAAAAAGCCGATGGCTCAGATTTCCTCGTCGACCTCATTCGCCGCCGATTCCAGATCCTGTCCGGCGCCGCGCACGGTGTTGCAGGCGGTGGCGGTCAGCGCCATCGTGGTGATGCCGAGAGCGAGAAGAACTTTCTTGACCATGTTTCTACCTTCCCGAATGCCCGTGATTGAGCCTTCCACGCCTTTCAACCCGATAGTGCCGGGCAGGTTCCCGTGGGGCTATGTGGAGACTGCCGTACATTGCACCGGATGCCTGTGGCTGGCAGGCCTGGGGAGGTGACGTGGCGCGAACCCCATTTCGTGCTGTTCGCCAGCGATGCTGCGCTTCTTGCGCTGTGGGGCGTGGCCGCGCTGGCGGCGGCGGCCTTCGCGCTGGTCATGGAACGGCGCCGTGCGCGCCGCATCACTATCGCGCGGATCGGCTGGATGCCGTGGACCGGCATCTTTCTCGTTTGCTCGGTGATCGGCGGAGCGCTGCTGGCGGTCGCCGTACCCGCCCTGTTGCAGGGGTAGGCGGTTACAGGCAAGCTTCGAGATAGGCCTGATCGAAGCCGAACTGCCGCGCCTTTTCGAGCGTGTAGGGACGCAGGCCCGAGGACCGGAACTCACCCAGGATCTTGCCGTCCTCGCTCTCGTCGAGGTACTCGAACTTGAACAGTTCCTGGGTGACGATCACGTCGCCTTCCATCCCTATGACTTCGGTGATGTTGGTCGTGCGCCGCGAACCGTCGCGCAGGCGCTTGACCTGGACGATAAGATCGACCGATTCCGCAATCTGGCGGCTGATCGCTTCCTTGGGGATCTTGATGTCGCCCATCAGGATCATGTTTTCCATACGGCCGAGGCATTCGCGCGGGCTGTTGGCGTGAAGCGTACACATCGAGCCGTCGTGGCCGGTGTTCATCGCGGCGAGGAGATCGAAACATTCCGCGCCGCGAATTTCGCCAAGGATGATGCGGTCGGGGCGCATACGCAGCGCGTTCTTGACGAGGTCGCCGATGGTGATTGCGCCCTGGCCCTCGAGGTTCGGCGGCCGTGTTTCGAGCGGCAGCCAATGCGGCTGCTGCAGGCGCAATTCGGCGGCGTCCTCGATCGTCAGCACGCGTTCGCCCGGGTCGATCATCTTGGACAAGGCATTGAGCATGGTCGTCTTGCCCGAACCGGTGCCGCCGGAAATGACGATGTTCATCCGGCACGCGCCCGCGATCTTGAGGGCGGTTGCCATCTTTTCGCTCATCGAACCGAAATCCTTGAGCATGTCGATGGTGATCGGCTTTTCGGAGAACTTGCGGATCGAGATCGCGGTGCCGCGCAGGGACAGCGGCGGCACGATTACGTTGACGCGGCTGCCATCCTTGAGGCGGGCGTCGGCCAGCGGGGTCGTCTGATCGACCCGGCGGCCGACCTGATTGACGATGCGCTGGGCGATCTGGAACAGATGCGATTCATCGCGAAACCGGATCGGCGCGATGATCAGCTTGCCCTTCTTCTCGATGTAGGTCTGGTCCGGCCCGTTGACCATGATGTCCGAGACATCCGGATCGTTGAGCAGTTCCTCCAGCGGACCAAAGCCAAGAAGCTCGTCGACCAGCACCTTTTCCAGCGCAAACTGCTCGCGCCGGTTCAGCGTCACCTTGAGTTCGGCGAGCACCTCCATGATGATCGGGCGGAATTCTTCGGACAGTTCTTCCTTGGTCAGCGTCGCCGCCGCTTCGGGATCGACCCGTTCGAGCAGGCGCGGCAGCACCTGCTCCTTGATCTTGTGAATGCTCGCTTCGAAGCCGCCGACCGTAGATTCGCCCGAATGGACCGTGTTCATCCGCTCCGACAGGCGCGCCATCGCGTCGCCGCCATTGAGGGGCGAGCCTGCGCCAAGGCTATCGGCGTCGGGCAAGGGGGGAAACTGTTCGCCCCCGCCATGATCGCCGCCGGGATTGTCGGACGGAGCGCCGGTGCCGCCGCGCATCGGTTTCGCGATGCCGAACTGCGGCCGGCCCCCCGGGCCACTTTTCCGTCCGAATGCGCTCATTCCAATGAAACCCCTGCACGCGCTGTTGTTGTCGTTCTGTCTCGCGCCCTGCCACGACCGGCAACAGGACGGCGTTTCCGGGCTTGGTGAATAGGTTGGAAACCTTGATTATTCCCTAATGTCCGGACAGGGCGGCCCGCGCGTCTGCAACCGGCGCGCAAGGAGATACCCACGATCATGCGCAATGCCGACAGTTCCGGGATCCTGTTCGCACTGACAGGCTTCGCGCTGTTGAGCACCGGGGATGCGATCATCAAGACGATGGCCGGCGAATGGTCGCCGCTGGCCGTGGCGGCCTTGCGCTTCGCGTTCGGTGCGGCGGGGCTCTCGGCGCTTCTGCTGACGACGCAGGGCCCTGCCGCCTTCCGGCCCAGCCATCCGTGGCTTCAGGTGGCGCGGGGCTTCTGCCTGTCAGCGGCGACGCTGTTGTTTTTCACCGCGATCTTCATCATGCCGCTGGCAGAGGCGACCGCGCTGGTTTTCATCGCCCCGATCCTTACCGCCCTGCTCAGTGGCCCCTTGCTCAAGGAACAGGTGCGACGCGCGACCTTCATCGCCTCGGCCATCGCGTTCGTCGGCGTGCTGGTGGTCTTGCGCCCCAATTTCCTCGAACTCGGCCCTGCAGCCCTGCTACCCCTCGCGTCGGCCCTCTTCATGTCGCTGCTGGTGATCGCCAACCGGGCGTCCGCAGGGCAGGGGAGTGCGCTGTCGATGCAGGTCTATGTCGCCGTTATCGCCGCGCCGCTTCTCGCGCTGGCGGCATTGGGCGGATACGCTTCGGGCGAGGAACGCTTTGCGGTAGGCTGGCCCCCGCCCGGCGTGGTGCTGCGCTGCGCAATTGTCGCGATCACCGCGAGCACGGCGCATTATCTCGTGTATCTGGGGACCACACGCGCCAATGCGGCGACCATTGCGCCGACGACCTATGTCCAGCTTCTTGTGGCGACAACTCTGGGATGGTGGTGGTTCGGCGATCGGCCTGACGCCATGACGCTGGTCGGTGCGGCGATCATCATCGCTGCGGGTCTATATCTTTGGCGCGATAATCGCAGGCGCCTGGAATCGGCGGCTGCGCCTTCCTGACGAGGTGTTTGACCGCCCGGCGCTTTGCTCTACATCGCGCGGTTCCAGAGTTGACGGCGGAGATCACGGACCATGTGCGGCATCATCGGCATTGTCGGCAACCATGCGGTTGCCGATCGACTGCTCGGCGGGCTCAAGCGGATGGAATACCGCGGCTACGACAGTGCCGGAATCTGCACCCTTCATGCCGGGCAACTGGTCCGCCGCCGCGCAGAGGGCAAGCTTGCCAATCTCGCCGCCGAACTGGAAGCGCATCCCGCGCCGGGGGACATCGGTATCGCCCATACCCGCTGGGCGACGCATGGCGCGCCCACCGCGCGCAACGCCCACCCCCACGCGACGGAACAGCTTGCCCTCGTGCACAACGGGATCATCGAGAATTACAAGGATCTGCGTGCCGAACTGACCGCGGCGGGCCGCGTACTGGAAAGCGATACCGATAGCGAGGTGGTGGCGCACCTGATCTCGCGCGAGGTCGAGCAGGGTGCCGCACCTGCCGATGCGGTGCGAACGGTCCTGCCGCGGCTCCGCGGTGCCTTTGCGCTGGCGATTGCCTTTCGCGACCACCCGGACATGCTGATCGGTGCGCGCCTTGGCTCGCCGCTGGTGATCGGCTGGGGCGAGGGCGAGACCTATCTCGGATCGGACGCGCTCGCGCTGGCACCGCTGACCCAGCAGATCACCTATCTAGAGGAGGGCGACTGGACCATCGTCACCCGCGACGGCGCGATGATCTACGACGAGACCGGCGCCGAGGTAACGCGCGAGGTCACCACGTCGGGCGCATCGGCGGCGGCGGTCGAAAAGGGCAACTACCGCCATTACATGCAGAAGGAGATCTTCGAGCAGCCCACCGTCGTGGCGCAGACGCTCGGCTCCTATGTCCGGCAGGCGGACGGTTCGATTGCCCTGCCGCAGTTCGATTTCGATATCTCCAGCGTGCGCCGCGTAACCATCGTCGCCTGCGGTACGTCCTATTACGCCGGGCTGGTGGCGAAATACTGGCTCGAGCAATTCGCCCGCGTCCCCGTCGATATCGATGTGGCGAGCGAGTTCCGCTATCGCGATCCGGTTCTGGAGGCCGGCGGGCTGGCGCTGTTTATCTCGCAGAGTGGGGAAACGGCCGATACGCTGGCGGCGCTGCGTCACTGCAAGGAGCAGGGGCAGACGATCGCGGCGGTGGTCAACGTGCCGACCTCGTCCATGGCGCGCGAGGCCGATCTGCTGCTGCCGACCCACGCCGGCCCGGAAATCGGCGTCGCCTCCACCAAGGCGTTCACCTGTCAGCTCGCGGTGCTTGCAGCGTTCGCCGCGCACATGGCGGTAAGGAAGGGGCGGATGAACCGTGCCGAGGAACAGGCGGTGGTCGAACATCTGCTGCAGGCCCCGGCGCTGCTTAATGCCGCGCTCGATCATGATGACGATATTGCCGCCATGGCACCGCTGATCGCCCCGGCGCGGGATGTGCTCTATATCGGGCGCGGTCAGGATTTTCCGCTCGCCCTCGAGGGGGCCCTCAAGCTGAAGGAAATCAGCTATATCCACGCCGAAGGCTACGCCGCGGGCGAGATGAAGCACGGCCCCATCGCGCTGATCGACGACGAGGTTCCGGTGATCGTCATCGCCCCCTCCGGCCCCCTGTTCGAAAAAACCGTCTCCAACATGGAAGAGGTGCGCGCGCGGGGCGGCAGGATCGTCCTCGTGTCCGATGCCGCCGGGCTGGCCCAGGCGGGCGAAGGATGCCTCGCGACGATCGAAATGCCCGAGGTCCACCCGCTGATAGCGCCGCTGGTCTATGCCATCCCGGTCCAGCTGCTGGCCTATCATGTCGCTTGCGTCAAAGGAACCGACGTCGATCAGCCGCGCAATCTCGCAAAATCGGTCACGGTCGAATGAGGGCTTTTGCGGAGGCAATTAGCGCATAGTTATATCTAAATCGGTCCTGACACATCTAATTGGGTTCTGACATATGTAATTCGGTTGTGACACGCTCCGGCCTGTTCATCGAATTAGGTTTTGACACCCAGCAAAGATCGTAAGCCGCTATCGCGAACACAGCCTAGGAAGCTGCATCACGCGGTATAGGTTGAGGAACGTCGGCAATAGAGTGTCAGATCGCCCGGGCTAGTCGGGGGCGCGGTCGAGCTTGGAGAACGAACTCTCTCCTGACTTGCGTGATGTACTGAGGAGGGAGGCCAGCGCTTCTCATCACCATCCACGGATCGTCCTCCGCGCGATCGAGACAGTTCCGAACATGCCATCTCATCCGGCGTGCACGAAATTCACCTACGCTTTCCACGATCTCGCTCATAGCAAGCGCGGATATCGGCAGCTTCTCAATCCGCTTGGCCAGCCAATCCCGCCCATTGAGTTGCTTCTCCAGCGACGCGGCGGTCACACGGACCGGAGGCGAGAGTCGTTCCATGCGATAAGCGCGCTCGCGCAGCGCGATCGAATACTCCCGATCGATGGCGTGCCAATCAATATCGCTGCCGCCGGTCTCCGGTTCTGATGCCTTAACCGCTTGCGACCCAATCGCGTCGATCCGTTCGGCCCTGCGCTCGTCCGGCAGCCCTTCCATCGCGTCGAGAAACGCCTCCAACAAGATGTGATGAAGCGGAGAATGCGCTCCGCCAGCAGAGCGCACGATCGAGTTCAGCCATGTCTCGCATCGCGCGACAGGTCTCGTGCCAGGCATGCGATCCAGGAGTTCACCGAAATGGTCCACGAAAAGGGAATGCAGTTCTCTCTGGCGGACCTTATGGCGTCCCCGAACTAGGCCAAGGTCACGAAGACGCTCGCGGTATCCGTCCCGCAGTTCTTGGAGATTCGATGCTGGCCGCTCCCGTGCGGTCAGATCAGCACATCTGCTAGCTAGTTCGGTCGCGAGTGCCCTGCTGCGTCCTCGCAATTCGTCCGTCACCGGCTCGCTCTCGTCCGGACAGACCAGCCGAGAGGCGGCAACGTAGGCGTGCCGGTTGCTGGCCTGCAACTTGACCGCGCTGCACCGGAGCCGGCGATCATGACGGTCGCACACGAGCACTCCGGGCAGTTGATGGTTCACGCGCCAATAGCGAAACCCGTGATCGTGTTCCTGTTGGATGGCGCAATCCGGACAGAACTGCAGATAGGCCGGACGGCCGGTGCGGAACACCGAGGCCCCGAGCAGGAAGTGGACGCTTCCTTCACCCCCGAACATAGCCTCGAAAGCCATCTGCCGCAGTTCCAGCGATTGGAATGCGGTGTAGTAACCGTAGAGCGTGTGACCTCCGATCAAATGGCGCGCTGCGCTTCGCCGGGACGGCAGCCTCCCCAGCAAGGTCGACAGATTGTTCGGCAGATCGACGGTCGCGATCATGTTCGCCCGGCCATACAGATCCTTCATCAGTCCCTTCGGACTCGTCAGACCGCTAAGCACGCCGTGACGGGCGAGGGCGCTGTAAAGAAGTTCTCCCGGCAACAAGGGTGGAAAGAAGACCAGTCCCCTCATTCCAATGATTCCTCCAAGGATACCGCGGTGATCGTACCGGCTATTGCGGAGGTGTCTTTGACGCCCTTGAGTCTCGACCTGAGATCGTCCTCGTCAGTGGGCGGTTTCTCCTTCGGCTTGTCCTTGCGCAACCGGTCCGTCGCCGACAAGGCCGACCGATCCTTCTGCACGGCCGATACTAGGCCCGCCAGATCGCCGCTCTCGATCAACCGGCGATGCCGCGCCACGATCATCTCGCGCTCTTTCACGGCGATGCCCAGCCCTTCGAGGAGCTGGTCCACTACCGTCACATCAATGCCGTCCTCGGTTATCATAGGCGGAAGATGCACGGCACCGTGCTCCACGTCGTGAAGAGGCTCCTGCTCGGCAAAACCCAGTCCCTCGACCTGCTTCATGAACCAGTCGCCCGAACCCATCAGGTCCTCGAACTTCGCCAATGCCTTGGCATCGTTGTTGCGAAGCGCGTCGATGAACGGCCGGACGGCGTTGAAGCTGCTCGCGGCGACCTCATGGATGAGCGCGGCCGTGATGATCTCCTGGGTGTCCGGCCGAGCCGACGTGATCATCATCAAGCGCATCTGACAGAGGATGAAGAGCTTTACGACGAGATCGGTGATTCCCTGCGTCTCGCTGTAGAGAGCGTTAAGAACCCCCACCGAGAGTTCGGTGGGGGTGTTCGTATACTGCCATCGCCACATGCGCTTCACGAAGCCTTCGAACGCAGGACCATAGATCGGAGCTGGCGCGCCACGCTCATCGTCCGCGACCGCGATAGCAGATCCCGGAGGCGGAGTTGTGGCAGCACCGGGCATGCGTTCGAAAACGACCGAACCGAAACCGTCCCCGCGACGCGCATCGCGGAAAGTGCGCTGGACTATCGGAAGTGCCGTCATCGTCCCGATCATCAGCATCGAAATCCCGATCGAGTTGCGCAGCGTCACGAGGAAGTTGAGCAGGGAATTGCCGTCCTTGCGGTTCACGCCGACATGCTGAACCTCGTCGATGACCAGAAGGCCGATCGCATGGAGGTTGGCGACGCGGGCCATTCCGGTGAGGAGAACGGCGAGGGGCTTGGTCCGGTAACGTTTCTGAAGATCGGATTCGAATCCGGCGTGCCGAAGAGCCGTGTCGACCGCCGCGAAGAAGAACCGGCAGAGCGAGACCAGCGATCCGTCCGGGGGGCACTCGATACGGAGCCAGGTAATCTGCGCGACCTGGACCGGTTCGGTATGAAAGATGACCTGCGGATAATAGGATAGGCTCGTAGCGCAGGAATGCGTCTTCCCGGTTCCCGGCGGTCCGACCATCATGAACGACATGGAGGTGTCCCTGGTGGGCGACAACTGCTCTAGCACACCTTGGCCCGACGGATCGCGCCGACCGACCTTTTCCCTATCCTTCTTCGCCTCGCGTTCCTCCTCCACCGCGCAGGCATGGGCGAACCGCAACCAGTCCGAACTGCCCGGATTGCGCCCCAAGTATCCCTGACGCATGATCATGTCGATCTTCAGGCCCACGTCCCGCGACTGGACGGACGGCTGCGAATAATGCAGCAATCGGAGACAGGCGTGCATCCTCGCTTCGGATCCCCGACGCCTGTCCAGTTCGGTATGGATCGGTGGGCAATTGAAGCTGCGCTGGATCTCCGCGAGACTGCGTATCGGAGGAAGCCGATTGATGAACGCATTCTCCGCATATTCCGGCAGGGTGAGCAGTTCAGGATCATCGTCAGACATCATCGATCTCGTCCAGGTCTGGGACCGAATAGCTCGGTCGAGGAGAAACTGGCAGTTTGTGGACGGTCGCCCCTGCGGAGCGTCGGTCGCACGTGTCCGAAGCTCGGAGCGAGAACGCCGCTTCACGTTCCGCCTGACGTTCGGCGCGCCTGCCTGCGGCATTGTCGGCCCTGATCTGGACGACCGTGCGGGTATCCGTCACGGACCCTGAAGAGCGTCCCTCACGGTCGCGCCTGTCTTCGAATGCCTTGTGTGCGCGTTTGCGATCCTCCTCCACGCGCCGGACCTCTTCTTCTTCCCGACGCGCTTCCTCGAGTGCCCTACCGTCCTCGAAACGAAGACCCCGCAGCGATCGGTCGCGGTCCGCCAGTTCGCAGGTGACGAACCCCGATGGCGCATCGGTGTGCCAGAGGACGCGCTGTCCGCTCAGATCATAGGAGATCTCGACCGGGCGCGTTCTTCCCGAACGGTTGGCTTCGGCCTGCAACGGCTCGAGTTCCCGCGTGGTGAACACCCTTCCCTCGAAATGGATGCCATCGGAGTATACGCGTGCCCTTGCGCGCGGCATCATGTGGAAACGGACCTGTTCCGGATCCCATCTTCTCGGCGCGCCACGGTTGGCTATCCCCCATTCGAACATATCGGAAGGAACCCGTGCGACACCAGCCGCCAACATGTCCGGATCAGCGTCATACCCAGTCAAGACATGGTCGTTGTTGAAGCCTAGGATGAACTGAATGACCTTGCGCTCGAACTCCCATATGGTGTCGAGCTGACCGGCCGCTGCGGCCGCGAGATCGGCGTTGCGCTTCGCCTTCGACCTGTATCGAGAGGGAGGGATGCGACCCTTAGTGGTGCGAGACCACTCGACGTCAGCCCACTGGAAGAGCGATTCGACCGCACCCTTCAGGTCACCGCGTTCAGCGCTGGTCTGCTCGAACGTGATCGCCAACCTGCCAACGAGCCAATCCCCCCAGTGTCCCGTGAGCTCGCCGCCATCATGCAGCAGGGAACCGCAGACATGCGCCGATGGCCAGCGATCCACCTGCGGATCGAAGCCGAACTCCTTCAACACTTCATCCTTGGGCGTAAAGGCATTCAGTAGAGCCAGGGCAGCGGTGATCTGCGATGGTGCCTGCAATCCAAGGTAGTAGCCGACGATCATCCGCGACCAGACGTCCCTCACGAAGTAGAGATATGGTCGACCCAAGAGGACATTCTTGTTGGTCTTCGAGGTCACGCCGAAATTCACGACCGTCGCGTCGATCTGGAACCGCGCTCCTGGACCCCACGTCTCGTAGGTGGAGGTGCTGCGAATGGCCCGGTTGTCCTTTTCGTAGATCGGCGTTCCGAGGACCTTGCGACTGGTCTTCTCGTGCCTGCCATCGTTCCTATACCAATAGAGGAACTGGGCGTAGGTCGCCGGGGCCTTCGTCTCGTATCGTTCGTGCAAACGGGTCGTCCGAACACCATCGACCTCGACCTGCACGTGACACGCTTCAGTCTTCCAACGCTCGTATGCGCCCGAGATCTTGAAGGCCTCCCCAGTGAACTTCACCTCACGATCGGTCGCTGTCGCGAATTCCTTGGCCAGTGCCGGTGTGACGTTCTCCGGTCGCACTCCAGATCTCTGCGAAGGCCGGCCCAGCTTCTTCCAGTCGTCCCTAGTGTGACCCGCGCGTCGATGACCGCATCCTTCGTAGCGGTCGAGCAAAGCGTTGGCGCACCGACCGTTGGCATAAAAGCGCAGAAGCCACTTCTTGATGCTGTTCCGTGCCCGACCGGACTGCCGCATCGCCTTGGCGATCAACTTTCCCCTCTCCAGTGGATCGAAGATCGCCGGGCTAGCGTCAATCAGCGGTCGGATGACTTCCATCCTCGCATCGCGCTTTTCACGTTCCTTCTTGTCGATCTTCCGAGTCAGCCAGGATGGCGAAAGCCGCTCGGCGGACTCCAGGATCATCCCGTCGCGCTCGATCCGAGCGATGACCGCACTCAACCGTTCGAGCCGGGGCCAATCATCGTTTTGAGCAGACATTAGAGCCACGACGTCGCGATCCTCATCGACCCATACGACGATCTCGCGATCCATCCCGGAACCGTTGATAAGCGGATCATAGGGATCGGCAGCCGGACCGAACATGTCTTCGGGTCGCAACATCATGCCCCCAGACCCATGTTAAGAGCGCACGGTGAGAACGCGTTCGACGACATGTCGAGGGAGGGTTCTCCGAGATGGAAATCGTAGGCAATCCGCTGCCTGGCGATGAGGTGGCGGAGCGTTGAAAGAACGTCGCCCGATCCAAAACCACCCAGTTGCTCGAGATGAACGATCAGATCGCGCAATGTCGCATGTTTGCCGGAGACAAGCGCGGCCTCGACGAACTCGCAGCGCCGCGTCCAAACGGCCATGGATGCGCCGGCGTCGATGGGCAGGTAGAACCATTCCCTCGCCCACATCATTGCGTTGAAATACTGCGTCCTTCGCAATGTGCAGTCCAGTAACGGCTTCCAGGTGTAGCCGAACCGGGCCCAGTATCTGCGCTCGATCTCCTGCTTCACGACAGTGCGGTGCTTGAGGAGGTCTTCGGACTGCTTGACGGAGAAGACCCGGGACACCGCCCTGCCGCTGGCGGTGCGGAAATCGACGATGAGATCGGAGGTCATCACGATGTCCTCCCCCGTCCACGGATCCGCGGGGTGGGACACCCCCATCGCATGCGCGATCCTGCGAGTGATGTCCCGGTCCAGCGGGAACTGTTCACGAATGTCGATGACCTGCGGTTGACGCTCGAAATAAAGAACGGCGTTGCGCTCCAGGTCCGACATCAGGTGCATCACCCGGTCGTGCAGTATGCCGCGCATCCGGCTCTTGCGGCCAGATGACTTAACGTTCCTGACCTCGAGCCAGGGTCTGTATTCCGCTCCCGTTCCCTGCCCGCGACCTTCCTTGATCCATCGCAGGCGTCGACTCTCGAAGAAGGCATAGGGACTGCGTTTCGGATTACGCACGCTGCATCTCCGCAGCGCTCAGTTGCCGAAAATGCCGCGCCGACCTCACGTCAATCGATGACGACCACCTGAAGCCTGTGCGGGAATGCGCGCTGTGCGCTTGCGATCGATCAATCGGAAGACCTCGACCGACGCGAGCCGGCTCCGGTCGCCACCGTTCCTGCGCCCCTCGATATCCCACTGCAAATCGCAAGAAAACTCTCCCGAACGGATGGTTATTCCAACGGGCGGATGCACGGAACGGATATTGTTTACAAGGAAAATCGGTATGCCGGGACTTCGATCTGCAATTTTGGAACGGGGATCGGTGAAAGTAAGCCACCCGGTCTTGCGTGACATTCGCGATCGCATGATAAGCTGCGGCGGAATGACCAACATGGATGACATCGCAAGAGATCCCTGTTGGCTGAGGCTTCCTGCCGGAAGACGCGAACGCGCCCTGCGACGCCATGAGGCTCTGCTCGAATACCGGGGGGGGCCGGAAAGCGTGGAACGTGCGCAGATCGCGGCCGACAAAGCAGGCATGTCCCTGAGTTCGCTCTACAAGCTGCTTCCCAAGTGGGAAGGCCCCGCAGGTCCCGACATCTGGGCGCTCGTCCCCTACGCGCGCTCGACCCATCTCGGTCAGCCGCGGCTCGATCCCGAAGCCGAACGGACCCTGCACAGCCTGATCGAGGAGGCAATGGCAGATGGCGTGCGTGGCACGGTCAGGATTTCCGGCGAGGTCGTTGCCCGATGGCCGGATGGTGGACCCGCCATGCCCGCATCGAGCACAATCAGGGATCATGTCGACAGCCGCGGCGGGATTGGAAGCATCGAGAAGGGAACGATCAGCCTCAACACCGGACGTCACGCGCAGGAAACCGCCGACACCGCTACCGCCTTCGGCGAGGTGCTGGTCATCGACCACTCCGCGATCGACCTGTTCCTCGATCACCCCAAAGCACCCCGACGCGTCACCATTACCCTGGCGCTCGACCTCTTCAGCGCATCCGTCGCCGGAGCATGCATATCCGAAGGCCCACCCAATCCGAATCTCGTCTTGGCAGCTTTGGACGATGCCGGAAGGCGGAGCAGCCAATCCAGCGGGACAGCAATCAAGCCCAGGCTTCTCTTCTCCGCCACCAATGGTGAAGGCTGGCGGGCACTCGTCGAAAGGATCGGCCAGCGCGGTCTCATCGCTAAGGTGCGATGGGGCACGCGCCTCCATTTCGGAGGACCGATCAGGCGCATGATCGGGACGAAACTTGCCGACCTCCGACTGCTCTCGCGCAAGAGTCACAGTCGTAGCGGTGCCAAGGACCGCTTCGATCCGGCGGTCCACGCGCTCGTGACCATCGAGGAAGCGCGGCTGGTCGTGAACGACGCTATCGATCGATTCAACGCTGAACGGTTGAGAGGACAGTCTATCGTGCCGATCGACACGGGAAGCCAAGTTGCACACGACTGACATCAGTCCGCGCGGTTGTCCCGAGCTTTGGCCGGCGCGTCAGTTCGCGCCACCGCCGTCCGTGCGCTTTCCGGTCGGTGCCACCGTCCGGCATCGCCCCCACCGTGCTCCCCGCCTGGCGATTTCCTCGAGCGGACATTCAACACCGGGACAGCGAGCGTCGCCAGGTCGATCACCACATCGTCAGCCAGGATCTGCTCAAGATTTCCCAACGCGAGAACGTTCTGTCGGTCGAGCCCGGCGATATCGCGAACCTCTCCGACGCTGATGGTGGGAGCGCCCCAGTCCCATCGTGTGTCCGAAACCAGCAGTGAGAACAGGGCGCCCTGAGGAAAGGTGCGGAAAATCATCGGTGTCTCACGATCGGAAATGATCGGATCGACAGGATCGAAGTGCCTCGCGAGACCGAAACGAAGGGATATCACCACGCTGTCAGAGCAGTGTCCGGCGAGCGTGGCCACTGTCGCAGCGTCAAGAGCCCCTCCATCGATCGTTATCCGTCTGCCATTGACCACGATTTCGGCATCCGGAGTCATCCGTGAATGACCATCGAAGCTCGGGTCGACGAGGTCCGGAAAAGGTTCGAGCTGCTTCATGATTGCACGGTCCGACCGGGCCTACTGCCAACGGCGAAGCGATCGCAGAACGCGAGCTTCATGAAATGCTCGGTCAGGGCGCGAGCGCCGTCCTGCGTCACCATCTCGCTCCAAGCATCCCAGCGATCGATGCGCTCGAGGAGCCAGAGGTAGAATCGGTCCCGCGCATGGCGGTCGCCATCGGACCATGACATCGTCCACAAGGTGCTGCGAACCGGAATCTCGCGAGTGATCCGCAGTCCGATCAGCTTCACGATTGGATCTCCACCGATCGTATCGATCGCGAAACGATGTGCCATGCGCGCAGCGACGCGTTCGCGCCTTTCCACCTTTTCGGCAGCTTCCCTTCGTTCGGAATGACCTGCGACCGTCCTGTTGGCGACGATCCAGTCGAGACCGACATCTTCCTGGGCATCCTCGCGCGTCCGCGTGGCGATGAGCATCAGCAGCACGGCCCGCCCTTCAGGCGTCGGCCTGCCGTCAGTTTCGTTCACCAGGCCTGCAGCCAGCAGGTAGGCCCGGAAGAACTGGTCGAGGTGACCGTCACCCAGGAAGATGTCCCTGACGCGCTCTTCCGGCGCGACGAAGCGACCGTCGGCAATAGCGAGATAGCTCGCCATGAAGTCCATGATCGCGTTCGCCCACCCGGAATGAATGGAGGGCAGGCCGAGACGATCGCTCCAGAAGGCCTCACGGACCGAACCCCATTGGCGCCCGCGCTCGTCGACCAGCGGCGGCTGTCCGGGAATGGCCCCGCTTGAAACCATCCAATAACCCCACGGAAGGTCGGGATGCCGATCGTCGCCGTAACGTTCGTCACCCGAGCGACCGAAAGGCGAAAACGGGCCAGTCATCGCTCTTCCTCGCGTTCGGAAGGTGGAGGAAGTCCGAGCGGCTCACGAGCGGTCGTATCCCTGTCCGCATCGATCAGCGATTTCAGCTTCCGCGCCAGCTCGATGCAGTTCGAGTAGACGAAGGACTGGTCGCGATAGATGTCGCCCTTGCGACCTTCGCCGTATCGACCGTTGGGGACGAGATCGCCCGGGTGGTCGGTGTCGAAGCCCAGCCACCACAGGTCCTCGTGGAACTCGTCCTCGGTGGTCTGCACCGTGCGATATTCCTGCACCCACCTGACCCTGGTCACGTGGCATACTGTGTAGCGCTCCTTGCGCGGCTTCCCCCAAGCCACGCGTGCAAAGCGATTGACCTCACAGGCCTTGCCGTATGTCACGCCCCCGTGCACCGTGTTGGAAACGCCGACCGGCACCGCATCCGCCTCGAACCCGAAGAGCGGATGCTCGGGGCCGACGCCCACGTAGCCCGAGATGGTCCCGTTCTTCTGACGGAGCATGATGCAGCCGAGGCCCGTCTCCGCGTCGACCCACGCGACCTTATCGGCCTCGTTGTTCCAAGGCCCGTCACCCGAAGGACGTCGATCAGGGTTGTGATAGACCTGCAGCGCGGTGATGCTGGTGTCCGCCACCGCGTAGGTGACCGGCGCCTCGTTCATCAATCCGTCCGGCAGCTCCGCCTTCACGACCTGCTTGCTCACTTTCTTTCGTCCGGTGGGCTTCCTCGCCAATTTCGCTTCTCCTGTGCTGGTTCGTGAGGACATGGATCAGTCGATCAGCCGCGGCCGCCTCGACGGTAACGGCTGTAGGCGTCCTGACGCGTCAGCCGCGGCCCGAGGGCTCGTGCTTCCTTTCCGCTCGCGTAGACCTCGCTGGCCAACCAGGCCTGTTCGTCCAAGAGGCGGAAATCCATGACCTCACGCCACCAGACCTGCGCCTTCGGATTCCAGCGGTAGCCGCGCATCCGCAGTGCGTCCTTGGTCGGGAAGGCTGCACCGACTGCCTCGATGACGAAACTGTCACACGACGAGGTCCCGTCGAGCTCGTAGAGCAGCGGGCGACCATCGGTCCGTTCGTGCCGCAGAAGCTGAATCAGCGCGTCCACATCGCCTTGCGCCCGGTGTGCATCGTAGAACCATCCAGCCTGGGCGCAGAGCCAGCCAAGCGACCGGCCTTCGAAACCCGCAGCCGCCCAGTCGATCTCTACGCACGAGCAGGCCCACTGCTTCGTCGGTAGTGCGGTGAGGCGCTTCTCCACCATGGGGCGGTCGAACGCCGCGTTGTGAGCGATGACCACGTCGGCCGACGATATGATGTCTGTCGCTACTCGGTCGTCGATCCGCCGTCCAATGAGGTCCTGGTCCGTGATGCCGGTGATCCGAACGATGTCTTCAGGCAGCGGAACGCCGGGATCCTCGCGCCAGCACCACGCACGACCTATCTCGGTGATGTGTCCGGCGGGATCATACTTGAAGCGGCGCACAGCCAGTTCGATGACTCCGTCCGCGTCGGGATCGAGCCCGGTCGTCTCCACGTCCAAGACGGCCGCTACGCGCTGGGGATCGTCCGGATCGCCGAAGCCCGTCTCGCCCACACGAAGATCTACGCGACGTAGCTGCCTGATGTCGGACGGCGCCGGTTCAGCCACGTCCGGTCTCCAGAGATGCCGAGCCTTCGAGGAGAAGTCGATCGATCGTCGCAGGGTCGGCGTCGAGACCGAGACCCAGGCCATGCAGCAGAATGGCCTTTGAGCACGCATCCTTGTCCATGCAGGCCTCGATCGGCGGGCGGCCTTCGAATAGTGCGAGCGGGGAGACCATCCAGCCGACGGGATCCTCGGCCAAGCCGTCCCGCTGCATGCGGGCGCCGGTCTCTGCAGCCACGCATGCGATCCGAATGAGCGCGACGCGGCGAACCGCCATCATGCCCCCGCTTTCGTCCTCGAGCGGGTCGAGCGCCCAGTTCGCTGCGGGCTCCTCGAAGTAAGGGTCGAATTCGTAATCCGCGGTATCGCTCATCGCACCGCTCCCCACGTTCCGCACCGGACCTACCGGCGCCTCGTGACACGGCACATAGCATGAACAGAATTTAATTCAATAGGTAATGAAGTATTGAATTAACTTGTCGGTAGGGATCACTGACGCTATCAGCAGGAGAATGGAAAAGATGGATGCCGTCGCGAAACTCAGTGCCCTGGCCCAGCCGACCCGGCTGGAGATATTCCTGGCCATAGCGCGAGCGGCGAACGGCATCACCTCGACCGAAGTCGCCGAGCAGACGGACACGATGCCCAACAATACGTCGGTGCACCTGTCAGTACTGCGCAATGCCGGTCTGGTTTCGTCAACGAAGGAGGGGCGCTCGGTAACCTACAGAGCGGAACGCGGAGCGCTCCGGAACCTGGCGGCCTTCCTGTCAGAGGCCGCCAAATAGCACCGTGTCGACAGGACTGCGGTCGATAGCTGTTGGTTCAATCTTGCTCTGTCCGTAGTGAACCTGAGGGACGATCAGCCTTGGACTTTGTCGGCGGTCGTGTGGCCAAACAAGTTCCATCGAGGAGGTGGAAGGTGAGAAATACTCTCTCGCTAGCTCGTGTCCGCGCACGTCGCGGGTTGGTAGCTCCGGACGCGATGAGCAACCTTCGGTCAGGCCGGCCCAGTTGGCCGCCCAGTGCACTGGGCGAAGAGCGCAATCGCCTTGTCGCAGACTGCGCAATGTCCCTCGCAGCAATCGCGCATAAGAAACGCGACGAGATCCGACAGCGCCGGGAAGATGGCGCTGTAGATGATGGACCGGCCCTCGCGGCGGCTCTCGACGAGACCCGCTTGCTCCAGCTGGCTGAGGTGAAAAGAGATACGTGAGGGCTGTGCGCCGAGCGCCTCGGCGATGAAACCGGCTGACCGGCCGTCGGCACCTGCCACCACCAGCATGCGGATGATGCGCAGACGCGTCGCATTCGAGATGGCGGCAAATGCACCCAGGGCTTGATCTTCATTCATATGGCCGATAGTTCAACTTTACTTGAAATATAGCCGTCCACGTGGACGGCGCAAAATGGACAGTCGGATGAACCTTACCCGGATCGCCACGTGCGGGCCAGCGATCGGCGTTGTTCCACACTCAGAAAGCCTGCGGTTTCTCCGCTCGCTTCTGACGCGGCATCATCAGGCAACAAGGCGATTTCGCCTGTTGGCACTCGCCCTCGTGGCGATTGCCCTAACAGCGCTCTCGAATTCAGCCTCCGCGCAAACTGCGCCTGCGCAAACCATCTGGAGGCTGCTCGACTACATCGCGGTCGATTACCCCGAGGCTGTCGAAAACGGCCAAATCATCAACCAGACCGAATATGACGAGATGCTAGAGTTCTCGGCCACAGCCAGCAGGTTGATCGGCGAGCTCCCGGCTTCTTCCGCCAAGTCTCCTCTCTTGCGCAGAGCCGCAGAGCTCGAACAGATCATTGCCGCGCGATCTCCTGCACCGACGATCGCGTCGGAAGCACGAGGCCTCGCCGCTGATCTCATCGCCGCCTACCCGGTTCCGCTGGCTCCGACCGTTGCACCGGACTTCGCGCGCGGGAAGGCGCTCTATGCAGAGCAATGCGCAAGCTGCCACGGCGCGACGGGAGGCGGGGACGGCCCGGACTCCATCGGTCTCGATCCACCCGCTATCGCGTTCACTGATGAGGCGCGGGCGCGCGAACGGAGCATCTTCGCTCTCTACCAGGTGATTGAGCAAGGGCTTGAAGGGACCAGCATGATGAGCTTCGCTCATCTGCCGCCGCAGGACCGGTGGGCTCTGGCATTCTACACCGGATCGCTTGCTTACTCGGAAGGGGCGGCACGCCGGGGTGAAGCTCTGTGGGAGAGCGACGCCGAGTTGCGCAGGCGGCTAAACCTCGAGAAGCTCGTCGGCACGACGCCGGCGGTCCTCGCCGCCGAAGTGGGCGAGGACGAAGCGCGTCACCTCATGGCCTACCTGCGGCAAAATCCGGAGGCAGCTGCCGGAGCACAAGCGACCGGGACCCTGACACTCGCGCGCACGAGGCTTGGCGAAGCGCTGGCGGCATACGAGCGGGGCAACCGCAAGGTCGCGACTGATCTTGCGCTGTCGGCCTACCTCGATGGGTTCGAGCCGGTCGAAGCCGTGCTGTCGGCACGCGATCATGCGCTGATGATACGCATCGAACAGGCGATGGCCGAGTTACGCTCCGGAATCGCTAGAAACGAGTCGGCCGAAGCAATCCGTGAACGTGTCGCGACGCTCGACGGGTTGTTCGAACAGGCGGAGAGCGCGCTGGCGCCCAGCGAGGCTTCAGCAACCTCCAGCTTCGTCGCCGCCTTTACGATCCTGCTGCGCGAAGGCCTTGAAGCGATCCTGATCGTCGTCGCCATGATCACTTTCCTGACCAAGGCCGATCGGCGTGATGTGCTCCCCTATGTGCATGGCGGCTGGGTGGCGGCACTTGTTGCCGGTGCTGCAACCTGGGTGGCAGCTACCTGGTTGATTACGATTAGCGGAGCCAGCCGCGAACTGGCGGAAGGGTTCGGTGGCGTATTCGCGGCCCTGGTTCTGCTGTGGGTCGGCATATGGATGCACGGCAAGAGCAATGCCGATGCGTGGCAGCGCTATATCCGTGAGAAGCTGGGCGCCGCACTCAATCGTCGCTCGGCATGGTTCCTGTTCGGCCTGGTATTCGTGGTCGTTTACCGGGAGGTGTTCGAGACAATCCTGTTCTATGCCGCGATCTGGAGCCAGGGGAATGGCGGCGCGGTCCTTGCCGGCGCGCTCGCTGCATCCGCGGTGCTGGCAGTGATTGCCTTTGCAATGATGCGCTACAGCCGAATCCTGCCGATCGGGAAGTTCTTCGCCTATAGCTCGGCGCTGATCGCCGCACTCGCGGTGGTGCTGATTGGCAAAGGAAGCGCAGCGCTGCAGGAGGCAGGTTACCTGCCCATCACCCCTTGGCGAGGATTCCCGCGCAGCGATCTGCTCGGGCTTTATCCGACCCGTGAGACGGCGTTGGCTCAAGTCATCATGGTCGTGCTGCTCGCGCTCGGATTTGCCTGGAACCAGCGTAAGTTCCGTCAGCAGCGCACCGCCTGACGGCACACCGCCCGCGCAGTATCCAGGACAACCGAATGCAGAAGCTGCTCAGCCTCGTCGAGAACAATCTCTTGCTGCTTGCAGTTCTGGCAGCCGCTTTCGGTCTGTTCGTTCCGTCGGTTGGCATCGCCCTCTCAGGGAGCATCGAGCCGCTTCTGGCTGCGCTTATGCTGGTCATCAGCCTCACCTTCGATGCGCATGCAGTGAAGCTGGTGCTTCGCTTCGCAAGCCGGACCGGCAGCTCTGGGCTCTCGGGCTGGTCTATGGTCCGATGTCTCTGGCGGGGTGGCTCATCGGCCGCGTGTTCTTCGGCTCGGGTCATCTCGCGGCGGGTCAGATTTTGGTCGGTACGCTGCCGACGGACGTCTCGGCACCGCTGTTGGTCCTGCTGGCGAAAGGCAACGTCGCGCTCGCCGCAGTGCTGAACGCGGTGAACACCGCCCTCTCACCGTTCATCGTGCCGTTCCTGTTTCTGCTGCTAACCGGCATCGAACTCCAGGTTCCGGTGGGATCGGTTGTGCTCGAGCTGATCCTCGTTGTGCTGGTGCCCACGGTAGTCGGAGTATACCTGCGCACGCGCTTTGCGGCCGCGGTCAGCCGCCACGACAGTGCCTATCCCGCGATCGGTTCGATATTCTATCTGCTGCTGCTGCTGGCAGTCGTCGGACCCAACGCAGACACTATCCTCGGCTATGGCTGGTTCGCCGTGGTCATCGCCTTCGCGGCCCTGCTACTGAATCTCATTGGTTATGCGGTGGGCTCGATCGCAAAGGTCTTCGCAGCGGACCGCGAAGAGGTCATCGCCTATCTCTTCACCGTTAGCAAAAAGGAATTCAGCATCGCTGCGGCTTTCGTGGCAGCGTCCGGTCTGCCGACCGAGATCGCCGTCCCGGCGGCCTTCTTCGCCGTCATCCAGATGATCACCTCGCCGATAGCCGCCAAGCTGCTGGCCTCACGCACGCCGACCCCAAGTTCAGCGAACAAGACCTAGGCCAGCTATACGAGCGTAGGCTCGAGCAGAGCCCATAACAAAGCCGGGATCGTCAGCAACGTTGCTGCGGACAGCATATATATCGTGGCACGTGCCGCTCGCTTGCTGGTGCGATAAGACTGTCGCGCCATAGTCGTTGTGAGTGCTCATGGGCGAAACTGATCGCCCCTTTTGTGTTCGGTGCCTTCCTCGTCATGGATGTCCATGTGGGCATCACGCAGGATCTGGATGCCGCCGTAGAAGGCGATGCAGGCCACCGCGACACCCACGAGCAGGTCGGGCCAGTTGGCGCCCGTCAGCATCACGACGACGCCCGCGATGATGATGCCGCCATTGGCGATGAAATCGTTGAAGCTGAAGGTCGTCGCCGCGCGCATGCTGACGTCCTTCTCCTTCGTCCGCTGGAGCATCCGGAGGCAGACCAGGTTCACGACTGCGGCGACCGCAGCCATGGCCAGCATCATGAAGCCGCCCGGATCCGACCCTTCCAGGAACCGGCGCACGGCATCGGCGATGACACCCGCGGCGAAGACCAGGAGCATGATGCCGGAGAAGCGTGCGGCACCCCGCTGCCAGACGCGCGAGCGGGTCAGCGCCAACAGGCTCAGCGCATAGACGATCGCGTCAGATGAGTTGTCGAGCCCATTCGCCAGAAGCGCATTCGAATCCGCGAAGTAGCCGACCACGAAGAACCCGATCGCGATGGCGACGTTCAGCCAGAGCACGATCCACAGTGTCCGGCGCTTGCCGGCCGAGCCGAGATCGATGTCGTGGTCCCCGCTCATGCCACGCTCCCCCCTCTCCTGGCCCACTCCTCGGCGCGTTCGCGCTGGGATCGCGGAAAGAACTTCATCTCGGCGAGGAAGAGCGGATCGAAGAGCTTAGTGCCCCATTCTTCCCACTTGCTGTCGCCAACGATGGCGATCCGACCGAAGCTGTCCTTATGCCGGGCGTCGAACTTAAGGTCGCGCCAGACGCCCCCCAGATCCCAGCCCGCGAAATCCGGCGCGAGTTCAATCAGCATCGCGACGGTGCCGGGCGTGCGCTGGGCGATACGTTCGAACCGAGGCGCGAAGTCATCGTAGTCCGACCCTTCGAGTTTGCCACCGGCGCGTATCCGCACCAGTCCGTCGTCTTCATCAATCTTCAGCATCGTGTTCTCCTTTCCCTAACCATCATGCGATGTCCGTCAGCTCGCGCCGCTCGTCGCTGGTCGCGTTCCGGCGCAGGCGGTCCCACCACTTCTCGCGCCAGCTTCGCTCGTCATCCGAACGGTGGAGCACGAGGCGCGCGATAGCGGGCAGGACGAACAGCGTGAGCGCGGTCGCCGTGATCAATCCGCCGATCACCACCGTAGCCAATGGACGCTGCACCTCGGCACCCGTTCCGGTCGCGATGGCCATGGGCACGAAGCCGAGCGAGGCGACCAGCGCTGTCATCAGCACCGGCCGCAGCCTGGCCAACGCACCGTCGGAGATCGCGTCGTCGAGTGACATCCCATTGTCCAGCCGCTGGCGTATCGCGGTCATCATCACGAGCCCGTTCAACACGGCGACACCCGAAAGGGCGATGAAGCCCACCGCAGCGGAAACCGAGAACGGCATCCCCCTAAGGGCGAGGGCGAAGACACCGCCCGCCAGCGCCATCGGGATGGCGCTGAATACCGCGAGAGCCGGAACCCAACCGCCGAGCGCCATGAACAGGAGCAGCAACACCAGCGCGAAGTAGACCGGCACGACAAGGGCGAGCCTTGCCTGCGCAGCCTGGAGGTTCTGGTATTGACCGCCCCATTCGATGAAGGAGGCAGGTGGCAACTCGACGCTCTCGGCGACGCCTGCACGCGCCTCCTCGACGAACGAACCGAGATCGCGTTCGCGCACGTTCGCCGATACGATCACCAGCCGGCGACCCTGTTCGCGCCGAACCTCGGCGAGACCATCGACGACCCGGAAATCAGCCAGCGTTCGAAGCGGAACCGTGACCCCGCCGTCCAGAACGATGGGAAGGGCGCCGAGCTGATCGAAATCGTTCCGGTTCGCATCCGCGAGCCGGACGACCACTTCGAAACGGCGGTCACCCTCGAACACCAGTCCCGCCGGGCGACCGCCCAGCGCGATGGCCACGGACTGCGCAACGTCCTCCACGGTCAGGCCATAACGTGCGATCGTCGGACGATCGAACGCGATGTCCAATGTGGGGAAGCCCGTAACCTGCTGGACCTTGACGTCCGCAGCGCCCTCGACCCCGCGAAGCACTTCCGCCACTTCTCCGGCAGACCGGGTCAGCGCCGTGAGATCGTCGCCGTAGAGCTTGACCGCGACATCGCCGCGGACACCAGCGATCAGCTCGTTGAAACGCAGTTCGATCGGCTGGCTGAACTCGTAGACGTTCCCGACCAAGCCGCTGAGAGACTCCTCCATCTGCGCGACGAGTTCGTCCTTCGGCAGATCGGGATCAGGCCATTCCGCCCGCGGCTTCAGGATCACGTAGGCGTCGGACGCGTTCGGCGGCATCGGATCGCTCGCGACCTCCGCCGTGCCGGTGCGCGAGAACACCAGCTCGACCTGCGGGAAGGTCTCGAGCCG
>NZ_JBHWMI010000013.1:0-32434 GCF_043423005.1 Qipengyuania sp. | reverse complement strand
GGCAAGGAACAGTTCCTGCTGCACGAGGCCCATCGCCTGCAGGATCGCAGCCATCAGCCGCTGGTCACTTTCGGGCACAGGAAAGGGAGTGACGATGGCAAGCGGCGCATCCGCCGGCCCGGTAGAGGGTATCCTCCCGGTCGCAGCCAGCTCCGGAAAAGCCGCCGGCGAAACCCACCACTCGCGAAACGCCTCGAGGTCTCGCGGCCAGTCCGATGCCTTTCCGCCGGTAACCTGATCGTCGCCGGCACGATCGATCGCCCGTTCGACGGGGGAACGAACGCCGATCGCCTGCGGCGGTGGCGGGGGTGCCGAGGGTGGGGAAAGCTCTGCCGCGGTATCATCGCGCAGCCAGACGTTCGGCGTATCGTTGAAAGCGCAGTCCACGCCGGCTTCGCGCCACCAGTCGAACGCTGCGGCAATCATCGCGCGCGTGGGCAACTCGCGTGCTGCGGGGGAATGTGTTTCGGTCATCCGCTCGGCCCGGGTCTTGACCAAAATCGCCCCAGCAATCAAGGCAATTGGCCAGGCGATTGCGATGAGAAGAGAGTGATATGAGCGAACGTGAATCGATGCCCTGCGATGTCGTCATCGTCGGAGGCGGCGTCGCCGGTCTTTCCGCTGCAATCCGCCTCAAGCAGATCAACGACGAGCTCGAGGTCATCGTGCTCGAAAAGGGTAGCGAGATCGGTGCCCATGTCCTTTCGGGCGCGGTATTCGATCCGCGCGCGCTCGACGAACTCCTGCCCGACTGGCGGACCCAGGATTGCCCGATGGCCGAAACTCCGGTGACGGAGAACCATCACTGGTTCCTGTCCGCCACCGGCAAGTCCGAACTGTCGGAAATGTTCCTGCCGCCGCTGATGTCGAACGAGGGCAAGTACACCGGCTCGCTGGCCAATCTCGCCCGCTGGCTGGCCGAGCAGGCCGAGGCGCTCGGCGTGATGGTGTTTCCGGGATTCCCGGCCAAGGAGGTCATGTTCGACGATGCCGGGGCGGTGACGGGGGTCATCACCCAGGACATGGGCGTCGCGGCCGATGGATCGCACAAGGCCGACTATCAGCCCGGCATGGAGATCCACGCGAAATATACCCTGTTCGCGGAGGGCGCGCGCGGCAATCTGACCAAGCAGATGAAGCAGCGCTTCGATCTGGAGGCGGATTGCCAGCCGCAGGTCTATGGCCTCGGCGTCAAGGAAGTCTGGGACATCGACCCTGCGAAGCACGTGCCGGGGAAGGTGATCCACACCCAGGGCTGGCCTTTGTCGGAGAGCGACACGTGGGGCGGGGGCTTCATCTACCACCAGGCCAACAACCAGATAGCGATCGGCTTCGTCACCGCGCTCGATTACCGCAATCCCTATGTCTCGCCGTATCAGGAATTCCAGCGCTTCAAGCATCACCCTGCGATTGCCGAACTGCTCGAAGGGGGGAAGCGGGTTGCCTATGGCGCGCGGGCGATCAACGAGGGCGGCTGGCAGAGCGTGCCGCGTCTCGCCTTTCCCGGCGGCGCGCTGATCGGCTGCGCCGCCGGCTTCGTCAACGTCCCGCGGATCAAGGGCAGTCACACCGCGATGAAAAGCGGCATGCTAGCCGCCGAAAGCATCGCTGCGGCTATCGGTCGCGGCGAACAGCAAACCGCGCTGATGGACTATGATGCCGCCCTCCGGTCAAGCTGGATTGCTGACGAACTCAAGCTGGTGAAGAACGCGCAGCCGGCGGTGGCGAAGTTCGGCAACGATCTCGGCACCCTGATCGCCGGCATCGACATGTGGATGCGGACCTTGAAGATCGGCCTGCCGATCTCGATGAAGCATCACCGCGACTATACGATGCTGGAACGGATGGATCTGCACCGTCCGATCAATTATCCCAAACCCGACGGTGTGCTGAGCTTCGACAGGCTGACCAGCGTTGCCTACAGCTACACCAATCATGCCGAGGATCAGCCCAACCACCTCAAGGTGCGCGACTATGAATTGCAGCGGGAGAGCGAGCTCGAAGTCTTTGGCGGTCCTTCCACCCGCTATTGCCCGGCCGGGGTTTATGAATGGGTGACCGAAGGCGGCGACGAGCCCAAATTCGTTATCAATTCGCAGAACTGCGTCCACTGCAAGACCTGCGATATCAAGGATCCCAACCAGAACATCGAATGGACCACGCCTGAAGGCGGCGGCGGCCCCAACTACCCGAATATGTAGCTTGGCGATCACCGAAACCGCCTACGCCAAGATTAATTTGGCGCTGCATGTCCGCCGGCGACGCGAGGATGGCTATCACGAGATCGAGACCGTTTTCGCCTTTGTCGACGATGGCGATCTGCTGACAGCTCGTCCCGCGGCTGCAGACACGCTGCACATCACCGGAGAGTTCGCGCCTGCTATTGGGGCACCTTTCGCTAATCTGGTGTCGACTGCGCTCGGCGTACTTCCGCGATCTGGCGGCCTGGCCGTCACGCTGGACAAGCGGCTTCCGGTCGCCGCCGGACTGGGCGGCGGCTCTGCGGATGCAGGGGCGGTGTTTCGCATCGTGCGCGAAGCAAGCGGGCTGCCCGACGATTGGAGCGCCCGCGCGGCCCGCCTGGGTGCCGATGTCCCTGCCTGCGTCGAAAGCCGGACCTGCATCGGCCGGGGCACCGGTACCGCGCTCGAACCGGCGGACGATGTGCTTGCGGGAACTGCCGTTCTTCTGGTGAACCCGCGAACACCGCTGTCGACAGGGGCAGTGTTCGACGCATGGGACGGGATCGACCGCGGACCGCTACCCGGTGGAGACACCCGCCTGATGGCGAGGGAAGGGCGTAACGACCTCGAGACGGCGGCAATCACGCTCTGCCCGGTAATTGCGGAGGTTCTTGAAGCACTTCGTGCGTCCCAGCCGATGATCGCCCGAATGTCGGGTTCGGGTGCGACCTGTTTCGCCCTTTACGAGGATGACGCGGCCCGCGATCGCGCGGCGGCGATGATTGAGCGATCCCGGCCCGACTGGTGGCAGATGAGAGGGTTCCTGCGGTGACGTTGCAGGCCCCTGACCTTAACGGCGAGAAACATCGCGAACCTGTTCTCAGCGTTGCGCAGATGCGTGCGGCCGAGCGGGCGGCAATTACCGCAGGCATCACCGAGTACGAGCTGATGCGGCGTGCAGGCGAAGGCGCGGCACAGTGGGTAGTGCGGATGGCCGCAGGTCGCCGGGTTTGCGTGTTGTGCGGCCTGGGCAACAACGGCGGCGATGGCTATGTGATCGCCGCCGCTTTGCAGCGCGCCGGTATCGAGGTGGATGTGATCGCGCCCCGGGGACCTGTTAGTGCGGTTGCTCGGGAGGCTCGCTCGAAGTTCGATGGCGAGGTACGCACAAGCGGACGGATCGGGGCCCCAGTCGTGGTCGATTGTCTGTTCGGATACGGTCTCAATAATAATATTACAGGGGATTACGCTTCGCTTCTCGAAATGATGGGCAATGTCCCGGCCATGCGCATCGCCATCGATGTACCGAGCGGGATCGAAGCCGATACCGGGCGCATCCGCGGGCCCGTTCCTTCTTTCGATCTGACCCTCGCGCTCGGCGCGTGGAAACTGGCGCATTTCACGCAGCCGGCGTCCTTGCTGATGGGCGCCCTGCGGCTCGTCCCCATCGGTCTGGCGTCATCGCCTGCCGAGGCTTTCCTTTCGGCCCGCCCGGTCTTCGCACCGCCCGCCGCCGATGCGCACAAATATTCGCGCGGCTTGCTGACGATAGTAGGTGGAGCGATGCCGGGTGCGTCGATCCTGGCTGCCGAGGCTGCAATGCGGTCGGGCGCGGGCTATGTCCGGCTCTTGAGCGACCATTCGCACCCCTCGGCACCGGCCGATCTGGTCATTCGCGTGGACAATCTCGAGGAGGAATTGTCCGATGATCGGGCATCTGCATTCCTGATCGGACCGGGGCTTGGCCGTGGGGAAGGGGCGCGAGGGCGCTTGGCTATCGCGCTCGATCAGGGGATGCCAACGGTGATCGATGCTGATGCCTTGCACCTTCTCGACTGCGATGTGATCGAGGGCTGCGACGTATCGGCAGTCGTATTGACGCCGCATGATGGCGAGTTGGCTGCACTGTGCCGAACCTTCGGCATTCCTTCAGGGACACGGTTGGCGCAGGCCAAAGCGCTGCATGGTAAGACGGGGATGACGGTGCTCGCCAAAGGGCGCAATACCGCTTTGGCAGGCGAGGAGGGGGCGATCCTGTTTCCACCCGCAACGCCGTGGCTCTCGATCGCTGGGACGGGCGATATCCTCGCCGGGCTCGTCGCTTCGCGCCTTGCGGTCCACAAGGAACCCCAGCGCGCCGCGACCGAAGGGATGTGGCTGCATTCAGAAGCGGCGCGTATCGCCGCGCCGACGTTCTCGGCCAGCGATCTCGTCCATGCGGTCCGGCCGGCGATGGCTACATTCCTGTGACCGATGACGAGCCGATCATCCGCATCGCCGCCAAGGGCGATGGCGTCACCGCTTCGGGCCGCCATGTGCCCGGGACGGTACCCGGGGATTTGGTCCGGCCCGACGGGACGACCGAGGCAGGCCCGCACCGGGCGGTGCCCCCGTGCCGTCACTTCGGCGTCTGCGGCGGATGCCAATTGCAACATGCGGACGAAGAGGCTTTGCGGCAGTTCGTCACCGATCGGGTGACCAATGCCGCCGCCGGGCACGGCATCGAGCCGGATGTTTTGCTGGAAACGCATCTTTCGCCGCCACGCTCAAGGCGACGTGCGAGCTTGCGGGGGTCGTCATCCGCCGGCGGTGTCATTCTCGGTTTCAACGAGCGCGCCTCGAACCGGATCGTCAATCTACGCGAATGCCATGTCCTCCTTCCGTCCCTGTTTGACCTCGTCGCCCCGTTGCGGGCTATGTTTTGGGAATTGAGAGGAAAGGCGCCGCTCGAGGTTTGGTTGACGCAAGGCGATCAGGGCATCGACTGTGTTATCAAAGGGTTGCCTGCCGAAACTCTTGCCGAACGTGAACAGCTTGTCGATTTTGCGCAAACCCACACTCTTGCCCGGCTCGCACTCGATGACGGATATGGTATCGAATGCCTTTGGGAGCCGCAGCCGGTCACCATTTCGCTCGGCGGGGTAGCGGTTGGCCTGCCACCTGACAGTTTTCTTCAGGCGACCCTCGATGGCGAGAGGCGGCTGACCGAGGATGTGGCCACCTTCCTCAGCGATGCTCTCACGGTAGCCGATCTGTTCTCCGGACTGGGCACCTTTGCCTTCGCGCTTCCGTCCACAACAAGGGTTCTCGCCGTGGAGGCTGCCCGCGATGCGCATCTGGCCTGCAAGACTGCTGCGGGGCGGGCGCGGCGGCAGGTCTATGCCATGCATCGCGACCTTTTTCGCAACCCGCTGCGCGCAGAGGAACTGGATCGCTTCGATGCGGTGGTTCTCGACCCGCCGAGAGCCGGAGCGCGCGAACAGATTGCACAGATCGCCGCCAGCAATGTGAGCCGCGTCGCCTATGTCAGCTGCAACCCTGCCACGTGGGCGCGGGACGCGGCCATGCTGTGCGAAGCGGGCTTCAGGCTCGCTATTCTACGTCCCGTCGGCCAGTTCCGATGGTCGACCCATGTCGAGTTGACCAGCCTCTTCGTCCGTTAGGACAGGACGACGCGCGCCTCGATGAAGGTCCGCAGCGCGCCGAACGTCTCGAGCATTTCGCCATCGACATCGTCTTCATCGATGATGATGCCGAGGCGATCTTCGATCTCGGTAAGCAGACCGGCGACCGCCATTGAATCGAGTTCGGGAAGATGGCCGAACAGTCCCGTATCGCTCTTGAAATCGGCGACTTCGCTGGCATCGAGCCCGAGGGTATCGACCAGGATCGAACGCAGCTCTGTATCGATCGCCGCGCGGCTCGGCCCGGTGGGATCGTCTGTATCGGGGGTCGTCAAGGTCATCCGGGCAAGCTCCTGCGCCGCGCGTCTAGCCATGCACGGGGGCTGGCGCAAGTAAGGGGAATTTGTGCAAAGAAGCTTGCGGGCTCGTGTGGCATTGCTGATAGGCGAGGGCGTGATGCTGCCCGCCGATCCTATGCCCCTCCCGCTCGACCATCTCGTGCTGCGCGGAGCGGACGAGGCCGCTGCTCTGGTCCTGCGCGACAGGGTGCTGACCTATGCCGAACTGCGCGAGGGCGTCGCCCGCCTCGCGGCATGGCTTGCTGAACGTGCCGCACCCGGAGAAAGGATCGCAAGTTGGGCGGCCAAGGGCGAACTGACCAGCCTCCTTCCTCTTGCTGCGGCGCGGGCGGGATTGATCCACGTTCCGATCAACCCGCTGCTGAAGCGGGCCCAGGCGGCACATATCCTCGCGGACAGCGGTGCGACGCTCTTGCTCGCGACATCGACGCGGCTTGCCAGTCTCGGCCGCGACGACCTTCCGCAAGTCTGTGTTACGTTTGCCGAAGACGACGTAATTTCGCAAAGCCGGCAGCTTGCTCAAGGACTGCCGCCATCGCACCGCGATCCGGAATCGCTTGCCGCCTTGCTTTATACCAGCGGCTCTACAGGCAAGCCGAAAGGGGTCATGCTGAGCCACGCCAACCTTTGGCTCGGCGCGGTTTCGGTCGCGCAATATCTTGGCCTGCGTGAAGATGACGTCACCCTGGCCGTGCTGCCGTTCAGTTTCGACTACGGGCAGAACCAGCTCCTCAGCACCTGGTATGCCGGCGGATCCGTCGTTCCGCTGGACTATCTGACGCCGCGCGACGTGTCCAAGGCATGCGCGCGGCATGGCGTCACCACCTTGGCTGGCGTCCCGCCACTGTGGGTTCAATTGCTCGAAAGCGAATGGTTGCAGGACGCTGTCGCTCCCATTCGCCGGCTGACCAACAGCGGAGGTGCGCTGACCACCGGGTTGGTACGGGCCTTGCGGTCGACCTTTCCGCAGGCGGCGCTGTATCCGATGTACGGCCTTACCGAAGCCTTTCGCTCAACCTATCTCGACCCTGCGCTCGTCGACCGGTATCCGACCGCGATCGGCACCGCGATACCATTTGCCGAGGTGCTGGTTATCGACGAGGACGGGAGGCTGTCCGCGCCGCAAGTCGAAGGCGAACTCGTCCATTGCGGCCCGCTGGTTGCCAAGGGATACTGGCGCGATCGCGAGCGCACGGCCGAACGGTTCCGCCCGGCCCCTGACGCCTCGAAATACGGCGGAACTGCAGTGTGGTCCGGGGACCGGGTGATACGGGACGACGCCGGCCTTCTTCACTTCGTGGGCAGGCGCGACGAAATGATCAAGAGTTCCGGACATCGCATCAGTCCCCAGGAAGTCGAAGCCGCTGCACTTGCGACTGGTCTGGTTCTGGAAGCGGTCGCGTTGGGCGTGGCGGACGAACGGACCGGCCAGACCATCCACCTGGTCGTCAGGCCACCGGTCGAAGGTGCGATCGGCGACACCGCCAATCTGCGCAAAGCTCTCACCGCCGAACTGCCAGGCTTCATGCAACCACACGCAATACATTGGCGAGACGCGCTGCCGCGCAATGCGAATGGCAAGCTCGACCGTGCCGGGATCGCCGCGGACGTGAACCGATGAAGCCGCTCGGCCCTATCCCGATGGGCTTCGGATCAGCTCACGGGCAGCTCCAGGTGGGCGGGATATCGCTCAGCGAACTCGTGGCGCGCGGGGGGCGCACGCCATTGTTCGTGTATTCGCGGGCTATGGTAGCAGAACGGATCGCGGCCCTGCGCGCCGTCCTGCCCAGGTCCATCAGCGTCAATTATGCGATCAAGGCCAATAGCTTCACGCCGCTTCTTTCCGCGATGACGAAGTTGGTCGATGGTTTCGACATCGCTTCGGGAGGCGAACTCGCGATGGCGCTCAACGCAGGAATGCCGGGGGAGCGGATCAGTTTCGCCGGACCTGGAAAGCGGGACGAGGAACTTCGTGCGGCGATCACCGCCGGCGTTACCCTCAATCTCGAGAGCGAGAGCGAAGCGGAAAGGGCGCTTGCGATCGGACGCCAGCTCGGCGCCGCCCCGCGGCTCGCGATCCGGGTCAATCCCGATTTCGAACTGCGTGGTTCGGGTATGAAAATGGCCGGCGGAGCCAAGCCGTTCGGTATCGATGCCGGGCGGGTGCCCGCCCTGATGCGCAAACTGGCAGACGAACCGTGCGAGTTTCGGGGCTTGCATATTTTTGCCGGAAGCCAGTCGCTGGACGCGCAAGCCATAATCGAGGCGCAGGGCAAGGTGCTGGCTCTGGCAGATCGGCTTGCAAGCGACGCCGGGGTGCCGCTTCCGGTCCTCAATATGGGGGGCGGCTTTGGTATTCCCTATTTTGCCGGGGACGTGCCTCTGGATATCGGAGTCATCGGTGCCGCGCTGAACCGCGCGGTAGGTGACCTGCCGCCCACGCTCACCCGATGCGAATTTCATCTGGAACTGGGCCGATACCTAGTCGGCGAGGCGGGGGTTTACCTGACGCGGATCGTGGATCGAAAGGTCAGCCACGGCGAAGTTTTTCTGATCACCGATGGCGGCTTGCATCACCAGCTTGCGGCGAGCGGAAATTTCGGAACGGTGGTGCGGCGAAATTATCCCGCCGCAATCGCCAACCGCCTGAACGAAGAGCCGGTGGAGGTGGCCAGCATCGTCGGCTGCCTGTGCACCCCGCTCGATCGTCTGGCCGACAAGGCGCTGCTTCCCCGCGCGGAACCCGGCGATATCGTGGCAATCTTCTGTGCCGGCGCCTATGGCGCGAGTGCGTCGCCAAGTTCATTTCTCGGGCAGGGTCCGGCGGCTGAAATCCTCGTTTGATACACTTCGAACGCGCGGGATGTCGCAGCGACGGTTTCTGATAAGGAAGCCGCCATGCTCGAAGAATATTACGGATTCGATAGTCGACCTTTCCAGCTAACTCCGGATCCGGCGTTCTATTTTGAAAGCAATTCCCATCGCAAGGCATTGAGCTACTTGTCGTATGGGCTTTCTCAGGCCGAAGGGTTCATCGTCATCACGGGCGAAGTGGGGGCGGGCAAGTCGATCCTGATGGCACATCTTCGGCAGCAGCTGGATGCACAGAATGTAACCGTCGGCCAGATCGTGACGAGCTTGCTGGACGGCGAGGAGTTGCTGGTTCTGGTGGCGCGGGCTTTCGGCCTGGGTGAGGTGAAGAACAAGCCTCGGGCGCTGGCGGCGATAGAACAGTTTCTTGTCCGCACCGGAATGGACGGCGGCCGTACGCTGCTTATTGTCGACGAGGCGCAGAACCTTTCGCGCGATGCGCTGGAGGAACTGCGGATGCTGTCGAACTTCCAGATCGGGGGGCGGCCGCTTCTGCAGACCATTCTGTTGGGGCAACCGGAGTTTCGCGATACCCTGCGGAGTGCAGGATCGCTTGAACAACTGCGGCAGCGGGTCATCGCCTCGCACCATCTGGAGGGCATGGAACCGCAAGAGGTCGAACCCTATGTGCTGCACCGCCTGACCCGGGCAGGGTGGCACGGTCGTCCGACGCTTGATCCGCGCCTGTGGGAACGCCTTCATCATGCAACCGGAGGGCTTCCGAGGAAGATCAATCAGGTCATGACGCGTCTTCTGCTGCTGGGAACAGTCGAACGGGCCGATCGGCTCGACGAAACGATGCTCGGCTCGGTCCTTGCGGAAATGGCCATGGATGCCGGCGCGGTGGACAATGGGGCGGATAAATTGGAACCAGCAGCGACGACACATGAAGGGGTCGCAGCTTGTGGCTACGCGACGGGGGCGGAGAAGGCGGGCGGGGGGATGCCACCATCCCAGACCGCGGGGGACATCGCCGCAGAGCCTGCGGAAAGGGCATTTGCGACTGCTACGCCAGCGGAACAATCGGGTCCGGTCTCGTCCATCCTCTCGACCGACCATCTCGAGGCTATCGAAAGTGCCTTTGCCGAACGGGACCGTCATCTCACCGCGCTGCGCGAACAGATCGAGCGGGTGACCCATGCTCGCCAGCACGATACGGAGGCTCCGGAAACGCTCGTTCATCGGGTAAGCGAGATCGAACTGCGGGTGGACGAGCAGGAACGTTCGCTGCGTCACGTCCTCCAGATGATGATCGAATATTTCGAGAATGCCGGTCCGGCGACTTGAGGCCGGCGGCGGTCGATACCCGGTGCGAGGGGCGGTGTGGTAATCAGCCGCCCCGGCGGATAACGCCTATCCTTGGGGGCCGTGCCCCTTCGCCATGTAATGGGTGCTCTGCATTTCCTTCAGACGGCTGACGGTCCGCGCGAACTCGAACGCACCATCGCCCTCCGGATAGAGCTGTTCCGGTTCCGCGGCAGCGGTCACGAACAGCTTGACGCTGTTCTCGTAGAGAGCGTCGATCAACTTGGTGAAGCGGATTGCCTCATTGCGGTTTTCCGGCCCCATCCGCGGAATGCCCACGATGATGATCGTGTGATAGGCCTGCGCGATGGCAAGATAATCTGCAGCGCCGCGGTTTTCGCTGCACAGGCGCTTGAAGCTGAATACGCCGACGCCTTTCAGGCTCTTGGGCACGTGAAGCGTGCGCCCGCCGCCCAGATCGAGCTCGGCCGAAGGGACGTTCGCAGCATCCTCCGGGGCGTAATCGGTCAGCCTGAAAAACGCCTCGCGAACCTGCGCCGTGGCCGCATCGCCTAGAGGGGTGTGCCAGGTATCGATATCGCCAAGACGTTGGAGCCGGTAATCGGTCGGCCCGTCAAGCGGCAGGACGTCGAGTTCCTGTTCGACTAAACCGATGAACGGCATGAAAAGCGAGCGGTTCAGCCCGTCCTTGTAGAGATCGTGCGGCGGTCGGTTGCTGGTCGTCACCACGGTGACCTGCTGATCGCGGATGAGCGCGGTAAACAGCCGCGCCATGATGGCCGCATCCGCCGTATTGGAAACGACCATCTCGTCGAAGGCGAGACATCGCAGCCCCGTTGCGAGATCCCGGGCCACATGGGCGATCGGATCGTCTTCGCGGCGCAGCCGCTGCTGACGCATCCTTTGATCGACTTCAAGCATGAACGCGTGAAAGTGAACCCGTCGCTTCTCGTCGATGGCCAGTGTTTCGACGAAGAGGTCCATCAGCATCGATTTGCCGCGCCCGACCCCGCCCCACATATACACCCCGCGCGGTTGAGGGGGACGGGATTTCATCAGCCGCGCCAGGAAGCCCCGGTCGCCGCCCTTCTCAAGCGCGTCCTGCAGGGCCTGCAACCGGATGGCGACCTGATGCTGATCGGTATCCGGGCGCAGCTCTCTACGTTCGACAAGATCGAGATAACGCGCAAGAATGCCGCTCATGCGGGGGCGGCGCGGTTCATCTTACGCACGATCCCGGAAAAAGCGGCAACCGTGGTTTCGTCCTGCTCGACCGTCCCGCGAACGAAGACCAGCTTGCCGGTCTCGCGCACGATCTCGCTGACCGCGTCGAGCGGCCGGGAAGGATCGCCCGCCCCGACAAACTGCGTCGATAATTCGAGTGTGACGGAAGGCCCGGCGTTACCGCTGCCGATCGTATGCATCGTGGTGAACAGCGATATGTCGATGAGAGAAAGGGTCACGGCGCCGTGGATGATGCCTTGCACGTTCTCGTGCCGGCGTTCGGGAAACATGCGCAGCCGGGCCATTCCGTTCGGATCGCGCCGGGCAATCAAGCGGCCCATAACCGCGCCGTTGAACAGCGAGGTGTCCTTGAGGTTCCAGTGATTCCAGCCAGGATTGTCCGGATCGGGGCCGCAATCGAACAGATCTTCAGGTGGCATCTCAGACCGCGCGGTCGACCAGCATCTTCTTGGTTTCGGCAATCGCCTTGGCTGGATTCAGACCCTTGGGGCAAACATTGGCGCAGTTCATGATCGTATGGCAGCGATAGAGGCGGAAGGGATCTTCAAGCTGATCGAGCCGCTCGCCCGTCATCTCGTCGCGGCTGTCGGCCAGCCAGCGGTACGCCTGCAGGAGGATTGCCGGGCCGAGGAAGCGATCGCTGTTCCACCAGTAGCTGGGACAGGCGGTCGAGCAGCAGGCGCACAGGATGCATTCGTACAATCCATCCAGCCGTTCGCGCTGTTCGGGCGATTGCAGGCGTTCCTTGCCGCTCGGCGTGGGCGAGACAGTCTGCAACCATGGACGGATCGAGGCATATTGAGCGTAGAAATGCGTAAAATCGGGCACGAGGTCCTTGATCACTTCCATGTGGGGAAGGGGCGTGATCCGCACATCGCCCTTCAGGTCTTCGATCGCGGTGGTGCAGGCCAGGCCGTTCCTGCCGTTCATGTTCATCGAGCATGAGCCGCAGATGCCTTCCCGGCAGGAGCGCCGGAAGGTAAGCGTGGGGTCCATGTCGTGCTTGATCTTGAACAGCGCGTCGAGGACCATCGGGCCGCAATTGTCCAGATCGACCTCGAACGTATCGTAACGCGGATTCTTCCCGCTATCGGGATCGTAGCGGTAGATCCTGAAGGTCTTGAGCCGCCCCCCGCCTTCGGCCTTGTGGGTATTGCCCGTGCCGGTAATCTTGGAATTCTTCGGGAGGGTAAAGGTAGCCATCTGATCGAACGTCCTGTTGTCCTCGTGCCGTCCTAACGGCGCGAACGGGCAGTGCAAGGCTTGCCGCGACGATCTCGGCGTCGTGCGCTTGAATTGCAAGACCCATCCTGCCAGCAGCGCGGCCATGCGGCGTATTGCGATCTACGATCTCGACAAGACCCTGACCCGAATTGCGACTTTCACCCCGTTCCTGGTTTTTGCAGCAAGACGGCGTTGCCCGCCAAGGTTGCTGATGCTGCCGGTATGGGCGGCCGCGATGGCCGGCTACAAAGCAGGCTTGCTTACGCGCGGACGGCTGAAAGCGTTTGGGTTGAGGCTGATGGCGGGCAGGGCAACGCCGGACGATCTGGTCGAACTCGGTCACGCATTTGCCGGCCATCATATGCGCCGCGGCGGGGCAATGCCTGCCGTCGTGGAGTTGCTAAGGAATGACCTCGCCGCCGGGCACACGGTCATCATGGCGACCGCCGCATTCGAATTCTACGCCGGCAGTTTTGCCCATCATTTCAGCATCCTACACGTGATCGGCACCAAATGGGATGGTCAGCGGATCGACGGCGACAATTGCTACGGCACCGAAAAGCATCGCCGCGTGCTCGCCTGGCTCGCGCGGCACGGACTGAACCCCAAAGACCTGCACATCCGCTTCGTGAGCGACAGCTTTGCCGATGCACCGCTGCTCGACCTGGCGGACGAGGCGGTCTTCGTGAATGCCTCGGCTCGCAAACGCCGGCTGGCTGCGGCGCGCGGGTGGCGCGCGATCAGCGGCGAATAGGCAGCGAGGCAATCCGCGAGACGATCTCTGCGCCGATCGCATCGAACCGGTCCTTCGAGTATTGGCTCAGCACATGCCGCCGTGCGTTTGCACCCCAAACCGCGCGTCTGGTGTCATCCCGCGCCAGTTCGATGAGCGCAGCGGCGAGTTCTTCCGGCTCCTTGGGTTCGACAACCAGACCCGCATCCGCCGCCGTGACCGTGCGAGGCATCTGCCCGGTCCGCGAGACAACCAGTGCCAGCCCCGCCTGCATCGCCTCGTGCGCCGCGATACAAAACCCTTCGCGCCGCGACGGCTGCACATAGGCATGGCAAGCGGCGAGGAAGGCTGCCGGATCGTCGATATGTCTGACGAACTGGATCAAGTCGGCAACCCCAAGCGCGGTTGCCTTTTGCCTTAAGCTGTCCTCCTCTTCACCGATTCCCGCGATCGCGAATGACACCCGGCCGGCAATCACCGGGTCTTGCCGAACCATCAAACGCAGCGCCTCGATCAGGACGTCATAGCCCTTGTTCGGATGAAGCCGCCCCAGCGAGCCGATGCGCAAACGTTCGCCGCGCAAGGCGGGGCGGGCGACGGGCGCGGCGGGGTCGGCTGCGAAGATCGGCCAGGTCATCAGCCGCGTCTGCGCAACGCGCATGCGCCGTGCCGTCAGTTGGGCGACATCGTCGCTATCCGCGATCCACAGGTCGGATGCGGAAGACCGCAGCCGCAGCAGGCGCTCGTTCCACGGCTTGAGAAAGGCATTATGCTGCCAGCTCACCACCGGCAGCAGCAAGCGCTGGCCCGCAATTTGGCCCAGCAGGGTGGCCCGGGTCAGAGACGTCCACAAGACGTCGCTGGAATGCTCGCGCGCCTGCGCGACGATCCAGCGCAATGCTGCCAGGTGGTCGCCTTCCTCCCCCTCGCGGACCTCGAACCGGATGCCATGCCGTTCGAGCAGCGCAATAGCCTTCCCGTTCCTTCGCGCCAGAGCAAGAACGGTGACCTTGGCACCGGCTTTCTCCAGCGCGCCGACGATGTGCGGCAGGGGGGACTGCGCGCCGCCGCCCTCGACGGAGTTAATGACATAGGTGATCCGCATGTCAGCGAGGTCTGCTCGCAAGCGCGTGCGCAATCGCAGCGGCGGCACGGCGGGAGGGCGGAACATCGTCGAGGGCGAAGGTCCGTTCGATCAAAGCACGCTGACTGGCGCGATAGCGGTCTGCAAGGGCGGGCAGATCTTCCAGAGCCTGAATTACCTGCTCGATATCCACCGCGGTCGGCCCAGTGGCGAGAAAAGGCAGCGCAGCCGCGCCTTCGCGTTGCAGGGCACCGGAGGGATCCAGGATGACGACCGGGCGGGGCCGCACCAGATACTCGTAAATCTGGCTCGAGGCGTCGCCAAGGTAAGCGTCCGCCGCAAGCAGATAGCTCATGTCGAACAGACTTGGGCCTGCCACATCGACAAGGACGTTGCCTGCACCCTCAACCGATGGGGGAATATCTGGCCGCCGCCGTGCCACGCGGTACTCCGGCGATGCGTGAACGCGCTTGCGGAACAGCATGACGTGCGGGGCGAAGATGAGATTGAAGCGCTGCCCCGCCTCGCTTGCGAACCAGTCAAGGATTGCCGGGCCAAGATCGTACCAGCTCGACAAGTGCGGATCGAAATGCGGGTTGTAGACGATCGTCGGCCGGTCATTGGCGAACAGGCGGGGGCGGGCGGACAGATCGATGTTCTCGAACTTGGAATAGCCGGTGACTGCGATCCTTGCGGGGTCGACGCCGTGCGCGACCAGTTGATCCTTCAGCTTGCTGCCGGCGACCAGGGTCAGATCGAACTTGCGGTGTTCGGGATGAAAGGTGACACTGCGATCCCCGGTGCCGTGGGGCACGCGGATAAACTGCGGCCGGTTCGCCTCGGGCAAAGCATCGCGAACCCGCAGGCACGTGCGTTCGGTGGAAACGACCGCATCGGCCGAAGCTAAGAGCTTTCGATGAAGCCGCAGTCGTAGCAGGCGCGATGCGGGCAGCCAGCGATCCAGCCGACGTGCCACGACGGCAACCGGGCGGGGAAGAGTCAGCCTGACCCAGACCATCCGGGCCGCCGCATGATCTGTGACCAGTTCGCGGATGCGTTGCTCGATGATATCGCTGGCGAATGCCACGATGGCCTCGCTCTCGGGATAGGCGTCGCTGAAGGCCGCAGCGATACCGGCCAGATGCGCGACCTGATGGGCCGCATCGTGATTGAACAGGAAGACCACCCGCGCCATCGCGGGCCGGGGGATAGCGGCTCTGGCGTTCCATACAAGCGCGAAGCGTGCCCTCCCTTGGCCGGGTTGCGGCTTCGCGCGCGGCATTGATTCATGCGGTTGCGGGTCTAAGGGAGTTCCCGACATGGCAACCGACGCGTCAACCAGCCGGGCCGACCGAGGCTTTGCCAACATCCTGCGCAATCTCGCCTGGCTGGTCGGTGGCAAGGGGTTCGGGGCGCTTTGCAGTCTGGTATATCTGGCCGTTCTGTCCCGGTCGCTGGGGCTGAAGGATTTCGGCCACTTCTCGCTTATCTTCGGGACCGGGCAAGCCCTCGTCGCGATCGCAAGCTTCCAGACGTGGCAGACTATCGTGAAGTTCGGGGCCGACCCCGTCCACCGCGGCGAGTGGGCGAAGTTCGGGCGATTGGCGTGGCTTTGCGGTTCGATCGACGTGGCCGGGGCGACGCTGGGTTCGGTCGTCGCCGCGATCATCTATTACGGGTTTGGCGATGCGCTGGGCCTCAATCCGCGCTTCATCGACATGGCGTTCGCCTTCAATTGCGCGCTCCTGTGGTCGCGGCTGACGACCCCCAACGGCATCGTCCGGGTGCTCGACCGTTTCGATCTCGGCACATTTGTGGAAGCGGTCGTCCCGATCGGGCGTCTGCTCGCCAGCTTCGCAATCGTCCTGACCGGGGCCAGCGTCGGACGGTTCCTGTTCGCCTGGGCTTTCTTCGACCTGCTGGCCGCCGCCCTCTACTGGTTCGTCGCCTGGCGCATCATTCCCGAGGCGCTCCATCGCGGCAATCTGGTTCGCCCGCAGGACAGCCTCGCGGAGAACCCCGGCCTCGGCAAATTCTTCGGCATCACCTATCTTTCAACGACCCTCGACGCGATCTACAAGCAAGGCCCGCTGCTGGCGGTGGGCTATTTCCTCGGGACCAGTGCGGCGGGCCTCTACCGTCTCGCCGATCAGTTGGCGCAAGGGATCGGCAAGCTTTCGTCTCTCATGACCCGGGCGGTGTTTCCGGAGTTCGCACTGGCCCGCATCGGCAGCACCGCTGACGATTTTCGCAAGCTGGTGCGCAAGGTCACAATGCTGGCGGGGGCTGCGGGCCTTCTCATTCTTGCCGTCGCCTACTTCGCGGGCGAGGCCGTGCTTCTTGCCATAGGCGGGCCGGCATTTGTCGGCGGAGCCGCGATCCTGATGCCGCTCGCGCTGGGGGCGGCGTTCGAACTGGCCGCAGTGGCCTACGAACCGCTGCTGTATTCCACCGGACATGCGCCCTATCCGCTCGCCGTGCGCGGGCTCGCGGTCGTCATCCTCGGCATCAGCATTGTAACCTTGGTCCCGCTAGGGCCGCTGGGCATCGGTTACGCCGTAGCCATCGGGCTGGCAGTCGCCTACTTCCTGATGAGCGTGACGGCATTCATCGTACTGCGTTCGTCTACCCGGCACGAGGCGCGCTGAAGCCGTGGCATCCTTCGCCGCCCTTGTGCTTGCCGGTACTCGCCCGGGCGGCGATCCATTCGCCCAGAGCCAGGGCGTATCGCACAAGGGCCTGATCGAAATAGGCGGCCAACCGATGATTTCGCGGGTCATCGCCGCACTGTCTTCAGCGGGCGCGGGGCGGATCATCGTGTCGACTGACGATCCCCGGTTGCGGGACATTGCCGAAACGCTTGGTGCCGAAACGATCCCGTCGGCGCACGGCCCGAGCGAAAGCGCCGCCCTCGGCCTTGCCGCAGCCGGCGCGCCGCTCTTGATAACAACCAGCGATCACGCCTTGTTGCGCCCGGAGTGGATTTGCACCCTCATCGAGGGCACTCCCGCAAACGCCGATCTGGCTGTGATGCTGGCCCGCCGTGACCAGGTCGAGCGGGCGCTGCCGGGCAGCCGCCGCACCTATCTTCGCTTTGCCGATGGCGACTGGTCGGGGTGCAACCTGTTCTATCTTCAGACGGATCGCGCGAAGGCAGCGATCGACCTATGGCGCAGCGTCGAACAGGATCGCAAGCGTCCCTGGCGGATCGCCGCGCGACTGGGGCCGGCTACTCTGCTGGCGATGGTCTTCCGCCGCCTGACATTGGCCGAGGGGCTGGCACGACTTGGGCACAGGATCGGGCTGAGTGCAGCCCTTGTTCCGGCGCCCAACGGTCTCGCGGCAGTCGATGTCGACAAGATAACGGATCTTGCGACGGTGAGGACGTTACTGGAGTGACAGGGTGGCCTCGCTTTGGTGAGCGAGGCCACCTGCTTTCCTATTCCCCGAAGGTTCGCTGCCACCACCCGCGACGCGGCTTGGCTTCAGGTTCGGCTTCGCTTGCAACCGAGGCGTTCGTCTGTTCGGCCTGCGCGGGGGCGGGCGGAGCCTCGGGCACTTCCGCAGCGCCTTCTGGAACGACGGCTGCGCCCTCCTCGCCCGTGGCGGGGGCAGGTTCGGCCTTGCGCCGGGTGCGGCGCGGTTTGGCCGGCTTTTCTTCGGCTTCCGGCGTCGTCGCAGCAGCGTCCGCCAACGGGGCCTCGTCGGTCTTCTTGCGGCGAACGCGGGGGCGTTTCACCGGTTCGGCGGGCTCTGCGTCCCCCGTGGGAACCTCGCTCGCCGCAGCTTCGCTATTGGCATCGGTGTCCGACGCGGCAGGCTTGGCCTTGCGCGGACGCGGCGCGCGCCGTTGACGCTTGGGAGGAGGCGAGGCTTCATCTGCCGCGACGGCCTCTGCCGTTCGGCCTTCAGTGCGGCCATCGTCCTCGGCGGCCGCCGCTTCGGCGGTCTGCGGTGCGTCGTCGGGACCGGCGACAACCGCCATGCTTTCGGCAACCTGTGCTGACACCTCTTCGAGCGCGGCGGCATCTTCGCTCGCCACCCCGCCATCTTCAAGTGCGGTCGCCTCCTCGTTGCGATCACGTCCCCGGCCCGAGCGGCGGCGACCGCCGCGACGACGTTTGCGCCGGCCATCCTGATCGGTTTCCTGCCGCTCGTCCGGCGCGTCGCCTTCTGCAGCGTGGGATTGATCGTCGTCCTGCTCGTTGTCGTTCTGCCCGGACTCATCGTCAGTATCGCCGGAACCACGATCTTCGAACTCGCCGCCATCGCCCCGCCGGTTGCGACCGCGACCGCCCCGACGCCGGCGGCGCGATTTCTTGCGCTCGCCGGTTTCGCCGTCGTCCGTCGTGTCGTCCCGGCGATCCGAAACCAGGGCGACGTCCTGGTCTTCGTCCTCGACGTCCACGTCGTCCTCGTCGTCATCGAGGTCGATCTCGTCGGTCACCGGTTCGAACCGCACCGGCTTCGTCGGTTTGGGCCCGTGGCTGGAAACGGACATCTTGGCTCCCTCTTCCTCGCCTTCGGGAACCACTTCGACAACAACGCCGTAGCGCGCCTCGATCTCCATGAGGTCCGCACGCTTTTCGTTGAGAAGATAGATTGCCGCCTCGGTGCTTGCGGCAAGGCGGATATGGGTGCCGCGGCCACGCGCCGCTTCCTCGCCGATCAGGCGGAGCGCCGACAGGCCGGCGGAGGAGGCGGTGCGGACCAGCCCGGTCCCGTCGCAATGCGGGCATTCCCGCGTCGTCGCCTCGAGCACGCCGGTGCGCAGCCGCTGGCGGCTCATCTCCATCAATCCGAAGGAACTGATCCGGCCAACCTGGATGCGAGCGCGATCGTGCTTGAGCGCGTCCTTCATCGCCTTCTCGACCTTGCGGGTGTTGGAGTGGTGCTCCATGTCGATAAAGTCGATGACGACCAGCCCGGCCATGTCGCGCAGGCGCAACTGACGGGCGATTTCCTTCGCCGCCTCAAGGTTGGTCGAAAGCGCCGTCTGCTCGATGTTGTGCTCGCGCGTCGAACGGCCCGAGTTGATATCGATCGAGACGAGCGCCTCGGTGGGGTTGATGACGAGGTAGCCGCCGCTTTTCAGCTGCACCACGGGATCGTACATCGCCTTGAGCTGATCCTCGGCCCCGAACCGCTGGAACAGGGGCACCGGATCGGCATATTCCTTCACCCGCCGCGCGTGGCTGGGCATCAGCATTTTCATGAAGGCTTTCGCCGCACGGTAACCGGCGGCGCCCTCCACGATCACTTCCTCGATATCGCGATTGTAGATGTCGCGAATGGCGCGTTTGATCAGATCGCTGTCGGAATGGATCAGGGCGGGGGCGGCCGACGCCAGCGTATTCTCGCGAATCTCGTCCCACAGCCGGGCGAGGTAATCGAAATCGCGCTTGATCTCGGTCTTGGTGCGGCTGAGGCCGGCGGTCCGCACGATCAGCCCCATCGATTGCGGCAAAGCGAGATCGCCCACGATCTCCTTCAATCGCTTGCGGTCGCCCGCCGACGAAATCTTGCGGCTGATGCCCCCGCCATGGCTGCTGTTGGGCATGAGCACGGTGTAACGGCCGGCAAGGCTGAGATAGCTGGTGAGGGCAGCGCCCTTGTTGCCGCGTTCTTCCTTGACGACCTGGACCAGCAGCACCTGGCGCCGCTGAATGACATCCTGGATCTTGTAGCGGCGGCGAAGTGCCAGACGGCGCGCCCGCGCATCGTCGACTTCCTTGGCCCTCGTGCGACCTCCATTGCGGCGCCGTCCACGCCCCCGGCCACCGCGCCCGCCATCACGCTCGTCGCGCTCCCGCTCGTCCGCCCCGTCGTCGAATGAGCTGTCGTCGTCGTTAGCCGCGTCGTTTTCGTCCTCCTTGTCGGACCGCCCGTCTTCGAGCGTGAGGACATCGTCCTTGTCCGAGGTATCGACTTCCTCAAGCCCGTCTTCGGCGAGATCCTCCGCCAGCGATTCTGCGCTTTCGTCCTCGGCGTCGTATTCGTCGCCGGGCATCTCGCCGCGCTCTTCCTCTTCAGCCCGGAGCCGGGCCTCTTCCTCCGCAGCCTCGGCTTCGGCGGCGAGCAGTGCGTCGCGGTCTTCCTTCGGGATCTGGTAATAGTCGGGATGGATTTCGCTGAAGGCAAGAAATCCGTGACGATTGCCGCCAAAGTCGACAAACGCCGCCTGTAGCGACGGTTCGACCCGTGTGACCTTTGCTAGATAGATATTGCCCTTGATCTGCTTCTTGTCGGCAGATTCGAAATCGAATTCCTCAATCCGATTACCCTTGAGTACCGCCACCCGGGTTTCTTCCTGGTGGCGCGCATCGATAAGCATGCGCGTTGCCATGTATATATCTCCATGCACGGCCGGGCGGGGCAGAGCCCGCCGACACGCCGTGCGATCGTTTGTATGTGTGGATGTAATCGTCGCGGCGCGTGGCCTGAACGATGGTCATAGGCCGGCGCGACGCTGTGGCGCCCCGCCGGGTATTCGTGACTGCCGTCATTGTCTTGCGCACGCTGCGCAGTCCGTACGACATTTCCACGAAGAAGCGGCGCGAAGCAGCTTCCACGGGATCGCACGGACAAAGGAAAGACATCGACTGCATCAACCTGGTCAAGAAAGCAGGGCCGGAAAGCGGCGCTGCATGCCGGATCGAGGCGACCCTCTTCGTCGCGTATCAGGTTCGCGCCGATCGGAGGCGCCGGCTATCCGGCGATCGGTTTGCTAGCACTGCGACCACAGATCGGCAACTATATTGCAAAATGACGTATTCGCAGCGAGACGGTTGGGCGCGATGATAGGCAGCCCACCCCGTCGAGTTCCCGTATCCTTCGTTCTGGGTGCCACAGGATTGGCAATCGCGGCAGTTCTCGTCGCCTCGATGGCGGGGTCGGGAAACGGCTATCTCTTGCGTGTCGATCTGCCCCGGCTGGCTCCGATGACCGCATTGCCAGTTGTCGAGGGAAGCGCCGGATGGCCGCTGGTGGTGATCGATCCCGGTCATGGCGGGCACGATCCCGGCGCGGCCGGCAGCGGATTTCAGGAAAAGGACGTCGTCCTCGGTCTTGCGCACAGTCTCAAGGCCGAACTTGAAGACGCCGGCGGGGTGCGCGTGGCGCTTACCCGCGCCGATGATCGCTATCTCCTTCATGCCGAGCGATTCGAAATCGCCCGCAAGCTTGGCGCGGAACTGTTTATTTCGCTCCATGCCGATAGCGCCGGGGAAGGCGGCGGGGCAGGCGGGGCGAGCATCTATACCCTTTCCAACCGGGCCTCCAGCGATGCCGCAGCGAGGTTCGCAGCGCGCGAAAACGCATCGGACATGCTCAACGGGGTCGATCTGGAACAGCAGAGCGATGCGGTCGGCAGCCTGCTGGTTGAACTGGCGCAGCGGCGCACCTCGGCCCGTTCGGATGAATTCGCGGCTCTCGTATTGCGCGAGGCTGAGGGCAAGATCGCCTTTCACCCTCAGGCGAGGCGCTACGCCGCCCTCAAGGTTCTGCGCGCGCCGGACGTTCCTTCGATCCTGTTCGAAAGCGGCTTCATCACCAATGCTGCCGATGCCGAACGGTTGACTTCGCCCCGCGGCCGGGCGGCGTTCGCTAGCTCGTTGGCCTCGGCGATCCGCATCTATCTTGCCACACACGCCGCGTCCGAGGGCGCGCCATGACACAGCGCGATCGGATATGGCGCATCCGTGAAAAGGCGTGCTAAGGCCGCCGCCTGTCATGCAGCAAACAAGCACGATGTCCTATTGGCGCGGTCGCCTCGCCAACGATCCGCGGCGTTTCGCCCGCTGGATGTGCGCGAACTGGGCGCACAGCACGAGATTGCGCATCCTTACCTATCTTGCGGGGCTGGTTCTCGCTCTGCTGGTGCTTGCCTGGGTGCTGTTGGCTCGCAACTTGCCCGAGGCAAGCACACTGCTGGAATACGAAACCCCGCTGCCGACGGTCGTGCGCGGTATCGACGGTGAGATCGTCCATTCCTATGCTCGCGAGCGCCGCGTGCAGCTGCAGTATGCCGACTTTCCCAAACCTCTGATCGAGGCGTTCCTCGCAGCCGAGGACAAGACCTTCTTCAGCCACGGCGGGGTCGATCTGTTCGGCACCCTCAATGCGGTGTTCGACTACGCCACCAAGTTCGGTTCGGGCGAACGCGCGGTCGGCGGGTCCACGATTACGCAGCAGGTGGCGAAGAACCTGCTGCTGTCGGACGAGTATTCGGTCACCCGCAAGCTGAAGGAGATGATCCTGGCCCGACGGATCGAGCAGGTGATGACCAAGCCCGAGATCCTCGAGCTTTATCTCAACGAAATTCCGCTCGGCCGGCGAAGCTTCGGGGTACAGGCGGCCAGCCGTGCCTATTTCGACAAGGATGTCGCCGATCTCGAGCTGTCGGAAGCCGCGTTCCTCGCGATTCTTCCCAAGGCGCCCGAACGATATGGCCGGGCCCGGTACCAGGATATGGCGATCGAACGACGCAATTTCGTTCTCGACCAGATGGTTGCCAATGGATTTGCGACCCCTTCGGCGGCCGCCGAAGCGAAGTCGCGGCCCCTTGGTCTGGTGCAGCAGCGGACCGAACGATCGGCCGACGCCGGCTATTTCCTTGAAGAGGTGCGCCGCCAGCTGATCGAACAGTTCGGAGAGACAGCCGAGGACGGGCAAGACAGCGTCTATGCCGGTGGTCTCTGGGTGCGGACATCACTCGACACCGAAATGCAGGATGCCGCGCGCGATGCCCTTCGTGCCGGATTGCTGCGCTATCATGGCAATCGGCCGTGGACCAAGCCGATCGCCACTCTCAATCCTGACAATGGCGATCTTACCTCGCAGCTGGCCTCGTCGAATCTCTCGATCAGCTACCGGGACTGGCGGGTAGGGGTCGTCACCGAAGCAGGTTCGGGGGCAACCATCGGGTTCAGCGACGGCGAAACCGCATCGCTTTCCGGCGCACCGGCTGCGGTCAAGGTCGGCGATGTGGTGGCAGCCGAAAGTTCGGGCAATGGCTATCGGCTGCGCACCGTGCCCGAGGTATCGGGCGCGTTCCTCGCCCAAAGCCCGCAGACCGGGCGGATCATGGCGATGCAGGGCGGGTTCGACAGCCGCCTCGGCAGCTTCAACCGGGCGACGCAGGCGCTGCGCCAGCCGGGCTCCACTATCAAGCCGTTCGTCTACGCCGCCGGTCTCGACCACGGCATGACGCCGGCGAGCCAGGTGCCCGACCAGACCTTCTGTTTCTGGCAAGGCGCCAATCTGGGCGAGAAATGCTTCCGGAATTTCGGCGGTGGCGGGGGCGGCACCCATACCATGCGCTGGGGGCTCGAGCAGAGCCGCAATCTGATGACCGTGCATATCGCCATGGAAGCCGGAATGCCGCAGGTAACCAAGACCTTTGCGCAGGTCGGTATCGGTCAGTACGACAACTATCCCAGCTTTGCGCTTGGCGCGGGCGACACGACGGTCGAAAAGATGGTCAACGCCTATGCTGCGCTGGCCAACTGGGGCCGGCAGTATGCGCCGAGCGTCATCGATTACGTGCAGGATCGCCGGGGCAAGGTGATCTGGCGTTCGGACCAGCGCCAGTGCGACAGCTGCAACATGCCCGAATGGGACGGCTCGCCCATGCCGCGCTTCGAACCGGGCGGCAAACAGGTCATGGACCCGCGCACTGCCTTCCAGGTGGTTCACATGCTTCAGGGTGTGATCACTCGTGGCACCGCGGTACGCCTGCGCGATCTGAACCTGCCCCTGTTTGGCAAGACCGGCACCACCAGCGGACCGACCAATGCCTGGTTCGTCGGTGGCAGCCCCGATATCGTCGCGGGGACCTATATCGGTTATGATCAGCCCCGGAACCTCGGCGGCTGGGTACAAGGCGGCAATACTGCGGCGCCGATCTTCAAGCAATTCGTCGAAGAGACCCGCGATCGCTGGACCGCCGACGATTTCGTTGCCCCTCCCGGCGTGCGCATGGTCAAGATCGACCGCCGCAGCGGGAAGCGGGTTTTCGCCGGCTCGCCCAGCGACGATCCACAGGCAGCCGTGATCTGGGAGGCTTTCAAACCGGATACGGAACCGCCGCGGGCCACCCGGACCGACGAACTCGCGGCCCGCCGGAACGAAATTCTCGAGCTTTTGCGACGGGCTCGGCAGGGGGCCCGGCAGAATGCGCCGCCGGTCGCCGCCGCCCCGCGGGCACAGCCGCAACCTGCGGTGATCGAGGAAGCGGTCGCGGCCGACTAAGGGCGCGACCAGGCACCCCGTTACAAGCGGCACCGCCTGCTTTACAAATCGTGCTGGCCCGCTAGTCCGGCGAACCGCTTGCAGAAGGAATGATCCATGCGTGCCGAAGGGCAGGCCCATATCGAACGCATCAATGCCGCGCTGGCGCTCGTCCGCCAGTCGCTGGACTGGGAGCGTGCGCTGCGCCGCCTCGACGAACTGGAAGCCCGCGTGCAGGACCCCAACCTGTGGTCCGATCCGAAGGAAGCGCAGGCGATTTCGCAGGAGCACAAGCGTCTCGGCAATGCGATCAAGACGGTCCGTGAAATCGAGGGCGAAATGGCGGACGCGATCGAATTCGTCGAGATGGGCGAGGCAGAGGGCGATGACGACATTGCCGCCGAAGGCCTCCGAACGCTCGAGCGGCTGGCAGACCGTGCGGATGGCGACAAGGTGCAGGCGCTGCTTTCGGGCGAGGCCGACGGCAACGACACCTATCTGGAAATCCATGCTGGCGCCGGGGGCACAGAAAGCCAGGACTGGGCCGAGATGCTCTTCCGGATGTACGCCCGCTGGGCCGAACGGCGCGGCTTCAAGGTGGAGACGGTGGAGTACCAGGCAGGGGATCAGGCGGGGATCAAGTCCGCGACGCTTCTGCTGAAGGGTGAAAACGCCTACGGCTATGCCAAGACCGAAAGCGGAGTCCACCGTCTCGTCCGCATCAGCCCGTACGACAGTTCCGCCCGGCGGCACACCAGCTTCAGTTCGGTTTGGGTCTACCCCGTGATTGATGACGACATCGACATCGAGATCAACCCGGCGGATCTGAAGATTGACACCTACCGCGCCAGCGGGGCGGGTGGGCAGCACGTCAATACCACCGATTCCGCGGTCCGGATCACCCACCAGCCCACTGGCATCGTGGTCGCCAGCCAGCAGGATCGCAGCCAGCACAAGAACCGCGCGACCGCGATGGGCATGCTCAAGGCGCGCCTCTTCGAACGCGAAATGGCCGAGCGTGAGGCGGCGGCATCGGGCGAGTATCAGGAAAAGAGCGACATCGGCTGGGGGCACCAGATCCGCTCCTACGTCCTGCAACCCTATCAGATGGTCAAGGACCTGCGCACCGGCGTGACCTCGCCCACTCCGGATGACGTGCTGGATGGCGCGCTCGATCCGTTCATCTCCGCCGCGCTTGCCCAGCGCGTGACCGGAGAGACAGTCGAGATAGAGGACGTCGAGTGAAACGCACGGCCGCCTTTGTGCTGTCGCTTGCAGGGCTGGGCGCGTGCGGGCCCGCATCGCCCAATGCCGGCACCGCGCTGGTCTTTCCGTCGCCCGACCGTCCGGTATCGGGGCTCGGATCGAACCAGTTTTCGACCGAGGACCAGCGTGACAGCCGGGGCGAAGCGCAGACGGTAATGGACCTTGCCCGTATCACACCGGGGATGACGGTGGCCGATATCGGCGCGGGAAATGGCTACTACACGGTCCGCCTGTCGGAACGCGTCGGGCCGGAAGGCCGTGTGCTTGCCCAGGATATCGACCGCGACGCACTCGACCGGCTTGCCCGCCGGGTGGAACGCGAAGGGCTGGCGAACATCTCGATCCGCAAGGGGGAACCTGCCGATCCCATGCTTCCCGCAGGAAGTTTCGACCGGGTCTTCATGGTGCATATGTATCACGAGATCGAACAACCCTATGAGTTCCTGTGGCGAATGTGGCCGGCGCTGCGCGAAGGCGGGCAGGTCATCGTGGTCGATATCGACCGGCCCACTGACCAGCACGGGATCGACCCCTTGCTGCTCTCCTGCGAATTCGAACGGGTCGGTTATCGGCTGGTCGCTTTCAGAAGTGCGCCGCAACTGTCAGGCTACTATGCACAATTCGAGGCGGCCGCTAACAGGCCGCGTCCGCAGGATATCCAGCCCTGCCGCAATGATGCGAACCGCGCCGCCTGACTGCGGCTCAGCGGCACGGCGCCAGAACGAAAGAACATGCGATGAGCTTCAAGGGTCTCAGCCCCATTGTTTACGGCGGGCGTGAAGTCCTGCCGCTGGTCGAAGGTGGCAAGGGCGTCTCCGCGAGCAATCACATGAGCTCGGGTGCTTGGGCGGCGGCCGGCGGCATCGGCACCGTCAGCGCGGTCAACGCCGACAGCTATGACGTCGACGGCAATCCCATTCCGCAAGTCTATCCGCAGGCCACCCGGGTGGAGCGGTTCGAGCAGCTTGTCCGCTATGCCATCGCCGGCGCGACCGAGCAGGTGCGCCGCGCGCATGAGATTGCCGGCGGGCAGGGTGCGATCAACATCAACGTCCTGTGGGAGATGGGCGGCGCTCAGCAGGTGCTCGAGGGCGTCCTGGAAAACTGCCCCGGTCTCGTCACCGGCGTTACCTGCGGCGCGGGCATGCCCTACAAGCTTGCCGAAATCGCGGCGCGATACAATGTGCACTACCTGCCCATCGTCAGCAGCGCCCGCGCCTTTCGTGCCCTGTGGAAGCGCAGCTATTCCCGGGTGCCGGAGTTGATGGCCGCGGTCGTCTATGAAGATCCGTGGCTGGCGGGCGGGCATAACGGGCTGTCCAATGCCGAAGACCCGCTCAGCCCGGAAGATCCCCACCCCCGGGTCAAGGCGCTGCGTGACACGATGCGGGCCGAGGGCGTGAGCGAGGACACTGCGATCGTCATGGCCGGCGGGGTGTGGTTCCTGCGCGAATGGAACGACTGGATCGACAATCCCGAGCTTGGCAAGATCGCTTTTCAGTTCGGGACGCGGCCCCTGCTGACCCATGAGAGCCCGATCCCGCAGGTCTGGAAGGATATGCTACGGACGGTCGAGCCCGGCGATGTGCTGCTTCACAAGTTCTCGCCGACCGGCTTTTACTCGAGCGCGGTGAAGACCCCTTTCCTCTATGACCTGATGCACCGCAGCGAGCGCCAGATTCCGATCTTCAAGCGGGACGAGGAAGACGGCACGATACCGCTGCTGGATCATGGGAAAGCCAAGTATTTCTATGTCCACCCGGGCGATCAGCGCAAGGCGCTGGCCTGGATCCATGAAGGTTTTACCGAACCGCTCAAGACGCCCGACGATACGGTCGTTTTCGTCACGCCGGAAAGCGCCGAACAGATACGTGCCGACCAGCAGGCCTGTATGGGCTGCCTGTCGCACTGTCAGTTTTCAAGCTGGAAGGATCACGACAACCACACCACGGGTAGGCTGGCCGACCCGCGCAGCTTCTGCATTCAGAAGACCCTGCAGGATATCGCCCACGGCGGCGACCCGGACGACAATCTCGCCTTTGCCGGGCACGCGGCATACCGTTTCAAGCAGGACCCGTTCTATTCGAACAACTTCACGCCCACCGTGAAGCAGCTGGTCGAGCGTATCCTCACTGGCGATTAGGCGAGCGCACTCAACACCTGATCGGGCGGGCGATGCCCGTCGGCCCACATCCGGATGTTGGCGATGACCTTCATCCCCGATTCCTCGCGGCCTTCCCTCGTCGCGCTGCCGATGTGGGGCAGGGTCATGACATTGGGGTGGCGGATCAAGCGCGCATCGACTTCGGGTTCATCAGGGTACACATCCAGCCCGGCACCCGCGAGCCGGCCGTCCTCAAGCGCCTCGATCAGCGCCTCCTGATCGATCAGGTCGCCGCGAGCGGTGTTCACGAGGCTGGCCCCAGGCTTCATCAGCGCAAACCGCCGCCGATCGAGAAGATGATGATTATCGGCGCTCGACGGGCAATGGAGCGTCAGGATATCGGCCTTCGCGATCAGCTCGTCGAGCGATCCGTAATAGCGCGCGCCGAACATACGCTCGGCCTCTGCCGGCAGCTTGCGGCGATTGTGATAGGCGATCTCGAGGCCAAACGCCCGCGCCCGGTGCGCCACGGCCTGTCCGATACGTCCCATGCCGACAATGCCCAGCGTCTTTCCAGCCAGCTTGCGCCCGAGCAGGGCGGTGGGGGCCCATCCGGTCCATTCGCCCTGCCTCACCAGTTCGACGCCTTCGCGAACCCGGCGGGGCACGCCGATGATGCAGGCCATCGCCAGATCCGCCGTGTCGTCGGTGAAGACGCCCGGCGTATTCGTGACGAAGATGCGGCGCCGCGACGCCGCGGCAAGATCTATGTGATCCGTACCCGCCCCAAAGCTTGCGATCAGCTTGAGGTCGGGCCCCGCATTCGCGATGAGGTCGGCGTCCAGCAAATCTGTCACCGTCGGCACGATCACATCGCATTCCTGCATGGCCTGGGCCAGCCGGTCGCGCGTCAACGGCACATCGGAGGGATTGAGAGTAACGTCGAACAGCTCGACCAGTCGTGCTTCGACCGCAGGTTCGAGATGCCGGGTAACATACACCCGGGGCCGCCGATCATGCCGGGAGGGGAGGGGCGGGGAAGAGGCAGAGGAGGCGGACATCGGGCGGGGCTAAACGCTCGACGCTGCGTGGGTCAAGCGCGCTTGCCGCGCCCGGTCACGGCAAGTAACAGGACGCCATGATCCCGCTCCGCATCGCCTTCCTGTCCGTCCTGCTGATCGGCATGTCCATTCCGGCATCCGGCCAGGACCGCGAGGTGCCCTACTGGGCAAGTGTGCGCGCATCGGAACTGAACCTGCGGGTCGGGCCGAGCGAGGATTACCCCGTCGAATGGGTCTATCATCGTGCAGGTCTGCCGGTGAAGGTTCTGCGCGTCATGCAGGGATGGCGGTTCATCGAGGATCCCGATGGCACGCGGGGCTGGGTGGTCGCGCGGCTGCTCAGCCCGGAACGGGCAGCGATCGTGACCGGCAACGGCCTTGCCGACATGCGCGCCGACGCGGGGGCTTCTGCGCCGCTCAAATGGCGAGTGGAACCGGGCGTTTCGGGAATGCTCGGCAGCTGCAAGGACGGATGGTGCAGCTTTGTCACCGGACGTTATCGGGGCTGGATCCGCCAGGATCGCTTGTGGGGTGCCGGCGCTCTTTGAGCGTTCGCCCGCGCCAGCCAACAATTTCACCTTCGCAAGAAAAAAGGGTGGCCCTTGCGGACCACCCTTCCATCGGTGTGAAGCAACAGTCTTACGAAAGCCGATTCAATTCGTTCCCGCGGTAGCGGCGATCTTTCGAACTGTCCCAAAAGTGGCCCCTGTGCCATCGGTCATGGTGAAAGCACCATCCGCGCCCGGCTTGCCGCCGGTATAGCAGCTTTCCGGTTCCGCCCCCTGCGGGTCGAAGCACAGCTGCGCACCGTTTTCGCGCCACATGCCCTTCTGCGTCTCGACGCCAGAGACGTTGGTGTAGGCGTAGGTGCCGTCCGGATTGAGCTGCTGGCGGATGACCGTCCCGTCGGATTGCTTGACCTCATAGGTGCCGACCGCGCCGCTGTTGGCCATGCGGGGCTGTGAGGTCTGCACCGTGGTGTTTGCCGTCTGCGACGGTGCCGCCACCTCGGTCGAGGTGGGGGTGACGGCCGTCTCTTCCGAGTTCGAGCCACACGCGGCGAGCGCCGCGCAGCACCCGATAACCAGCATCTTCTTCATCGACTTCTCCATGATTACTGCCTTCCTCAACGTGAAACCCGGGAAAGCTTTCCTGAATGCTTGCTGCGGGCGATCACACGAGTTCGAGGGCGACCGCTGTTGCCTCACCCCCGCCGATACACAGAGATGCGATGCCGCGCGTCTTGCCCTGCTGCTTGAGCGCGTTCAGCAGGGTGACGATGATCCGGGTGCCGCTGGCGCCGATCGGATGGCCGAGCGCCGTGCCCCCGCCGTTGACGTTGATCTTGTCGTGCGGAATGCCGATGTCGCGCATCGCGAACATCGCCACGCACGCGAAAGCCTCGTTGATTTCCCACAGATCCACCTCGTCGGCGGACCATCCGGCATGGTCGAGCACCTTGTGGATGGCCCCGATCGGTGCGGTGGTGAAGGTCGCAGGCTCCTGCGCGTGTGCGGCGACTGCGACGATCCGGGCGACGGGGGCGTATCCCTCGTCATCGGCCTTGCTTTGCCGGGTCAGCACGACTGCGGCCGCGCCATCCGAAATCGAACTGGAGGTAGCGGCGGTGATCGTCCCGTCCTTGGCGAAGGCCGGTTTCAGGGTCGGAATCTTGTCGGGCTTGCCCCGGCCGGGCTGTTCGTCCCGGTCGATCGTGAGCTCGCCGGTGCGCGACGAGACCGTCACCGGCACGACCTCGGCATCGAAGGCTCCGCTTTCGATGGCGGTGTTGGCGCGGCGCAGGGATTCGATGGAATAGGCGTCCATCTCTTCGCGCGTCATCTGGTATTCGTTCGCGGTTTCCTGCGCGAAAGTGCCCATCGCGCGGCCTTCCTCGTAGGCATCTTCCAGCCCGTCGAGGAACATGTGATCATAGGCCGTGTCATGCCCGATCCGCGCGCCCGAGCGATGCTTCTTGAGGAGGTACGGGGCGTTCGTCATGCTCTCCATCCCGCCGGCCACGACAAAATCCACCGTACCGCTGGCGAGGGCCTCGGCTCCCATGATGACCGTCTGCATGCCGCTGCCGCAGACCTTGTTGACGGTAGTCGCCTGCACGGAGGTGGGCAGGCCGGCCTTGATGCTCGCCTGGCGCGCCGGTGCCTGGCCGAGCCCGGCAGGCAGCACGCAGCCCATGTAGGTGCGGTCGAACCGGTCCGCCGGCACGCCTGAGCGCTCGACGGCGGCTTTAACCGCAGTCGCCCCGAGATCGGTTGCCGAGACGTCCGCCAGAACACCCTGCATCCCGCCCATCGGGGTGCGCGCATAGGACAGGATGACGATGGGATCGCTTGCGTTGAATTGCGGCATTCTTATGCTGGTCCTCGATAGCTGAAGTTCGTATCGTGCAGCGCAGCACGAGACGGGCGGCGGCAAACTAGAGTGCCGTCCGGGCGAAAGCAAAGGGAGACGACGATGCCCGAACTGGCGACGACCGAGATGACCGGGATGCTGCAACGCCAGCGTGCGGCGCATCACATGATGCGGCCAGAACCGATGGCCCTGCGCAAGGACAGGATCGAACGCGCGATCCGTCTGCTTCGCGATCATTCCGATGCACTATGCCAGGCGATGGGCGAGGATTTCGGCAATCGTTCCGCCTATCAGTCCAAGCTCACCGATATCGACGGAACGATCAATTTCGGGCGCCATTGCCTGAAGCACCTCGATGGATGGGCCAAGGCGGACAGGAGGCAGGTCCAGTTTCCGCTCGGCCTGCTCGGCGCCAAGGCCGAAGTGCGTTACGAGCCCAAGGGCGTGGTGGGCATCCTCAGTCCTTGGAACTTCCCGGTCAATCTCACTTTCGGGCCGCTGATGCAGGTCTTTGCCGCCGGTAACCGGGCGATGATCAAGCCTTCGGAATTCACGGAGAAAACCAGCGCCCTGATGCGCGACCTGGTAAGCGAATTCTTTACTGCCGACGAATGCGTGGTCTTCACCGGTGGGCCCGAGGTGGCCCATGCGTTCAGCGAGCTGCCTTTCGATCACCTGGTCTTCACCGGTTCCACCGCCACGGGCCGCAAGGTGATGGAAGCCGCTGCAAAGAACCTCGTCCCGGTAACCCTCGAACTCGGAGGCAAAAGCCCGGTTATCATGGGGCAGGATGCCGATCTCGCCAAGGCGGGTGAAAAAGTTGCCTTGGGCAAGATGCTGAACGCTGGTCAGATCTGTCTTGCGCCCGATTACCTGTATGTCCCCGCCGAGCGCGAGGACGAGGCGATCCACGGCGTGTGGCAGGGAACGGCCAATCTTTACCCAACCCTGCTGGAAAACGAAGATTATGCCAGCATCGTGACGGATCGCCATTTCGACCGACTGCAAGGCCTTGTCCAGGATGCCCGCGA
>NZ_JBHWMI010000008.1:0-12077 GCF_043423005.1 Qipengyuania sp. | reverse complement strand
ATGACGCGCTCGACCTCGACATGCAGGAAACCTGGGCGGTCTACGGCGTCTATCCGCGCATGGCGTGGACGCCCGATAACCGCTCGATCGTGTTCTGGGCGGGCGGCAAGATCCGCCGCGTCGACGCCGATGGCAGCGGCGCCGCGGTGATCCCCTTCCGCATCGACGATACCCGCAGCGTGGCCAGCGCGCCGCATCCGGTGATCGAGGTTGCGCCCGACAGCTTCACCGCCAGGATTCCGCGCTTTGCGACCGTATCGCCCGATGGCCACACAATTGTGTTCGAAAGCCTCGGCAAGCTCTACGTCAAGCCGGCCGGCGGTATGGGCGAGGCCAGGCGGCTGACCAACGACGACAGCAATCTGGAACTGTGGCCCGCTTGGTCGCGCGACGGCAAGCGGCTGGCCTATGTCCGGTGGAGCGATGCGGGGCTGGGGCATATCGTCACGGTCGATGCACGCGGACGCAATGCGCGCGAGGTGACCCGTCAGCCGGGCCATTACGCGGTACCGCAATTCTCGCCCGACGGCGCCACCATTACCTTCGAGAAGCGCAGCGGCGGCTTTCTGACGGCTCCCGAATACAGCGAGAACGAAGGCGTCTATGTGGTGCCGGCAAGCGGCGGGACGCCGCGCCTCGTCGCCCGCGATGCGTCCGACCCGCAATTCGGTTCGGGGAACGACCGCTTGTTCATGCTCGGCCGCAACGACGGCAAGCTGCAACTGATGTCGAGCGATCTTTCGGGCGAGGCCCGCCGGGTCCACGCCGAAGGCGATCTGGCCAATGATTTCCGGGTCAGCCCGCGGGGCGATTACGTCGCTTTTCGCCAGAATTACGAAGTCTTCGCAATGCCGCTGCTGCCCGGCGGGCAGGCGGTCACCGTTGGCGAGACGGCAAGCTCGCTGCCCGTAACGCGGGTGAGCAAGGGCGGGGCGGATTACATCGGATGGACCGATGGCGGCGCGACGCTGCACTGGTCGATGGGGCCGACGCTCTACCGCGCCAGCACCGCCGCGCTGACCCCGCGCGCACCGCAGACGGACACGGCGCCAAAGTTCACGCCGCCCGACAACGGAGTGTCGCTCGCCCGCACGATCCGGGCCGACAAGCCGCGCGGCACGGTAGCGATCACCGGTGCGCGTATCCATACCATGGCGGGGGAGGGCGCCGGTACGATCGAGAACGGCGTGATCGTGATCGAGGGTGACCGGATCGCCGCTATCGGCGGCGCCGACAGCGTGCGCTTGCCCGCCGGCGCAAGGGTCATCGATGCCGCCGGGCAGACGATCGTCCCCGGCTTCGTCGATGCCCATGCCCACGGGCCGCAGGGCGTGGGCGATCTGGTCCCGCAGCAGAACTGGTCGCTGCTCCAGAACCTCGCGCTCGGCACGACGACGATCCACGATCCCTCGTCGCAGGCGAGCATGATCTATCACGCCGCCGAACGGCAGCGTGCCGGCACCCTGCTCGGCCCGCGCATCTTCTCGACCGGCGAGATTATCTATGGTGCCAAGTCGCCTGGCGTCTATGCGCGGATCGACAGCTACGAAGACGCGCTGGCGCATATCCGGCGGATCAAGGCGCAGGGCGGCATCTCGGTCAAGAACTACAATCAGCCGCGGCGCGAACAGCGCCAGCAAGTGGTTGCCGCCGCCCGGGCGGAGGACATGCTGGTGGTGGCCGAAGGCGGTTCGCTGTTCGGGATGGACATGAACCTCATCGCCGATGGCAACTCGACGCTCGAACACAACATCCCGCTGGGGGTGATGTACGAGGACGTGTTGCAGATGTTCGCGCAGTCCGACACCAACTACACCCCGACCCTGGTGGTGACCTACGGCGGGCTGGCGGGCGATCCCTACTGGCGGCAGGCGACCGATGTGTTCGACAATCCGCTGCTGGTCCATACGCCGCCGCGGATGCTGCTGGCCGAAACCGCCCGGCGGACCACGGCGCCGGAGTGGGCCTTCGTCGACGATGACTCCGCGCGCGAGGCAAAGAAGCTGGCCGAGCGCGGGGTCAAGGTCAGCATCGGGGCGCACGGTCAGCAGGCCGGGATCGCCACGCATTGGGAATTGTGGAGCTTCGCACGCGGCGGGATGAGCCCGGTCGAGGCACTGCGAGCCGGCACCATCGAGCCGGCGCGCTCGCTGGGCATGGAACGCGATATCGGCAGCCTCGAAGTCGGCAAGCTTGCCGATCTGGTCATCCTGACGGCGGACCCTGCCACCGACATCCGCAATTCCGATGATATCGCGCGGGTCATGCTGGGCGGCCGGTTGTACGATGCGCGGACCATGAACGAGGTGGAAACCGGCACCGCGGCGCGGCGGCCTTACTGGTGGGAATGACGCGCGCGGACTGATGCCGCCCGCGTCGGCATTCAGCCGGCGCGGATATGGCCGAGGAAATCGCCGACCTTGCCCCGCAGGATGGAGGCCTGGCTCTCGAGATCGCGGGCCGAGCCCAGCATCTGTGTTGCGGCAAGCCCGGTGGCCATGTTGGCATCGCGCAGGGTTTCGGCATGGCCGACAACCTCGTCGCTGCTGCGGGCGGCAAGATCGATGCTGCGGGCAAGGTCCTGACCGGCGACGGACTGCTGGTCGACCGCACTGGCGATGGAGATCGAGGCGGTTTCGAGCTGGCGGATCTGATCGCCGATGGAGCGCAGGGCGCGGACGCTGGCCCCGGTCGATTCCTGCATCGCGCGGATCTGGCCGGCGACCTCTTCGGTTGCGCGGCTGGTCTGGGCCGCCAGTTCCTTGACCTCGCTTGCCACCACCGCGAAGCCGCGGCCCGCCTCGCCTCCGCGCGCGGCCTCGATCGAGGCATTCAGGGCAAGCAGGTTGGTGCGCTGGGCGATCGAATGGATCAACTCGACAATCTGGCCGACCTGCTCGGCCGAGCTCGACAAGGTGGAAATGGTTTCGTCGGCCCGTTCGGCATCGTCGGATGCCTGACGGGCCAATTCGGCCGATTGAGCCGCCTGCAAGCTGATCTCGCCGATCGACATCGCAAATTCGTCCGACGCGGCCGCCGCCGCGGTCACTCCGCCTGCCGCACTGGTCACCGCCTCGCCCAGCGCGTCGGCATGGGCGCTGGTGCCGGTCGCCGTCTGCGCCATCGAGGCGGCGGTATCGTTGAGCTGCGACGAAGCCGATGCGACGCTGTTGACGACGTCGCCCACGGTCGCCTCGAACTGGCTGGCGATCCTGAGTAACTGCTGGCGATTGGTCTCCGCGGCGGACTTTCGGGCCGCGTGCATTTCATCGAGCTTGCGCGAGGCGCGCAGCATGATCTCCAGCGATCGGGCAAGGTCGCCAAGTTCGTCCTTGCGGTCGAGCCCGGTGATCTCGATCTCCCGCTGACCACTTGCCAGCAGATGCAGATTGAGCCTGATGTTGTTGAACGGTTCGATGACGTCGGAAATCACATGGGCCAGCGCCATCGCGGTGATCGCCAGCGCCAGCGTCGCGAAGCCGATGACATAGGGGACAAGGTCAGCGCCCCCCGTGCTGCGCGACAGGGCGTAGACCGCGACGGCGGTGACCGCCAGCGTGCTGGCGACACCGATCGCGGTGGTGACCTTGGCCTTGACCATGATCGGCTGGTCCACCAGCCATTGCCGCTTGCGCGAAACCGCCGTCTGGCGGGGAATGATCGGCTGCATCGCCCCGATCTCTTCCTTGAGGTCGGCGGAGATGCCTGTGGTATATGTCGCGTTCACGGCGTGTCCTCTCGTCCTGCGTCCACGCAGCTGTTCGTCATGCAACCGCTACGCTGCATGTATCGGTTAAGGCTGTCGCGGTGATCCGGCGGCCCAGGTGACGCGGGATTTCCGCGGCCGGCATTGCCTTGAAGTACAGCCAGCCCTGGATCTGGTCGCACCCGGCGGCGCGGACCATGGCGGCCTGCTCCTCGGTCTCCACCCCTTCGGCGGTGACCCCCATTTTCATCGCGCGGGCGACCGTGATGCTGGAGAGCATCATCGCCCGGCTGCCCTCGTCCTCGCCCGCCTGCGCCACCAGGCTGCGATCAATTTTTAGCTTTTCGAAGCGGAACTGGCGCAGGAAGCCGATCGAGGCATAACCGGTGCCGAAATCGTCGAGCGCGATGCGCACACCGAAGCCGCGGATGAGGTCGAGGCTGCGCTCGGCCACCACCGGATCAAGGACGAGGCAGGTCTCGGTGATCTCAAGCTCGAGGCGTTCGGGATCGAACCCGGTTTCCTCGAGGATGTGGCCCAGCTGGATCGGGAATTCCGGATTGCGCAGCTGCGCGGGAGAGATGTTGACCGAAAGGGTGATGCCTTCCCATGCCAGCGCATCACGGCACGCCTGGCGCAGGACCCACAGCCCGATGGCATTGATGAAGCCCGATTCCTCAGCCGCGGGGATGAAGATGTTGGGCCCCATCGGCCGCCCGTCGGCGCGGTTCCAGCGCAGCAGACATTCAACCGCCACCACCTCCTGCGTCAAGCTCGACACCAGCGGCTGATAGGCCAGCGCGAATTCGCCCGCCGCGAGGGCATGGCGCAACTCCTCGTCGAGCTTCTTGGCTTCCTCGCGGTTCTGGTCGAAAGTCGGGGCGTACCACGAGCAGCGCATCTTGCCGGCGCGTTTCGAGGCCGACATGGCGACATCCGCCCGGCGCAGCAGTTCCGAGTTCGACGTGGTGCCATCATGGCCCGACGTGGCGATGCCGATGCTTGCGCCCAGCATGACCCGCCGCCCGCCCAGTGCCGCAGGCTTGGCGAGGCGTTCGATGACCCGCCGGCAATGCCCTTCCAGAAGCGTGCCCGAAAGCGGTCCGGCAAGCGTCAGGGCGAATTCGTCGCCGCCAAGCCGGTAGATACCGACGTCATCGCCGCAGATTTCGCGCAGGATGCCGGCCGCCTCGCAGATGGCAAGATCACCGAAGTGGTGACCGTGGTGGTCGTTGATCATCCGGAACCCGTCGAGATTGACGATCGCGACGCCCAGCTCTTCGCCGCGTACCGCCCCGGGCGGGAAATGCTCTTGCAGCGCGCGCCGGTTGGGCAGGGCGGTAAGACTGTCGGCGAGGCCGATCCTTGCCACACCGCGAAGATGACCGAGAGCGAGCAAGCCGGTGGCCAGTGCAGCAAAGAGAAGCAGTGCGCCGCCAGCCAGAACAGCCGACCTCGCGCTGGCCGGACCGGTCTGGATCAAGGTTGTCAGCACCGTGCCGAGTCCGATACCGACAAGGACGGCGAACGAAAGGACGACCGCCCAATGCGCCGATACCCGTTCTCTTGCCGATAACGCCTTCACCGCGGACCCCTCCGGTCGAGTTCTCTCGCCGCGCGATAGCTAGCTCGGCAGTGGCTAATTATCGGTAAAGGCCGGCTTGCATCGCGCGTCCGCATGCCTTTCAGGCGAACTTGCGCCGGCGGCCGGCCGTGCTGCGCGCGGCATCGAGGCAATAGAGACCCGACCCGCACGCAGCCGGCAGGAAGCGGTCGCTTTGCCCGGTGATCGCTTCGCCCGAACCCAGCATCAGCCAGCCATCGGCGGCGATCGCGCCGGCAATGCGGTCGAGCGCTGCCCCGCGGGTGGCATCGTCGAAATAAAGGAGGACGTTGCGGCACAGGACGAAGTCGAACTGCCCGGGGGCGGGCGGATGATCGAGCACGGAATGCTGCTGGAACCGGCAATAGCGGCGCAGGTGGTCGCCGGCTTGCCAGCCGCCGCCGGGAACTTCGCTGAAATGTTCGAGCATGCGGGTCACGCTGATCCCGCGCTGGATCTCGAACTGGCTGTAACAGGCGCCCCGTGCCCGGTCGATCACCCTGGTCGAGACGTCGGTCCCGAGGATTTCGATCGTCCAGCCCTGCCATGTTTGCGGATCGTCCTCGAACAGCATGGCGAGGCTGAGTACTTCCTGCCCGGTCGAACAACCCGCCGACCAGATGCGCAGACGCCTGCTGTGCGACCGGGTCGCCGCAAGCCGGGGGAGGACTTCGCGCGAGAGGGTCTCGAAATAGGCATGATCGCGAAAGAAATAGGTTTCGTTGTTCAGCAGCGCCTCGACGACCCTGGTCGCCAGCCGGCGTTCGCCCGGCCGTTCGAGAAGGCAGGCAAGCTGGTCGACGTTCTCGATGCCGAGCTCGCGGAACAGGCCCGAAAGCGCGGTCGAGATACGCCAGCGGCGGCTTTCGGTCAGCTGCTGGCCGGTCCGGGAGGCGAGAAGGTCGGTGATGATCCGGTGAGATGCATCCACGGCCCTCACGGTCTGGGCTCGATGCTGGCGACCACCGCGTCGGCAAGCGTCGCGGGCGGTGCGATGGCCGCGGCGATGCCCTGTTCGGTCACCGCGCGGGGCATGCCCCAGACTGCGCAGCTTTCCGCATCCTGCGCATAGATGCGTCCGCCCGCCTCGTCGATGGCGCGGGCCCCATCCGTCCCGTCGCGCCCCATGCCCGACAGCAGGACCGCGGCGACCCGCCCGTCATAGGCGCTCGCCAGGCTGGCGAACATCGGATCGACCGAGGGCATGCAGCCGCTTTTCACCGGAACGTAGGTGAGCGCGACGACCCGCCGGCCCTCGGCCTTGCGCACTGTCATGTGGCCATGTCCGGGCGCGATGAACAGTTTGCCGCGGCTGATCACGGTCCCGTCGATGGCGAGCACCGCCTCGCGGCGGGCGGCCACTTCCATCTGGCGGGCGAACACCGGGATGAAGCTGGGCGGCAGGTGCTGGGTGATGAGGATCGGCAACTGGAACGAGGCCGGTATGCGAGCGAGAAACAGGTTGAGGGCATGAATGCCGCCGGTGGATGCTCCGATGGCGAGGATTTCGGGCGCCTTGCCGGCCGCTTTCGTCCGCGCCGGCCGGGGCGGCGGTGCGACGGCACGACGGACATCGCCCTTGAGCGCCCGGATCTTGCTCAGAAGCTGATCGCGATAGGCATCGTCGAACCCGCCCGGCCGCGGTTTCAGCATGGTGTCCGCTGCGCCCATCTTGAGCGCGGTCACGGTATGCTCTGCCCCTGCCGCGGTCAGCGAGGAGATGACCAGCACCTTGGTGGAAGGCGAGGCAGCGAGGATCCGGGGCAAGGCTTCGAGCCCGCCCATGCCGGGCATTTCGAGATCCAGCAGAACCACGTCAACCGGCGTGGCGGCGAGTTCGCGCAGGCCCTGTTCGGCAGTGCCGGCGCCGGCGACGACCTGCAAGTCCGCCTCGCGCGCGATCATGCGCGAGAACACCGTCCGGACGGTGAGCGAATCGTCGATGATCAGAACGTTGACAGGTCCCTCCGCCCGCTGTTCGGACGGCGGACCGGGATTTGGCAACACCGCGGCAGGACGCCTCAGGATCGCGGACATCGCTCAGGCTCAGACCATGCCGACGAGCTGCAACTTGATCTGCAGCGTTTCATGATCGAACGGCTTCATCACGTATTCGTCGGCCCCGGCGCTGATCGCTTCGCGAATATGGGCGACGTCGTTCTCGGTGGTGCAGAACACCACCTTGGGGCGGTCCCCCCCGTCGGTCTGGCGCAGACGGGTGATGAATTCGATTCCGGTCATCACCGGCATGTTCCAGTCGAGCAGGATGACGTCGGGCATTCTGGCCGCACACTTGTCGAGCCCCTCTTTCCCGTTTTCCGCCTCTTCGACCGAAAAGCCGAGGGATTCGAGGATATGGCGCGAGACTTTGCGGATTACCCGCGAGTCGTCGATGATGAGACAGGATTTCACGGCGACCTCTCCTGGTTATTGCAATCGGGACTAGGGCAAGAGCGTAACCAATCGCTTAAGCGGCGGCTTCGCAGGGCCCCGCGATCAGTGCGTCGGCATCGATCAGAAGCGCCGGTTCGCCATCGGTTTCGATGAAGCCGAGGGCGACGTTCCGCCATGCGGTGCCATACCCCCCGGGCACCGCCGTGACCTCGCCGCGCGCCTCGCCCACGTCCCGCGCTTCATCGAGCATCAGCGCGTAGAGATGGCCGCCGCTTTCGATCACGGCAGCGCGGCGCTCACGCTCCCAGTCGCCGGCAGCGACCCCGATTGCGCGGGCGCAGTCGATCACGGTCAGCGCCTGGCTGCGCAAGGCGGTCAGCCCGGCGACGAAGGGCGGGGTTCCGGGGATCGGTGTGATGTCGGCGACTTCGATGACCGAATGGATGCGCACCGCGGGCAGAGCGACCCGCTGGCCGGCGATCGAGCACAGGAGGTATAGGTCGTTCATGCTGCAACCCCATGGCGAAGCTGTTCGAGCGCGTTCAGCAATCCGTCCCGGTCGTAGCGATAGATGACTCCGCCGACCGCGTGCCGCGGATCGTCGCTAAGGCACAGAGTGTGCCGGGCGCCGGGCGATTGCGGGCCGGCGACGTTGCCGGGCATGATGATGGCAAGGTCGGCATCCGCCCCGTCGTCGTCCAACGGGGTGTAACCGGCCAGTTCCAGCAGGGGCCGCAGGATGGTGGCGGCCCATTCGCTGTCGGCAGGCAGGCGACAGGTCAGCGGGGCGGCGGCGGGGCGCGATGCGGCGTGCCGCGCGAACAGGGCATGACCGTCGACGAGCGAAACGATCTCGTCCCCGATCAGCGTCCGCCCCTCGATCAGGGGCTCGTCCGGGACGGGAACCAGCGGACCGATCATGACCGCCGTATCGCGCACTTCGCGAATCGCGTGAACGAGGTCGATAGCGCCGTCGCTCAGATGCAAGAGGCGGCAGCGCCCTTCCGGCAAGGTCCCACCGCGATGCCCTTCGAGGGGAAAGATGTGGCCGTCGATGACGGCTTGCGCGTGATCCCCGTCGACCACGATCGCCGAACGCGAAACGGTCTCGATGCGCCGCACGAGGTCGAGCCGGAAGGCGAGCGTGCGGCCGTCGAGCGCCGTCGCCAGCATCAAGGGCACGCCTGACACCTCTGTCGTGCGCGCCGGGGGTTCGGCAATTGCCGCCGACCGCATCTCGCCCATCAGATCGGCGCGCGAGGCGATGCTCGGAATATCGAGCAGCATCATCGGCCGCCCGTCGTCGAGCAGGGTGGTGCCGGCATAAAGTCGCGTCGCCATGATCGCCGGGGCGATGGGCTTGACGACCACTTCCTCGTGATCGAGCACCCGGTCCACCGCGAGGGCGAACAGGTCGTTGTTCGCCAGCCGCAGCATGGCCAGCGTCCGGGTCTGCCAGTCGACGTCGTCATGGCGCGCGATGCCGAGAATTTCGCTCAAGGCAAGGCACGGCACCCGGCGTCCGCGGAAGGTGACCAGCGTGCGCGATCCGGCCTTGGCGAAGGCGACATTGCTCGCATTGCCGAAGACGATTTCCTCGACGTAACTTTGCGGAATGGCATAGGTCTGCGCGCCGGCCCGCACCGTGAGGGTCGCCATGATGCTGAGGGTTAGCGGTAGCCTGAGGGAAATGACCGTCCCTTCTCCGGGCCGGCTTGAAACGCAAAGGCCGCCGCCGACCTTCTCGATATTGGCCCGCACCACGTCCATGCCGACCCCGCGACCCGAGATCGCGCTGATCGCCTCTGCCGTGGAAAGACCGGGCTCGAAGATCAGCTGGTGCAGCGCCTCGTCGTCCATCGCGGCGAGTTCGGCCGGGGTGCAGAGCCCCGCCGCCACCGCCTTTGCGCCAAGGCGGGCGGTATCGATGCCGCGCCCGTCGTCACTGATGACGAGATGGATCTGATTGCCCGATTGCCGCGCGGAAAAGCGCAGCAGCCCGATCTCGCGCTTGCCCCGCGCCAGCCGGTCCTGCGGTGTCTCGATCCCGTGATCGATCGCGTTGCGGATGAGATGGGTCAGCGGATCGCGGACCATCTCGATCATCTCGCGGTCAAGCTCAACCTCGCCGCCTTCGCAATCCACCATCACCTGCTTGCCAAGCTCGGCGGAAAGGTCGCGTACCATGCGCGGCAAGGTGCCGAACAGATGCTCCAACCGCTGCATCCGCATTCTCGTGATCGATGCCCTCACGTCGGCAAGAATGGCCGACAGCCGCTCGAACGGTCCGTCGATGGTCGGCTGGGTGCCGGCATCGCGCAGTCGGCGGGCAAGGTCGTTGCGGGCCAGCACCATGTCGGAGACGCCCTTCATCACCTCGTCGAGAAGGTCGACCGGCAGGCGGATCGATCGTTGCACCGCGGGCGCGGGGCGGGTGCCGGAAGGTTCGGCATCGACACCGTCCGCCTGCTGCCCCGCGCCGCCGGCGTCGATGCCGGCCGCGGGTTCGAAAGGCTCGGCGTCCGGCTCGAGCGCCGCGATCAGGCGCAGGTCCGATGTCCGGTCACCGTCGATCGGATCGCCGCGCTCGATCGTATCGGTCATCTCGCCGATCCGGTCGATAACCGCCAGCACCGCATCGACCAGCGCCCGGTCGGGATCGCGGCGTCCCGCGCGGCATTCGGCCAGCGCATCTTCGGCGGCATGGCTCAGCCGCTCGAGTTCGGGAAAATTGAAGAACCCGCAATTGCCCTTCACGGTGTGGACGAAACGAAAGATCGTATCGATCCGCGCGCGGTCGGATGGGTCGGCTTCCCATGCGACCAGTTCGCTTCCGCTGGCCGCCAGCATGTCTCGGGTCTCGGCGATAAAGTCCGCCAGAAGGTCTTCCATCGTCGGCACGGGCCCCTGCTTGCTCGTCCCGCCTTATGCCGCTGGATGGTTAACGAAGAGTTGGGCCGCTAGCCCCCCTGTGCAGGGGTGTCTCACCGCTTGCTGGCGGCCCGCTGGCTATGCGATAAGGCGAGCCGAGGAGAGCGATCATGGCCACCCGTTTGCAACCCCAGTTCGAATGCAGCGAAGAGGAATGGCGCGTGCGCCAGGATCTCGCCGCCTGCTACCGTATCTTCGATCATCTCGGCTGGGGCGAAAGCATCTACAACCACATCTCGGTGGCGGTGCCGGGTGAGGAGAACACCTTCCTCATCAACCCCTTCGGCCTGCTCTACGACGAGGTGACCGCGTCCAACCTCGTCAAGATCGACGTCGAGGGCAACAATGTCGGCCAGTCGCAATACATGGTCAACAAGGCGGGATTTACCCAGCACGCGCATTTCCACCGCGTTCTGGGCGAGCGGGCCAGCGCGATCTGCCACGTCCATACCACCGCGACGATGGCCGTGTGCAGCCACAAGAACGGGCTGTTGCCGATCAACTTCTATGCCTGCAACTTTCAGGGCCAGATCGGCTACCACGATTTCGAAGGGGTGACCGTGCGGGCGGAAGAAGGCGATCGGCTGGTCGGCAATCTGGGGGCCCATTCGATCCTGATGCTGCGCAATCACGGGCCGGTGGTGATGGACCGGACGATCCCGGGCATGTTCGTCAAGATGTGGGCGCTGCAGCGAGCGTGCGAAATCCAGGTGGCGACGTTGAGCCAGGGGGAACCCAATATCGTCATGCAGGACGTGGTCGACGTCCATCAGCGCGATCTGTCGGTCATGCAGTCGCAGGGCGGGGCGGGCGTGTTCGATTTCGAGGCGTGGAAACGGCGCATCTCGCGCATCGACGATAGCTGGAAAAGCTAGACAACCGCCGGACGCCGGGCGAGGGCGGGGGCCATGTCACGCATGACCGTCAACGGCCGCCCGGTCGAATTCCTGATGGAGCCCGCAACGCCACTGTTGTGGGCCTTGCGTGATGCGGCCAACCTCACCGGTACGAAATACGGCTGCGGGGTGGGTGATTGCGGGGCGTGCACGGTGATGATCGACGGGCAGGCGTTGCGTTCGTGCCTCGTCACTCTGGGCGAAGCGGAAGGCCGGTATGTCACCACCATCGAAGGACTGAGCGCGGATCGTTCGCACCCCGTCCAGCAGGCGATGGTCGCCGAACAGGCGGTGCAGTGCGGGTTCTGCACCCCGGGCATCGTCATGGCGGCCGCTGCCCTGCTGCAAACCAATCCGACGCCCTCGACCGCCGAGATCGAGGCGGCGATCCCCAATCTGTGCCGCTGCGGCGTCTATCCCCGTCTGGTGCGTGCGGTCGAGCGCGCGGGGCGGGTCGCGCTGCGGCAGGAACGGATCAGCGCCGCCCCCGCGCCTAACGTAAGTGCCGCCGACGCCGCCGCCGACGTGCCGGCCCTTCGCGCAGACT
>NZ_JBHWMI010000027.1:0-39207 GCF_043423005.1 Qipengyuania sp. | reverse complement strand
GTTGTGCTGGCCCCCATCGCGGCGCGGCTGGCCGGTACGGGCGGGATGCTTCTTCTTCGCCGGGCCGGAGCGCGCGGCGGCATCGCCGGTGGGGCGCACATTGGGTCGGGCAAGGCGCGGCTTCTGCTCGCGCTTGGTCGGCCCGACGCCTTCGACGACTGCGCGGAAATTGTCGGGCAGTGGCAGCCGCTCGAACTCCGCATCGGTCTGCTTGCGGATATCCTTGAGGTAGGCCCGCTCGTCCTCGGCACAGAAGGCGATGGCGATGCCATCGGCCCCGGCGCGCGCGGTGCGGCCGATGCGGTGGACATATTGTTCCGGCACGTTGGGCAGCTCGTAATTGATGACGTGGCTGACGCCGGGAATGTCGATCCCGCGCGCGGCGACGTCGGTCGCCACCAGCACCGGAGTGCGACCCTGGCGGAACTCGTCGAGCGCCCGCTGGCGCTGCGGCTGGCTCTTGTTGCCGTGGATCGCGTTGGCAGGCACGCCCACCTGGCTGAGCCGTTTCACCACACGGTCGGCGCCATGCTTGGTGCGGGCGAAGATCAGCACCCGTTCGAACTTGCCGGGCACTTCGTGACGGCCCTGCAGGATCAGTTCGAGCAGCGCCTGCTTCTCGTCCTGCTGGACCATGAAGAGATACTGGTCGACCCGTTCCGCCGTCGTGCTTTCGGGCGTGACCGAAACCTGCACCGGGTTTCGGCAATACTTGCCGACCAGCTCGCGAATGGGTGCGGGCATGGTAGCGCTGAAGAACAGGGTCTGGCGATCCTCCGGCGCAAGCTGGTGGATGCGGCGCAGTGCATGAATGAAGCCGAGGTCGAGCATCTGGTCGGCTTCGTCGAGAACGAGGATTTCCACCCCGTCCAGACGGAACGCGTTCTGGTCGATCAGGTCGAGCAGGCGGCCCGGCGTCGCCACCAGAATGTCGGTTCCGCGATGCAGCTTGTTGCGGTCCTTGCCGACCGAGGTGCCGCCGACGATCGACTGCACCTTGAGCCCGGCGAGCGCGCCGTAATCCTTGGCGCTCTGGGCGATCTGGCCGGCCAGCTCGCGGGTCGGGGCCAGCACCAGCATGCGGCAGGACTTGAACGGCGTCTGCCGCTCCGCCTCGCGCAGGCGGTCGATACCCGGCAGCATGAAGGCCGCGGTCTTGCCCGTGCCGGTCTGGGCGATGCCCAGAAGGTCACGGCCTTCGAGCACCGGGGGGATGGCCTGCGCCTGGATCGGAGTGGGCGTCGAATAGCCCTTGAGGTCGAGCGCCTGGAGGACGGGCTGCGACAGGCCAAGATCCTCGAAGCGAGAGGTGGTCGTGGTATCGGTCATGTAGAACTCGTGCGTTGAGCGGCGCGCAGCCGAACGGGCGCGCGGTCGCGGGGTAGGAAACCGCCCGCGTGAAAAGGGAAGTCTGGGAAATGAACCGAAACGCGGCCGGGGCGATGGATGTTTCGTCATCGCCGCTTCACGCTGGCCTCAGCGCTTCGATGGCGGCCATGTGGCGGCGGCGGCGCGATAAGTCAATGGCGCGTGGCCCTCGCCGGTTCAGTCGCGAACGGGAACCTCGCCCGCCGCGTGCCACAACCGGCCAAGTTCGAGGTCGATCCAGTCCTCGGCAAAGCGGTCGAAGCCTGATCCCGGATAGAGGCAGTATTCGCCGAACAGGGGCTGCCCATCGACCTCGTAGAAATCGATCCGCAGGAAATCGTAGCCCGCCCCCAGCACCTCGGCGGCCTGAAGCATGGCACCCAGCGAGCGCGGCGGCGGCGGGCGGTCCTCGACATCGACCAGCGGGGTGTAGCTGCGGTCATGCAGCACCCAGCGATGATTGCCCCCGCCCCGCCCCAGATGCACCTGCACATGGGTCGCCACACCGCCGAAGACGTAGATCTTGTAATCCACCGGGGGCGTTACCCCGTTGCCGATCAACGGCTCTGCCAGCAATCCGCGGGGCGTGTGAAGATAGCCCCACTCGGCCACCGCCTGGCCATAGGGCTCGGCCACCCATCCGCAGGTAAGCTGTCGCAAGGCTGCCCATTCGGCTGCGCCGGGCGGGGTGCGCAGGATACGGTTCTGGTTGCAGCCGTGCCGGGCCTTGAGGATCGCCGGGCAGGCGAAGGGCATCTCGGCGCCAAGCAACCGCCCCTGCCATAATGTCGGGATCGTCCATTCCCGGCCCAGAGCCTCTGCCGCCAGCGCCTTCGCCGCCACCTTGTCCATCAGCTGCGGATGACGCGGATCGTGGTCGTAGAGCTTGCGCCGCTGGACGAGCTCGGTGAAGCGCAGCGCCTCATCGAGATCGGGCCACCGCCCCAGCTTGCGGCGATAGTGCGACAGCACCTGCGCCCGTGCAGTGCGGGCGTCGGGGTCGGCAATGGGCCTCGCCCGGGCCAGCACCCCGTCACCCAAGCCCGGCAACCTCGAGCAGGGCGGTGGTGCTCGCATCGAAGGCGGCATCGCCCTTGTCGATCGCGTTCGCCATCTGCTTGCCGAGTTCCACCCCGAACTGGTCGAACGGGTTGATCCCCATCAGCACCGCGTTGGCAAAGGTCCGGTGTTCGTGAAAGGCGATCAGCGCACCCAGCGTGGCGGCGTCGATATCGTCGGCAAGGATCGTCGCGCTCGGCCGGTCGCCCGGATAGTTGCGCGCCGGATCCTCGCCCGTCTTGCCCGCCATCAGCGCGGCGCCCTGGGCAAAGCAGTTCATCAGCAGGATGCGATGATGCGCCGGATCGAGATCGTCGCCCGGCGCGATGCTGGCGATGAAATCCACCGGCACCAGGTGCGTGCCCTGATGGAGCAACTGGAACACCGCGTGCTGCGCATCGGTCCCCACTCCTCCCCAGGTGATCGGCGCGGTCGGCCCGTCGATCGGCTGCATGTCCGCCGTCACCCGCTTGCCGTTGCTCTCCATCTCGAGTTGCTGGAGGTAATCGGGAAACAGGGTCAGCCGCTCGTCATAGGCGAACACGCCGCGCGTTTGGCAGGCCCGTACGCGGGCGTAATACAGATCGGCAAAAGCCGCGCGCAGCACCAGATTGGCTCGCCCCTCGGTTTCGCGGAAATGCGCGTCGACCGCGGCGGCACCGGCCAGCATGGCGCGAAACTCCGCCATGCCCACGGCCATCGCAATGGGGAAGCCGATGCTCGACCAGATGGAATAGCGCCCGCCGACGCTTTCCTGGAATGGCAGGATGCGGGTTTCGTCCACCCCCCATTCGACCGCTTTCTGCGGCGCAGCGGTCAGCGCGATGACCCGGCCGCCGGGGTCGGCCACGCCGCTTTCGCGCAGCCAGCGCAATGCCGATTCCGCATTGGTCATCGTCTCGATCGTGGTGAAGGTCTTGCTGGCCACCGCGATCAAGGTTGTTGCCGGATCGCAGCGTGCGAACGCCGCCTCTAGCGCGAGCCCGTCGATGTTCGAGACCACGTGCACGTCGCACAGCGGCAGGTCCCGGGCCAGCGCATCGACGCCCAGCGCCGGGCCGAGCGCGCTGCCGCCGATGCCGATGTGGATGAGGTGGCGGATTTCGCCCAGCGCGCCGCCGTGGATCGCCTCGACCAGAATCTCCATCCGGTCGATCAGTGCGGCGGCTTCTTCGACCTTCGCCGGATCGCCGACGCCGCGCAACGTGGCATGATCGGCGGCGCGGTTCTCGGTCGCGTTGACGATTTCGCCGGCGAACAACTTGTCCCGCATCGCAGGAAATTCCATCGCTTGGGCCAAATCCTCGAACGCATCGAGCACCGCGCGGTCGAGATGCGTCTTCGACCAGTCGAACAGGATGCCGCCTGCGCCCTGCAATTCGGGCTCGCTGCCCAGCTCGATCCGGCCGGACAGCATGGCTACCCTGTCTGCCGCGCCCGGCTCGTCGGCGCCCTCGCCCCCGTCGCGGGCGGTGCTGAACAGTTCGAGCAGCGTGGGCTGCGGCAGGGCCTTGAGCCGGTCCCAGATATCAGCGGCGGCGGCAGTGCTCATGACGCGCGAAAGTCCTTTCGTGATCCGGCCCATGCGGTTAGGGACATCGCCCATGTTTGAGAACCCCGCATGACGAAAGATGCGCTTGCCGTGCGGTCCGCGCCCCGCCAGAAAACCAGGTCCGACGACGAGGATTGGGGCAGCTTCTTCCGCTTCCTCGCAAAGCTGGTGCTGGCAGTCGCCATCTTCCGCAGCTTCATCTTCTCGCCCTTCACCATTCCCAGCGAAAGCATGCTGCCGGGCCTCAGGAACGGCGATTACCTCGTCGCGGCGAAATGGCCTTACGGCTATTCGCGCGTGTCCCTGCCGTTCCAGCTGCCGCTGATCCCGGGACGCATCTTTGCCGACTTGCCCGAACGCGGCGACGTGGTGATCTTCAAGCATCCGATCGACGGTACCGATTACGTCAAGCGCGTGATCGGTCTGCCCGGCGATACCGTGGCGCTGCGGGGCGGGCAGGTGATCCTCAACGGTCAGCCGCTGCCGCAACAGGCGCTTCCCGATTTCGAGCTTGCGACCAGTGCCAACACCATCTGCAATCCGGCCGCCGAGGTCGTGCAGCAGGACGGGGTGACGGTGGCCTGCCGCTACGATCAGCGGCGCGAAACGCTGCCATCGGGCAGAAGCTATCCAATCCTCGACTTCGGCCCCCGCCCCCAGGACGATTTCGCGCCCGTTATCGTACCCGACGGCACCCTCTTCGTAATGGGCGACAACCGCGACAATTCGATGGACAGCCGCTTTCCGGCGGCCCCCGGCGGCGGGGTCGGGCTGGTCGATGCCGATCTGCTCGTTGGGCGGGCCAGCATGGTCCTGTGGTCCACCGACGGCAGCGCCGAATGGCTGCTTCCCTGGACCTGGTTCACCGCCGCTCGCTGGAACCGTATCGGCAGCTCGATATGACCGCGCTCGACGCCGCCGCGCGCCAATGGCTCGATCGCCTGGGCTTTACGGTGGCGGACGAGAGCCTGTGGCTCGCCGCCCTCACCCACGGCAGTACGGGTGAAAAGAACGATTACCAACGGCTTGAATTTCTTGGTGATCGGGTGCTCGGCCTGGCGATCGCGGAATGGCTCTACGCGGCGAGCGAGGAAGCCGAGGGCAAGCTGGCGCAGCGGCTCAACGCCATCGTCAGCCGGACGACCTGCGCCGATGTCGCCCGCCGGATCGGGGTCGGCGAGCATGTCCGCATATCCAAGCAGGCCCGCGCCGACGGGGGGAGCGACAGCGACAACATCCTCGGTGATGTGATGGAGGCGCTGCTCGGTGCCCAGTTCGTCGAGGCGGGGTTCGATGCGGCCAAGCTGCAGATCCACGTGCTGTGGCGCGAGGTGCTCGAAAGCAGCGCCGGCGAACGCAAGCACCCCAAGAGCGCATTGCAGGAATGGGCCGCAGGCAATCGCCGCAAGCCCCCCGAATACGAGGTCGTGGAGCGGTCCGGACCGGATCACGCCGCCAGTTTCACCGTGCGGGTCCGGGTGCACAAGGTGGGCGAGGCCGAGGCCGTCGCCAGCAGCAAGCAGGACGCCGAGCGCGAGGCCGCCCGGGCGTTCATGGAAAGGTTCGGCTGATGGCTGACGAAACACCTCGCAAGACCCGCTGCGGCGTTGTCGCCGTGCTCGGTGCGCCCAATGCAGGCAAGAGCACGCTGGTCAATCAGCTGGTCGGCCAGAAGGTCGCCATCACCTCGGCCAAGGCCCAGACCACGCGGGCAAGGATGATGGGCATCGCCCTTCATGCAGGGCCGGCGGGCGAAACACAGATGATCCTGGTCGACACCCCCGGCATCTTCGCACCCAGGCGACGGCTCGACCGGGCGATGGTGAGCGCGGCCTGGGAAGGCGCGCAGGATGCTGACGCGCTGCTCCTGCTTGTCGATCCGATCAAGCAGCGACGGCACGAGCTCGAGCCGCTGATCGAACAGATCGCAAAGCGCAGCGAACGCCGCATCCTGGTCCTCAACAAGGTCGACCGCGCGAAAAAGGAGCCGCTGCTGGCGCTGGCGCAGGACCTGTCGGCCAAGCTCGACTTTGCTGAGGTGTTCTTCGTCTCCGCCCTGACCGGCGACGGCGTGCCCGAGATGAAGGACGCGCTTGCCGCGATGATGCCCGAAGGCCCGTGGATGTACCCCGAGGATCAGGTGTCGGACGCCAGCGAGCGCCTTCTCGCCGCAGAGATCACGCGCGAACAGCTGTATCAGCAGCTGCACGAGGAACTTCCCTACGACAGCGCGGTGCGAAGCGAGAAATACGTCGAGCGCGACGACGGCAGCGTTGAAATCCACCAGCAGATCGTGGTCATGCGCGACAATCAGCGCGCCATCGTCCTCGGCAAGGGCGGCAGCCGCATCAAGGCGATCGGCCAGGCAGCGCGCGAGGAGCTGAGCCAGCTGCTCGGCCGCAAGGTTCATCTGTTCCTGCACGTCAAGACCGACGAGCGCTGGAGCGACGACAAGGAGATGTTCGAGGAAATGGGCCTCGACTGGGTGCGGTGACCGCCGTCACCGCCTGACAGCCTACCGCTTCTTGGCGATCTCGATCTTGTTCTTCTTCGCGAAATCCTTGGTGGATTCCTCGCTGCGACCCAGCGCCTTGGCGATTTCCTTCAGGCCCTTGCCCTTCGCGGCGAGAGTGCGGAGCTGACCCGCCTCCTCGCCGTTCCAGGGCTGCTTGTGGCGCTCGAAATGTTCCTTTGCCATCAGTCGGCCTCCGCTTTCTTTGCCGGTGCCTTGCGCGCGGTCGTCTTCTTGGGGGCTGCCTTGTTGGGGGCTGCCTTCTTCGCCGGCGTCTTTGCAGCAGGCTTCTTCTTCGCCGGGGCCTTGCGCTTCTTGGCCGGCGGACCCTTGGCCGCGCGCGCGTCGATCAGTTCGGCCCCCTGGGCATCGGTCAGATCTTCGGGCTTCACGTCCTTGGGGATGGTGGCGTTCGTCGAACCATCGGTGACGTAGGGACCATACCGCCCCGGCATCACCTTCATCTCGGCGCCGCTCGCCGGATGCGCGCCCAGCACCTTGATGGGTTCGGCCTTCCCCCGCCCGGCACCCCCACGATTGGCGCTTTCGGCCAGCAGCGAGACGGCCGCATTCATTCCGGTTTCGAACACATCGCGGGTGCTGGCCAGTTTGGCGTATTTCCCGTCATGTCTCAGGTATGGCCCGTAACGCCCTATGCTCGCTTCGATTTCCTTGCCCGTTTCGGGGTGGGTGCCGACGATGCGTGGCAGGCTGAGCAGTCGCAGCGCCCATTCGAGGTCGAAATCGTCGAGGTCCTTGGGAATGCTCGCCCGCCTGGCATCCTTGCCTTCGCCAAGCTGGACATAGGGCCCGAAGCGCCCACTCTTGCGCTCGACAGGCAACCCGCTTTCGGGATCGTGACCCAGGACGGCATCCTGCGCGCCGTCCTCGCCCTCGCCTCCGGGTTGCGCGAACTGGCGGGTGAAGGTGCATTCGGGGTAATTCGCACAGGCGACGAACGCGCCGTAGCGTCCGCCGCGCAGCGCCAGCCTGCCGCCGCCGCGCCCTTCCGCCTCGCACAGAGGGCAGGTCCGCGGGTCGGCCCCGTCGGCGCGGGCAGGGAACAGATAGTCCGACAGGAACTCGTCCAGCACCGCGGTGACTTCGGACGGTTTCTTGTCCATCACCTCTTCGGTCTTGGGCTTGAAGTCGCGCCAGAACTGGGCGAGCAGCGCCTTCCATTCCTCCGCCCCGGCCGACACCTCATCGAGTTCGTCTTCCATTCCGGCGGTGAAGTCATACGCGACATACCGCTCGAAGAACCGTTCGAGAAACGCCGTCAACAGCCGGCCGGACTCCTCTGCGAAGAAACGGTTTTTCTCCATCCGCACATAGGCACGGTCGCGCAGGGTCTGGATCGTGCTGGCATAGGTCGAGGGCCGGCCGATGCCCAGCTCCTCCAGCCGCTTGACCAGGCTGGCTTCGGAGAACCGCGGCGGCGGCTGGGTGAAATGCTGGTTCGCGTCCACCCCCTTCTTTGCCGGGCTGTCCCCCTTGCCCATTACGGGCAGGAGGCCGCCGTCATCCTCGTCGCGGTCGTCGAACCCTTCCTGATACACCGCAAGAAAGCCGGCGAATTTGACCACCTGCCCGGTGGCGCGCAATTCGTGCCGGCCGGTCCCCTCGCGCAGGGTCACGCTGGTCCGCTCGAGCCGGGCGGCGGCCATCTGGCTGGCCATCGCGCGCTTGAAGATCAACTCGTAGAGCTTGCCCTCGTCGCCGCTGGCTGCGCGGTTACGGGTGAAATCGGTCGGCCGGATCGCCTCGTGCGCCTCCTGCGCGTTCTTCGCCTTGCTGGTGTAAATGCGCGGCTTGTCGGGCAGGTAATAGGCATCGTACCGCGCGGCGATGGCCCTGCGGGCTGCATCGATCGCGCTGCCGTCCATCTGCACGCCATCGGTGCGCATATAGGTGATCGCACCGGCCTCGTAGAGCGATTGCGCCAAGCGCATCGTATGGCTGGCGGAAAAGCCCAGCTTGCGGGCCGCCTCCTGCTGCAAGGTCGATGTGGTAAAGGGCGGCGCAGGATTGCGGGTGAGTGGCTTGGTCTCGATTTCCTCGACCGTGAAGTTCGCCGCCTCCACCGCAGCACGTGCCGCCATGGCCGTGCCTTCATCGCCAAGCGACAACCGGTCGAGCTTGCGCCCGTCGTATTTCACCAACCGCGCGGCGAATTCGGTGCCGTCCTGTTCCATCCGGGCGACGACCGACCAGTATTCCTGCGCCGTGAAGGCTTCGATCTCGCGCTCGCGATCGACGATGAGGCGCAAGGCCACCGACTGGACCCGGCCCGCGCTCTTGGCCCCCGGCAGCCGCCGCCACAAGACTGGCGACAGGGTGAAACCGTAGAGATAGTCGAGCGCGCGGCGGGCGAGATAGGCATCGATCAGCGGCTGATCGAGCTCGCGCGGGCGGCCCATCGCCTCGGTCACGGCCTGCTTGGTGATGGCGTTGAACGTCACCCGCTCGACCGCTTCGGGCAGCGCCTTGCGCTTGGCCAGCAATTCGCGCACGTGCCAGCTGATCGCCTCGCCCTCGCGATCGGGGTCGGTTGCGAGGATCAGGCGGTCGGCCTTCTTGGCCGCGTCGGCGATTTCCTTGAAGCGGCTTTGCTTGTCGCGATAGAGTTCCCAGTCCATCGCGAAATCCTCATCCGGACGCACGCTGCCATCCTTGGGAGGCAGGTCGCGGACATGGCCGTAGGACGCGAGCACCTTGAAGTCCTTGCCGAGATACTTCTCGATGGTTTTGGCCTTGGCGGGGGATTCGACGATTACGAGTTGCATGATATGAAAAACGGACCCTTACGTGTGTACGTGTATGTACGCGCGAGGGTGGGGACGATGCGCGGGGGGCGTCAAGGACTATCCCGATGCTTATTCAAGCGTCGAAAAAAACGCTATCTTATGGAAGGTAGGCTAAGCGGCGACACCACTTGCGAAGGTGAAACGAGCTTGCGACATGATTAGATCGCAACCGCGACGCTCCAAATCGGCGAACCGGGGCAACATGGAAAGCCTGCATGTCACCGGCTCTCCCTTTTCGTCTAGAAAGAGAAAAAAGCTCACTAGAATTCGTTTTTTTCGCGAAGTGATTTCTCTAGGTAGGAACCACAATAGCTGCATTGCTAAGCGACTTGCGTTATTGAGCGTTGCCCGATGCCTGCCACTAGTCATATCCTCAGCAGCGATTCCACGATCGGCTAGAACGGCGACTATACATTCTGTCAGCTGGGGCTGTGCCCATTGCATGGGTCCGGTTCTCAGTATGAGTGTCTGCTCAAACAAACCATCGATGACAAACGTTTCGATCTGCCGCTGGAAAACAGCGGTCCGATTCTCTTCCACATATCGCTTAAGTTCCTTGCCCCGTAGTCTTACGGGAGCACCGTCCCAAAGGCCGTGAGCGAACAGGCTCCAGCGGCGACCTTGTGCGTCGATTTCTACAAAGGGTAGGTCAATTTGCGCCTCCACTCCACCCGGCATCCAAGCTGCGGTAAAAGGCGTGGTTTGCATGGACAGATCATCACTGGTCACCGCGACTTCGAACCCTCCATTCCAAGGATCATGCCGCCGCAATTCGAGTGTTACGGAATGTTCTGACGAACCGAACGAACGGCGAAGCAAGCATTCGTCGGCCCGCCGCTCTAACTCCCAATTCGCTAACGGTTCTAGAACTATTTGTTCTTGAGCAATCGCCATTTGTGCTTTTGCGAGGACCAGCAAGCTTGCTACCAACTTAATGACTTTTCTGTACATGCCGTCTCCCATAATTACTCGCTACTGGTCCATCGCTGGCGCTACGCTCACCCTACCACCCGCATGACGCTCCAGCCGCCCGGCCAGCTCCAGTTCGAGCAGCGCCAGTTGCACCGCTGCGGCGTTCGTCCCGGATTGGCGGATCAGTTCGTCCACCGATACCGGCGCGGCGGTGAGCAAGCCGGCGATGTCCGCAGGCTCGGCTTCGGCCATGTCGTCGGGCGCATAGGCGAAGGGGCTCACCGGTTCGCGGAAGGTCGAGCGCGGGGTTCCGTCGAAGCCTGAGAGCAGTTCGACCACGTCCTCGGGCGCGTTGACCAGCACCGCGCCTTCGCGGATCAGGTGGTTGCAGCCATGGCTGCGCGGTTCGAGCGGGCTGCCGGGGATCGCCATGACCTCGCGCCCCGCCTCGCCCGCCAGCCGCGCGGTTATGAGGCTGCCCGACTTGACCGCCGCCTCCACCACCAGCGTACCGGCAGACAGGCCTGCGATGATGCGGTTGCGGCTGGGAAAATGGCTGGCGCGGGGTTCCGTCCCCGGCGGCTGTTCGGCAACCAGGAGTGCTTCGTTCGCGATCCGCTCCTGCAAGGCGGCGTGTTGCGGCGGGTAGGCGATGTCGATCCCGCTGGCGATGACGCCGATGGTGCGCGGCAGGGCGCCTTCATGCGCCGCCCCGTCGATCCCGCGGGCCAGCCCGGAGACCACGGTGAAGCCGGCCTGCCCCAGCTCGGTCGCAAAATCGCGCGCCAGCCGGACCGCCGCCGCGCTAGCGTTGCGTGCCCCCACCAGCGCGACGCAGGGCTTGGCGGCAAGCGAGAGGTCGCCGCGATAGATCAGCACCGGCGGCGCCGCGCCGATCTCGCCAAGGAGCGCGGGATAGTCCGGCTGGTCGTGGAAGAGATAGCGGGCGCCGGCCTTGCGCACCGCGTCGATCTCGCGCTCGATCCGGTGAGCGGGGGCGGGCTGATAGCTTTTGCCGCCGCGCCCGGCGAGATCGGGCAGCGCCTCCACCGCCGCCGCCGCCGTGCCGAAGCGCGCGAGGAGCGCCGCAAAGCTCACCGGCCCGACATTGGGCGAGCGCAGCAGGCGAATGCGGGCAAACGCCTCGGCCTGGGTCAGCGACGAGAGCGGCGCATGCATCATCCCTTGCCGCCGATCCGCGGTTCCTCGCCCCGCAGCAGCCGCCCGATATTGGCGCGATGCTGGATCAGCACGATCGCGGCGATGGCGATCAGGGGAAAGACAGCCTGCGGATAGCCCAGCGCCCAGGCGACCGCCGGGGCGGCCACCACCGTCACCATCGAGGAGACCGAGGATATGCGGCTCACCGTCAGTACCGCCGCCCAGATCGCCGCACAGGCAAGCATCGCCGGCCATGCCAGCGCCGCCAGAACCCCCGCCGCCGTCGCAAAGCCCTTGCCGCCGAGAAAACCTAGCCAGGGCGTGAAGCAATGCCCGGCGACAGCCGCGATGGCGGCCCATCCTTCCGTCCCCGGCCAGTAAAGTGCGGCGACGAGGACCGGCAGCGCGCCTTTCACGGCATCGAACAGGACGGTCGCCGCCGCCAGCCCCTTGTTGCCGGTACGCAGCACGTTGGTGGCCCCGATGCTGCCAGACCCGATCCGGCGCACATCGCCCAGCCCCGCAGCGCGCGTCAGCAACAGGCCAAAGGGAATGGATCCGGCAAGGAAGCCCATCACGATCGCGAGAAAAGTGTTCACCGGCGCCCCTTGCTGACATTCCCGCGCTTGTCCAAGCCGAGCGCATGTCCTTATGCGCGACGCTAGAAGCAAAACCCGCGGTTCGACAAGCGCCGGGCGAAGGATAAGAAACCGAAATGGACCCAACCGCCCCCATCCTGCTGTTCGATTCCGGGGTTGGCGGGCTGACGGTGCTGGGCGCGCTGCGGCGGGTGCTGCCGCAAGCCCCCGTGATCTACGCCGCCGACATGGCCGGCCTGCCTTATGGCGACAAGAGCGAAGCCGAGGTCGCCGCCCGGGTTGCGGGCCTGCTCGGGCGGATGGCCGAACGGTGGCATCCGCGGCTGATCTGCATTGCCTGCAACACCGCCAGCACCATTGCGCTGGGCATGGTGCGCGACGTGCTGGAGACGCCGATCGTCGGCACCGTGCCCGCGATCAAGCCGGCCGCCGAGCGCACACGCAGCGGCATCATCGGCCTGCTCGGCACCGAGGCGACCATGCGTCAACGCTATGTCGACGATCTCGCCAGCCGCTTCGCCGCCGGCAAGCGCCTGCTGCGCCACGGGGCGAACGGGCTGGTCCCGCTCGCCGAGGCACGAATGCGCGGCGAGGCGATCACGGCGGAGGCCGTGTCACGGGAAGTCGCCGGCCTGCTGTCGCAAGAGGGCGCGGAGGCCATCGACACGGTGGTGCTGGCCTGCACTCATTTCCCGCTGCTGGCCGACGAACTGGCTCAGGCTCTGGGCCCGGGAGTGGCCTTGATCGACGGTGCCGAGGGGATCGCTCGCCGGATCGCGCATCTCACCCACGGCCAGCCATTCCACCGCCCCTCGCCCGACCGTGCCGTCACCACCGGCGACCTTGGCGAATTCAGGACCCTGGGCGAAGCCTTCGCCTCATACGGAATTACACGACTCGAAAAGCTGTAACTATTGCGAATCGCTCGCAAAGATCGCTGTGGCGCGGCCTGCCGGCAACGCCTATGTGGCGGGGCAGAGGCCCGCCGCCGGGCCTTGCAGACAAGCGGTGCAGCAATCCCGTGAACTACGGCCAGATTTTCGACGAAGCGATCGACCGCCTTCATGCCGAGGGACGCTACCGGGTCTTCATCGACATCATGCGCAACAAGGGCGCATTTCCGAACGCGCGCTGCTTTCACGGGCATAACGGCCCAAAGCCGATCACCGTGTGGTGCTCGAACGATTACCTCGCCATGGGCCAGCATCCCAAGGTCATCGCCGCGATGGAAGAGGCGTTGCACGATGTCGGCGCGGGTTCGGGCGGCACGCGCAACATCGGCGGCAACACCCACCTTCATGTCGAACTCGAACGCGAACTGGCCGATCTGCACGGCAAGGACGGCGCGCTGCTGTTCACCAGCGGCTATGTCTCGAACGATGCGACGCTCTCCACGCTGGCAAAGCTGCTTCCCGGCTGCGTCATTTTCTCCGACGAACTCAACCACGCCAGCATGATCGCCGGCATCCGCAATTCAGGTTGCGAAAAGCGGGTGTTCCGCCACAACGATATTGCCCACCTAGAAGAACTGCTGGCTGCAACCGAACGCGAAGTCCCCAAGATCATCGCCTTCGAAAGCGTCTATTCGATGGATGGCGACGTGGCACCGGTCCACGCGATCTGCGACCTTGCCGAAAAGTACAATGCCCTGACCTATATCGACGAGGTCCACGCGGTCGGCATGTACGGCGCGCATGGTGGCGGCATCACCGAACGGGACGAGGCGGCGCACCGGATCGACATCATCGAAGGTACGCTGGGCAAGGCGTTCGGCGTGATGGGCGGCTACATCGCCGCCGACACGCGCGTGATCGACTGCATCCGGTCCTACGCGCCGGGATTCATCTTCACCACCTCGCTCAGCCCGGTGCTGGTGGCCGGCGTGCTGGCCTCGGTGCGGCACCTCAAGAGCAGCAGCGCCGAGCGCGAGGCGCAGCAGGCCGCCGCCGCGTCGCTCAAGGCGAAGATGGCGCAGGCCGGGCTGCCGGTCATGCCCTCGACCACTCATATCGTGCCGCTGATGATCGGCGACCCGGTGCGTGCCAAGCGGATCAGCGACATCCTGCTGGCCGAATACGGCGTCTATGTGCAGCCGATCAACTTCCCCACCGTCCCCCGCGGGACCGAGCGTCTGCGCTTCACCCCCGGGCCCGCCCACAGCGATGCGATGCAGGACGAACTGGTCGCCGCGCTGGTCGAGATCTGGGACCGGCTCGAGCTCGAGATCGCCGAAGCCGCCTGACCGCGGCGGGGACGCCTCGGCCGACCGGACCTTCCCGGAACGCGACACCATCGCTTCAGGTGGCACGAATCGGCGCGAACCGCGTTATAGTCGCGCAACTTCGCCATGACCGCCCATCCCCGCCTGCTTTCGCGCCTCGACGTCTTGCGCGAGAACCTGCCGCTTTTCGGCATCGGGCTGCTATTGTTGATCGCCTTGGCGACGCTGGTGATGATCGGGCGCAGTGCGGGGGGTAGCGCGCCTCAGGCCGGCCTGTCCGATCCGGTGACAGGTGCAGCACCAGCCTCTGCCGGCCCGGTCGAGGCCTTATCCCAGCTTCCTGCGACGGCGGAAAGCAAGGCGGTCCTCACGACGCAGCTCGACACCTCTTCGGCCCAAAGCCGCAATGGTGCCATCCCGATCGAGCGGGCCAAGCGCGGACTGGCCAAGCCGTTCGTTTTCCGCGGCACCGCCGCCGATCGTGAACGCGCCCAAGAATGCCTTGCGCTTGCCGGGATTTCCGAAGCCGGCCTTGGCGATGCGGATCAGCGCGCGGTAATGCAGGTCATCCTCAACCGCGTGCGCCATCCCGCCTTTGCCAAGAGCGTCTGCGGGGTCGTCTTCGAAGGGTCCTTGCGCAGCACCGGATGCCAGTTCACCTTCACCTGTGACGGTTCGCTGGCTCGCAGCTATCCCGCCAACTGGCTGACCGCCGCCCGCCGCCGGGCGGGAGAGGCGCTGGGCGGCTATGTCGAGCCGACGGTCGGCAACGCCACTCACTATCACGCCAATTACGTATATCCTTGGTGGAGCCCCAAGCTCGACAAGGTGGCCGAGGTCGGCCCACACCTGTTCTTCAAGTGGCGCGGCTATTGGGGCACCCCGCAGGCGCTCGCCGCGCGCTATGTCGGCAACGAGCCCGACCCCGCTGCCCTGCGCCGCGCTGCTCTGGCGGTCGAGCATTCGATCAAGCTGCCGCCCGCACCGGGCGCATCGGCGGATGAGGGTACGGCAGTGGCGGCGAGCATCACCGCGGACAGCGGCGGGGGTGCGCCAGGCTCGCCTGCACCGGGCATCCACTTCCTGCTGGTTTCGGCGGGGGACAGTCCCTCGGTGCTGATCGGCAAGGCCCGCAAACTGTGTCCGGGCGAAGGCTATTGCCAGGTCATGGGCTGGACCGATGCGAGCGCCATTCCCGGCAAGCTGCCGCTGACCGACGGCGCCCGCCGCGCCTTGCGCTTCAGCTTCCTGCCCGCCGGCGAGGGGGGCAGCGAGGCCGTGTTTTTCGACTGCGCACTGTGGGACGAACCGGCGCTCGGCCGCTGCCTGCCCAAGGCGCGGCCCTGATCGGAGTGCCGGATGGGGGCAGGTCGCAACCCGCCCCCCGCCGTATCAGCGCAAGCTCACCACATTGTCTGCCACCGGACGCAGGCGGCTGCCGTCGTAGAGGCTGGCCATCGGCTCGTCGGCCACGATGATCCGCTGCGCCGCGCCGAAACCGTTGAACTCGGTCTTCATCGCGGCACCATAGGCGCCGAGCATGCCGATCTCGATGTAATCGCCCGCCTGGATATCCTCGGGCAGAGCGAAGGGACCGGGCATGTAATCGGCATCGTCGCAGGTCGGACCGTAGAACGCGAAGTCCATTTCCGGTTTGATGAGATCGTCTTCCAGCGCACGAACCGGGAACTTCCAGTTGACGTGCGCCGCATCGAACAGCGCGCCATAGGCACCGTCGTTGATGTAGAGCTCTTCGCCGCGGCGCTTCTCGACCTTGACCAGCACCGAGGAGTATTCCGCGCACAGCGCCCGGCCGGGTTCGCACCACAGCTCGGCATTGTAGGCGATCGGCAGCGCCTCGAAATGCTTCTTGATGATCTGGAAGTAATCCTCGAGCGGCGGCGGCTCCATCCCGGGATAGACGCTCGGAAACCCGCCGCCGACATCGATCATGTCGATGACCACGGAAGCCTCGGCAATGGCCGCGCGGGTGCGGTCCAGCGCCTGGACATAGGCGAACGGCGTCATCGCCTGGCTCCCCACGTGGAAGCACACGCCCAACCAGTCCGCATGCTGGCGGGTTTCCTGGAGCAGCGCCGGCGCCTCGGTCAGGTCGCAGCCGAACTTGCTCGCCAGCGAAAGCTCGGAATATTCGCTCGACACGCGCAGGCGGACGCAGAGGCGCAGGTCCGCCGCGGGGGTGCCATCGGCGGCGCGGGTCGCCTCGACGATCTTCGCCAGCTCTTCCGCCGAATCGAGGCTGAAGGTGCGCACGCCATGCTCGAAATAGGCCTCGCGGATGGCGCCGGGCGCCTTGACCGGGTGCATGAAGCACAGGACCGCATCCGGCAGCGCCGAGCGCACCAGCCGCACCTCGGCAATCGAGGCGACATCGTAATGGGTGATCCCGTTCGCCCACAGGATCTCGATCAAATCGGGCGAGGGATTGGCCTTCACCGCATAAAGAGACTTGCCCGGAAACCGCTCGGCGAAGAAACGCGCCGCCCGCGCCGCGGCGTGCGGGCGGTTGAGGATGACCGGCTCGTCCGGCGCAAGGGTGCGCGCTACGGCCTTGGCGTCAGGAAAATGCTGCAACTCAAGGGACCCCCTAAACGGCTCTTGCGAGCCATGAAACGACAAGCTGCCTTGCGGTTAGGAAGTCCCCTTGGGGCAGCGGGAGCGGCGCATATAAAAGGGTGGCGATGAAACGCAAGTGAATAGGCGCGTTTTCCGCGCCGATTTCACCAGCCGGCGGCCTTCAGCTCAGCCGGTCGCGAAATGCCTCGTAACCGAACTCGCGCACCAGCTCGAGCTGGTCGGTGTCGCTGTCCCACAGCCAGATCGACGGCAGCTGGACGCCGTTGAAGGTGTTGGTCTTGACCATCGAATAATGCGCCTGATCAAGAAAGGCGAAGCGCGTGCCGATCTCCGCCCCGCCGGGAATGCGGTAATCGCCGATGACGTCGCCCGCGAGGCAGGACGGACCGCCGATACGCACCTGCGGTCCCTCGCCCTCGCTCAGTTCGCCCAGCATCGCGGGACGGTAGGGCGCCTCGATCACGTCAGGCATGTGGCAGGTGGCGGAAACGTCGCTGACGGCGAGTGGCACGCCGTTGAAGCCGGTGTCGAGGATGGTGCCGACCAAAATGCCGGCATCGAGCGCCACCGCCTCGCCCGGTTCGAGATAGATTTCCGTCCCGGTATCCTCCTTCGCATCGCGCAGGAATTCGACCAGCTCCTCGCGCTGGTAATCGGCGCGGGTGATGTGGTGCCCGCCGCCCATGTTGATCCACTTCAGCTGGCCGAACCACGGTTCGATCGCGTCGAAGACCTTGTCCCAGGTGGCAAGCAGCGGCTCCAAATCCTGCTCGCACAGATTGTGGAAATGGATCCCGTCGACCTGCTCCATGATTTCCGGGGTCAGCTGATCGATCGGAAAACCCAGGCGGCTGCCGGGGCTCGACGGGTCATAGCGGGGCACCTCGCCTTGGGGGCACATCGGATTGATGCGCAGGCCGATATCGAAATCCTGCCCGGCGGCGCGGGCCGCCTCGATGATGGGTGCGGCGCGTTCGAGCTGGCCGGGCGAGTTGAAGATGACGTGATCCGAAAGGCGGCACACCTCTTCCAGCTCGGCGGGCTTGTAAGCGGCGCTGTAGGTCGCGATCTCGCCGTCGTAGAATTCGCTCGCCAGCCGCGCTTCCCACAGGCCCGAAGTGCAGACCCCGTCGAGATATTCGCCGATGATGGGCGCGGTCGAAAACATGGAAAACGCCTTGAGCGCGGCGAGCACCTTGATCCCGGCGGCATCGCGGATATCCGCCAGCACTTGGCAATTGGCGCGCAGCCGCGCGGCATCGACGACGAAGGCGGGGCTGTCGACACGCGAAAGATCGAAGTGCGCAAACGCGCCCGGATCGCCGGCTCTGGTTTCCATGCGGGCGACTTAATCGCCCCGGCGCAAAAGAAAAGGGCGGGAACGGCCATCGCCGCCCCGCCCCGTTTCCCTTTCGGGATGACCCGGTCAGTCCGCTTGCGCGCGATAGACGAGGGCGCGCATCGTGCCTTCGTAGGAAAACCCGCGCGACATCATGGCTTCGTTGCCGGCCGTCCAGTTGGACACGCCGAAGCCGGTATAGACCATCGTCGAGGACGTCCCGAGCGTGATCGTATCGTGCGTTTTCCCGATCGGCGCCGGATCGACCATCACCAGCGCGAAGCGTTCGTTCGCCGCCGGCACGAACTGGACCGAATAGAGCCCCGGGCGAAACATGTAGCTTTCGCGCGCGAAGCTTCGCGTCTCGTTGCCAGCTTCGTCGAGCAGCACCACCTCGGGCGATACCACCCGCGTCGGTTCCAGCACCGCGCCGACTTCGACCATCCTGGCGCTGCCGGCAGGCGGCAGGGCATAGACGAGATAGGGCACCGCCGCGCCGCCCCGTCTGATACAGGCCGAGGCGGCCGACACCTGATCGTCCCGCGTCCAGATCGCCTTGTCTTTGTCGGGCACGAGGCTGAGCGCCGACACCGTATCCACCCCGTCGGCGCAGGTGGCCGGGGCGTAGGTCAGGCTGGGCGGAAAGCTTACCGCCGTGGTCGTGCAACCGGCCAGCATTCCGGCGCCGGCCAGAACGGCGAGCCTCGAGGTCCGGCTCATTTCATCAGGCGGACAGCAGTTTCCGCCACCTGCTTGAGCGCATCGTCGATCCCTGCGGCGAGCCGTTCGGGATTGGCGACCATGTCCTCGCGGTTCTGGAACGTGTAGGCCGGGTTCGGCGCGATCGTCACAACGCCGGCCTGCGTGTTCACGCCGTTGTAGACGATGCGGTTTTCCATGATCGTCTTGCCATTGAGCGCGTCGACCATCCGCACGTCGGCAGTGACCACCGGACGCCACAGCTGGTTGCCGGCGTTGACATAGCCGAACGAGGTGACGTTGAAGTCGACCAGGGCCTGCGTCCCGGCCGGGGCGGCGGGATAGCTTGCCAGGAACTTGCGTTCCTCGCGGTCGGGCCCGTCCATCAGCGTTGCCGAAACCCGGTTCGCGGCCAACGTGTCGACGAGGTGCTTCTCGAAGACGGCTTCAGGATCGTGCTGGATGCTTTCCAGCGCATCGTTCACCCGGTCCTTGCGCGACGCCTGGACCCCGGCGTCCACCAGCGCACCGATCAGTCCGAAATTGCTCATCGTCGACGCCGCTTCGAATGCGACCGCATCCTTGGGCAAGGTATCCGCAACGATGCCGACCGAGGTGACCGGCGTGGCGGGTGCGGCATATGGCGTGCCGACATACGGCTTGGCGCAGGCGCCAAGGCTCAGCAGCGCGAGCGCCGCAAACGACTTGTTCATTGAAGGTGTCCCCCTGGTGGCCGGGCGGAGCGATCCGTCCCGCAGCGCCCCCCTATGGCGCTGCGGGTTTAATACCGCATCAAGCGGCATCGTCAATAAATCGTAAGCGGCCGCCCCGCTCGCAAAACCCCGCGTCAGCGAGCGCGGGGGGCAGCGCGGCGCGGGCTAGAAACCGACCGGCCCGTCCAGCTCCTCGACCTGCCACGGCAGGCCCTGCTGGTTCAGCATGTCCATGAACGGATCGGGGTCCATCTGCTCCATGTTGAACACGCCCTCGCCCCGCCATGTGCCAGTGACCATCATCGCGCTGCCGATCATCGCCGGAACGCCGGTGGTGTAGCTCACCGCCTGGTTGCCGGTTTCCTCGTAGGCGGCCTCGTGGCTGCAGATATTGTTGATGTAGAAGGTCTTCTCGCCCGAACCGTCGAGCGCTTCGCCGGTCGCGATGACACCGATGTTGGTGTTGCCCCTCGTCGTCTCGCCAAGGGTTTCGGGCTTGGGCAGGACGGCGGCGAGGAACTGGAGCGGGATGATCTCCTTGCCCTGATAGCGGATCGGATCGATCCGGGTCATGCCCACGTTCTGCAGCACGGTGAGGTGCTTGATGTACTCGTCGCCAAAGGTCATCCAGAAACGCGCGCGTTCAATCTCGGGGTTGAATTTCGCGAGGCTTTCCAGCTCCTCGTGATACATCATGTACATGTTCCTGCGGCCGACGCCTTCGAAGTCGAACTCCACGCGTTTGCCCATCGCCGGAGTTTCGACGAACTCGCCGTTCTCCCAGTGACGCGCCGGCGCGGTGACCTCGCGGATGTTGATTTCGGGGTTGAAATTGGTGGCGAAGGCCTGCCCGTGATCACCGCCATTGCAATCGAGCATGTCGAGCTGGCGGATCGTCTTCAGCTTGTGCTTCTTGATCCACATGGTGAACACGCTGGTGACGCCCGGATCGAAGCCAGAGCCGAGCAGTGCCATCAGCCCCTTGTCCTTGAAGCGGTCGTGATAGGCCCACTGCCAGCTGTATTCGAACTTCGCCTCGTCCTTGGGTTCGTAATTGGCGGTGTCGAGATAATCGACGCCCGCTTCGAGGCAGGCGTCCATGATCGGCAAGTCCTGGTAAGGCAGCGCGAGGTTGACGACGAGGCTGGGCTGGACCTTTTTCAGGAGGTTGACCATCGCCGGCACCTCTTCGGCGTCGATCTCGTAGGTGCTGACGTCCCGCCCGGTGCGCTGCTTCACCGAGGCCGCGATCGCGTCGCACTTGGACTTTGTCCGGCTGGCAAGATGGATGTCGGAAAAGATTTCGGGGTTCATCGCCATCTTGTGAACGCATACGCTGCTGACGCCGCCCGCACCGATGACCAGGACTTTCGACATGACTTGCTTTCTCCGAAACAGGATTCGCGGCTGCCCTAGCGAAATGCATGCCGACCGCCAATCGATCCGCGAAAGCCCGTTTCCTACGGTCGTGCGGAAGACGTAGGAGCCGGTTATGCTCTCCCGCCATCCCTCGAAATTGCCGCCCTCCGTCCCCCGGCGCTGGGGCCGCCCGATATTTCCTCTCAGGACTGTGTGACAAGTGTGACAGGGTTCAGCACCAAAGGCACCGCGATGAACGAAAACGCCCCACGAATGCCGACCTGTGAAGGCACGCAAGCCGCGCTTGCCAGCCTCCAGCAGATCGGACTGCCGCCCACCCCGCTGCTTCCGGTGGAGATCGGCGGCGTGCGGGCCTGGGCCAAGGCGGAATGCCTGCAACCCATCGGCGCATTCAAGATCAGGGGTGCGTGGTGGCGGTTGGTCAACCTCACTCCCGAGGAGCGGGCACGCGGCGTGGTTGCCGTGTCGAGCGGCAACCACGCCCAGGGCGTCGCCTGGGCGGCGCGGCGACTGGACATCCCCGCGGCCATCGTCATGCCGCGCAACGCGCCTGCGGTGAAGCTGGAGGCGACCCGCGCGCTGGGTGCGGAGATCGTGCTCTATGACCGGCCAGGCGAGGATCGCGACGAGGTTGCCGCCCGCGAAGTCGAGCGGCGCGGCGCGGTACTGGTCCACGCTTTCGCCGATCCCTGGGTGATCGAGGGCCAGGGGAGCGCCGGGCACGAGGCGGCGGCGCAACTGGGGCGCACGCCGTCGCGCCTCATAGTCTGCTGCGGTGGGGGCGGGCTCGCGGCCGGGCTGTCGCTCGCCTGCCCCGACAGCGCGATCCACGTGGTCGAGCCGGCAGGCTGGGACATGGTCGGGCAATCGCTCGCGGCGGGCGAGATCGTGCGGGTCGGCGCCAATCCGCCCGCCACCATCTGCGATGCGCTACAGCCCGACGCTACCAAGCCGATCAACCTCGAAGTCCTCAATGGCCGGGCGGAACCGGGCGTGGCCGTGACGGACGACGAGGTCCGAGCCGCCCAGCGCTTTGCCTTCGCGCGGCTCAAGCTGGTGCTCGAACCCGGCGGCGCGGCGGCGCTGGCGGCGGCGCTGGCCGGCAAGGTGCCGCTGGACGAGGATACCGTCATCATGCTGACCGGCGGCAATACCGATGCGGCGAGCTTTGCCCGCACGCTGGCCGAGGTTTGACAATCGCCGGGCTTGGTCGCAGGCTCGGGCGCATAACAGGGAGGGTATGGCATGCAGGCAGAGATGCTGGCACCGGCGGCGGTGCTGATCGCGTGGTCGCTGATCATGCTGGTATGGATGGGTTCGGCCCGCCTGCCGGCGATGAAGCGGATGGGCGGGGGTCTGGCGAACAGCAAGGCCGGCGGCCGCGGGCAGGACCTCGAAGGCGTGCTGGATGACCGGATCAACTGGAAATCGCACAATTACACCCACCTCATGGAACAGCCGACGCTGTTCTACGCGGCTTCGCTGATCGTGGCGCTACTCGGCCCGGCGACAGGGGATGTGTGGGCGGCCTGGGCCTATGTCGTGCTGCGGATCGTGCATTCGCTGTGGCAGTCGCTGGTCAATACCGTGCCGCTGCGCTTCCTGCTGTTCATGGCTTCCACCGCCGCGCTGGCCTGGCTGACGGGGCGGGCGCTGGTCCTCACGCTGTTCACCGATACGGGAGTTCTCGCATGATCGACGACGCCGCGCTCAATTCCCCCATTCTCCAGCCCATCGTGGTGCTGATGATCTGGACGATGATCATGTGGGCCTGGATGTACGCCACCCGCATTCCGGCGATGAGCCGGCTGAAGGTCGATCCGGACAAGATGGTGCGCGATCCCGATGCCTCGCTCGATCGCACGCTGCCGGCAGAGGTTCAGTGGAAGGCCCACAACTACAACCACCTCCACGAACAGCCGACCCTGTTTTACGCCGTCGCACTGCTGCTGGCGATCACCGGCTATGGGGATGGGATGAACGCCCTGCTCGCCTGGATCTATACCGGGCTGCGGATCATCCATTCGCTGGTGCAGGTCACGGCGAACCGCGTGATGGTGCGTTTCGTGCTGTTCGCCATTTCGAGCGTAGTGCTGATTGCGCTGATCGTGCACGCCGCGATGGTGGTGTTCGACTAGCCGAGGGGGCGCGCTACTCCGCCGCCTCGGCGTGGCCGGCAAGGTCGATGTCGAGGCCGGCGAGGAAGCGTTCCGCATCGAGCGCGGCCATGCAACCCGTCCCGGCGGCGGTTACCGCCTGGCGATAGGTATGGTCCATCACGTCGCCTGCGGCAAACACGCCGGGAATCGCGGTCTTGGGCGTGCCGGGTTCGACCACGAGGTAGCCGCCCTCGTCGATCTCGAGCTGGCCCTTGAACAGCTCTGTTGACGGGGCATGGCCGATGGCGACGAAGGCCCCGTCACAGGCGAAATCGCTTGTCTCGCCGGATCGGGTGTCGACCAGCGCCAGCCGTTCGAGCGCACCCGCCGGCCCGGCCTCGAACCTCTCCACGGCCTTGTTCCACAGGACGGTGATCTTGGGATTAGCGAACAGGCGGTCCTGCAGGATGCGTTCGGCGCGCAGTTCCCCGCGGCGGTGGATCAGGGTCACGTCGTCGGAATGGTTGGTAAGATAAAGCGCTTCCTCGACCGCGGTGTTGCCGCCGCCGATGACCGCCACTTTCTTGCCGCGGTAGAAGAACCCGTCGCACGTCGCGCAGGCACTGACGCCCTTGCCGCCCAGCTCCATCTCACCCGGCACGCCCAGCCACTTGGCCTGTGCCCCGGTGGCGATGATCACCACATCGCCGACATATTCATCGCCGCTGTCCCCGATCGCACGAAAGGGCGAGCCGCCGGCAAGGTCGACCTTGACGATGGTGTCCCACATCATCCGGGTGCCGACATGTTCCGCCTGCTTCTGCATCTGCTCCATCAGCCACGGCCCCTGCACGACATCGGCAAAGCCGGGGTAGTTCTCCACGTCGGTAGTGATGGTCAGCTGCCCGCCCGGTTGCAATCCCTGGACCACGATCGGCTCCATCATCGCCCGCGCGCCATAGATGGCGGCGGAATAGCCGGCGGGGCCGGAACCGATGATGAGCATTTTGGTACGATGAATGGCCATGACGTGAATTTGCCTGTCAAGAATTGTCGGTTGGTGGGCTATATGGGCGCGGCGGCCGGCGAAGTCACGTGACGTAGCGGGCCTGCAACCTTTGCCGCAGGTCGTCGTCCACACCCAGTTCGCGGGACACATAATCATCGAGCGAGCCATGCATCCGCTCGGCCTCGGCCCACCAGGTTTCCAGGTATTCTTCGCGCACCCCCAACAGCGCGTCGATCGAAGGCTCGTCAAGCGTGCGCCCGAAGCGTTCCTCAAGCGCGGGAACGGTCTGCCGCCGCAGCACCGCGATGGTCGGGGCGTCATTGGTCCGCATGAACTCGGCGATCTGGTCCTCGCGGCTTACCCCCAGGAGGTGCAGCACGAGCATGGCCGCCACCCCGGTCCGGTCCTTGCCGGCAAAACAATGGACGAGGCTCGGCCCCTCGTTGTCCGCCAGCACGCGAAGATACCGGCCAAACATCGCGATCATCGCGGGGTTGTGCGGCATTCGGGTATACACCGCCTGCATCCGCTCGCGCGCATAGGCTGCGGTCGTGACGCTTGCATCGATGTCGAGATGCGGCGGGCTGGACGAGGTTTCGCCTTCGTGGAAGATGACCTGGCCGTCGAACCCCTCGACTCTTCGGCAGGGATGCCGTTCGCGTTCGCTTTCGCCGCGCAAGTCGATGACGGTACGAATGTGCAACCGGCCGAGAGCGGCGAGATCCTCGTCGCTCGCCTCGACATGCTGGCCCGAACGATACAGCAGGCCGCGCCGCACGGCGCTCCCGCCCATCACTCGCCACCCTCCGTAATCGCGGAAGTTATGGATGCCCGTGGTGCGGATGAAAGCGTCAGTCGGATGGGTCATCGATCGCCGGTGAGAGTACTCGTGGTTTAGGTAGGAATACGAGGCCCGTCCCTTACCCGCCAGTGCTTGCCTTGTCTTTAGGGGGCGCCTTGCACCGAACAAGCGTGAAAGGCACCCATCGTGGCTCATATCCTGATTGTCGATGACGACGAGATCGTTGCGGAAGTTGCCAGCGCCGCACTGCTCGATGCCGGGCATATCTGCGGCTGGGTCGGCAGCGGGCGCGAGGCGCTGGACCTCCTGCGCTGGCGCCGGCCGGACGTCCTGCTGCTCGATCAGGATATGCCCGGAATGACCGGCGCGCAGGTGCTGCGCGAATTACGCACCTCGCCGCGCCATTACGATTTGCCGGTGATCATGTTCACCGGGATCACGGGCGCTGCGGACGAACAGGCCGCCCGCTTCAACGGGGCGCAGGCCTACTTGCGCAAACCCTTCGCACCAGAAGCACTCCTGCGTGAAATCGAAACGCTGTTGGCCCAGCGACGAACCAGTCCGCAGCATCTGGCGCTGGAGGACTATCTGGCCCGGTCGGCCGGCCGGTGGAAGGACTCGCCGAGCGGCGGGGCCCAGACCTTGCGACGCTATTCTCTCTGATCGGATACGGCGGGGGAAAGGATCAGATCGCCACGCTCCACCCGCCACCCTTCGAGCCGGGACAGGAAATTCATCCCGATGACGTTCGTCCGCCCGAGATTGGGCGCAATGACGGCATCCAGCCCTTCGGCCGTGATGTTTCCGAAGGATAGCTGATCAAGGGTCGTCAGATCGGCGTGTACCGTCCCGTTGGCGGTGCTGATCATGATCGGCACCCCGCCGGTCCGCGCCGTCAATCCCGCGCGCTGCGCTGTTTCGGCGGATACTGCGGTCAAGGTCGCTCCGGTATCCACCAGGAAGCGGACGGGCACGCCGTTGACGTCTGCCTCAAGCCAGTAATGCCCGTCGGCGGCCAATGGGACAACCGTCTCGCCGCCTTCGACCCGCTGCTCGGGCAACCCCAGCTGTGGGACGGCAACCTCCAGCCGCGGATCGAAGCGGGACAGCTGAAGTACGAGTGTTACGAGGATCGCACCCAGCGCCAGCGAACCCAGGCCGCGTATGAGCTTCCCCCCGGCCACCTTGCGCGAAATCATCGCCGATCCGATCCACCCCACGACCATCGCAACGATCGTCGCGAGGAGGAGGCCCGAACGCGGAACGGCGCTGATGACGTCGCCCAGTCCGGATAGCAGCGGCGCAAAGTCCATCACCGCTATATAGGTCGCTGGGGTCACCGCGAAAAGGTCAGGGGGCACCGCGTTCTTCGGTCGCCTCGGCGAGGATCACGCAGAAGCGTTTCTTCTCGTCCTTCCAGCGCGCGACCGGGCTCCATCCGCCGGCCTGAAGCATCATCGCCGCGCTGCGGCGGGTGAACTTGTGGCTGTTTTCGGTGTGAATCGTTTCGCCCGCGCTCATGCGGAAACTTTCGCCAGCGACGGTGAAGGACAGATCGCCCTGTGCCATCAGATGCATTTCGACCCGGGCATCGTCGTCGTTCCAGCGGGCAACGTGACACAGCCGATCAACCGGGATGGTGCCGTCGAGCTCGCGATTGATCCGGCGGGCAAGGTTGAGATTGAATTCTCCGGTTACCCCGCGGGCATCGTCATAGGCCGCCTCGAGCACGCGGCGTTTCTTGATGAGATCCATGCCGATCAGCAGCAGCGGCCGCTGCCCCCCGCCGCCGTTGCCCAGCGTAGCGCGCATGGAACGCAGCAGATCGGTGGCAGTCCGCGGTACCATGTTGCCGATCGTCGAACCGGGAAAGAAGCCCAGCTTGGGCATGTCCGCCACCTCGTCGGGCAATGCGGTCTCGCGCATGAAATCCGCCTCGACCGGGTAGATCGGCAGCTGCGGAAACTTCGCCGACAAGGCGGCGGCAGCCTCGCGCAGGAAATCGCCCGCGATGTCGAGCGGGACATAGGCCGCCGGTTCTATCGCCGAGAGGAGCAAGGGCGTCTTGACCGAACTGCCCGAGCCGAATTCGATCACGGCGCGATCCGGGCCGATCAGTTCGGCGAATTCGGCCCCCCGCGCCGTCAGTATCTCGGTTTCCGCGCGCGTCGGGTAATACTCTTCGAGAAAAGTAATTTCCTCGAACAGCTGCGAACCCGCATCATCGTAAAGCCAGCGTGCCGGCACTGCTTTCTGACGTTGCCGAAGCCCTTTCAGAACGTCGCCGCGAAAGGCACGGTCGACGCCGTTGCGATCGCGGTCGACAATGGCGATCCCCTGTTCCTCCAGCATAGATTACGTGTCCTTGGCGAGCCGCAGGCCGGTGAATTGCCAGCGCTGATGGGGATAGAAGAAGTTGCGATAAGTCTTGCGCGAATGCCCCCGCGGCGTTGCGCAGCTCGCTCCGCGCAGGACGAACTGCCCGCTCATGAATTTGCCGTTGTACTCGCCGACGGCGCCTTTCGCCGGGGCGAAGCGGGGATAGGGCAGATAGGCGGAGCGAGTGAATTGCCAGCAGTCCCCGAACAGACCTCCGCCTCCTGCGGGTATCACAGGGCCCGCATCGTCGAGCTGGTTGCCACTGTGGGGATCGTGGATTTCCGATGGCGAACCCCGCCCCCGCGCGATCGCTTCCCATTCGAACTCGGTCGGCAATCGGTACCCTGCCCAGCTAGCAAAGGCATCGGCTTCGAAATAGCTGATGTGAGTGACGGGCGCGGCAGGATCGCGCCGCTGCCAGCCCGCATGGGTAAAATGGGCGTCTTCCCGCCAATAGGCCGGCGCGGCGATGTGGTTCTGGCAGACCCACGCCCACCCGTCAGACAGCCACAGCGCAGCCTTTCGATAACCGCCATCGGCAATGAACGCATCCCATTCGCCATTGGTGACGAGAAGGGACGACAGGGCGAAGGGCTCCAGCAGCTGGCGATGCGCCGGCCCCTCGTTGTCGAACGCGAAGCCGCCCCCCTCATGTCCGATCCGGGCGATCCCGCCGGGATGAGAGTACCAGCCGCAGTTATCGGACAATGTCTTCGTCGCCGGAAGTGCCGCATCCCATAACGCCGGGGCGAGCGGGTTCTGGAAGAACGCATGCTTGATATCGGTCAGCAGCAATTCCTGATGCTGCTGTTCATGTGCCAGTCCCAGATCGATCAACGGGCCGAGCGTCTCGTCCTCAATCAACGGAGCCATCTCGCGGTCGACGTGGGCGCGCCATTCCAGGATCCGGTCCAGCGCCGGGCGGGACATGAGGCCCCTTGTGCCGCGCGCAATCCGCTCGCCCTCGGCCTCGTAGTAGGAATTGAAAACGAAGGGCCATCGCTCGTCGAACAGGCGGTAGTCCGGCTTGTGATCGCGCAGAAGAAAGGTTTCCCAGAACCATGTCGTATGGCCGAGATGCCATTTGGCCGGCGAAGCATCATCCATCGACTGGATCGTTGCATCCGCATCCGATAGCGGGGCGGCGAGCGCCTCGCTCAGGGCGCGGGTTCGTGCGAACCTGGCGGCGCGATCCGTCGGCTCGCAACGGGCGATCTGGGCTTCGGGCTGGAACATCCGCCCCTCTTGTCTGCGGCTGCCCTTCGCGGCCTCCGCAAGGGAGAATGGCGATTAATCGCTAAAGGTCAACCAAGCCCCGCCTGCGCAACCTGTTCATCGCCTGCATTCAGTGCGTGCTCCGCATTGATCATCTCGGCAATCAGGAACGCAAGTTCGAGCGCCTGGGCTGCGTTGAGACGCGGATCGCAATGGGTGTGATAGCGGTCCTTGAGCGTTTCGTGCGTGATCGCCACCGCCCCGCCGATGCATTCGGTAACGTCCTGCCCGGTCATTTCGACGTGAATGCCACCGGCGTGAGAGCCTTCTGCCCGGTGCACGTCGAAGAAGCTTCGCACCTCGGCCAGAATGCGATCGAACGGCCGGGTCTTGAAGCCGCTTTCGGATCGGATGACGTTGCCGTGCATCGGATCGCAGCTCCAGACGACCGGGTGCCCTTCGCGCGTAACGGCTCGCAGCAGTGGGGGCAGGCCGCGCTCGACCTTGTCATGCCCGAAACGCGCAATCAGCGTGATCCTCCCCGGCTCGCGGGAAGGGTTCAGGGTATCGAGCAACCTGAGTATTTCGTCCGGCTCGAGGGTCGGCCCGCACTTCATGCCGATGGGATTGCCGATGCCGCGCGCGAACTCGACATGCGCGCTGCCGGCAAAGCGGGTGCGATCGCCGATCCACAGCATGTGCGCGCTGGTATCGTACCAGTCGCCGGTCAGGCTGTCGCGCCGGGTAAGCGCCTGTTCGTAGGGCAGCAGCAAGGCTTCGTGACTGGTATAGAAGCTGGTCCCCTGCAACTGCGGAACCCGCGCAGGATCGACCCCGCACGCCTCCATGAAATCCAGCGCCTCACCGATCCGGTCGGCCATACGCGCGAATTTTTCGGCCCACGGGCTGCGGTCCATGAAATCCAGCGTCCACTGGTGGACCTGCCGCAGGTTGGCATAGCCGCCTCCGGCAAAGGCGCGCAGCAGGTTAAGTGTCGCTGCCGATTGGTAATAGGCCCTGACCATTCGCTGCGGGTCGTTGACGCGCGCACCGCTTTCGAATTCGATGCCATTGACGATATCACCGAGATAGCTTGGCAAGGTGACGCCGCCCTGCGTTTCTTCGGCGGCCGAACGGGGCTTCGCGAACTGGCCCGCCATCCGGCCAACCTTTACCACCGGCTGCTTGCTGGCGAACGTCATGACGACCGCCATTTGCAAGAGCACCCGAAACGTGTCGCGGATGTTGTCCGGATGAAATTCGGCGAAGCTTTCGGCGCAATCGCCGCCCTGCAGAAGGAACGCCCGCCCGGCGGCGACTTCCGCCAAATCCTGTTTCAGCGCCCGTGCCTCGCCGGCGAACACCAGCGGCGGATGACGGGTGAGCGATCCCTGGACCTCCGCCAGGACAGCGGGGTCGGCGTAGCTGGGCAGATGACGCGCCTCGAATGCCTGCCAGCTATTCGGCGTCCAGGGGCGTTCCATCCGCGAACCTCGTGCTGTCGTATCCACCGTTATCCCCTACCCCGCCAGCCCGCGGATGCATAGGCAAAGGCGGGCTGATCTCAGCGACCGCGCGCGCTTTCGGCTGGAGCGGACGCCTTTGTTGCCAGCGATTGCCCTTCCGGAATAACCGCCAAGCGCCACCCGTCGACATTGCCGAAATATTTGGCACCCAGTGCCTTCATTGTCTCCGGCGTCGTCACCGAATAATCATCGATAAGGGTCGGCAGGGCCTGAACACGGCGGGTGTCGGTGCTGCTTCCGGCGAGCTCCAGCATCCAGAAGTAATTGCCGCTCTGCGCGCGCGAAAAGTAATTGCGCAGAGGTTCGGTAACCAGCTTGAGTTCCTCTTCCGAGGGCGGCGTGGTCGCCAGATCGCGGGCGATCCGGTCAGCTTCGGTGAAGAAGGTGGGAACGTCCTGCGGCCGAAGCTGGGCAAGGGCCATGATCCGCCCGCCGCTCTCGATGCCGGTCGGCCAATCCAGCCGCACGACCGGGGCATAGCTTGCGCCGGCCCGTTCGCGCATCGCCTCGAGCAAGCGATTGTTGAACACCTGCACCAAGATTTCGAGCTGGCGCGATTCGCGCAGGCCGTCCAGCCCTGCCCCGCCCGGCCAGGCGATGACGGCGGCGGCCTGATTCTGATCGCCGCGATGCGTGCGAACGACAGTTTCCCCCGCCGCCGGGAAGCCGACTGTCCGCGCCGTAATTTCAGGGGAAAGGGGCTCGCGCGCCGGCAGGGCGCCGAACGTCCGCGTCAGAGCCTCGACGGCCTCCTCGCGGTTGAAATCACCGGCGATCAAAACCTCGATCGGACCCTGCCGCGTCAGGATCGGTTCCCAGACCCCGCGAAAGCCGGCCACACTTGTCGCATCGATCTGGGCGGGTGTCGGGATGCCGAAACGCGGATCTCCATTCGCCAGCAGGTAACCGAGGTCGCGATTGATCACGCCCGCCGGGCTGGTGACGAAGCTTTCGTATGCCAGCTTGTTCGCTGCCTTGGCGCGGATCAGAGGATTCTCGTCCCACCGCGGCGCAGCGAGCTTGCCGGCGAAAAGATACAGCTGATCGGCCAGATCCTGTTGCCGGGTCTGCGCGGCGAAGGTGAAGGTATCTTCGTCGATCCCGAAGTCGAAACCCATCTTGCGCCCGGTGGTGATCCGGTCAAGTTCCTCCTGGCCGAGCGTACCCTGCCCGGCACCGATCAAAGCCGCTTCGCCAAGCGAGATGTAAGGAGCCTGATCGGGCGAGAAGGCGCGATAACCCGCACCGAAGTCGACCTTGACCGAAACGCGGCCCGGTTCGTCCTTTGACGGCCAGATGATCGCGTTCACCCCGTTGGCGAAGGTAATAAGCTCGCTATCGCGCAGGACATGCTGGGTGCGGCTTACGATCTCGCCCGGCGCACCGATCGGCGGAAGATCAGCAAAGGAGATCGTCGCCGCCGCAAGCCGCGCGCCCGCGTCTGCCTTCACCGGCGCCAGCATGGCGGCGTGGAGCGCTTTGTCGCTCGCCTCATCCGCATCAGGGGTCATGTAGACCGCGCGGATGACGTTGCCGGAAAACAGCTTGCGGGTTTCCGCCAGCACCATTTCGGGTGTCGCGGTATTTTTCATCCGCTCGAACACCATGAGGAAGGTTTCAGGCGCGGCGACGCTTTCGCGGATGTCGACCGCATTCACCAGATCGTCGGCCAGCTGCGACCCTGCCATGACCGAGCGTTGTTCGACCAGGTTCTGATACACCACCTGCATCTCGGCAAGTTCGCGGGCGATCTCCTCGGCAGTCGGCGGGTTGCTGGTCGCGTCCGCGATCACCGCCCTGATTTCATCCAGCGACCCCTGCCAATCCTCGCTCAGCGGAGCGAAGGTCACCAGCGTTGCATGGGTCGAACGGCTGATCTTGGCCTCGTCCGCCTGGGCGTAGAGGAAAGTTCCATTGCCGCGCGCCCGCGCCTCGAGCCGGCGGTTGATCAATGCCAGGGCAAGCTGTTCGCGCAACCGGCCCTCGTTGTATTCGATCGTGTCCTTCACCGGTCGCCACGGGCGCATGATGCCATAGGTGAAGGCGCGCGGGAGGTCGGGTTCGACGATCACCTTCACTTCGCCGACCGGGTTCGCAGGATCGGCACCGCGCGGCGCGCGGGGATCACCGAACGCAGGCGCGGCGACGGGCCGGCCCTTGCCCTGCCAATCGGTGAAAAACTCCTCGACCAGAGCTGCGGAAACCAGCGGATCGATATCGCCCACAATCGAGATGACGGTGTTTTCCGGGCGGTACCAGCGGTCGTAGAATGCCTGTAGCGACCGTCCGGTCGCCGCGCGCAAGCTATCCTCGGTGCCGATCGTCGTGCGGCTGGCCAGGCGCTGACCGGCGAACAGCGTCTGTATGCTGGTTTCGCTTACGCGTTCGGACGGACCGCCGCGTTCGCGCTTTTCAGCGAGCACGATCGGCACCTCGGCATCGACATTGGCGTTGGAGAGCACCGGCGCGCGCACCATGCCCGAGATCAGCCGCAGGCTTTCCCGCAGCTTCGCGGCATCGGCGGCGGGCAGATCAAGCTTGTAGACCGTATGAGTGGGCGTGGTCTCGGCATTGGTATCGCTGCCGAAAGTCGCACCCAGACGCTGCCAGGTGGGAATGGCTTCAGCCTTGCCCAGATAGGCGCTCTCCCGGAACAGCAGATGTTCGAGGAGGTGCGCAAAGCCGCGTTCGCTGTCTTCCTCGTGCAAGGAACCTGCATCGATCCGCACCCGGATGGAAACCTGGCCCGGCGGCACGCCGTTGTGCCGGACGCCATAGCGAAGCCCATTATCGAGCTCGCCGAAACGCCATTCCTCATCACGCGGGACGTCGCTGCCTTCATAGATCCACGGCACCTCGCCTTCGGTTTGCAGGGACGAAGGGACCGGAACCTGATCCTGCGCCACAACCGGTGTGGTGACGACGAGGATCGCAGTGGACAGGAACAGCGCAAGGCGCCCGCCGGCGCGCGGAAGATATAGCATGGCGGGTATATAGGAGGCCGCCGCGTGAAGCACCAGTGAACGCACGCGCTTGCCGGGCAGGAGTTCCGCCCCTACATCCACGTCATGTACATCGAAACCGAACCGACGCCTAATCCTGCCAGTCTCAAGTTCCTGCCCCAGCGCCAGGTCATGGCCGGCGGCACGCGCGAATTCGCAACCCCCGAAGCTGCGGAGGCAAGCCCCCTTGCGCAGGCGATCTTCGATACCGGCGAGGTGACGAATGTATTCTTCGGCGGCGACTTCATCACCGTCACCGCGGCACCGGGCGTGTCATGGCCCGAACTGAAGCCGCAAGTGCTTGCGATCCTGCTCGATCATTTCGTGTCGGAGGCCCCCCTGTTTGCGCCTGCCAGCGCGGCAGGAATTGCAGTTCCGGGCGAGCCTGACGACCTCGTTGTCGAGGGCCGACCCGAAGATGGCGACATTGTCGATCAGATCCAGGAATTGCTGGAGGCGCGGGTGCGCCCGGCCGTTGCCGGCGACGGGGGCGACATCCAGTTTCGCGGATATCGCGACGGGATCGTCTACCTGCAGATGCAGGGCGCCTGTGCCGGGTGCCCGTCATCCACCGCCACCCTGAAGCACGGCATTGAAGGCCTGCTGAAACATTATGTACCAGAGGTCGTTGAGGTTCGCGCGGCCTGACCCTTTATTTGAAAGCCCTTCATGACCGATATCTCAACCGGCGCCACGCTATCCGACGAGGCGCTCGATCTCATTTTTCGCGATGCGCGCAGCTTTAACGGCTGGCGCGACGAGGACGTTTCGGAGCAGCAGATCCGGGCAATCTACGAACTGCTCAAGATGGGCCCGACATCGGCCAACATGCAGCCCGGCCGGTTCGTCTGGTGCAAATCGCAGGAGGCGAAGGACCGCCTCGCCGCTCATGCGAGTGACGGAAACAAGGAGAAAGTCCGCACCGCGCCGGTCTGCGTCATCATCGGGTACGATCTTGATTTCCACGACCAATTGCCATGGCTGTTCCCGCACACCGATGCGCGTAGCTGGTTCGATGGTAACGAGCAGTTGCGGCAGGAATCCGCGTTTCGCAATTCGGCCTTGCAGGGCGCCTATCTAATGATCGCGGCGCGCGCGCTGGGCCTCGATTGCGGACCGATGTCCGGCGTCGATCTCGATGGCGTGACAGCGGAGTTCTTTGCCGACCAGCCGCGTGTCCGCGCAGACTGGATCTGTTCCATCGGTCATGGCGACCGCACGACCATCTTCGATCGCAGTCCGCGTCCTAATTTCGAAACCTTCAACGCTGTCGCCTGACTTGAAGCGGAAGGGCGCACCGGTCTAAGCGGGCCACGATGCGCACCCTTGCGATAGAAACTGCAAGCGAAGCCTGCTCGGTCGCGCTGTTCGATGGCGACCACCTTGTCAGTCATCGACACGAGGTGTTGGGCCGCGGACATGCCGAACGGCTTGTCCCGATGATCGAGGAGCTGCCGGACCGGGGCGAGGCATCCCGGATCCTCGTCTCGCTCGGTCCGGGAAGCTTTACCGGGGTGCGGATCGGTCTTGCGGTCGCCCGCGCTTTGGCGATCGTCTGGCGGGCGCGGGTCAGCGGTTATCCGACCCTGTCGCTGCTGGCGACGATGGCCCAGCGCCTTGGCGAGGAGCCCGTCACCGTCTGCGTCAATGGCGGCCACGGCCAGTGGTTCGTGCAGGACTTCGGCCCGCAAGGCCGGCCGTTGAACGGACTGGTTTCGCTGACTCCGGACGAAGCGCGCGACCGGACGCATCAGCGGATCGCAGTCGGCAATCGTGCTTCTGACCTTCTGACTGATGGCCATGCTGGATACAAAGCACTCGATCTGCGTCCCGACGCCCGCGCGGCCGTGCTGCTCCCACCGGAAATGCTGCTCGATACTTTGATACCCCTGTACGGGCGCCAGCCCGATGCACGGTTGCCGGGCTGATGGACACCATCGATCATGTGATGACGGTGATGGATCAGGCGTTCGATCCGCACTGGCGCGAGGCATGGACGCGCCGGCAGGTGGAAGATTCGCTTGCGCTTCCCGGCACCTATACGATCATCAGCGATTCCGTGGGCGAAAAGCCGATCACGCCCCGCGATGCCACCGGCTTCGTTCTGGCGCGCCGCGTCCTCGACGAAGAGGAACTGCTATTGATCGGCGTGATCCCGGCCATGCGCAACCGCGGGCTCGGCGAGCTTTTGCTCCGACGATTCCTGCAGGCCGCTCGGGACAATGGATCGCGACGGGTATTCCTAGAAATGCGGGCGGAAAACCCCGCCGAACGTCTATATCGGCGATGCGGGTTCGACCCGATCGGGCGTCGCAAAGGATATTACCGAACGCTCGGCGGCGACACGATAGATGCGATTACCTTCGCTCGTGACCTTTGACCTTACACCCGCCCCGATCTTTACCTCGATTACTATTCAGCAGACCGGTCATCTTGTAGCGCCGCGACAATCGAAGGCGCCAACGAGTCTTTACATGGACAGGATGAACCTTTCTTCCTAGCTGCAAACAAGCTGAGAGGATCGAACCCATGGAAAACATCGAACACGACGTGAATGAAACACTGATTACGCTGACGTCGGATATCGTCGCGGCCCATGTTTCGAACAACAATGTCGATGTCGCCGACGTGCCAACTCTCATATCCAGTGTGTACGGCGCCTTGTCGGAACTGGGGAAGCCTGTCGAAGTAACCGAGCAGCGTCCCGATCCTGCGGTTTCGGTGCGCTCGTCAGTCAAGAACGACCATATCGTCTGCCTTGATTGCGGCAAGAAGATGAAGATGCTTCGCCGTCATTTGTCGACCGAACATGACATGACACCCGGAGAGTATCGCGATCGGTGGGACTTGGCCCCGGACTATCCGATGGTAGCGCCGGCCTATGCGGAAACCCGCCGCGACCTGGCCAAGAAGATCGGCCTCGGACGCAAGCCCGGGCAGAAGCGCGGTCGCCGCAAGGCCGCGGCCGCGAGTTGACGCCGGCCATGGCTTGAGCCGCGGGCGGGGCGTGCCTATGGTCCCCGCTCACCACGATCGCTTCCGGAGCCGCCTTGCAACATCGCATCGATCTCGAACAGCTTTGCCAGGACAAGGGCCTGCGCATCACCGAACAGCGCCGGATCATCGCCCGCGTCCTGTCCGAAAGCGATGATCACCCCGATGTCGAGATGCTGCACGACCGGGCGAGCCGGATCGATCCGCGCATTTCGATCGCAACCGTCTACCGGACCGTGCGGCTGTTCGAGGAAGCCGGCATCCTCGATCGGCACGATTTCGGTGACGGGCGCGCGCGTTACGAGGCCGCCCCGGAGGCTCACCATGATCATCTGATCGATGTCGAAAGCGGCAAGGTCGTCGAATTCGTCGACCCCGAGCTCGAAGCCCTGCAAAAGCTGATCGCCGAAAAGCTGGGCTATCGCCTCGTCGATCACCGCATGGAGCTCTATGGCGTCCGCCTCGACCGCGAGAAATGAGCGGCGCTCGCGGACTGCCCGTCGGCGCGAAGCCGCGCTTCGCGGAGAAGCCATCGCACTGACGCTGCCGGAACAATTGCGGTTCGCTTGCCGCCTCGGCGCAATTGTCCTGCTGCTGCTCGTCTTCGTGCCGCTGCATTACGCTTTCCGACTGTTCGCCTACGGCTCCCCCTTTCCCATGCTCTTTCTGCGTTACACTGCCCGCGTCGTCGGCGCGCGGGTGGAGGTTCGTGGTACGCCGCTCCGTCGTGATGTCTTTTTCATCTCCAATCATGTGTCGTGGATCGATATCCTCGCCCTCGCCGGGAGTAGCGGAACCGCGTTCGTGGCGAAGCAGGAATTGGGCGAGGTGCCTGTCATAGGCTGGCTGTGCCGGCTGAATCGCACAATTTTCGTCAAACGCGAGAACCGCCTGGGCGTGGCCGATCAGATCAACGAATTACGTGAGGCACTGGCCGACAACTGGTCGATCACCGTCTTTCCCGAAGGAACCGTGACGGACGGGCAGTCGCTACTGCCGTTCAAATCCTCCATGCTGTCGGTGCTCGAACCGCCGCCGCCGGGCGTCTTCGTGCAGCCCTGCGTCGTCGATTACGGCGCGGTGGCCGAGGAGATCGCATGGATTGGCGATGAAAGCGGAGGCGCCAATGCCCGGCGGATCATGGCACGTGCCGGCACCTTCCGCCTGACGATCCATTACCTCGAGCCCTTCTCCCCGGCGGATCATCGCGGCCGCAAGGCGATTGCCGCCAAAGCGCGGGCGGAGATCGAAGGCAAGCTGGTCGAACTGCTCGGCCATCCGCTGCGCCCCTTTCCTCATACCGTCGATCCGGTACGCTACGCGCCCCCGCCCGTCCCCGGTCCGCGCGACGATCAGAGCGATGCGTCGATCAGCCAGTCGTGAAACAGCCGCACCGGCCGTTCATCCAGGGCGGCGGGCTTGCAGACGAACCAGTAGCTGTAGGGGCTCTCGACCTCGATATCGAAGATCCTCGCCAGCCGGCCGTCCGCCGCACGCCGGAGGTGATCGTCGTGCATGATGGCGATGCCGAGCCCCTGCGCCGCCGCCTCCAGCATCAGCTGACCGGAATCGAAATGATCGACCGCCAGCGGCTCGAGCTCGGGCAGACCGACGGCCTCCTTCCATGCGACGAAGCTTTCGGGCAATTCGTTGTGCACGAGAAAGGTCTGCTTCGACAGCGCCGCCGCCTGGGGCTGCGCGCCGACTTCGCGGGCGATGCCGGTGCTGGTGATCGCATGAACCTTGTTGTGATCGAGCCGGACGGCATGAAGCCCGGGCGCCGGCCCGCGCGACAGGATGATCGCCGCATCCAGCGTATCGCCCACCCGGTCTTCCAGATGCGGGCCGGTATCGATGTCGATATGGAGCAAGGGATGCCGCCGTCGCAGTTCGCCCAGCCGCGGGAACAGGCGCTGGCTGCCGAACAGCGGGAGGACACCCAAGTGTAGCCGCAGCAGGGCAGCATTGTCCGACTGCGCCTCCACCGCCCGGGCGAGTGCCTCGAGCTGCGGACTTACCGCGTCATAGAAGGCCTGCCCCTCATCGGTCAGCTGCATCGATTGGCGGGCGCGGGTGAACAGCCGCTTGCCGACGAAGCTTTCGAGATTGCCGATCCGGCGGGACAGCGCCGAGGGACTGAGCCCCAGTTCGTCCGCCGCCGCCCGCGCCGATCCGAGGCGGACCGTGCGCACGAACGCCTCGAGTGCGCGCAGCGGAGGAAGCCGCCGGGCCATCGATCAGACCTTGCCGAGCAGCGGCGGCGCGGGCGTCACGCGCCCTCGTCGGCTGCGGGCGGGGCGTGGAGGCGCATCCGGGTGACGTGGGTTTCGTCCGCCCCGGTGATCTCGATGCGCCAGCCGCTCGGATGGTCCAGCACGCGGCCCATCTGCGGGACCTGCTCGGCCAGCACGAAGGCGAGGCCGCCTAGCGTATCGACCGATTCCTCCACTTCCGCGAGGCGCGGATCGATCGCAGTCGCCACGTCGTCGAGCTCGGCCCGGGCGTCGCAGTCCCACATCCCGTTGCCGATGGGTACGATCAGCGCCTCGGGCGCATCGTCGTGCTCGTCCTCGATATCGCCGACGATCTCCTCGACCAGATCCTCGATGGTGATCAGGCCGTCGGTGCCCGAAAACTCGTCAAGCACGATGGCAAGATGGATGCGCTGCGAGCGCATGTCCGCCAGCACGTCGAGCGCGTTGCGCGTCTGCGGCACATAGAGCGGCTGGCGCATCAGCACCGTCCAGTCTTCGGGCGGCGGGCGCGATTCCGCCAGGAAGGGAAAGACGTCCTTGATGTGGATCATGCCGATCACGTGATCGAGCTGGTCGCGGTAGACCGGCATGCGCGAATGGCCGTGTTCGGAAAAGGCGGCGATCATCTCGTCCCAGCTCGCATCGGCGGCGATGGCGATGATCTCGCCCCGGGGGACGGCGATATCGTCGGCATCGTGCTCGCTGAAATGGAGCAGGTTGCGCAGCATCTGCCGCTCCACCCCGGACAGGTCGCCCTTGCCGGCGACCGAGGCATCGTCGGCGCCGTTCTCGTCCTCGTGCTCGTCGATCGCTTCCTCGAGCTGAGTGCGCAGCGATCGGTCCGAACTGTCGTTGTCGAACAGCTTGCGTATGGCGGGCCACAGCCCGCCGCTACTGTCCGCGTCTCCCGCGGATGATGTGGAATCGGCCATGGCCGCTCAACGCGCTCCTCTTAATCGCGATCCGCATATGGGTTCGCTATCCCCATCTTGGCAAGCGCCGCGAT
>NZ_JBHWMI010000087.1:0-30170 GCF_043423005.1 Qipengyuania sp. | reverse complement strand
ACTGTGTCCGGCAACCCGCCCCGGCCGGCGCGGGCGCGGGCGTCGGCACCCCGCTGGCGCAGCGCGTGGCGACGCTCGGCCTGCTCAACAAGCGCAACAATCTTTCCGAGGACATCACGCTCAAGCCCGGCGAGGCGCGCCGGGTGGGCGAGGTGATCGTCAGGCTGCAATCATGCGAACGCACCGCGCCGTGGGAAATCCCGCCTGAAACCGGCGCCTTCGTCCAGGTGATGGTGCAGGAACGCGGGGCGCGCGGCTCGTTCAGAAAGATTTTCTCCGGCTGGCTGTTCAAGAATGCGCCGGGCCTCAATGTGGTCGAACATCCGGTCTACGATGTCTGGGTCAAGGATTGCGCGATGAGTTTCCCGGGCGAAGAACCGGCAGCGAACCGCGATGCCGCCTCAGGCAATGACGAGGAGGGCGAGCCCGCCGCCTCCGACAGCCGTGCGACGTAGTCGTTCTGCGAGATCGGAACCGCTCCAAGAGTGGCGAGGTGGTCGGTCATGAACTGGCAATCGAGCAGAACATAGCCCGCCGCGCGCATCGCTGCCACCAGCCACGCCAGCGCGACCTTGCTGGCAGCGGGCACGCGGCTGAACATGCTTTCGCCGCAGAACACCCGGTCGAATGCGACGCCATAGAGCCCGCCCACCAGAACCCCGTCCTGCCAGACTTCGATCGAATGGGCATGGCCGCCCTCGTGCAGCGCGAGATAGCTGTTTTCGATCCGGTGGCTGATCCAGCTTTCGGCGTGCTCCTCGCGCGGGGCGGCGCATTCGCGGATGACCTGGGCAAAGGCGTGATCGCAAGTAACCGCGAACCGATCCTGCCGGATGACCTTGCGAAGCGAACGGGAGAGGCGAAAGCCGTCCAACGGGATGATCGCGCGCTCTTTCGGCTCGACCCAGTAGACCTCGTGATCGTCACGGAAGTCGGCCATCGGAAAGACCCCGCAGCGATAGGCGCGCAGCAGCAGATCGACCGGAATTGGAGGCGGGCGGGGCGGGGTGTGCATCGGCATTGCCCTAACGTGCAGGATCGCGCAACGGCTCCCGACCATAGCTGCAACCGGCTTGCAATGCCCCGTCGCTCGGCTTAATGCGCCCCCTCGGCTGCAGGGGTGTAGCTCAGCTGGTAGAGCATCGGTCTCCAAAACCGAGGGCCACGGGTTCGAATCCTGTCACCCCTGCCATTGCCGCTTGTCGCGGCCCGCCGCGCCCCCTAACGCGCGCGGCATGACCGATGACCCGTCCGCGACCCGCGATCTTACCAGCCGCAAGTTCTATCCCGCCGAAACCGAAGCCGAATTCGAGAAGCAGGCACCCCACCAGACCCCGCAGACCGCGCATCCGGCCTATCGGCTGGCGTTTCAGGACACCGATTTCCTGCTGCGTGAAGAACTGCGCCCGGTGCGGTTCCAGCTCGAACTGCTCAAGCCCGAGATGCTGCTCGAGGAAGCCGGCGTCGGCTCGACCCTCGTGGTTTACGGTTCGGCCCGCATCCCCCCGCCCGATGCCTGCGAGACCGCGCTGGCCGGAGCGAAAGACCTGCCCGAGGACGAGCGCCGGGTGGTCGAGAATCTTGTCGCCAAGAGCAGATATTACGAGGAATCGCGCAAGCTTGCGCGGATCGCCAGCGAACAGGCGATCACCGAGAACGGGCAGCGCCAGTTCGTCGTGTGTTCGGGCGGAGGGCCGTCTATCATGGAGGCGGCCAATCGCGGAGCGAGCGATGTGGGCGTCGAATCGATCGGCCTCAACATCATCCTGCCGCACGAGCAGGCGCCGAACGAGTATGTCACGCCGCACCTGTCGCTGAACTTCCATTACTTCGCCCTGCGCAAGATGCACTTTCTGCTGCGCGCGCGGGCGGTGGCGGTGTTTCCCGGCGGGTTCGGCACGTTCGACGAATTCTTCGAGCTGCTGACCCTCATCCAGACCGGCAAGATGAAGCCGATGCCGATCCTGCTGTTCGGCGAGGCCTTCTGGAAACGGGTGGTGAATTTCGACGCACTGGCGGACGAAGGCACGATCTCGCGCCGCGACCTCGACTTGTTCCGGTGGTGCGAAACCGCGGAAGAAGCCTGGGATCACATTGCCGCGTTCTACGATCTGCCGTCGCTGGACGACAGCCGGACCGCCTGATGGCCGAGCGGGCCGTTGCCCGCGCCAAACCCCGGGGCTGCCTTGATCGCCGCGCGGACGAAGGCCCGCGCCAGCCGCACCGCATGGGTCAGCGGCTGGCCGTGCGCCAGCAGTGTCGCTACGGCTGACGAGAGGGTGCAGCCGGTGCCATGGGTATGGCGGGTGTCGATCCGGCCGTGGGCAAAGCTGGCGATCCGGCCATCGGGGGCGACGATCCGGTCGATCACCTCGCTTTCGTTCTCGTGCCCGCCCTTGGCCAGAACCATGGTATCATGCCGCCGGGCAAGTGCGGCGGCCGCCTCGACGATCCTCTCGCCTTCGAGCGCGTCTGCCCCGGTCAGCGCGGCAAGTTCGGGCAGGTTCGGCGTCACCACCGTGGCAAGGTCCATCAGCGCGGCGAACGCGGCGATCGTCCGATCGTCGGCCAGTGCCGCACCGCTGGTCGCGACCATGACGGGATCGAACACGATCGGGCCGGCGAAATGATCCAGCCGGTCGGCCAGCAACCGGGCGGTTTCCGGCGCGCCCAGCATCCCGATCTTGATCGCATCGGCGCCGATGTCGGCGAGGCAGCTGTCGACCTGCTGCACGACGAAACTTGGCGGCAGCGCCTCGACGCCTTGAACGCCAAGGGTGTTCTGCGCCGTTACCGCAGTGATCGCCGTCATCGCATAACCCCCGAGCATGGCGATGGTCTTGATGTCGGCCTGGATGCCGGCGCCGCCCGAACTGTCGGACCCGGCGATGGCGAGCACGCGCGGGGGCGGGCGGGTCATGCGGCGCGCGCCACCGCGTCGCAGATCCGGTCGACCACCCGTTCGACCTGCGCGGCATCGTCGCCTTCCGCCATCACGCGGATCACCGGCTCGGTGCCGGATGCGCGGATCACTAGGCGGCCGGAACCGGCAAGCTCCCTTTCGGCCTCGGCGATGCACGCCTTGACCGCTTCGTCCCTCAGCGGGTCGTTGCCGGAATAGTGCACGTTCTTCAGAAGCTGCGGTACGGCGTCGAAAACATGCAGCACCTCGCTCGCACGCTTGCCGCTGCGAACCAGGCTGGCGAGCACGCGCATGGCGGCCAACGTCCCGTCGCCGGTGGTGCCGTGATCGAGGAGGATCATGTGACCCGACTGTTCGCCCCCGACATTGTATCCGCCGGCCTTCATCCGTTCGAGGACGTAGCGGTCACCGACCTTGGTGCGCTCGAGCGTCAGGCCCTGCGTTTCGAGGTAGCGTTCAAGGCCGAGGTTGCTCATCACCGTGGCTACCACGCCGCCGCCGCGCAGCGCGCCGCGGGCGTTCAGGCGGGTCGCGATCAAGGCCATGATCTGGTCCCCGTCGACCGGCTGGCCCTGCTCGTCGATGACGATCAGCCGGTCGGCATCCCCGTCGAGCGCGATGCCGATGTCGGCGCTCTCCTGCACCACCCGGGTGCAGATCGCGGCGAGCGCGGTGGAGCCTACCTCGCGGTTGATGTTGGTGCCGTTGGGCTCGACCCCCATCGCGATGACTTCCGCGCCCAGTTCCCAGATCGCTGCGGGTGCGACCTGGTAGGCGGCACCATGAGCGCAATCGACGACCACCTTCAGCCCGTCGAAGCGGATATCGCTCGAGACCGATTGCTTGACCGCATGGATATACCGCCCGCGGGCATCGTCGATCCGGCGTGCCCGCCCGATCCGCGCCGCATCGACCAGGGGCGGATCGTCCTCCAGCAGGCGTTCGATGGCCAGTTCCGCCTCGTCCGACAGCTTGAACCCGTCGGGACCGAACAGCTTGATGCCGTTGTCCTCGAACGGGTTGTGGCTGGCCGAGATCATCACCCCCAGATCGGCGCGCATTTCGCGGGTCAGCAGAGCGATCGCCGGCGTCGGCAGGGGCCCGGTCATGACCACGTCCATGCCCACGCTGGTGAAGCCGGCGACCAGCGCGCTTTCCATCATGTAGCCCGACAGCCGCGTATCCTTGCCGATCACCACGCGGTGCCGGTGGCCGCCGCGCAGGAAATGGGTGCCCGCCGCCTGCCCCACCTTCATCGCCATCGCCGCGGTCATTACCCCGTCGTTGGTCCGCCCGCGAATGCCGTCGGTACCGAAAAACCTGCGTGCCATCGTCTGCCCTGCCTGTGCTATGCCGCGCTTGTGCCGCCGGCGCCGGGGGAAGGGAAGCGACATCTGCCCTTTTCTCGCCGCGAAGCACTGCGATGCAACCGTTGCCCCGCCTGCTCGTTAGTCAAGCAAACCCACCCCGCCACTTCGGAAGGAACCCCTCATGGCATTCAAGCTGATCGATCTCCCATACCCGGACACCGCGCTGGAACCGGCGGTTTCGGCCGAGACGCTGAGCTACCATCACGGCAAGCACCACAAGGCCTATATCGACAAGACCAACGCCGCGATCGAAGGCAGCGATCACGCCAACGGCTCGCTGATCGAGGTCATTGCCGCCGCACGGGGGAGCAACCAGGGCCTGTTCAACAACGCCGCGCAAAGCTGGAACCACGGGTTCTACTGGTACTCGCTGAGCCCGACCGCCTCGAACCCGTCGAACGAATTGCGTTCGATGATCGACCAGTCCTTCGGCTCGGTCGATGCCCTGATCGAACAGCTCAAGGAACGCGGCGCCGGCCATTTCGCCAGCGGCTGGGTCTGGCTGGCCGAGAAGAACGGCGCGCTGTCGATCGAGGAGACCCATGACGGCGATACGCTGGCCGATCAGCAGGGCGTCAATCCGCTGCTGGTGATCGACCTGTGGGAACACGCCTATTATCTCGATCACCAGAATGCTCGCCCGCAATATCTCGATGCGGTGATGGACAAGCTCAACTGGAGCTTTGCCGCCGAGAACCTGACCCGCGGCAAGACCTGGGAATATCCCGGCTGATCGACACGCCGGCAGGCTGAACGACGCCCGCCGCCCGGTCGAGGGTGGCGGGCGTTTTGCGTTTCAGGGTGCCGGATCGTCGTCCCCGACGCTTACCAGGGCTTCGGGAAACAGTGGCTCGCCAAAGACGAAGCCGATGAGGTTGGGCCGCCCGATGTGATCGAACAGTGCTGCAAGAATGAGCAGGATCGGCACCGAAAGCAGCGCGCCCAGCACGCCCCAGATCCAGGTGAAATAGGACAGCGCGATAAGGATCATCACCGGATTCACGGTGAAGCGCGCGCCGAGGATCGACGGGGTAAAGACATTCGCCTCGAGCGTGTGGAGCCCGAGATAGGCCAGCGCCGGTATCAATCCGACAAGGACCGTTTCGCTGGTCCCGATGCCGAACAGGGCGAGCAGCGCCATCATGAGCATGGGGCCGATATAGGGGAGGAAATTGAGGATCGCGGCAAGCCCGCCCCACATGATTGGCGCCTCGAGCCCGAGCAGCCATGCGCCGAGCGCGACGACCACGCCGACCAGCGCGTTGATCCAGCCCACGGTGAGGATATAGGCGGCCACGCGGTCCTGTACTTCGCGCAGCACGCGCGCGGCTTTGATGCTGCTGCCGAAACTGGCCCGTCCGAGCAGCAGCCGCTGGCGCATCCGCACCCGCGCCTCGATCAGGAAATAGGCCATCAGCAGGGTCAGCACCGCCTCGATGACGACGCTGGGCGTGGCGAAGGCCAGCTCTTCGAGGAAACTGGGCGAGGCGAGAACAACCTCGCGCGATTCCGAGCTTTTCATCATCTCGGCGAGCTGGCGGTTGAGCTGCCCGATCCAGGCGAATTCGTCCTGCAACTGGCTGAACCGCGCACCGACCTGGCGCAGCAGCACGGGCACTCCGTCGAACAGGGCCACGGCCGGTTGCAGGATGAGGCCGAGTGCGGCGACCAGAATTGCGAAGAACACAATCAGCGCCAGCAGCGAGGCCAACCCGTTGGGCACGCCCCAGCCATACAGCCGGTCAGCGAGGGGCGAGAGCACGATGGTCAGGACGACGGCGGTCACCACCGGCAGGAACACCACCGAACCGATCGACAGGACGAACGGCAGCGCCAGGAACAGGCCCATGCCGATCAGCACGACCAGCGCCGACATCAGGCGCAGTTCCTGCTGCGCCACGCTCATGCCGCCGCGCGGTGCGTCGCGCTCCGCCTCAGGCGATCCACCGGTGGGCGGCGGCTCGATCACCGCCTTGCGAAGACCGGCGCAGCGGACGTGTCCACCGCGGCTTCAGGTCCGCGAGATCGTGCCGTTACCGGCGGCGACTTCGTCCAGCTCTTCGAGGATCGCACGGTGGGCCGCGGCATCGTCGATCGAGCGTTGCGGGATGCTGCCCTCGCTCAACATGACGTTGAGCGCTGCGCGGGCGCGCCCGACACGGCTCTTGATCGTGCCCACCGCGCAGCCGCAGATATTGGCCGCCTCTTCGTAGGAGAAGCCGCCCGCACCCACCAGCAGCAACGCCTCGCGGCGTTCTGGCGGCAGGGTCAGCAGGGCCCGGTGCATGTCCGACAGGTGGATCGGCTCTTCCTGTCCCGCCGGCGCGGTAAGGATACGTTCGGCGACCGTTTCGTCATAATCGCCGCGGAAGCGATTGCGGCGCATGTCGGTGAGGTAGGCATTGCGCAGGATGACGAAGGTCCACGCGCGCATGCTGGTGCCGGGCTGGAAGCGCTCCTGCGCTGCCCAGGCCTTGAGCAGCGTTTCCTGCACCAGATCGTCGGCCATGTCGGCACGGCCGCACAGGCCGCGCGCGAAGGCCCGCAGATGCGGCACCACATCGGTAAGCTCTTTCTTGAAATCCGCCGCGTCGGCAGCGGTCCTGGGCGCGGCTTCCATCAGCCTTTCTTGTCCAGTTGCGCGAGCAGGTCCCTGAACTGGTCCGGCAGCGGTTCGTCGACGACCGCATCGTAAAGCTGTCTCAGGCCATTGGTCCAGTCCGGGTTCTTGCGCATCGCGCGGCGTCCCGATGTGCGGCCTTCGTCGGCGCCGTGGTCGCCGGCAAAGGATTTGCTGTCCATCATATCAGCGAAAATGCCTCTTCAACTGCGATACATGGTGTCGGCCAAAGGGCCGGGAAGGCCGTCGTTCCCACAAGTTCCCGGGAAATGCAAATGGTGAGGACCGGTTTGGCACGGCCACGTGAAATCCCCCGCCCAACGGAACGGAAACCCCGCTGCGCGCTTAAGACAGGATGACTGACTTGGCAGATTGACGAGGCTGTTCTGGCGTATCGATCGACAGGAGAGCGAGGGGACGGGCGCAGGTGGCTCGTCAAGTATCCGCGGGCCCTCCCGCTACTGGTGTTTCTGCTGATCATTGCGGTGACGATCGTCAGCGTGTTCTCGATCGAGCGCGGTGAACGCGTTCGCGAAATGGCCGAACTCAATCGCAATGCGCAGGTCATCGGTTCGGCGATCGAACGCCGCGCCTTTGCCAATGGCGCATATCTGCGGGCGGGCGCCGCGCTGGTGGGGGCGCAGGACGAGATTACCCCGGGACTGTTTCGCCGTTTCGTCGCCGAACTCCAGCTCAATACCGATTATCGCGGGGTGGAAGGGATCGGCTGGGCGCCGCTGGTCGATGCCTCTCAGGTCGCGGAGTTCGAAGCCCGGCTCGGCGAGGGGGCATCAGGCAAGCGACGGGTGACGCCGAGCCTTGCGGAGATGCCCCGGCGGCGGTTGTTTCCGATCCTCTATCTCGAACCTGATACCCAGCGCAACCGGCGTGCGATCGGCTTTGACATGTATGCCGAACCCACCCGCCGGCAAGCAATGGACGAGGCGCTGCGCCAAATGCGCCCGACCGCCAGCGGAATCGTCGTCCTCAAGCAGGAGGACGATCCGCAAAGCCAGGGTTTCCTCATCTATATGCCGGTGTTCGACATTTCCGGCAGCGGACGGGTGCTGCGCGGCTTCATCTACACCCCGATCAATGCGCGCCAGTTTCTGCGTTCGGCCGTGGATGCGCGGACGGACGAGGGCATCGCGGTGCGTCTCTTCGACAGCGAGATGGGCCGCCTGCTGGCCCAGGACGGGCGCTGGCGCAACGACGGCATCAGCATCTCGCGCGAACTCGACCTTGCCAACCACGACGTGCTGGTCGAGGTACAGAGCGCGCGCGAAACGCGACTTTCGCAACTGTCGCTCATCACGCTCATGTTCGGACTGGCGGTCGCTACCCTGCTGACGGTGGTGTTGCGCCTGCTGACCAAGCAGGCGGAAGAGGATCACCGTTCGCTCGAATGGTTCGCGCAGCAGAACTCGATCCGCAATTCGCTGACGCGCGAGCTCAACCACCGGGTCAAGAACACCCTCGCCAACGTGCTGTCGATCGTGTCGATGACCCGGCGGCGGGCGACCTCGCTCGACGAGTTTGCACAAGGGATCGACAACCGCATCCGCGCGCTGTCGGCGACTCACGATCTCCTCACTCAGTCGGATTGGGGGACCACGCCGCTCTATTCGGTGGTCGAGGTAGAACTGGCGCCCTATGCCAGAACCGAAGATCAGCAGATCGAGCTTGACGGACCCGCGGTCGAACTGGCGCCCAACGATGCGCTGTCGCTCGGTCTGGCGATTCACGAGCTGGTGACGAACGCCACCAAATACGGCGCGCTCAGCGTACCGGGCGGTAAGGTCGAGGTGCGCTGGCGCCTGCTCGGGAGTTCGCTGGCCGAGATCGAATGGCGCGAAAGCGGCGGCCCCAATGTGGAGCGCCCCTCCAAGCGCGGCTTCGGCACCGATCTGATCGAGAAGATCGTCTCGCACGAATTGCGCCATCCGGTGGAACTGGAATTCGACCCCAAGGGCGTGCGCTGCATCCTGCGGGTTCCGGTGCGGGCGACCGGCGATTTCCAGCTGCGCAGCAAGCGCGCCTGAACACGGCACTGCCTCGGGCACGAAAAGGCCGCGCGAAGCATCCCTCCGCGCGGCCCTTATGAGCCGGTAAGGCCGGATCGATCAGCCCAGCGGGCGGCTCGATCCGAAGAACAACGCCTGGCTGATCGCGGCCCGCACGGTCTGTTCCTGGAACGGCTTGGTGACGAGATAGGTCGGCTCGGGCCGATCGCCAGTGAGCAGACGTTCGGGGTAGGCGGTGATGAAGATCACCGGCACGCTGTCCATCGCAAGGATATCGTCCACCGCGTCGAGCCCCGATGAACCATCGGCCAGCTGAATGTCCGCCAGTACCAGGCCGGGGGTCTTCTCCGCGACCACTTCCTGGGCCTGCGTCCGGGTGGCGGCGGTGCCGCACACCTCATGACCGAGCGAGGTGACGAGATCCTCGAGCTGCATGGAGATCAGCGGCTCGTCCTCGATGATGAGGACGCTGGTAGAAGATTCGCGGTCGATTTCCTGCACCGCTTCCTGCACCAGATTTTCGATTTCGGCCGGGGGCAGGTCCATGATCTCGCCCGCCTGATCGATGGAGAAATCCTCCAGCGTGGTCAGCAGCAGTGCCTGCCGGTTGAGCGGCGTGATCGATTTCAGGCGGTTCTGCGCGGCGCTTTCGTGGCTGCCTTCCGAGGATGCATCGGGCACGTCCATATAGGCGCTGGCCCAGACCTTGTTGAACGCCCGGTAGAGCGGCACCCGCCCGCCTTCGAGCGAGCTCTTGAGCTGATCGTCAGCCAGCGCCGCCTCGAGCGTGGCGCGCACGAAAGCATCGCCGGTGGCCTGTGATCCGGTGAGCGCACGGGCGTAGCGACGAAGATAAGGCAAGTTCCGAGCTATCTGGTCACCAAGTGACATAAGACCCCTTCCATGGTTTCGTGCCGGTAACGTGCGCCTTGCCGCTTGGGTTCCGCAGTGTCCCGGATGCCTGCGCGCTGTGACATGCCTGAACCCTGAGTCAATCGCCAAGGCAGGGCTTTAAGAACGCCGACCAGACAGGGCCGAACTTTTTTTCAGGCGGCGGGAACCCCCGAACGGCTCGGCCATTTGGTCTATGTCACCGCCGAGACCCCCCCTCCCGTCCAAGCGGCTGGTGATACGATCCCGAAAGGCCTTCGCTCCTAATCGAGCGAAGGCCTTTTTTTCCTGTCTTTTGAAAGCCGGACCGCAAGCCGTACACAACGGTCGCGGACGGTCTAACTAGCGCAGAACCTGGCGGATGCGGGAGAACAGCCCGCGGGCTTTCGGTTCGCGCAGCGCCGCGATCAAGTCAGCCGGGGGATAGGGTTTTTCCAGAACCACGCCGATGGCCGCGATCGTCTCGGGAATGTCGTGCGGGCTGCCGGTGGAAAAGATGATCTGCGGCCGATCCGCGCCGAGGGTTGCGACCAGTTCGGCAATCGCCCAGCCATCGTCGCGATCGGCCAGATGCACGTCGAGAACGATTGCCCCGGGGGTCGCCCGGCGCAGCGCGGCAAGGGCATCGTCTGTGGTCGAGGTCAGTTCCACCGTGGCGATGCCGGCGTCGAGCAATGCCGTTTCGATGCCGATCGCGAGCACCGGATCGTCTTCCACGACAAGAACGCTCCGGGGGAGCCGCGCGGGATCCTTCATGTCTGCTGCCACCGGGCCCTCCCTCGATCACGCGGTCGCTGCGGATCCGTCCCCGCTAACGAGAGCGGACGACTCGGGGTTCCCCCCGATGGCGGAACCTAGCGCTTTTTCGTAAATGACGTATTCCCGGTTGATCCGGCTGCCGATCGCATCGGCGATGGCCATCATGCCCTTGTTGTCATCGAGGATCCAGCCGATCTCGGCCCGGCGCGAGCGGAAGGTGCCGTAGGCGCTCTGGCGGATGCGATCGATCAGCATGAAGGCAAGCTGGCTGGCGAGGCGCGAGTTCTGCAACTCGCGCAGCACGCCCATCAGCGGCACCCGCATCCCCATGCCCCGCGGCCTGCGCAACCAGGCGAGCAGCCGTGCCCAGCCGAACGGGAACAGCCGCCCGTCGATCTTGCGCAAGACGTCGTTGATATCGGGCAGCGTCAGCATGAACGCGACCGGCCGGCCATCGAGTTCGGCGATCATGTTGAGATCGCTGAAGATCACCGGTTTCAGCTTCTTGCCGGCATGGGCGATTTCCTCGGGCGTGAACGGGACGAAACCCCAGTTGCGCGACCAGGCATCGTTGAGGATTGCAAGGATGGTCGCCACCTCTTCGTCCCAGCGGCCGGTGTCGACCGGGCGGATGCGGATGCGCTCGTTGCGCTCGCCCGACCTGACGATCCGCTCGACCAGGGGGGGGAAACGCTCGCCGATCTCGAGATCGTAGGTCAAAAGACGCTTGGCCTCGGCATAGCCGGCCTGTTCGATCCAGCCCGCGTAATGCGCCGGATGGTGCCCCATCATGATCATCGGGGCATGATCCTGCCCCTTTACCAGCAAACCCGGTTCCTCCCAGATCGACAGCGAAATCGGGCCGAGAATGCGGTTCATCCCCTGCTCGCGCAGCCACCCCTCGGCGGTGTCGAGCAGGGCGCGCGCGACCTCGTCATCCTCGGCATCGAAATAGCCGAAGAAGCCCGTTCCCGGCCCCATGCCCTGATCGCACGGCAGCAACAGGGCCAGTTTGTCGATATGCGCGGCGATCCGCCCGACCGGCCGATCGCCCCGCCGCGCGATGAACAGTTCGACTAGCGCATGGCCGAAGAACGGGTTCCTCGCCGGATCGACCAGTTCGAGCATCTCGGACCGCAGTTGCGGAACCCAGTGCGGTTCGCGTGCGGCGAAGCTGAGGCCGAGGTCGACGAAGCGCGCGCGCTCGCGCTTGCTGCGGGCGGGCGCGATAACTATCTTCTTTTGCGACACGGGCGGCGTCCTCGTTCAGGGCGGGTTCGCTCTGGATAGGCTTGGGATGGCGATGTCAAGAACCCCCCGCAGGCCGGGCGGGGGATGGCACGAGGGCCCGGTTGGACAGGAATTGCAGGATTACGTCATGAATGCACAACAGGCTCTCGGCCGCGCCGGCGATGCCCCCGCGGCCCGCCCCGAAGGGCGCGGCTGGCACGCCCAGATCGCCGACGACAAGGCGATGCTGCGCGGTGCCCGCGACCTGACGCTAGACATCGCTCAGGCGCGTCCGGGCATCTACTGGACCGACATGATCCTGTCGGCCCTGATCGGATATGGCGCGATGGCAGGGGCGATCCTGACCGACAGCACCTTGCTGGCCATCGTGCTCGGCCTGGTTTCGTCGCTGGCGTTGTACCGCGCCTTGCTGTTCATCCACGAAATCTCGCACCTGCGCAACGGCGCGCTGCCGGGGTTTCGGGCCGGCTGGAACGCATTGGTCGGCATTCCGCTGCTGACGCCTTCGTTCATGTACGAGGGCGTCCATACCATCCACCACAAGCGTACCCAGTACGGCACCATCGAGGATCCGGAGTATCTCCCGCTGGCCCTGATGAAGCCGTGGAGCCTCCCGCTGTTCGTCATCGTTTCGGTGCTAGCGCCGATTGCGCTGCTGTTTCGCTTCGCCGTGCTGGTCCCGCTGGGCGCGCTGATCCCGGCGGTTCGCCGGCTGACGTGGGCGCGCTTTTCCGCGCTCGCTATCAACCCCGCCTTCCGCCGCCGCCCGGCCGAAGGCGATCTCGCGCCGCGGGTGGTGCGGCTCGAGGCACTGGGCTTCGTCTGGTCATGGATCGTGATCGGCGCAGCCTTCGCGCTCGGCTGGCGGGCCTTGCTGATCGCCCTTGGAATCGTCTCGCTGACCGCGCTGCTCAACCAGCTTCGCACCCTCGTCGCGCATCTGTGGGAGAACGAGGGCGAGGCGATGACGGTGACCGCGCAATTCCTCGATTCGGTTAATGTCCCGCCCCCCGGCTTCATCGCGGAGATCTGGGCCCCGGTCGGGCTGCGCTATCATGCCTTACATCACCTGATGCCCTCGATGCCCTATCATTCGCTGCCCGAGGCGCACCGCCGGCTGGCCCGCGAACTGGGCGAGGAATCGACCTATCACGGGGCCAATCACAAGGGCATGGCGCCGCTGGTCACCCGCATCGCGCGCAGCACGATGGGCCGCCCGCGCGGCTGATCCGGGCAGAGGGGCGCGAAAGGCCGCCCCCATCGGTGCCTGGAGACGGCCCTCCCCGGATGCCGGCACACCGGCCAAGGTAAGCGCATGCCCGGAAGGCACGGGCCTGCGTTCAGTCTAACGTGCGGATATGACGGAATCGATAACCGTCTGAGGCATCATTCCTCGGTCCGGATCAGGACCGTTTCGCCGATCAGGGCAAACAGGAAGAACGGCGACCATGCGGCGAGGAACGGCGGATACCCGCCGAAACTCCCGAGGGCGAGGGCCGCATTGTCGACCACGAAATAGGCAAAGCCCAGCGCCATCCCGATAATCGCGCGGACGAACAGCTGGCCCGATCGCGCCAAGCCGAAGGCCGCCACCGCACCCAGGAGCGGCATCAGGAACGCCGAAAGCGGGCCCGAAAGCTTGTGCCACCATTTGGCGCGCAGCTCGCTGGTCCGGCGGCCGGCTTCCGCGAAGGTGGTGATCGCCGGGCCGAGCTCCCAGAAAGGGACCGCATCGGGTTCGATCTCGACCAGGTCGAACTGGCTTGGCGACAATCCCGGCGCGATTGTGAGGTCCGGGGCCGTGGTGGTCGAGGCGGTGGCGACGTCGAAGCGGCGGACATCCTCGAGCCGCCAGCCGGGCGCGGCGTAGCGCGCCGTTGCCGCATCGATCTGCTCGATCAAACTGCCTTGTGCGTTGCGGCGGTAGAAGGTGACGCCGGTGAGGGCGACGGCCTCGCCCCGCCCGGTCGCCTGACGCGCGGTCAGGACATTGCTGCCTTCGGTCACATAGACATTGGCGCGGACGCCGGAGGCCTGCGGGATCGGCCCGTATTCGGCCGCATCCCAGGCCGCCAGGGTCGCCGTTGCCCGGGTCACGACGCGTTCGTTGAAGACGAAGCTGAACACCGACAGGGCCAGCGCCGTCAGCAGCAGCGGGGCCAGCACCTGATGCGCCGACAGCCCCGCCGCCTTCATCGCGATGACCTCGCTGTTCTGGTTCAGCGTCACCAGGGTGATCAGCGTGGCGAGGAGGACCGAATAGGGCAGGAACCGCTGGATCAGTTGCGGCACCCGCAGACTGGCATAGGTCAGCAGTTCCTGCTGGCCGTTGCCGGGCACCGCCAGAATATCGCCGCTGGTCGACAGCAGGTCGAGCATCATCAGGACCAGCACCAGCATGACGAGCACCGCAAAGATGCGCAGTGCGAACATCTTCGCAAGGTAGACCGTCAGTGTGCGCGAGGGGAAGAAATCGAACATCGCCAGCCCTATTCCGCCGCCACCGGGGCGACCCGGCGGCGCGGGCGCAGCAACCGGCCGAGCCGCTTGCCAAGCTTGGCGAACCAGGTTTCGAGCGCCCCGATCGCCTGCCCGCCGGGCACATAGGCGACCCGCCAGTACATCCACACGATCAGTGCGGCGAAGACGAAGAACGGTCCCCACAAGGCGATGGTGGGATCGACCCGGCCCAGCGCGGCGACGTCTTCGCCGTACTGATTGATCTTGTGGTAGGCGACCACCATCACGATCGACAGGAACACGCCCAGCGCGCTGGTCGATCGCTTGGGCGGGATGCCCAGGGCCACCGCCAGCAGCGGCATCAGCGCCATCATCACCACCTCGACGAGGCGGAAATTGAAGCTGGCCTGGCTGGCATCGCGCACGTCGGCGGGCTGTTCGCGCGACCAGCCGATGCGCAGCAGTTCGGGCAGGATGAATTCGCGCGTCTCGTCGCCGCGCTCCCTGAATCGTTCGATCGCCGGCAGGTCGATCGGCAGATCGTGCCGGGTGAAGGTGAAGACCCGCGGATGGGTCGAGCGGCTGTCCTGCACGATGGTCCCGTCGGTTAGCCGCAGGATGATGGTGTCCTGGCTGTCGGCCGTGGCGAGGAACGCGCCTTCGCGGGCGGCAATCGACATGACCTGCCCGCCATCGGTGCCGATGCGGGCGAAGATCCCGTTGAGGCTGCGCCCCTTGTCCTCGCTCTCCTCGATGCGCAGCGCCATGCGGTCGCCCAGCGTGGTGAACTCGCCGACCTTGATCGACGCGCCGAGCGCGCCCGAACGCAATTCGTATTCGAGGCGTTCGTAGGTGTAGCGCGAGACCGGCTGGATGAAGAAGACCAGCGCCACGTTTAGGGCCATCAGCACCGCGGTGATCGCATAGGGGATGCGCAGCAACCGTCCATAGCTCATGCCGACCGCACGCAGCACGTCGAGCTCGCTCGACGTGGCGAGCTTGCGGAAGGCGAGCAGGATCCCGAGCAGCAGCCCGAGCGGGATGGCGAGGCTGGCGTATTCCGGGATCATCGTCGCCAGCATCTTGAAGACGACCCCGATCGGCCCGCCCTCGACGGCCACGAAATCCAGCAGCCGCAGCATCTTGTCGAGCGTCAGCAAGGACGCCGCGATGGCGAACACGCCCAGCATCGGGACGATCACCAGCCGGAAGATGTAGCGGTCTATCGCGGGAAGGAAATTGAACACGAAGGGTCCGGTTGCAGGCGGCAAGGAAACCCGCCCCTACCTGCAAAAAACGCCCGCGTCATGCCCTGCCTGTCAAGCGGGGGCCTGCCAAGCGGGGGCCGGCGGCGGGCGTTGCCTGGGCTCAGGCCTTTTCGAGCGTGCATTGCAGGGGGTGCTGGTTCTCGCGCGCGAAGTCCATCACCTGGTTGACCTTGGTTTCAGCCACTTCGTAGGTGAACACACCGCATACCCCCACGCCCTTCTGATGGACATGCAGCATGACGCGGGTCGCCTCCTCCATGTCCATGCGGAAGAAGCGCTTGAGGACGATGACGACGAATTCCATCGGCGTGTAGTCGTCGTTCAGCAGCAGCACCTTGTACTGGCTGGGCTTCTTGGGCCGCGTACGGGTCTTGGTGGCGACGCCTGTCTGGCTCTGCCCGTCGCCCTCATGCGTGTCGTTGCCGCCGGGGACCGAAGCGGCGAGAACCGGGGGCAGGGGGGCGGTGAAGGTCATCGGGGGCGCACTATCGTATCGTGGGGGAGCATCGCAAGCATCGAAGGGACGAATATGGGATGCCTTGCGCACCTGCCAAGCGGGGGCGGCACAACTTCGCTGCCACACGCGAAAAGGGCCGGACTGCATGAAGCGGTCCGGCCCATCGGTATCATCGTCCGGCAGGAGAGAGGGAGAGGAACGCGCCGGCCGATGAAACTGTCGCTGCCGATCAGGCGGCGCGCGCAACCTTGTCGGCGGCGAGGCTCATGCGGTTCGAAACCGGCGCGAAAGCCTCGTTGGCGAGCTTGATCATGGCTTCGGTGCTGCGCGAAGCGGTGGCGACCATCGCATCGAAATTGCGACGGGCGATCTCGCCCTGAAGCTGAAGCATCTCGGTCGGCGACTTGGCGGACGTCAGCTTGCGCATGTCGTCCTGCATGGTTTCGGCGGCCGTGCGCGCCTCGTCGGCGTAGGTGCGGCCGAGGTCTTGCAGGCCCGAGACCAGGATGCGGCTCTATTCGACGAAGGCTTCGACGTTGCCCTTGCCGAATTCGACAGCTTCCGAAGTCATTTCGGTGCCCTTGCCATAGACAGCCTTCATGCGCTCCTGGGCGGTGGCGGCCATGTCGGCGGTGTTGCGGGTCATCTTTTCGGCTTCGTGATTGGTGGTATCGGCCATGGTATCTTCCTTGATGGTCTGAATGGGGGTGCTTGCGGCATCATCGCCGGCAGGAACTTTGGCAGGGTGGGGATCGCCTTCGGCGGCAACGGCCTGTTCGATCGCCGTTTCGTCCACCGGGGGCGGGGCGTCCGTCGCCACAGCTGCCGCAACGGCAGCCAGGCTCACCTCCGTATCCGGCTTGGCCGCGGCGGGGGGCGCGGCTTTCTTCTTCTGATTTCGGCTCTGGGCCATCACATACCTCTTTGTTGCACTGCACAAATAGGCGCCGATGACGCAAGGGTCAAGGAATTATTGTGCAGTGCACAATGAGCCTACCGGGCCATGACGTAGCGTCCGGGCGCATCCTCGATCACCTGGTCGCCCGCGCCGCCCGGTACCCGCCGCCCCGTCGCAGCGACGGTGGCGGGGGCCTGGCCGCGGAGCCATTCGATCCAGTCAGGCCACCAGCTGCCCTTGTGCTCGCTCGCGCCTTCGCGGAACGCCTCGAGGGTCGCGGGCGACTGGTCGTTGGTCCAGTACTGGTACTTTCCCGAGGACGGCGGATTGACGACGCCGGCGATGTGCCCCGATCCGGCAAGGACGAAGCGCAGCGGCCCGTTGAAGTGTTCGGTAATCTTCCACACGCTTTCGGCCGGGGCGATGTGATCTTCCTTGCCTGCCTGCACATAGGTCGGTGTTCGGACCTGGCCGAGATCGATCGCCTCGCCGTCGATCGTAAGCGCGCCGGGCTGGACCAGCTTGTTGTCGCGGTAGAGGTCGCGCAGATACTGCCGGTGCCACTTGGCCGGCAGATTGGTGACGTCGCCATTCCAGTGCAACAGGTCGAAGGCGGGGTAATCTTCGCCCAGCAGGTAATTGTTGACCACGTAGTTCCAGATGAGGTCCGTACCCCGCAGCAGGTTGAACGCCGCCGCCATGTACCGCCCGTCGAGATAGCCGTCGGTGCTCAAGGTCTCGATCGTCGAGAGCTGCTGATCGTCGATGAAGTTGAGGAGGTCGCCCGCCTTGCCGAAATCGACCTGCGCGGTGAAGAAGGTGGCGCTGGCCACCTTGTCGGCCTCCCCCCGCGAATGCAGCAGCGACAGTGTTGCGGCAAGCGTGGTGCCGGCCACGCAATAGCCGATAGTATGCACCGCCGGCACCTCGAGCCGTTGGCGCACCACATCGATCGCCTCGATCTGCGCGCGGATGTAATCGTCCCACACGATCTCCGCCATCGACGCATCGGCCGATTTCCAGCTGACCATAAATACGCTGACCCCCTGGTCGAGCGTCCAGCGCACGAAGCTTTTCTTGGCGTTGAGGTCGAGGATGTAGAACCGGTTGATCCACGGCGGGAAGATGACGAGCGGGGTTTCCAGCACCTCGTCGGTCGTCGGGGTGTACTGGATCAGCTGGTAGAGCGGGGTTTCGTGAACCACCTTGCCCGGCGTGTTAGCGATGTTTTCGCCCAGCTTGAAGGCGCCGCTGTCGGTATGGGTCAGCTGGCCGCGGCGCAGGTCCGCCAGCAGGTGCTCCATTCCGCGCACGAGGTTCTCGCCCCTGGTTTCCAGCGTTCGTTCGAGGACGACGGGGTTGGTCAGCGGGAAGTTCGCCGGGCTCGCCGCATCGGTGATGGTGCGGGTGGTGAAGCGCAGCTGGTCCTTCTGCTGCGGGGTCAGCCCGTCCATCTGCTCGACCATCTGGGCGACGCGCTCGGCGAGGAACAGATAGGTCTGGTGGATGAGCGCGAAGGCCGGATGCGCGCGCCAGCGCCCGTCGGCAAAGCGGCGATCCTGGCGCGGCAGCTGTGGCCCGGCCTGCCCTTCGGTGCCGCCGTCCGCCCCCGGGGCATACTGGGCCAGCACCTGTTGCCACAGGCGAAACCCTTCGTCCCACAGCGCCTGCTGCTGCTGCGCCTGGGCGAGCGGCATCTGGCGGTACCAACTGCTCGCCAGACCCATCCACCGGGAAGAATCGAACACGGCCGAAAGGGTTTCCGGGCGGCTCAGCTGTTCTGCCTGATATTGCATCCACAGCGCTTGCAGCCGCGTGCCGACCTCGGTCCAACGGGCGATATCGTCGGGCGTGAAGGCGGCCGCGCCGGTTCCCGCGAAGGGCGCGAAGAAGGCCTCGGCCAGCTTCATCTGGTCCTCGAACGCGGAGGCGGCCGAGGCGCTACCGGCGGCGGGCTGGGCGGACGGGTTGGGACTGTCGGTCATGGCGGCAAACCTCGCGAACTGGGCGGGCACGGCACCGCCCGGCCTTCACGATAGGCAATACGCGCCAGCTTTGCACCAGTGCCGTTGCGCAGGCGGTGCGATGAGGTATCAAGGCGAACGGCAACCCGGCTGGAGGGATTTGTGTCCGAGGAATTCTACCGCATCAAGCGTCTGCCCCCCTATGTCATCGCGGAGGTGAACGCGATGCGCCACGCCGCACGGCGGGCGGGGCGCGATGTCATCGATCTCGGCATGGGCAACCCCGACCAGCCGCCCCCGCAGCACGTGATCGATAAGTTGTGCGAAGTCGCGGCCAAGCCCGCCGCGCACGGCTATTCGCAATCGAAGGGCATTCCCGGCCTTCGCCGCGCGCAGGCCAATTACTATGCCCGCCGTTTCGGGGTGGAACTCGATCCCGAGCGCGAGGTGGTGGTGACGATGGGCTCGAAAGAAGGCCTGTCTTCGATGGCTACCGCGATCACCGCGCCGGGCGACGTGGTACTAGCGCCCAGCCCGACCTATCCGATCCACACCTTCGGCTTCATCATCGCCGGGGCCACGATCCGCGCCGTGCCGACCACGCCGGACGAGCGCTATTGGAAGGCGCTCGACAATGCGATGGCCTTCACCGTTCCGCGGCCGACGGTGCTGGTGGTGAATTATCCCAGCAATCCCACCGCCGAGGTGGTCGATGTCGCCTTCTACCAGCGGCTGGTCGACTGGGCGCGCGAGAACCAGGTGTGGGTGCTGTCGGACCTGGCCTATTCGGAGCTCTATTTCGACGGCAAGCCGACGCCGTCCATCCTTCAGGCCAGGGGCGCGAAGGACGTGGCGGTCGAATTCACCTCGATGTCCAAGACCTATTCGATGGCCGGTTGGCGGATGGGCTTCGCGGTCGGCAACCAGGAACTCATCGCCGCGCTGACGCGGGTGAAAAGCTATCTCGATTATGGCGCTTTCACTCCGATCCAGGCGGCGGCCTGCGCTGCACTCAACGGGCCGCAGGACGTGGTCGAGCAGAACCGCGAACGCTATCGCCGGCGGCGTGACGTCATGGTGGAAAGCTTCACCCGCGCCGGGTGGCCCATCCCGGCGCCCGCTGCCAGCATGTTCGCCTGGGCGCCGTTGCCGCCCGGGTTCGAGGGGATGGGCAGTCTCGAGTTTTCCAAGCGCTTGCTGGAACATGCCGGCGTCGCGGTGGCCGCGGGGGTTGGCTATGGCGAGGAAGGCGAAGGCTTCGTGCGCATCGCCATGGTCGAGAACGAGCAGCGCATCCGCCAAGCGGCGCGGAGCGTGAAGCGGTTCCTGGCCGAACACACCCCCGCCGCCCAGCCCGTCGCCTTCGCGCGGAGGGCGCAGGCATGAGCGGCGCGGACGGCGGCCGGGTCGCGATCGACTGGCTTGACGGCGGCATCGCGCACGTCCGCCTGACCCGGGCAGACAAGATGAACGCGCTCGACCCGGCGATGTTCGATGCCATCATCGCGGCGGGCGAGACGGTCGCGGCGCGGCCGGGGGTGCGGGTGGCGGTCTTGTCGGGCGAGGGGCGGGCGTTCTGCGCCGGGCTCGATACCTCCCGCTTCGCCGAAGCTTCTGCGACCGGCGAGGGCACTTTGGCCGAACGCACTCATGGCAATGCCAACCGCGCGCAATACGCGGCGATGGTCTGGCGGCAATGCCCGGTGCCGGTGATCGCGGCGGTTCACGGGGTGTGCTTCGGCGGGGGCCTCCAGATCGCCAGCGGGGCCGACCTCCGCGTGGTCCACCCACAGGCGCGCATGGCGATCATGGAGATGAAATGGGGCCTCGTCCCCGACATGGCCGGCTATGCCCTGTGGCGCGGGCTCGTGCGTGACGACAGCTTGCGCGAACTGGTCTACACCAATCGCGAATTTTCGGGCGAGGAGGCCGTCCGCCTGGGCCTCGCGACCATTCTCGATGACGATCCGCTGGCCCGGGCACTTGCGCTGGCCCGCGAGATCGCGGCCAAGAACCCCCACGCGATCCGCGGCGCGAAACGCCTCTTTCGGGTAATGCACGAGGACGGCGAGGATGCGATCCTGCTGGCCGAGAGCCGCGAACAGGATGCCATCATTCGCCAGCCCAATCAGGTCGAGGCGGTGATGGCGGCGATGCAGAAACGCGCTCCGGTGTTTCCCGAGGACTGAGCCTCAGCCGAAGATCGCCGCGCTCTGCATTCCGTCGAGCATCGCCTGGCCATCGGTATTCCACAGCCGCAGCCCCTCGGACGAATAGCCATCGTCGGCATATTGGCAGACCGCCTCTGCCAGCCACCACCCGTCGCGGGTTTCGGGCGCGGTCGAGAGAAGGTTGAAGCTCCAGTTGATCGAGCTGATGGGTCCCATCCGCCGCATCACCCGCATCGCGCCGGGCGGCAGGACATCGCCCACCAGGATGATCTGCGAGACGGGGTCGAGCGCGCCGGCATCGGTCAATCGGGCCCAGCGACGCACCAGCGGCTTGCCATCGGCACCCGGTTCTGCGGCCCGCCGGATTTCGAAGTTCCGGGCGATGAACGCCGGTCCCGCCTCGTGCATTGCGCTATCCTGCGCCTCGGGCGGGTCGGGCACGGGGGTGACCGGATCAGCCGGACGAAGCGCATTGGCCTCGCGCGTCTCGCCAAACAGCCACAGCCCGGTCAACAGCACCCCGCTCTCGCCGAGGATTTCGCTGCGCACCTGGGTGACATTGCGGCCCTGGCGCACGATCTCGCGCCTTATCTCGAAACTGTCGCCCACCGGGCCGACGAAGCCGACCTGCGCCGCGCGCAGCGGCGGCAGCCCGTCGAACGCCTTGATCGCGGCGGTATAGGCAAGGAGGGCAGACGCCCCGCCATAGAGCGTGCGGCCCTGCATCCAGTCGGCGGCATTGTCGAGGCGGGTCGCGCCGCCTTGCGCGGTGATCGCCTCTGTCAGCGAAGAAATGGTCATGCCGGCTGCTTGGACACAATCGCCGCCCCCGTCCAGCCCGCGATAGCCGATTGCATTGCCGCGCCGGACCCGCTAGTCCGCCGCTCTCCCGCGTCGAGGCCCGATGGCGGAGTGGTTACGCAGAGGACTGCAAATCCTTGCACGCCGGTTCGATTCCGGCTCGGGCCTCCAATCCTCCTTGCCGCGAAAGTTCAGATCCGCGCGTCGGTCACCGCATTGGCTTCGCCGCCGATGACGAAGATCCAGATCAGCAGCGAAGCGATCCAGCCCGCGTTGAAGATGATGATGGCCAGCCAGATGGCCCCGCCCGAGGCCTGCTTGCGGCCCGGTCCGCGGACGAAATCGTTGGACCGGCTGGCCGAAAACAGCCCGATCACGTCGCGCAGGTGCAGCAGCAGCCAGATGCCGGCGATCAGGGTGGCTGTGGCGCACAGGCCGATGAGGGCGGGAAAGAACCAAAGCGGCATGAGCTGTCCTTCTTGACTGCGGCGGCTAGACCGCGGAGCTGAAACGGCGGGGCGAAAGCTGGCGGTAGGGATCGAACAGGGCCGCGATGGTGCGTGCATAAGGAAGCCCTTCAGGCGCGATCGACAGGCTGTCGGCGGCGATCGAGGCGAGCCCCCGGTCCACGAAGGGCGCGAGGCCGTGGCGCGCCGCCTCGAGCAGTGCGGGCGGCACTGCTGCATGGCCGCGGCACAACAGCTGCTCGATGATAGCGCCGCGCAGCCGGTCGTCGGCAGAGCGGCGGATGCCGCGCTCGCCGACGAGCTGCCCGGCCCCCGCCTTCATACGGTAGCGTCCGCTGTTCTTCTCGTTCTGGACGAGGAGGTGCGGAAAGGACGAGATCGCCGATGCGCCGAGGCCGATAAGGGTCGCGGCATCGTCGTCGGTAAACCCCTGAAAATTGCGCCTCAGCGTTCCGCCCAGCGCCGCCACCGCCAGCGGGTCGCCGCCGGGCCTTGCGAAATGGTCGAACCCCACTGCCGTGTACCCGTGCGTGACGAGATAGGCATAGCCGGCCGCCGCCATGGCGAAGCGGGTCGCCTGATCGGGGAGATCGCTGGCATCGATTGCCTTCTGCCGGAGGACGATGTGCGGCACGTGGGCATAGCCGAACAGCGCGATCCGGTCCGCCCCCAGCACGCGGGTGCGTTGCAGGCTGTCCATCAGATCCTCGTGAGACTGGCCGGGAAGGCCGTACATGAGGTCGAAGTTGAGCGAGGTGACGCCTGCCTCGCGCAGCAGGTCGGTGGTTTCGACGATCAGCGCCTCGTCCTGCACCCGCCCGATCCGCTCCTGGCAATGGCTGGCGAAGGTCTGCACGCCGAGGCTTGCGCGGGTGATGCCGACGCTGGCGATCACCTCGGCCCATTCGCGCGACATGGTCCGCGGGTCGAGTTCGATCGAATAGGCGGGGTCGATGAGCCCGAAACGGATGGTCAGCGCATCGACCAGGCGGACGAAATCGGTCGGCGCGATGGCATTGGGGCTGCCGCCGCCGAACGCGACGCGCCGCACGCGGGTGCCGGACGGAAGGGCGCCGGAGACGGTTTCGATCTCGCGGTGAAGCGCATCGAGATAGCTTTCCAGCCGGTGCCGCCGCCCTGCCGCCCCGGTGTTGCAGCCGCAATAGAAGCAGATTTTCTCACAGAACGGGATGTGGACGTAGAGCGAGACGTCGCCTTCCACCTGCGCCAGCGCCGCACGATGATCGTCGCGCCCGATTTCACCGAACTCGGCAGCGGTGGGAAAGCTGGTGTAGCGGGGGACGGGGGTCGCCAACAGATCGGGATGATAGGGCCACATGCTGGCCGTAGTGCCGGGGCGGGGCCGCGCCGTCATTGCGCTCGATCAATTTGCTTGCGCTGGCACGCCGCGTGGCAGGCCTTGATTGCGCAATCCGCGGGCATCTCTGGCGCCTTGCCGGGGATCGGCACCTCCACCGTGCGCACCTCCCCGCCCGAGCACAGCGAGACCGACATGGTTGCACCGTTGGCAGGCGTCGTGACGAGGGCGAGCGGGGCGAGGGCGACCATGGCGAGCCACAGGGCGGTCATGGCAGATCCTGGTCCTCGTCATCGATCAGGATGCGGTTGGCGGCGCCGTCCAGATCTTCGAACTGGCCGTTGCGCATCGCCCAGAAGAACAGCGCCAGCCCCGCCGCGCCCATGCCCAGCGCGACCGGGATGAGATAGGCCAGCACGCTCATCCGCGAACGCCCCTGGCGGCGCGGGCGAGGCGCAGCGAATTGGCGACCACCACGATCGAGCTCAGCGACATGGCGAGCGCGGCGATCAGCGGGGTGACCATGCCGGCGAGCGCCAGCGGCACGGCAAGGATGTTGTAAGCGACGGAAAAGGCGATGTTCTGCCGCACGATCCGCATTGTCGCCCGGGCGACCGATACCGCCAGCGCGACCGGCATCAGCCGCTCGCCGATGAAGACGGCATCGGCCGCCTGTTGGCTCGCATCGCTGGCTGTGCCGGGCGCGATGGAGGCATGGGCGGCGGCGAGCGCCGGCCCATCGTTAAGGCCGTCGCCCACCATCAACGGTCGGTGGCCGGCAGCCTTGAGTGCCTCGAGCCGCGTCAACTTTCCAGCCGGGTCGATCCCGCCTTCGCCGGCAAGGCCGAGTTCGCGGGCCACCGCCGCCACGGCCGGGGCGCTGTCGCCGGAGAGGATTTGCGGCGCGAGACCGGCGGTGCGCAGGTCAGCGAGCGCTTCACGCACATCGGGCCGCAAGCGGTCGGCAAAGGTGATGGGGATCGTGCGCGCGCCGATGCGCAGCTGCACGCTCGGCGCGCTCGTGACCTCCGCGGCCCGCTCGATTGCGACTGGCGTTCCGGCGATGGTTCCGGTCACACCCTTCCCCGGCTCTTCGCGAACATCCTCGACAGGAGCGGGGACAACGCCCGCAGCGGCGAGCGATTTCGCCAGGCCGACGCTGAGCGGATGACGGCTCGCCTGCGCCAGGGCCAAAGCGACCGGACGGTCCTGCTCGGAAAGCGGCGCGATGTCGGCGCGCATCTCGCCAACGGTGAGCGTGCCGGTCTTGTCGAACACCGCGACGTCGACCTCGGCCAACCGCTCGAGCGCGCTGCCGTCCTTGACCAGCAGGCCCTTGCGGATAAGCGCGCCCGAGGCGACGACTTGCGCCGCCGGCACGGCGAGGCCCATGGCGCAGGGGCAGGTGATGATCAGCACCGCAATCGCGATCACCAGCGACTGATGCCAGCCGGCACCGGCGATCATCCATCCGGCGAAGGCCAGTGCGGCAAGGGTGTGGACTGCCGGCGCGTAAAGGCGCGAGGCGCGGTCTGCGATGCGGACATAGCGGCTGCGCGATTGCCCGGCCTCGTCCATCAAGCGGGCGATTTCGGCCAGCGCGGTATCGCTGCCCGCGGCGGTGATCCGCACGCGGATCGGCTCGACGAGATTGATCGCCCCGGCATGGACGGTGTCGCCGGGGGCGACCCGTTCGGGCGTGCTTTCGCCGGTCAGCATCGAATTGTCGATCGTGCCGCCGGCGCCCTCGACCACCCCGTCCGCCGCCAGCGCCTCTCCGGCCGCGACCAGCATGACCATGCCCGGCGCCAGCGCCTCTGCCGGCACCCGCATGATCGAGCCGTCGGCCTGCTCCACCCCGGCACTGCGCCCCATCCGCCCCAGCAGCGCACCGATGCCGGCGCGCGTGCGGTTGCGCATCGCGGCATCCAGCGCCCGGCCCGAAAGGAGGAAGAACAATAGCATCACCGCGCCGTCGAAATAGGCGTGTTCGCCCCCGGTGACGGTCTCGTAGAGGCTTAGCGCGGTCGCCAGCACAACCCCGATCGAGATGGGCACATCCATGTTGGTGCGCCGATGCCGCAGCGCCATCGCGGCCGAGGCGAAGAACGGCCGGCCTGCGTAGGCGACCACGGGAATGGCGATGAGCGCCGAAAGCCAGTGGAACAGCTCGCGCGTCACCCCGCCGGCGCCCGACCACACGCTGACCGACAGCAGCATGATGTTCATCATGCCGAAGCCAGCCACCGCCAGAGCGCGCAGCAGGCTGCGGGTTTCGCGATCGTCCTGCGCCAAGGGATTGGCGGCGACGGCCTGCGCCTCGAAGCCGAGCCGGCGCAGCTCGTCGACCAGATCCGCCTCGCCGATTTCGGGAAGGTGGCGCACGGCCACCCGCTTGGACGAAAAGTTGACCCGCGCGGCGGCGACCCCCTCGACCCCGGCCAGTCCGCGTTCGATCTTGGCGATGCATCCGGCGCAGCGCATGCCCGGCACGGTCAGCCGGGTATCGACCAGCGGCAGCGCCTGCCCGGCGGCAAAAACCGTCGGCGCGTTCATTCGAGCGGCATCTCGTCCGCCCAGCGGCGGGTGCCGTCGGTGATGGTAACCCGCGCGATCCAGCGCCCGGGGGCGACCGGCTGGCGCGAAACGTAGCGTCCCGGGGCCGCCGCATCGAAGGCGAGCCGGGTGGTTTCCGGGCGGCCCAGCGGGCGCCGCAATTCGGCCGTGATCGTCGCCGTCTCCGGAACGCCGGTGGTGGCGAGCGCGATCCGCCCGCCGCCTTCGCGAGTGGCGACCGCATCCCAGCCCAGCTGCTGTTGCCGGCGCGCGGTCTCTAGCCAGCCATTGTATTTCTGGCTGGCGACATAGGAATTGTCGACCACGACGCCGCCGAATCCGCTGGTCGCCAATGCCGCCATCAACAGATTGACCGCGATGACGATGCCGAAGCCGGCGACCATCACGGCCGTCATGTGCCGCCCGGTAAACTCGCGTCTCATTGTGCGTCCCCCGGGGCCGAGAAGCGCGTGGCCACCGTATCGCTTTCACGCTGCTCGTCGTTGGACGTGATGGTGAAGGTGAAATCGCGCGCCGTGGTTCCGGCGGGCACCATCACATAGGCCCGCACCGTGCGGGTCTCGTCGGCTGGGACCGTCACCGTCTGGGTCGGCGCGGCGTCCTGGCGGCGGATCGTATCGGACCACATCACCGCCCCCGGCAGGCCGGCGAGCGACACCGTCATATCGCGCGGGCGGCTTTCCATGTTGCGCAGCTTAAGAGTGAAGGCATTGCGGATCGAGCCGTCGCTCATCAGCATGAAGGGCGGGTTGCGATCGGGCGAGACGCTGAGATCGGTATGGCTGCGCACGCCGAGCATGAACAGCAGGCCGAGCCCGATACTCCCCCAGATGAGCGAATAGGCGATGGTGCGCGGCCGCAGCAGCGTGCGCCACGGCGAGCGAGGGGTTTCGCCATTGGCCTCGCGTTCGCAATCCTCCAGCGTCGCGTAATCGATGAGGCCGCGCGGGCGGCCGATTTCGGCCATCACCTTGTCGCAGGCGTCGATGCACAGGGCGCAGGTGATGCAGCCGACCTGCGGCCCTTCGCGAATGTCGATCCCCGTGGGGCAGACCGAGACGCATTGAAGGCAATCGATGCAGTCGCCGTATTCGCCCGGATGCTTCTGCGCCTTCTTCACGCTGCCACGCGGTTCGCCGCGCCAGTCCTTGTAGGTGACGATCAGCGATTTCTCGTCCAGCATCGCGCTCTGGATGCGCGGCCAGGGGCACATGTAGATGCACACCTGCTCGCGCATGAAACCGCCCAGCGTGACCGTGGTCAGCGTCAGGATCGCGACCGTGATATAGGCGACCGGCGCCGCTTCGAGCGCGAAGAAATCGCGCACGAGCGTGGGCGCGTCGGCGAAATAGAGGATCCACGCGCCGCCGGTGAGAAAGCCGATGACGAGATAGATCGACCACTTGAACGCGCGCCGGAAGACCTTGCCCCAGGTCCACGGCGCGGCATCCAGGCGGATGCGGGCATTGCGGTCGCCATCGACGAAGCGGTCGATGTGCTGGAACAGGTCGGTCCACACGGTCTGCGGGCAGGCATAGCCGCACCACGCCCGGCCGACCGCGCTGGTGACCAGGAACAGGCCGATGCCCGCCATGATCAGCAGCCCGGCGACGAAGTAGAACTCGTGCGGCCAGATCTCGATGCCGAACATGTAGAAGCGGCGGTTGGCAAGATCGATCAGGACCGCCTGATCGGGGGCGTAGGGGCCACGGTCCCAGCGCAGCCACGGGGTGATGTAGTAGATGCCGAGGGTGACCAGCATCACGAACCACTTGAACCGCCGGAACGGCCCGTCGACGCGCTTGTTGTGAACCGCGACGCGTTTCTCGAACAGCTTTTGGGGCAGGTGCGTGCGGGCCGGTTCGTGAGGTTCGTGGCGCAGCGTCGTCGCCTCGGGCCGGGCGACGGCGCTGCTTACCGGATCGTTCGTCTTGGCGACCCCGTCCTCGACCACGACCGACCAGTCGCGGCCATCGCCGGGCTTGCGTTCGTCAGGGTTGCTCATCGACTGTTTCGCCCGGTTGTTCGGCGACCTCCACGAAGTCTTCGCCGCCCCCGAGCGAGTGGACATAGGCCGCCAGCATCTTGATCGTCACCGGATCGAGCCGCCCTTCCCAGGCGGGCATCTGGCCCATCCGGGGATTGAGGATCTGGCGCGCGATATCCTCGCGGCTTCCCCCGCGCAGCCAGATTGCATCGTTCAGCCGCGGAGCGCCCAGTTCCCGGCTCCCTTCGCCGGCCGGCCCGTGGCAGACCACGCAATTGTTGGCATAGACCTCGGCCCCGAGCGGGCTCGTCCGGGCCTTGCCGCTGAGCGACAGCACATGGCTGACGACGGCATCGAGCTGCGCCGGTTCGAGCGCGCCCGCGAATGCCGGCATCACGCTCATCCGGGTGCGTTCGTTGCCGGCTTGACGGATGCCGTGGACCAGCGTGTATTCGATGGCCTTGAGGTCGCCGCCCCACAGCCAGTCGTCGTCGTTCAGATTGGGATAGCCCAGGGTCTGGCTGCCCGCCGCGCCCGCGCCGTGGCACTGGCTGCAATGGACCTTGAAGGCCGCATTCCCCCCCGCGACCGCCTGCGCCATCAGTTCGCTGTCCTCGTTCAGGCGTTCGATCGGGATCCGCGCCAGCGCCTCGCGCACGCTGACCCGCGACTGATCGGCGACCGACATCTCCTGCGCCAGCTGTCCGCGGCTCGACCAGCCGAGCACCCCTTCGGTCGCCCGTTCGATCATCGGCCATGCCGGGTAAGCGATGACATAGCCGAGCGAGAACAGGATCGTCAGCCAGAAGGTGATCAGCCACCAGCGCGGCATGGGGGTATCGAGTTCCTCGATCCCGTCCCATTCGTGGCCGACGAGGCGGGTTCCGGTCGGCTCGTCGATGCGCTTATTCGCCATCGCTGTCGTCCTTGAAGATGGAGTGCGCGGCGGCGCGGTTGTGGCGCTTGGCGCCGGGGCGGAAAGGCCACAGGCACAGCACCAGGAAGACCGCCATCATGGCGATCAGGCCATAGCTGTCGGCGAAGTGGCGCAGGGTCTCGTACAGGCTCATCGCCCCTTCTCCTGCGCCAGTTCCTCATGAGGTCCGCCGCTTTGAAAGTCGATCAGCGTGCCGAGCATCTGGAGATAGGCGACCAGCGCGTCCATCTCCGTCAGCCGATCGGGATTGCCGTCGAAATCGCGCACCTGCGCCTTGGGATAGCGGCCGATGAAATCCTCGACATCGCCTTCGGCATCGGGCGTCGCCTGCAACGCAAGGTCGGACAGGGCCTGTTCGATATCGCGATCGGAATAGGGCACGCCGACCCGGCGCAGCGCCCGCAGGGTCGCCGCCGGATCGCCGATCTCGAGATCGGTTTCCGACAGGAAACGGTATTGCGGCATGACGCTTTCGGGCACCACGCTCTGCGGGTCCTGCAGGTGCTGGACGTGCCATTCGTCGGAATAGCGACCGCCGACCCGGGCAAGGTCGGGCCCGGTGCGCTTGGAGCCCCACTGGAACGGATGGTCGTACATGCTTTCGGCCGCCAGGCTGTAATGGCCATAGCGTTCGATCTCGTCGCGGAAGGGACGGATCATCTGGCTGTGGCAGGTATAGCAGCCTTCGCGCACGTAGATGTCCCGCCCCGCCTGTTCGAGCGGGGTATAGGGCCGCACGCCTTCGACCGGCTCGATCGTGTTGTCGATCCAGAACAGCGGCGCGATCTCGACCACGCCGCCGATCGCAACGGCGACGAAGGTCAGCACGCCCAGGAGGGTCACGTTGCGCTCGATCCGCTTGTGGCCCTTGACCGTCAGTTCGACGTCGAGGGGTTCCTCGGCCTCGAGCCTGGCGTCACTCGGCGTTTCTTGCGAAGGTTTTGTCATCTTGGCTTACTCGGCAGGTTCGGCGACGATCGGGCGATCGGCCACGGGATCGTAGGCGGCGTCGGTCATCGGAGCTTCG
>NZ_JBHWMI010000026.1:0-4019 GCF_043423005.1 Qipengyuania sp. | reverse complement strand
ATGCGGGGCCGCGGCAATTGCCGCAGGTGCTTACGCCGGACCTGCTGGCAGAACAGGCGCAGGGGACGACAGGCCCGCGCACCGGGCAATGAACGGCCCGGCAAGGCTGCCGGGATTGAGCACCAGCGTACCTGCACCGGGGATTGTCACTTCGACCCGGTTGCGCCCCGTCAGGACTTCGAGCCGGGTATCGCCGGCGGGGAAGGTACCCTGCCACACCCAGCCCCCCCCGCTCGGCATGGCATCGACGAACAGCCGTTCGACATGGCCGTTTCCGATCAGGGCCATCACCGCCTTGGCCTCCGCATCGGCCGGTGCATAACGGGTGATGACCAGCCGCCCTGCGTCGCAGGTCAACCCCATCAGCGGGGGTTTTCCCGGCTGGCCGTAAAGCAGCCGATCCGCCGTTCTCGGGCTGACCGCCCACAGCGCCCCCTCCACCTCGGGCGAGGCCAGAGGAGCGGAAGCGAAGCGACGCTCGTCCTGCACCTGCACCCGCGCGGCATAATCGTCCGACGCCGGGGGATTGCAGGCGGAAAGGATAGTGAAGGCAGCGGGAAGCAGCGCGCGCAACGTCATCTCATAAGAAGCTTCTGGCCGCTTGCTAGAATTTCAAGCGATGGCGTAGATGGCGGGCCGATAGCGTGGAGCGGGGATAGGCCACTGGCGCTCCTTAGCGACGTCAAGCCAACCCTGGATCGCATCGCCGATGTTGGCGAGCGCTTCGCTCCGCGTTGCGCCATGCGCGGAGCACGGCTTGAGATCGGGAACGTCCGCGATCCAGCAATCGTCTTCTGCCGACCAGAACAGATTGATATGGTAATGGGGCTCGCTCACGCTCCGATGTATAGGCCGTGTTCCTCGATCAGTTCAAGGAATTCGCGAACCTGATAGGGCTTCGCCTCCTTGCCGCTTCGTTGCACCGGAAGCGGCCGCGTGAGTTGCGGATGTACCCAGATCATATGGCTGCCCGTGGTCCGGCCATGTTCGAAGCCGAAGGCCCGCAACAGCTTCTCAAACTCCCGAAAAGTCAGAGACGATCCGGGACTAGCGAGAATTCTGGCGTAGAGCTTGTCGATACGGGTCATCTGGCACTCCGTCGGGCACAACTTGGCCCAAAAAAAAGGAGTGCCTCCCCCTTCGCCCCGTCAGCTTGAAGGGTATCGCCTTGGTGTCAAGTCTGGCCTGCGCAATTTTGCAAAGAAAAGAGATAAACCGCTACCTTCCCCATTTCCGCTGCGTCTTGCCATAGCGGGTCTTGCGCGTGCCCGGTTTGCCTTCGTTCGAGCGGCCGACCAGCGGGGCTTTCTTGTCGGGGTCGGGCAGTCCCAGTTCGTCGTTTTCCAGCCGGCGGATTTCGTCGCGCAGGCGGCCCGCTTCCTCGAACTCGAGATCGGCAGCGGCCTTGCGCATGCGCTTTTCGAGATCCTCGATATAGCCGCGCAGATTGTGGCCGACGAGGTTGTTGCGCTCGTCGTCGCCGGTGCCGACCGTCACCCCGTCGGCGGCAGCGGTGTGGGCGACGATGTCGGCGATCTGGCGGCGGATGGTCTGCGGCGTGATGCCGTGTTCCTCGTTGTATTCGCGCTGCTTCTCGCGCCGCCGCTCGGTCTCGGCCATGGCGCGTTCCATGCTGCCGGTGATGCGGTCGGCATAGAGGATCACGCGCCCGTCGACATTGCGCGCCGCCCGGCCAATGGTCTGGATCAGCGAGGTTTCGCTGCGCAGGAAGCCTTCCTTGTCGGCATCGAGGATGCAGACCAGCCCGCATTCGGGAATGTCCAGCCCTTCGCGCAGGAGGTTGATGCCGACGAGCACGTCATAGACCCCGAGCCTCAGGTCGCGGATCAGTTCGATGCGTTCCAGCGTCTCGACGTCGGAGTGCATGTAGCGCACTTTGACCCCGGCCTCGTGCATGAACTCGGTGAGATCCTCCGCCATCCGCTTGGTCAGGGTGGTGACGAGGGTGCGGTAGCCGAGCCTGGCGGTCTTGCGGCATTCCTCGATGCAATCCTGCACCTGATCCTCGACCGGCTTGATCTCCACCGGCGGGTCGATCAGCCCGGTGGGGCGGATGACCTGTTCGGCAAAGACCCCGCCCGATTGTTCCAGCTCCCACCCGCCGGGGGTGGCCGAAACCGCGATGGTCTGCGGGCGCATTGCATCCCACTCGTTGAAGCGCAGCGGGCGGTTGTCGATGCACGAAGGCAGGCGGAAGCCGTATTCGGCAAGGGTGATCTTGCGCCGGTGGTCGCCCTTGGCCATCGCGCCGATCTGCGGGATCGTCTGATGGCTTTCATCGACGAACAACAGGGCGTTCTCGGGCAGATACTCGAACAGCGTCGGCGGCGGTTCGCCGGGGAGGCGACCGGTGAGGAAGCGGCTGTAATTCTCGATCCCGGCGCAGCTGCCGGTGGCAGCGATCATCTCGAGATCGAAATTGGTCCGCTGTTCCAGCCGCTGGGCTTCGAGCAGACGGCCTTCCTCGTGCAGTTCCTTCAGCCGCTCCTCCAGCTCGAACCTGATCGCCTGGCTGGCCTGTTTCATCGTCGGGCCGGGGGTGACGTAGTGGCTGTTGGCGAACACGCGGACCCGGGGAAGAGTCTCGCCGGTCTTGCCGGTCAGCGGGTCGAACTCGCTGATGCTCTCGATCTCGTCACCGAAGAAGCTCACCCGCCAGGCGGTATCCTCGAGGTGGCTGGGGAAGATCTCCAGATTGTCGCCCCGCACGCGGAAGTTGCCGCGCGAGAAGCCGGCATCGTTGCGCTTGTACTGGAGGGCGACGAGCTTGCGGATGATCTCGCGCTGGTCCTGCGTGTCGCCGGTCTTGAGGTCGAAGATCATCGCCGAATAGGTTTCGACCGAACCGATGCCGTAGAGGCAGGAAACCGAGGCGACGATGATCACGTCGTCGCGTTCGAGCAGCGCGCGGGTGGCCGAATGGCGCATCCGGTCGATCGCCTCGTTCACCGAGCTTTCCTTCTCGATGTAGGTATCGGACCGAGGGACGTAGGCTTCGGGCTGGTAGTAATCGTAATAGCTGACGAAATACTCGACCGCGTTTTCGGGAAAGAAGCTCTTGAATTCGCCATAGAGCTGCGCGGCGAGGATCTTGTTGGGTGCCAGGATCAGTGCCGGGCGCTGCATCGCCTCGATCACCTTGGCCATCGTGAAGGTCTTGCCCGAACCTGTCACGCCCAGCAGCACCTGCGTCTGCTCGTCGGCGCGGGCGGCTTCGACCAGTTCGGCGATCGCGGTCGGCTGGTCGCCCGAGGGGGTATATTCGCTGACCAGCTTGAAGGGCCGTCCACCCATGGACTTTTCCGGGCGCAGCGGCTTGTGCGGGACGAAATCGCCGGTGGTGTCTGGTTCGTCGAGGCCGCGCCGGATTACAAGTTCTGCCATGCGCGCCATATGGGCGCCGCCCCCGCCGCGTGCAACGCGCAGCTTGCGCCGGTGGCGGCGGGTGCTAGCGTCGGCCGATCAACGGAGATTTCGATGCGCGCCCATGCTTTCCTTGCTGCCCCCCTGCTGCTGACGCTGGCCGCCTGCGGTGGCGGAGCCGATGATGCGGACGCCGACGGCGATGGCACCGTCTCGGCAGAAGAGGTGACCGCGGCAGCGGCCAAGGTCACACCGCTGCAACCGGGCCAGTATGCAATGACGACCGAACTGGTGGAGATCGTCGATCCTTCGTTGAGCACCGAGGAAATCGCGCAGGCCAAGGCCTTCCTCGGCGAGATGGGCAAGATGGCGCCCGCCCGCTGCCTTGCCGAGGACGATGCCCGCAACGGCATGGTCGGCATCGCGCAGAGCCTCCAGAACGGCGATTGCACCATCCGCAACCTGACTTCCGACGCTGGTGGCCTCAAGGCTCAGATGACCTGCAAGAACGCCGGCAAGGAAGCTGAAGTCGCGCTCGACGGCGTGTCGACCGGAACCACCTCGCAGATGACGATGACCGTGGTCGAACCGGGCGCGGGCGAGGGGCAGGACAAGCGCATGGTGATGAAGATCGG
>NZ_JBHWMI010000054.1:0-5647 GCF_043423005.1 Qipengyuania sp. | reverse complement strand
TGCAGCGATACATATGGCGGACATGAAGGTGTGGGCGCATCGGTCGTAGCGGGTGTGGATGCGTCGCCAGTCCTTGAGCCTGCCGAACATGTTCTCGACCTTGTGGCGCTGGCGGTAGAGGGCTGTGTCGTGCGGAATGGGAACTTTGCGGTTGTTCTTTGACGGGATGCAGGCGGCTATGCCACCGCGCGTCAGGTCGTGCTTCGCTATCTCGGCATCGCAGCGTGGATCGTGTTCCTGTGGTTCCTGTTCCGCCTGGTCGATGCGCTCGCCCGGTGGTTGTCGCTGCGCATGACGCGGCGCGCACGGTACCAGAGCGCGTCGGTCATCGTCTTTGCCCGCCGGGTGATCAAGGCCGGGCTGCTGGTTCTGGGGGCGCTCGGCATCCTCGATACGCTCGGCTTCGATGTCACCGCCGGTGTGGCAGCGCTCGGCATCGGCGGTCTGGTTCTGGCGCTGGGCGCACAGAAGACGGTCGAGAACCTGGTCGGCACCGTATCCGTGTTGGCCGACCGGCCGGTGAAGGTCGGGGATGTGTGCAAGGTCGGCGATGTGCTCGGCACGATCGAGGATATCGGGATGCGGTCGACCCGTATCAGGACGCTGGAACGGACCGTCGTCACGATCCCCAATGGCGATTTTTCCTCCCGCCAGATCGAAAACTATACCAAGCGCGAACGTTTTCTCTTCAACGAGACGATCGGGCTCGAATACTCTCTTGATGCAGCAAAGCTGCGTGAAGGGATTGCCCTGATAGAAGACGCGCTGGCGCAGAACGAACACATTGCCCCGGAGCCGCGCCGGGCGACATTACGCTATTTTGCAGCGGACTCGCTGGCAATCGAAACCTTCGCCTACATCATGACCGCCGATTTCGACGAAAGCCTGAGGATCCGCAACGATCTGATGCTCGACATCTACGAGCGATTGGAACGGGCAGGCATCGGGTTCGCCTTCCCGACACAGACCCTTTACCTGCGCAAGGACGAAACCGAGCAAGCGTGACGCGCTATGGTGGCGGTCGCGCAATGCTATCTGGCCGACGGTTCGCCGAACATGATCTGCCGGAAGACCTTCACGTAACTTTCCTCCGGCCGGGTGCCGTCGCCCGATCGCAAGACCGCGGTGTGCCAGAGTATGAGCAAGGTTTCGGTGATGACATCGGCGGGCAAGCGGAGTGGCTGCCCAAACTGGGCGGCCAGGCCTTCGATCAGAACCCGGAACTGGGCCGTTACACGCGCCTCCGCAGCCTTGTACTGCGCGCGGAATTCCGGGTTGCGAAAGGCATAGAGCTGCAATTCCAGCGCCAGCGCCGCCCAGGCCTGGCGATCGGGGATGTCGGCTAGCCACGCAGCAAGCGTTTGCATGGCCTGGTCGATATCGGCTTCCGGGATCGAGGCGGCGAGGTCTTCCAGTCGGTCCCGCTGTTCGGCCAAGTGACCTTCCATGACTTCGAGCAGCAGCAACTCCTTGCTCTCGAAGTTCGAATAAAAGGCGCCTTGCGTAAATCCGGCGTCGGCGCAGAGCTGGCGCACGGAAAGTGCCGGGATGGAATGGGCGATCATCAGCCGCTCGGCCGATTCGATCAGCTTGGCGCGGGTTTCCGCCTGGCTTTGCCGACGCGATTTGGTGGTGGTTTCGCCGCTCATGGTGCTCGATCCGTCTCAAAAGTCCTGATTTTCGGAACCAAATTTTCAGATATCACTTGATACTTCAAATGCCCGGCCAGAGGATCGGTTTCCCGTCGATCCTTTTCAGCAGGCAAAACAGGCAGGAGTTGTTGCCCATGCAGCCCATACGGTTCACCCCCGATGTCGAGCAAGTCGATCCCGACGAACAGCGGCTGACGCGCGAGATCGTCGAACAGATGAATGGGACGGCGCGCAACGCGTTCGAACGGCATCGGCACGCCCATCGCGATGCCCATGCGAAATCGCACGCGATCCTTAAGGGTAGCATGACCGTGCACGACGGTCTGTCGGCTGAGCTTGCGCAGGGCATCTTCGCTTCTCCGAAGACCTACGAGGTCGTCGCGCGGCTTTCGTCCGCGCCGGGCGATATCCATTCGGACGAGGTTCCGGCCCCGCGCGGTTTCGCGATCAAGGTGATCGGCGTTCCGGGTGACCGGCTTTCGTCCGACATCGGTGGCGAGAACCAGGATTTCCTGATGGTGAATTTCCCGGTGCTCGCCTTCGGCACGATCCCGAAATACAAGCAGATGCTGGGTCTGCTCGAAAAGAACGCGCATGCGCCCGATTTCTTCCAACGCCTCGTTGCCGGCGTGGCGCGCGGCGCGAAGGATGCGGTGGAAGCGGTGGGCAAGGTGCCGAGCGCGACGCTCGAGGGGTTGGCGCGCGACAACAATCATCCTCTCGGCGAAACCTATCATACGCAGGCCGCTGTCCGGTTCGGCGACCATGTCGCCAAACTGTCGCTCGCCCCGAAATCCCAATCCGTGCGCGATTTGACCGGTCGGGATCTCGAAGACGTCCAATATTCGACCATGCGCGACGTAATCGGCGATTTTTTCCGCGCGAACGGCACCGAATATGAATTGCGCGCGCAGCTCTGCACCGATCTCGAAACGATGCCGGTGGAAGATGCTGCCGTGTTGTGGGAAGAGGAAAAGTCTCCTCATCGTGCCGTCGCCACGCTGCGCTTCGACAGCCAAGACCCCTACAGCCCGCCACGCCAGGTGTTCGGCGACGATGTATTGTCGTTCAATCCATGGAACGGCGTCGAGGCGCATCGTCCGCTGGGCGGCATCATGCGCATTCGCCGCGCGGCCTACGAACGGTCCAGCGCCTATCGTCACACCCAGAACGATCGCCCGCGCATAGAGCCGCAGGCCCTGTCCGACATTCCCGATTGACCACCAAGCGCAAAAGGAGCGCGCCATGACCAAAAGCATCGATCCGCGTCTTGCCGATGAGAGCAAGCCCGAAGAAATCCGCCGCCGTGCGCGCGAGCTGGCAGAAGACTTGCCGCAGCTGGCGAAAATTGCGCTGGAAGCGATGATCCGTGACCACAATCCCGATTACAAGGGCACTGCCAACAAGGCGGGGCGCGCAGGCATGCAGTCGGGCAATGTGTCCGAACTGACTGCTATCGCCAAGGTGAAGCCGGGCGGGGCGGATCGCCTGCGCCGGATCTTCGATCTGACCAACGGCAATATGGACGGCGCGCAGCGCGTGTCGACCTTGCACGATATGCGCTTCGTTTTCTTCGACGACGATACGCGGATCCTGTTCGCCACCACCTATGATGGCGATTGGGACACTTACATCAACGATTTCGCCACCAAGATTCCCGGCTTGATGGACTTGCTCTTCGCCAACATCGAAGGATGGCCGGGCATCGACAGTCCCGAGGTGAAAGACTTCATCGCCGATCACCAGATCGATGCATCGGGCTGGTTCGTCGCAAATCCGCAGGTGACCGTTGTGGATACTCGCCGGTACCAGCGGATGGAGCACGCGCTGGAGGACTTCCTCGAAAAATCCCGGGCGAATGCAGATATGGATCCCGCCACCCGCCAGGCTCTCGACGAGCTGAGCACGGCTATCGCGCAACCCGAAGGCGTGGATTATTGACATGGGCATTCTCCAAGAACTTTCCGCCCGCTTCCGTCCCGACAAGGTCAAGCTCCAGCTCGACGATATCCAGGCGCTGATCCTGCGATCCCGGCCCGAACCCTATGTCGGCATCCATTCGATGATCCATGTCGACGAGGCCGCGGGTGGTCGGGATCTTTTACGACGCTTGGCCGACCATATCCCTGCTGCATCGGGGTGGACGGACGAACTAGATTCGTGGACCGGCGTCGCCATCAGCTACGATGGCTTGAAGGCACTCGGGCTGCCGGAAACCTCGCTGGGGAGTTTTCCGCTGGCCTTCCAGCAGGGCATGGCCGCTCGTGCCGAGCAACTACGCGATTTAGGCGAAAACGCGCCCGAAACATGGGAGGATCCCTATCGCCCCGGCACCTGCCATATCGCATTGACCATTTATGCGCGCGACGACGATGCGCTCGACGACGTGCTGGCAAAGGCCGAGGCCGAACTGGAAAAATCCACCGGCATCACGCTGATCGGTACGCACCGTTTCGGTGCCGACGAGGACGCAAAGAACCCCTTCGGCTTTCGCGACAGCATTTCGCAGCCGTTGGTCGACGGGAGCGGGGTCGACCCCTTGCCCGGTCAGGAGCGCGCGATCGCGCCTGGAGAATTCATCTTGGGCGAGGACAGCGAGACCGGCAGCCCGCTCGCCATGCCGCAACCCGAACCGCTTGGGCGCAACGGGTCATACATCGTGCTGCGCAAATACCAGAGCCGGGTCGGCGCCTTCAACGACTTCCTGCGCGGACAATCCGCCGACGAAGCCGAGCAGGATTATATCGCCGCGAAAATGTTCGGCCGGTGGCAGAGCGGTGCGCCATTGCCGCTTGCGCCGGAACGGGATGATCCGGAGCTCGGCGCCGATCCGCAGCGCAACAACGACTTCTCTTACGAAGACGATCATCGCGGCCTTGTCTGTCCGCACGCCGCGCACATGCGCCGCCTCAATCCGCGCGACAGCCAGCTTACGATCCTCAGCGACGTGAACATCCACCGCATTATCAGGCGCTCGTCTACCTATGGGCCGAAATGGAGCCGCGACGTGACATCCGAAGTCGATGCGCAGGAAGACCGCGGGCTGTTCTTCATCTTCATCAGCGCCAGGGCCTTCGATACGATCGAATTTCTCCAGCAGGAATGGATCAACCGTGGCAACTTCGTCGATCTGGGCGAAGAACGGGATCCGGTCGTCGGCCTGCACCAGACGCCCGGGACCTTTACCATTCCCGAAACGCCGGTGCGCCGAAAAATCGATGGCGTGACCACCTTCAACCGGCTGCGCGGCGGAGAATACATGTTCATGCCCTCGCTCACGGCCCTGCGCTGGATTGGCGACGGCGCATGGGACGAAGGCGCGAGCCCATGAACCCACAGAGGGGGCAGCAGGGCGGTTCGGCTTTCGTCTATCCCATCACGGTCGGCCCTGATGCGATCGACGAGCTCGATCACGTCAACAATGCGGTCTATCTGACCTGGGTGCAGCAGGCGATCACCGCCTATTGGGTCGCACATGCGCCGGCGGAGGAGGTCGCAAAGATCGCATGGATCGCCCTGCGCCACGACATCAGATATCGCAGCGAGGCGTTTCTCGGCGACCAGCTCGAGGCGAAAGTCCTCCTCAGGGGCTTTCGTGGGTCCCGCTCGCAATTCGAAATACAGTTCAGCCGCGGCAGCGTGTCTGTCGCCGAAGTGGACACGACCCTGTGCTGCATCGACCGAGAAACACGGCAGCTGCACCGCATCACGCACGAGTTGGCGAGGCATTTCGCCATTGTAGCTTAATGCACACGGCTTCTTGCCCTTTTTCTCCGAGCCATTTGACAATCCCAACGCGAAGGCGCGAGAATTGTATAAGTTCTATTAATCGCAGCCTCACAACTATCCCCGTTCTAAGTTCAGGACCCATTAAATCGCTTGCGCGGGAGGCAATCGGTTGATTCAATGGCAGCATCAAGGAGGTGGTGCTGTTGTCAGATCTGTGGTTGTTGAGCGAGGCGCAGATGCGCCGGATCGAGCCTTATTTCCCTCTG
>NZ_JBHWMI010000044.1:0-16250 GCF_043423005.1 Qipengyuania sp. | reverse complement strand
AGTCTGGACTGGTCTTCGATCCCGCAGCGCTGGCGCTGGCGGCTGCCTATGGCCTGCTGGTGGCGCTGGTCTTTGCCGCGCCCCCGCTGCTGCGCGCGCGCCGCTTTCCGGTAATGGACCTCATGCGCGCACGGATCGCGCCGCTTGCCCGGGATCGCGCGGCCATGTGGACCGTCACCGCCGGTCTTGCAGGCATCGCCGCGCTTGCCCTCCTCACGTCCGAGCGCCCGCTGCTGGCTGCCGGGTTTCTTGTGGGGGCCGCTTTGGTACTGGGTCTGCTGTGGCTGCTGGGCCTTGCGATCCGTGCAGGCGCGCGCCGGCTGCCGCGACCGGCGAACCCGATCGTGCGCACCGCGCTTGCCAATCTCCACCGCCCCGGCGCCAATACCGGCGCGCTGGTCACCGCGCTCGGCTTCGGGCTGTCGGCCTTCGTTCTCCTCGCCGCGGTTCAAAGCGCGATCGATGGCAATATCGAACAGCGCGTCCCGGCCCGCGCGCCCGATTACTTCGTGCTCGACGTGCCGCGCACCGGAGAGGGCGAGTTCCGGCGGATCGTCCTCGCACAGGATGCCGGCGCGGACATCCGCACCGTGCCGGCCCTGCGCGGGGCGGTGCTGGCGTTCGGCGAACGCGACGCAATGATCCGCACCGCCGAGCTGGAGGATATCCCCGAAGGCGCCTGGGCGCTGCGCGGCGAACGCGGGCTGACCTATGCCGACGCCCTGCCGCAGGGCAACAGCCTGACCCAGGGCAGCTGGTGGACGCCCGGCTGGCAGGGCGAGCCGCTGGTCTCGGTCGATGCTGAATTTGCCGAGGCCGCCGGGCTTGAGATCGGCGATTACCTGACTTTCGGTATCCTCGGCGTCGAACGGACGGCGCGGATCGCCAATTTGCGGCAGATCGATTGGGAAAGCCTCGGGTTCAACTACGTCTTCGTGCTCAGCCCCAATGCCCTGGCCGACACGCCGCACAATCTTGCCGCCACCGTCCAGCTTTCGGGCGATGCGCCGACCGGGCCGCTGTTGCAACAGCTGGTGCGCGCCTTCCCTTCCGCCTCGGTGATCGAGGTCGGCGGGGTCTTGCAGCAGGCGCGCGCGATCCTCGAACAGGTCGGCCTGGCGACCCTTGCGGCGGCCAGCGTCGCGGTGCTGGCAGGGCTGGCGGTGCTGCTCGGCGCGATTGCCGCAGCGCGGGCGGCGCGCACCTACGATACGGTTGTGCTGCGGGTGCTGGGAGCGGACCGGCGGCAGATCCTGATCATGCAACTGATCGAATACGCGCTGCTTGCCGCCGCTCTGGCGCTGGTGGCGCTGCTGCTGGGCAGCGTGACCGCTTGGCTGGTGGTGACCCAGCTGTTCGAGTTCGACTGGCTGCCGGACTGGGGCGAAATCCTCGCCGTTCTCGGCCTCGGGCTGGGCGTGGTGTTCGTCTTCGCCTTGGGCGGATCGCTTCCGCTGCTGCGCGCAAGGCCGGCGCAGGCGCTACGCTCGCTCTAGCAACGAAAACGGGGGCGGCACACCAGGTGCCGCCCCCGCCCCGTATTCCCTTGTGCGCTCCTAGAAGCGATAACGCGCCGCAACGCCGTAGGTCCGCGGCTGGTTCGGGTACCCCGACACCGACTGCGCCTGCGCAACGGAATCGAACACCGTGGTGATGTAGCGATCGTCCAGCAGGTTGCGGCCCCACACACTCAGTTCCAGACCCATCCCGAAGGCATAGGTGATGCTGGCCGACACGTCGTCGATCTGGCGCCGGAACGGACGCGCCGCGGCGATGGCGATCGGCTGCGTGCTGGGATCGCGCGGGTTGTAGAATGCCGGCAGACCGTCGACGATCTGGGTCGGCGCCTCGTAGTGGTAGTTGGCGGTGAGAATGATCCGGTCGCCCGCGGCGTTGATCTCGCGGTCGTACTGGCCGCCGAAGCTGGCGGAAATCTCGGGCACGTTAGCCACCTGGAAGCCCGACAGATCGCCCACCGAGCTTCCGACGAAGCTGTTGAACTTCGCATCGAGGTAGGTGAACGCGACGTTAAGGGTCAGCTCGTCGGTCGGCCGCACGATGCTGTCGAACTCGATGCCGAAGGTTTCCTGTTCGCCGGCATTGGCCAGCGCGAAGCCGGTGCCGGTGAAGATGTTGCTCTGGAAGCCGTCGATCGTCTGGCGGAAGAAGGTCAGATTGCCCGAGGCGAAGTCCCAGTTGCCCTTGATGCCGAGCTCGTAGACCGTGGTATCTTCCGGCCCGGCGAAGCGCGAACCCGTGGTGAGGTTGACCGGCGCGAGACCGGCCGCGCGGATGGCCGCCAGGTCGCTCGCCAGCGGACGGCTGTCGCGCGAGAGGTTGAACGAGCTGGCCTTGAACCCGGTCGCGTAGCTCAGATAGACGTTGAGCGTGGGCGACACGTCATAAGCGAGGCGCGCGGTATAGCTCCAGTCGGTGTCCGCGGTACGGCCATCCTCGACGCTGTTGGGAACGTTCAGGAAGGGCGGCAGGAACTGCAGCGTACGCAGCGCGAGGAACGGGTTGAGCGCCGGGTTGGCGGCATTGGCCGCGGCAAAGGCCTGCACCCCGGCCTGGATCTGTCCGACGATCGGCGCAGTCTGCGGATTGGCTAGGAAGCTGGCGATTTCCGCCTGCGTGGCCGGTCGCCCCAGACCGAAAGCCGTGCCGACCTGCGACGGGAACGCCTGCGCGAAGATCGCCGTCGAGCCGACCTGCTGCAGATCGAGATTCGAGAACACGTCGGTCGAGACGACATCGGTGGTGATGCGCTTCTTGTCGTCGGTGTAATTGGCGCCGAGCGTCAGGACCAGCCCGTCGGCGATCTCGAAATCGGCCTGGCCGAAGATCGACAGCGCCTCGTTGTCGAGCGTGTAGTTCTCGGTCAGTCCCTGGCCGGCGATGAAGAAGTCGCCCGCCAGATCGCGACCGGTCAGGGCCCCGATCGTCGCCTCGAGGGCCGGCACGTTGAACGCCCCGCCGCTCGCACCCTGGATCAGGAGGTTGGCGTAGGAACGGAAATCATCGCCGAAATAGAGCTCGTTGCGCTGCTCGATGTCCTCGTTGAAATAGAACGCGCCGAGCAGGACGTTCAGCCGTTCGCCGATCTCGCCCGAAATGCGCGCTTCCTGCGTGAAGGTCGAAATGTTGAGATCGGCGAAGTTGCGACCCAGCAGATCGGCGCTGGTGAAGTCGGAATCCTGATCGGTCACGAGGTCCGAACGACGATAGCCGGTGATCGAGGTAAGCCGGAAGGCGCCGAGGTCATACTCGAGCTGGCCCGAAACGCCGTAGTTCTCGATATCGTTGGTCGAATCGAGATTGGTGTAGATCACGTCGGCGAAGGGATCGTTGGGATCGGGGATCTGCCCGCCGATGGCGAGGATCGCATTGCTTGCCGCGCTGCGCCGCAGGTTGACAACGCCGCAGCAGATCTCGTCGATCTTGTCGTAATCGGCGATCAGGCGTGCGCGAAACGGGCTGCCGTTGTCGAACAGGAGCTGGCCACGGGCGAACCAGCGATCGCGGTCGTTGCTGTCGGTGCCGGTGATCGGGTTTTCGAGATACCCGTCCCGCATGTTGACCCCGCCCGCCAGGCTGAAGGCCAGCGTATCGGCCATGATCGGACCGGTAACGAGGCCCTTGGCGACGATCGCGTTGTAATTGCCGTAGGACAGGTCGACGAGGCCGCCGAACTCGAATTCCGGCTCCTTGGTGACGATCGAGATCACGCCCGCGCTGGCGTTCTTGCCGAACAGGGTAGACTGCGGGCCGCGCAACACCTCGATCCGCTCCACATCGGGCAGGTCGGTGATCTGGCTGGCGGTGCGGCTGCGATAGACCCCGTCGACGAACACGCCGACCGAAGGTTCGATGCCGGCGTTGTTGGCACCGTTGCCGAAACCGCGGATCAGGAAGTTGGTGTTGGCGCTGCTCTGCAGCTGATCGACCCGCAGCGAGGGGATCTGGGTCTGCAAATCCTTGAGATCGCGGATTTGCGCCCGTTCGAGCGTTTCGGCGGTGGCGACACTGACGGCGACCGGGATTTCCTGCAGGGTCTGGGCGCGCTTGGTCGCCGTGACGATGATGACATTGCCGGTGGCGCTGTCTTCCTGCGTTTCGAAACTGTCGCCATCGACGGGCGGCTCGGCCGGCGTTTCGCTGTCGTCGACGGTCTGGGCGCTGGCGATCTGGGGCGCGGCGAGTGCGGCGGTGCCAGCCAGCAGCATCAGGCGCAGGCGCGCGGTTGCGGAACGGGTCGCAAGGTTCATGGTCATCTCTCTCCATGGCCGCCTGCCGCGATGCCCTCCATCGCTTGCACATCCGGCTCTCTACGAGCGCAGCTATTCCTTCGCGCCGGCCGGCTCAAGTGTGCATGACGCAGGGTGTTCCGTTCCGAGGCTTTGTGGCATTTGCGTCACTATCGGCGCGCTTGCCGATAGACTGCCTTTTCGCTAGGGGCGCGCACGATCCGGCCGGGCGCCTGCCTGGCCCCGCCCCGTATCCATTCGAAAGCCCAACCCATGTCCCGCGACCTTCGCAACGTGGCGATCATCGCCCACGTCGATCACGGCAAGACCACGCTCGTCGATCAGCTGTTCCGCCAGTCCGGCACCTTCCGCGACAATCAGCGCGTGGAAGAGCGCGCGATGGATTCCAACGATCTCGAGAAAGAGCGCGGGATCACCATCCTCGCCAAGTGCACCAGCGTCGAATGGAACGGCACCCGGATCAATATCGTCGATACCCCCGGCCATGCCGACTTCGGCGCGGAGGTGGAGCGCATCCTCAGCATGGTCGACGGGGTCATCCTCTTGGTCGACAGTGCCGAGGGGCCGATGCCGCAGACCAAGTTCGTGACCGGCAAGGCGCTGGCACTGGGCCTCAGGCCCATCGTCGTCGTCAACAAGATCGATCGCAGCGACGCCCGCCCGCAAGAGGTGCTGGACGAGGTGTTCGACCTGTTCGCCAGCCTCGATGCGAATGACGAGCAGCTCGAGTTTCCCTCGCTCTGGGCCTCGGGCCGCGATGGCTATGCCAGCGAAGACGAAACCGCCCGCAGCGGCGATCTCAACCCGCTGTTTGAACTGATCACCCGGCACGTGCCGCCGCCCGCGCTCGATACCGAAGGTCCGTTCAGCTTCCTCGCCACCCTGCTCGACCGCGACAATTTCATGGGCCGCGTGCTCACCGGGCGGGTCCAGTCGGGCACTATCAACATCAACGATCCGATCCACGCGCTCGATGCCGATGGCAATGTCATCGAGGTCGGCCGGGCGACCAAGCTGATGAGCTTCGACGGACTCGAGCGGGTGCCGGTCGAGAGTGCCGCGGCCGGAGACATCATCGCGCTCGCCGGGCTGGAGAAGGCGACCGTCGCCAACACCATCGCCGACCCCCAGGTGCGCGAGCCGATCAAGGCCCAGCCGATCGACCCGCCGACGCTGGCCATGCGCTTCGCCGTCAACGACAGCCCGCTTGCCGGGCGCGAGGGCAGCAAGGTCACCAGCCGCATGATCCGCGACCGTCTGTTCCGCGAGGCGGAAACCAACGTTGCCATCCGCATCACCGAAAGCGCCGACAAGGACGCCTTCGAGGTTGCCGGGCGCGGCGAACTGCAGCTCGGCGTTTTGATCGAGACCATGCGCCGCGAAGGCTTCGAACTGGGCATCAGCCGCCCGCGCGTCCTGTTCCGCGAGGAAGGGGGCAAGCGCCTCGAACCGTTCGAGACGGTGGTGATCGACGTCGATGACGAGTTCAGCGGCACGGTGGTCGAGAAGATGCAGCGCCGCAGGGCCGAGCTGACCGAGATGCGCCCCTCGGGCACCGGCAAGACGCGGATCACCTTCTCCGCCCCCAGCCGCGGCCTGATCGGCTATCACGGGGAATTCCTCTCGGACACCCGCGGCACGGGGATCATGAACCGCCTGTTCGAGAAGTACGACGAGCACAAGGGACCGATCGAGGGCCGCCAGAACGGCGTGCTCATCTCGATGGTCCCGGGCGAGGCCGTGCCCTACGCCCTCAACGCGCTGGAAGAACGCGGCGAACTGTTCATCGGCGGCGGGGCCAAGATCTACGAAGGCATGATCATCGGCGAGAATGCCAAGCCCGACGACCTCGAAGTCAACCCGATGAAGTCGAAGCAGCTGACCAATTTCCGCTCGACCGGCAAGGACGATGCCATCCGCCTGACCCCGCCGCGGGTGATGACGCTGGAACAGGCCATCGCCTATATCGACGATGACGAGATGGTCGAAGTGACGCCGCAGTCGATCCGGCTGCGCAAGACGATCCTCGATCCGCACGAACGCAAGCGGGCGAAGCGCGCCTCGCAATAGGGCGCCTGCTTCCACTGCCATGCGCCGGTGGCCAAAGGCGGGGATGGGTGATACCTGCCCCGCCCCATGGCCACCCTAACGCTCGTCTCGCTCTCGCTTTATTTCGTCCTGATGCTGGCCATCGGGGTGTGGGCGTGGAAGCGTTCCAACGACACCAGCGAAGGCTATCTTCTCGCCGGGCGCAACCTGCATCCGGCGGTGGCTGCCCTGTCGGCCGGGGCGAGCGACATGAGCGGGTGGCTGCTGCTGGGCCTTCCGGGCGCTCTCTACGTCTCCGGCCTGGTCGAGGCTTGGATCGGCATCGGGCTGTTCGCCGGCGCGCTGGCCAACTGGATCCTCGTCGCCCCGCGCCTGCGGCGGCAGACCGAGGAATTGGGCAATGCGCTCACGATCCCGGAATTCCTCGCCAACCGCTTTCCCGACCATGCGACCGCGCTGCGGCTGATTTCGGCACTGATCGTGGTGCTGTTCTTCTCGGTCTATACCGCGTCGGGCCTGGTTGCCGGGGGCAAGCTGTTCGAAACCAGCTTCGCCGGCCTGCTGCCACAGGCGGGGCTGGGCGATTACATGCTCGGCATCTGGATCACTGCGCTGGTGGTTCTGGCCTATACGATGATCGGCGGTTTCCTGGCCGTCAGCCTCACCGATTTCGTGCAAGGGCTGATCATGGCCACTGCGCTGATCGTCATGCCGCTGGTGATCATGTTCGGCCCCGGGGGGAGCGCGGGGGGCTCGCTGACGCAGGTGCCAGTCCCGGGCTTCCTCAGCCTGACCGAGGGGCTGACCGCGCTCGGTTTCATCAGCGCGGTCACATGGGGTCTCGGCTATTTCGGACAGCCGCATATCATCGTGCGCTTCATGGCGATCGACCGGGTGGAGCGCATTCCCCTCGCCCGCAGCATAGGAATGGGGTGGATGGCGGTGGTGCTGCTCGGCTCGCTCGGCATCGGGCTTGCCGGCCGCGCCTATGTCGAGCGCAACGGGTTGGTGATCGACGATCCCGAGACGATCTTCATCGTCCTTGCGAACCTGCTGTTTCACCCGCTTGTCACCGGCTTCCTGCTTGCGGCGCTGCTGGCGGCGATCATGTCGACCATCAGTTCGCAGCTGCTGGTCGCCTCATCCTCGCTGACCGAGGATTTCTACAAGCTGTTCTTCCGGAAGGACGCAGGCGAGCGCGAAAGCGTGAATGTCGGCCGGGTCTGCGTCGCGCTGGTCGCCCTTGTCGCGATCTGGATCGCGCGCGACCCCGACAGCGAGGTGCTGGGACTGGTCGCCAATGCCTGGGCAGGGTTCGGCGCGGCCTTCGGTCCCCTGATCATCCTGTCGCTGACGTCGAGGCGAATGACCGGGGCCGGCGCGGTTGCCGGGCTTGTCACCGGGGCGGCGGTGGTCGCCGGCTGGATCGCGCTCGGCTGGAACAGCAAGCTGCCCGGAATGGATGGCGGGCTGTACGAGATTGTGCCGGGCTTCATCGCCTCGTGGCTGGCGATCGAACTGGTCAGCCAGATGACGAGCCGGAGAGGTAGTGTAACCGCCTAGGCCTGCCGCTTGCCCCGGTTCCGATACCACCAGCTGTAGACCAGCGGCACCCCCGCCCCGATCGCCACGGCGACCAGGACGACGATGGCCGTCGTCTCGGGCGGGATCGGCAGCAGGCTGGCCACCGCGATCGCCGCGCCTGCGGCCATCATCAGCTTGCCCCCCAGCCGGTGCGTGGCGATCCAGTTGTCGGTATCGGTGAGGGTCCAGGGCGTCCTTATGCCGACGAAAAACCCCGGCCGGCTCTTGGGCAGGACATTGCCGACCCAGACCAGCATCAGCCCCATCGCCAGCATGATCGCCTTGACCGGCAGCGCAATACCCCACACGGCCAACCCGATCGCCGCCTCGATCACCAGCATCACGCCGAGCAGACCGAGCCAACTCGCCCGCAACACGGCGGACGACGCCTCGAGCCGCTGCTGCAAGGGTTCGATGCGCGGGATCGCTGCGAATATCAGCGTTGCCAGCAGAACCACGCCCGCCGGCATTAGCAAGGCCGGGAGCGCCGGGCTGAACCGATCGGCCTGCCCGGCGGCGTTCCAGTGAACAGGAAGCACCGCATCGGCAGGCAGGCGCCCGGCGGTGAGGAAGGCAAAGCCAATCATCGCCGCTGCGACCGAGAGGGAGACGAGGATTAGCGGACGCGTTTTCATTGCTCTTCTCCCGGACTGTCATGTGTGAGGCCGACGCGGCCCATGAAGCCCAGCAGGGCCTCTTCGAGCGTCGACAGGTTGAGGGTATAAAGGATCGTCCCGCCCTGCTGTTCGCCCCGGATCAGGCCGGCCGCCTTCAGCTTGGCGAAATGGCCGGACATCGTGGGCTTTGAGACGTCGAAATCCGCGGCCAGCTGGCCGGCGGTAAGGCCGCCATGCTTCAACCTTTCCAGCACCGCCCGGCGGATCGGATGGGACAATGCATCGAAGACCCCGGTCATAGGGTTTAGCTAAATGGCTAAATCATTCGTGTCAATGCTCGCGCGGTTATTGCCGGGTTCAGCGCAAGCTGCGAAGGTGGCTTGATGGTAGCGAAACTCGCCCTCCCCGTCGTCCTGTCGCTTGCGTTGGCGGGATGCGGCGGTTCGGTCGCGCCGCGGGCCGCCGAAGGGCCGCGGGTGAGCGCACCGGCCCGCAGTCCGATCAGCCCTGACGGCAAGCTGTGTCTGACCGAGCTGGCGGCGCAGAGGGCGGCCTTCTCGCCGCTGCCCGACCGCTATCACGGGCCCGGATGTTCGGTGGTTGGCGCGGTCAACCTGACGGCGGTGGGTGCCGATGCGGGACGGCTGGCGATAACCAATCTCGGGCCGCTGACCTGCAATGCCGCGACCACGCTGGCAGGCTGGGCACGATACGGCGTCGACCGGGCGGCGCGTCAGATCCTCGGCTCGCCCCTGCGCTCTATCGAGACCATGGGCAGCTATGCCTGCCGTAATGTCGGCGGCAGTTCGCGGCGCTCCGCCCATGCGCGGGCCGACGCGATCGATATCGGCGCCTTCGTCCTTGCAGACGGGCGCCGCATTACCGTGCGCGGCGGGTGGACCGGCAGCCGCGAGGAGCGAGAATTCCTGCGGGTCGTGCATCGCAGCGCCTGCAAGCGGTTCGGAACAGTGCTGGGGCCGGATTACAACGCCGCGCACGAGGATCATCTGCATCTCGAACCCGGTGACGGCTCTTTCTGCCGCTAGGCCTGGCACCGGGTCCGGGGCGACGCGGAGCCCCCACCCCGCGCCGCCCCGCCGACTGAACTGCCCCCAGGGACCAGTGCTATCTCGCGGCCGCCAGTCCTGCATCGAGGCTGGCTTCGATATGCAGCCGCACCGCCTGCGCCGAATGGCGTGCCCCCACCTTGCTCATCATGTTGGCGCGGTGAATTTCGACCGTGCGCGGGCTGATCTGGAGTTCACGGGCGATCATCTTGTTGCTGCTGCCCTCCGACAGCCAGTGGAGCACTTCCCGTTCCCGCGGGCTGAGGACCGCGATGCGGCTGCGGGCCTCGATCATGCGGCGACGGGCGTTGCCATAGGCCTGCGCCTCGCCTTCGATCCGCGCCGCGCTTTCCCGCAATTGCGCCGGGTCGAGCGGCAGTTGCAGGAAGCCGAGCGCCCCTGCCTTGATCGCGGCGACCACTTCGTCCGGACCGGCAGCCGCCCCGGTGGCGATGACCGGCAGCCAGATCCCCGCCGCCGCCAGCGCATCCAGCACCGCGGCAATGCCACCGGCCCCGTCGTCGCCGTGCACCAGAACCATGCCACCCCTGGGCCGGACGTGGATCAGTTCGTCGACATCGGCATAGACTTCGCAATGAAAGCCTTGTTCGAAGCCGAGCCGTGCCTGTTCCGCCCGCGAGCGGATCGAGGCGTCGAGGATATGAAGCGTTGATGTGTTTGCCATGCGCCGGGTTTACGCAGCCCACGCGCCGTTCGCACTTCGTTCTCGCTCCATTACGGACCGAACGCCGCGTAATCGCCCTTAGGGTGCTCTACCTAAGGAGAACCACGGATGCATCCATATCGGAGCATTCGGCTGAACTCCCTTTCCGCCACCCTCAATCCTGACGATAAAAGCTGTAGTCCGGAAGCGAGTGGAAGGCGTTTTTCAGGGCTTCGCCCCACATCTTCGAGATCGACTGGAAGTAGGCATCGTCCTGCCCGATCCGCTTCTGGTGGCTGGCGGTGAAAGAATCGCGTTCGATCACCAGCAGGTCGAGCGGCAGGCCGACGGAGAGATTGGCCTTGAGCGTCGAATCGAAGCTGACCATCAACAGCTTGGTCGCGTCCTCGAGGCTCATGGCACGATCGTACCCGCGGATGATGATCGGACGGCCGTACTTGGTCTCGCCGACCTGGAAGAATGGCGTATCGGCCCCGGCCTCGATGAAATTGCCTTCGGGATAGATCAGGAACAATCGCGGCTCCATTCCCTTGATCTGCCCGGCGACGATCATCGACGCGGTGAAGCGGCCCTGCCCCCGCTGGCCGTTGGTTTCCTGCGTTTCGGCGATGGTGGTGCGCAGCAACCGGCCGATGGCGGTGGCCGCGCGGAACATGGTCGGCGCCTTCAGCAGGACGTTGTCACGCTCGTCCGGCGCGCGGGTGCGTTCTTCAAGATGACTGATGACGGCCTGGGTGGTCGCCAGATTGCCGGCGGTCATGATGCTGATGATCCGCTCGCCGGGGACTTCCCAGGTGAACATCTTGCGGAAGACCGAAATGTTGTCGACGCCCGAATTGGTCCGGGTGTCGCTCATCAGGACAAGGCCCTTGTCGAGCACCATTCCTACGCAATACGTCATGCGGCTCCTTCCGGCCTACTGCTGGGATTGCTGTTGTTGTTGCGAACGGCCCTGCGGCCCCGCCTGAGACTGGGACTGTGATTGCGACTGGGAGCCGGTCCCACCTTGCGACTGCGACTGCGACTGCGACTGGGAGCCGCTCCCGCCTTGCGACTGCGATTGCGACTGGCTCTGCCGTTCGACCGCCACCTCGACGTCGAGATCGGTCGTCACGGTGCCGATACTGATCCCCGTGATCGGCGCCGCGTCGCGGTAGTCGCGCCCGGTTGCCACCCGGACATAGCGGGTGTCCGGGCTGATCCCGTTGGAAATGTCGAACCCGACCCAACCCAGACCGTCGACATGCGCTTCGGCCCAGGCGTGCGTCGCCTCCTGATGGATGCGGTCGTTCATCATCAGATAGCCACTGACATAGCGCGCCGGGATACCGAGGGCGCGGGCGCCGCCGATGAAGATATGCGCATGGTCCTGACACACGCCGCCGCCCTGGGCGAAGGCCTCGTCGGCGGTTGTCCGCACGGTGGTGACGCCGGTCTGGTAGGTCACCGCATCGCGGATCGCGGCCGACAGGCGATGCAGCGTGTCGATCGGATCGCCGGGATCCGGTTCGAGCTCGGTCAGGAGGGCGCGGATACCGTCGCCCGGGCGGGTCAGCGGCGTCTGCCCCTGAAAGCTCCACAGCGGCAGATGGCCCGAATGCTCGCCGATGATCCCTGCATGATCGCTGGTATGGACGATACCGCTGCACGCGATGGTGACTTCCTGCGCGCCGGGGATCACCGATACCAGGCGGGTGCGGTTGCGGTGCTGGTCGTCATAGGCCAGTTCCTCCAACGCGTTGGTCAGGTCCATCCGCCAGTCGAGGATCGACTGACCTTGCGTTTCCTTCGGGATCAGGCGCAGCCGTTGCAGCGCGTGCACCACCGGGGCATCGAAACGATAGGTCGTGGTATGGCGGACCGAGAGGCGCATCAGGACAGAAACCGATAATCGGTGGCGATGGCATCGGCGATCGCCCCGTTGGCATTTGTGAACGCAAGCAGGAACTGGTGCAAACCCTGGTCGAAGATTTCGTCGATCGTCAGGCTGGCCAAGCGGGCCTGCGCCTCGCGGACCAGCGTGTTGCTCTGGCACGCGCCGTCATGAAGCGCGGCGAGCGACGCGAGGTTATCGGCCAGCGAACGATAGGAAAAGGCGATGCTGCGCGGGAAGCGATCGTCGAGGATGAGAAACTCGCAGATGCGCCGCGCGTCGACCCGCGCGGCGTTGATCCAGCGATAGGCACGGTCCCCCGAGACCGAGCGGAGCAGCTGATCCCACTGCCCGGTATCGAGGCTCGATCCGACATAGGACAGCGAGGGCAGCAGCAGATAGTATTTCATGTCGAGAATGCGGGCGACCGAATCCGCGCGTTCGATGAAGGTGCCGCACAGGGCGAAATGATAAGGCTCCTCGCGCAGCATCGAACCGGCGAGTGCCCCGTGGGCCTGCGTTCCCGCCCGGCGGATGGTGGCGATGGTTTCGAGGACGCTGTTCTCGCCAACCGGGCGGTGCAGCTGTTCCTGGATCGCCAACCAGTTGGTGTTAATCGCTTCCCACAATTCACTGCTGATGGCGTTGCGCGTCAGCCGGGCGTTCTGGCGCACCTGCCCGAACATGGTGAGGATCGAGGACGCATTGTCCCGGTCGCGCAGCATGAAGTTCCAGACCTGCATCCCGGTATAGGTCGCATGCTTGGCCTCGTAGGCGGCGCGCTGGCCGGATGTCTCGATGACCGAGCGCCACTCCTCTTCCGCCGTCGCCAGATCGCGGGTCAACGCCATGCGCAGCGCCGCATCGAGCAGCCGCGCGGTATTTTCTGCGCGCTCGAGATAGCGGAACATCCAGAAAAGGCCGTTGGCGGTGCGTCCTAGCATGGCGGCAGCGGTTCCATCAGTCCTTCAGCACCCAGGTGTCCTTGGTCCCGCCGCCCTGGCTGGAATTGACGACCAGCGATCCTTCCTCGAGCGCGACACGGGTGAGCCCGCCGGGGACGATGTCGATCCGTTCGGGCGAGACGAGAACGAAGGGCCGCAGGTCGACGTGCCTCGGGGCAAGGCCGCTGGCGGTGAAGACCGGGCAGGTCGACAGCGACAGCGTCGGCTGAGCGATGTAATTATCGGGCCGCTCGACGATCTTGGCCCGGAACTCCGCGATCTGGGCCTTGGTCGACGCCGGGCCGACCAGCATCCCGTAGCCGCCCGAACCGTGAACTTCCTTCACCACCAGTTCGTGCAGATGGTCGAGCACGTACTTGCGCGCCTCGTCATCGGCGCAGCGCCAGGTTTCGACATTGGGCAGCAGCGGTTTTTCGCCGGTGTAGAACTCGACGATCTCGGGCATGAAGGAATAGATCGCCTTGTCGTCGCACACCCCGGTGCCGGGCGCATTGGCGATGGTGATGCCGCCCGCGCGATAGACGTCCATGATCCCCGGCACGCCCAGCACGCTGTCGGGATTGAAGGTCAGCGGATCGAGGAATTCGTCATCGACCCGGCGATACAGCACGTCGACCGGCTGATAGCCCTGCGTCGTGCGCATCGCCACCCGCCCGTCGACGACCCGCAGATCGCTCCCTTCGACCAGCTCGGCACCCATCTGGTCGGCCAGGAAGGCGTGCTCGAAATAGGCGGCGTTATAGATCCCCGGGGTCAGCACCGCGAGCCGCGGACGATCCCGCGCGCAATCCGGCGCACAGGCGGCGAGGCTGGTGGCCAGCCGGCGGGGATAGTCCGACACCGTTTCCACCGGCACGCGCATGAACAGCTCGGGAAACATCGCCATCATGGTTTCGCGGTTCTCGAGCATGTAGCTCACCCCCGAGGGGGTGCGGGCATTGTCCTCCAGCACGAAGAATTCGTCCGGCCCGGTCCGCACGAGGTCGATGCCGACGATGTGGGTATAGACCCCGCCCGGCGGAGTGAAGCCGACCATGTTGGGCAGCCACGCCGTGTTGTCGCGCAGCAGCCCCTCGGGCAGGCGCCCGGCGCGGACGATTTCCTGCCGGTGGTAGAGATCGTGCATGAAGGAATTGAGGGCGGACACCCGCTGCTCGATCCCCCGCGTCAGGCGCCGCCATTCGCCCGCGGTGATGATGCGCGGCACCATGTCGAACGGGATCAGCCGCTCTTCGGCTTCCTCTGCGCCATAGACGTTGAAGGTGATCCCGGTCTTGCGGAAGTTGGTCTCCGCCTCGGTGTGCTTGCGAGCGAGAAGTTCGCCATCCTGCCCGTCGAACCAGTTGCAGTAATCGGCATAGGCATCGCGCACCGCCCCGTCGGAGCCGTACATCTCGTCGAAAAAGTCGGCCCTGCCGCCCATGCTTCCCCTGTGGCCAGTGACGTCGCCCCTCGTGCAGCGCCTGCGGGGACAATGCGCCCCGTTCTACAGGGTAAGCCTTCAGCCGCGATCCAGTTCCGCGAGCACGGCTGCCAGGGCCTCATGGCTGAGGACGAAACCCATGTGCGAACAGCGCAGCGCGATCGCCCGGTCGCGTTCGCCGGGCAGTCCGCGGGCGGCGCGCGGGTGGACAATGCCGTCCCGTGCGCTCCACATGGCGACCGTCTCCACCGGCGGCTTCTGCGCCACCACCGTCTCGATCTGCGGTTCGTCCACCCGGTGCCCGGCTATCGCCTGATAGGCCCGCCAGCCGTTATTGGCCCGCGGGCTGTAGGAGAACGGCGAACCCAGGGTTATCACCTTGGCCACCTTATCGGGATGCTTCTTGGCCAGTTCGCGCGCCATGACACCGCCCAGGCTCCACCCGATCAGCACCACCGGAGCCGGATCGCGGGCCGCAAGGTCCAGCAGGCGCTGCTCGACCTTGTCGAAGCGGTCGGCCGTGGCGCCGAGATTGGTGCCCACGCCCCACCGCTTGGCCGTATGGCCGGCCTCCTCGAGCTTGCGCGCCAGCCAGCGCATCCGGATCGGATGGGCACCGAACCCGGGGAGCAGCATCACCCGCTGCGGGCGCGACGCCGGACTTACGGCATAGGTCTGGAACCGCCGGCGCACCGGTTCGAGCGGCCACAGCAGCTCGCGCGCCATCAGGCCCGCGCGCGGGCCGCGCGCGTCGTCACTGCATGGTTCGGCGGCAAGGGCGATGCGGCGCCCCAGCTCCTGCCGTGCAGCCTGGAACGGAAGTCCTGCCATGACAGGCAGATAATCACGCAAGGGTTGGCGCGTTCCTGAACGGGCCCGTCAGGCGGGACAATCGCCAAGGCGGTTCATGCCGATCTTCATCACCATGCGCTTGTCCTGCCCCTCGCCCGCGCCCGGTTCGACCACGGTCATCGTCATCTGCGAGGTGGTTCCGGTCGATACGCCATCGAGCGCGACCTCCGCCTCCTTGCCGGCATTCTTGCAGGTCATCTGTGCCTTGAGGCCATCGGCGTCGGAGGTCAGGTTGCGGATGGTGCAATCCCCGTTCTGCAGGCTCTGCGCGATGCCGACCATGCCGTTGCGCGCATCGTCCTCCGCAAGGCAGCGGGCGGGCGCCATCTTGCCCATCTCGCCCAAAAAGGCCTTGGCCTGGGCAATTTCCTCGGTGCTGAGGGAGGGATCGACGATCTCCAACAGTTCGGTCGTCATCGCATATTGGCCCGGCTGCAGCGGTGTGACCTTGGCCGCCGCCGCGGTCACCTCTTCCGCCGAGACGGTGCCATCGCCGTCGGCGTCCGCATCGTCGGCACCGCCACCGCAAGCGGCCAGCGTCAGCAGGAGGGGAGCGGCAAAGAAGGCATAAGCGCGCATCGAGGTCTCCGTTGATCGGCCGACGCTAGCACCCGCCGCCACCGGCGCAAGCTGCGCGTTGCACGCGGCGGGGGCGGCGCCCATATGCGGCGCATGGCAGAACTTGTAATCCGGCGCGGCCTCGACGAACCAGACACCACCGGCGATTTCGTCCCGCACAAGCCGCTGCGCCCGGAAAAGTCCATGGGTGGTCGGCCCTTCAAGCTGGTCAGCGAATATACCCCCTCGGGCGACCAGCCGACCGCGATCGCCGAACTGGTCGAAGCCGCCCGCGCCGACGAGCAAGGC
>NZ_JBHWMI010000039.1:0-7229 GCF_043423005.1 Qipengyuania sp. | reverse complement strand
GGCAGGAGCAGGCTTCCGGTGCGCAAACGCAGCCAGACCGCGATAAAGGCTGGGATTGCCGTCAGCGCCATCGTGATGGGATCGAAGGCAAAGCTGTCGTCCGAGAAGCCACAGGCATGTGCCAATCCGAACAGGAAGCACGACAGGACCGCGCCCCATCCCCAATCGACCCGAGGAACCGTCTCCTTCCGGTGAAAGCCTGATTCAGCGCGAACAGCAGGATGCCACGATGGAAGAGCTCCTCCTCCAAACCCGGCAAGGTAAGCTGAAACGCGATATCTTCGCCGCTAGCCGGGTCTCCAGGGAAGATGAGAGCTATGACGACAAAGAAGGCGCAATAGAGTGCGGCGGCTACTCAGCTGCGGCACTGGTTGATCGAATGACGGACCGGTTTCCGCTACGTCGAAGGTCAACACCGCCGGACGCACGACCAGAAGCCGGCCCGCCAACCATAAGCCGAATGTAAGCACCATTGCGTTCTGAGCCATCGAAAAGGCAAGCGGGCGCCACGCGAAACCAAACATGGCGTCTGCCGCAAGATCGACGAACAGCATCCCGCTGAGGAGGATTACTACCACGGAGCTGGCGTCATGCCGTTGCTGGATCAAGTCGCCCCGGCGCTCGGCAAGAAGTCGCGAGACAAGATGCACGACTATGGCGAAACCCAGAGCCACGAGAAATATCGATAGCCCTTTGCTGGCGAAAGCTTGGCCGAACAGCCCCCGATCCAGAGCGGCAAGGAACGTCCAAACCAAGCCGACGCCCAGCACCCCGCCGCGCAGCCCGAACTGGCGATCGAAACATGAGAGGCAGAACCACCACAGGAAGGCGACGGTGAAGTCGCTTGCGGCATGAGCGACGGCACCGATTGAGCCGGCCGGTATTAACGAAGACATCGGCGTATTGCCCGCGACAAAACCGGATGTGCACAGCGCCATCGGTGCGAACAGGATGGCGGGCATACGAACGTGACGGTGCTGGCGAAGCAGGAGCCATGCTAGCAAAAGCATCGTGCAGATGGCCCCGGCGCGGATCATAAAGTCGAGATGAGCGATGATCATCCCGCCACGTTAGCGGCAGCTTTCGATGGTTGAAATCGGATTACCTGCTATTCCGCGTTCCACCCACTTCGAGCCGTCCACCTGACGAACAAGTTCTGATTGATCGAACGATGGCTTTCTGGCGGTAAAGCACCCGTTGCAATTGCTCGACATCCGGCCCGTAGTGTCGCCGAAGCCGTTCGGTCTTCATGCGACCGCCATGCCTACCGCTGCTTAGTCAACTGAGGTAGATCGACGCCAAACACAGATACGCTGATCTTAGATGCGGTTTGGCTTCGAGCGCTTCCTGCGATCAAGTGCAAGCTAGGTCGCGACAACTTGCAGGTGATGGATAGCGAGGCCAAGCGAGCCTTCGAATGGTCCTTAATGGCGGTGCGGGAGCATGCTTTCATCATGGTCAACTATTTGAATATTGGCTGAGACCGCTACTTGTCATCGGGTCGCCCGCTTTCTGCGTCCCTGAGCGGCGGCTGCCGGGCATCGCTTGTGGTTGATCCCGTCAACAACCGCGCCCCGCGTCCGTAAGTAAACCATGCCCAAGCCCAGTTGACATAGACGACTAGGCGGCTGCGAAAGTCCACAAGCAGCATCAAATGTATAAGTGACCAGACCAGCCAGGCGAGAAATCCCGTGAGCCGGAGCCTGCCGAATTGCGCCGCCGCACGCGAGCGCCCGATCACCGCCATGGTACCATAGTCGCGGTAGCGGAAGGCGCCGGGCTCGCGCCGACCGGCGATACGGGCCGCGAGCAGCTTCCCGACATATGTGCCCTGCTGCTTGGCAACTGGTGCAAGAGCCGGCAAGCGCTCGCCGCCGCCTGCTTCGAAACTTGCGACGTCCCCGATCGCAAAGATGTTTGGATGACCCGGCACCGAACAATCGGACCGGACCGTTACAGCCCCGTTGCGGACCCCATCGATTCCAAGCCATTCAGCAGCCGGACGGGCCTCAGTGCCGGCACACCACAGCACGGCTCCGGTATCTATCCGCTCGCTACCGAGCACCACGCCGGTGGGATCGATTGCCTCGACGGCCGTGCCAATCCGCACCTCCACCCCCATCGAGGTTAGAGCTTCGGTCGCATAGGTCGAAAGCGCGGGATCGAAACCCGACAGCAAACGGCCGCCCGCCTCGCATAGGACCACCCGCGTGTCGCGCGGATCGATGCGAGAGAAATCGCGCGCCAAAGTCGCGCGTGCGAGTTCGGAGATGGTCCCAGCCAGTTCCACGCCAGTTGGGCCGCCCCCAACAATAACAAAAGTCAGGAGGCGTCGTATCTCTGCGTCGTCGGTCGACTGCTCGGCCCGCTCGAACGCTTCCAGCAACCGCGCGCGGATGGCAAGCGCATCCTCAATCGTCTTGAGAACCAACGTGTGTTCGCGCCAGTTGTCCTGTCCAAAAAAGCTCGAGGCCGATCCCGTGGCGAGTACGAGATAATCGTATGACAACCGATGCCCATCGCGCAGCAGCACCGAGCGCGCCCTGATATCGACGCCTGTAACCTCCGCCATCAACACACTTAGGTTTGACACGCCGCGCATCAGCACACGGGTGGCCGTAGCGATGTCGGACGGGGAAAGCGCCGCAGTCGCGACCTGGTATAGCAGCGGTTGAAACAGGTGATGATTGGTTTGGTCGATCAGCGTCACTTCCGCGGCATTGCCGCGAAGAGCGCGCGCCGCAGCCATGCCGCCGAAACCGGCGCCGACGATGACGACCCGGGGGCGGTTCGCCGATTCGGGATGAGACAGGTTCAGCGAAAGCGTTTGGCCTTGCAATTGGGTCTTCCTACTGCGACGAGCGATGATATGTAAACTTATTCGTTTCATTTTGGGCGCATGCCAAAGTCTGATTCGCGCCGAACCATTTTTGGGCCCGAACCCTTCATGCTGCGCATATTCGTTTCGCTCATTTTCACATGTCTGATCGCAGGTTGTGACAACGCCCCCGTTCCGGAGGAGGCCGATCGGCGTCCGGTCAAACTCTACACCGTGGCGGCAGGCGGTCAGGCGAGGACTTACGAGTTTCCCGCGATCATCGAGGCAAGCACATCTTCGGATCTAACCTTCGATGTGCCGGGCAAGATCGTCCGGCTGACGGTGGACCAGGGCGATTTCGTCAGGGCCGGCACGGTGATCGCGCAGCTCGACCAGACCATCGCGCGCAACCAGCTCGTCCAGGCACGCGAACAGTACGAGGCGGCACAGGATGCATTCCGCCGCGCCGACGCGCTGGTCGGCGAAGGCGCGATTCCGCGGGCAGTGCACGTTCAGCGCGAAACGCAGCGCGACACTGCGCGAGCCGAACTTGACAATGCGCGCGAGCAGTTGGAGAAGACCGTCTTGCGGGCGCCCTTTTCGGGCCGCGTGGCCAGGCGACTGACCGAGCCGTTCGAATATGTTTCGCCGCAGCAGCCGGTCGTGACCTTACAGACCGCCGGTTCCGCCAAGGTGGTGGTCCAGGTTCCCTCGTCCATCGTTGCCAATGCCGAGCAGCGGGCCCCGATCAACGCGGCGATCGCGCTCGACAGTCTTCCCGACAGGCGGTTCGCGGCCCGGTTCGGCTCGTTCGCCACCGACGCCACGCGTCAGTCGCTCACCTACGAGGCGACGTTCCTGTTCGATCCGCCTTCCGGCGCGCTGATCCTGCCGGGCATGACGGGAACACTGCATGTCGAGCTCGATACCGATGATGCCGAGATGCCGGCTGTGCCACTGGAAGCGATCGTTGGGCGTGACGAAAAGACATTCGTCTGGCGCGTGGACCGCAGGACGGGAGCCATCGCGCTGCGCCGCGTCACCGTAGGCAAGGGAGCAGGCGGAATGCTGCCTGTAACTGCCGGCATCGGCCGCGGAGACCTGATCGTAGCCGCCGGGCTCGCCAATCTCGAAGAGGGGATGAAAGTCCGCCCCTACGAGCGGGACTGAGCCATGTCGTTTAATCCCGCCGTCTTCTCGATCAGGAATCGCCTGCTCATCCTGCTCGTCATCATCGGGACGATCGTTGCCGGGATGGCGGCCTATGGGTCGCTGCCGCGCTTCGAGGATCCCGAGTTCACCATCCGCCGCGCTGTCGTGGTAACACCCTATCCTGGCGGATCGCCGATGGAGGTCGCCACCGAGGTCACCCAGCGTCTCGAGCGGGAGATCGGGCAGATGCAGGAGGTGAAGGAGATTGTTTCGACCTCCGAGGCGGGCCAGTCGCGCATCGAGGTGGAGATCAAGTACGAGTTCGGGCGCAACAAGGAACAGCTCCAGATCGTCTGGACCAAGCTGCGCAACCGCGTGGCCGATGCCGCCCGGCTGCTTCCGCCCGGGGCAGGTCCCTCGATCGTCAACGACGATTTCGGCGACGTCTTCGGCATCTTCTACATGCTAACCGCCGATGGTTATTCGCCGGCCGAGCTGTACGACTATGCCGAAAAGCTGCGCACCGACCTGAGCGGTGTGGAGGGTGTGGGCAAGGTGGTGCTGTCGGGCGAGCAACGCGAGGCCTTCTATGTCGAGATCATGCGCGAGCGGGTCGCGGCGCTGGGGCTGTCGGTGCAGAGCGTCTATCAGGATCTAGCACAGCAGAATTCCGTCGTCGCAGCGGGCAGCGTGCGCGTCGGCGACCAGCGTCTGGAGATCGTTCCCACCGGCGAGATCGATTCGGTCGAGGAATTGCGCGATCTGCCGGTGATGACCGGCCAGGAAGGCGCGGTCGTGAGACTGGGCGATCTGGCCCGCGTGACGCGCGGCTATGTCGATCCGCCGATGCAGATCCTGCGCTACAATGGCAGGCCGGCGGTGGGCATGGGCATCTCGAATGCGACCGGCACAAATGTGGTCGAGGTCGGCGAGGCGATCGAAGCCAAGCTGCGCGCGAGCGAGAGCGACCGCCCGATCGGCATCGAGATCCACGAATTCTACCACCAGGGCAAGGTGGTGTCGGACGCGATCGGCGATTTCGTGATCAATGTCGCGACGGCGCTCGTCATCGTGGTGGTCACGCTGCTGATCTTCATGGGCTGGCGCTCGGCCGTGGTCATCGGCGCCGTGCTCATGCTCACCGTCGCGGCGACGCTGGCTGGGATGAATGCCGGCGGGATACCGATGCACCGCATCTCGCTGGGCGCGCTGATCATCGCGCTGGGAATGATGGTGGACAACGCCATCGTCGTGGTCGAGGGGATGCTCGTCGGCCTCAAGCAGGGCAAAAACAGGCTGGAGGCGGCGCGCGCGATCGTGGGCCAGATGCTGTGGCCGCTACTAGGAGGCACGCTGGTCGGCATCATCGCCTTCGCCCCGATCGGCCTCGCCCCCGGGCAGGTCGCCGAATACACCAATCACCTGTTCTGGGTGATGATGATCTCGCTCTTGTTCTCGTGGTTCTTCGCGGTCACCGTAGCGCCTTTTCTCGCCAACTGGCTGTTCGAGAAGGAGGAGGATGCTGCCGCTTCCGGCACTGATCGGGAGACAGGATTCGATGCAGGCCACGACGGTCTCGAGGACGAGGCCGCCCCGCAGCGCGAAGCCGGCCGGATCGGCACCGCCTATCGCGAATGGCTCGCGCGCGCGCTGCGCCATCGCTGGCGTACCATGGGCCTGACCGGGGGGTTGTTCGCCGTCTCCCTTGTGGGCTTCGCGTTCGTGGAACAGGGTTTCTTTCCCGCCTCCACCACGCCGCATTTGATGGTCGATTACTGGCTGCCTGCGGGCACCGATATCGAGCGGACCAATGCCGACCTGGAGGAGATTGAGGAGGATCTGGCGACGATGGACGGCGTTACTGACGTTCAGACCGTGGTCGGCATGGGTACCTTGCGTTACAAGCTGGTCTATCAGCCCGAGGCGCCGACATCCTCCTTCGGCCAGATGATCCTGCGGGTTGAGGACGCCTCGACGCTCGAGCGGCTGCAGGCAGATGTGCATGCCTATTTGCAAAAGAACGCCCCCGAAGCGCGCGCCAAGGTCTGGCTGTTCGAACTGGGGCCGGGTGGCGGCTCGAAGATCGAGGCGCAGTTTTCGGGGCCCGATCCGGCGGTTCTGCAGAGCCTGGCGCAGCAGGCCAAGGATGTCTTCGCCGAGGACGAAGCGGCCATCCTCGTGAAGGATGACTGGCGCGAGCAGGTGCCGGTCATCCACCCGCTCTATTCCGAAACGCGCGCGCGTCGCCTTGGCGTCAGCCGCGAGGACGTGGCCGAGGCCTTGCAGGGCACGTTCGCGGGCCGTCCGATAGGCGTCTTCCGCGAGGGCGACGACCTGATCCCGATCATCGCCCGCTCGCCCGAAAGCGAAACGCGCGACGCGCAGAACATGGAAGCAATCCAGGTGTTCAGCGCCAGCGGCGCCTCGCTTCCGCTGCAGGAAGTGATCGACGGTTTCGAGACCCGCTGGCGTCATTCGCAGATTCAGCGGATCGATCAGCGCTGGGCAATCAACGCCCAGGCCGATCCCGCGCCGGGCGAAACCGCCAACCGTCTGCTCGATCGCGTGCGCGGAGACGTCGAGGCGATCGAACTGCCTTCCAGCTACCATTTCGAATGGGACGGCCAGGAAGGAACGAGCACCGAGGCGATCGATTCGCTGATTGGCGTGGTCCCGCTCGGTGTCATCGGCATGGTGCTGGTGGTAATCGTGCTGTTCAACGCAGTGCGCCAGCCGGTGATCATTTTCATGATCGTGCCGCTGGCGATCATCGGCGTAACCATCGGCCTGCTCTTCACCGGCATAGCGATGGAGTTCATCGCCATTCTCGGTGTGCTCTCGCTCTCGGGCCTGCTGATCAAGAACGCGATCGTGCTGGTCGATCAGATGGATATCGAGATCGGCGAGGGCAAACCGCGTTTCGATGCCATCATTGAGGCAGCCTATGATCGCGCCCGCCCGGTCATCCTGAGTTCGCTGACGACGGTACTCGGCGTCATCCCACTGCTGTTCGACGCCTTCTTCAAGGCGATGGCCGTGGTCCTGGCCTTCGGGCTGGCCTTCGGGACGGTACTGACCCTGTTCGTGGTGCCGGTCCTCTATGCAATCTTCTTCAAGATCGGCCCTGACGAGACCGCAGCCGAGCCACAGGGGGCAAGTTGAACCATGCGCATCGTCCCTCTCACCGCCATGTTGCTCGGCCTGATGCTGGTGTCAGGCTGCTCGCATCCCGACAGGGTCGGCGATGGTCCGGTCGCAC
>NZ_JBHWMI010000033.1:0-27957 GCF_043423005.1 Qipengyuania sp. | reverse complement strand
TGACTCGGCCCGGCTGCCACGCAAGAGGATTTGTTCGGATCGCAGTGACCTGCTAGGCCGATGCCATGCTGATGAACAAGGATACCGGCCGCCCGACGGGCGAGGCGAAGCTGCATTACGGTCCCAACGGGTTCCGGATGCTTCGCACCGGCCAGTTCGTCACCTGCGCGGTTTCGGGCGTCCCGATCCCGCTCGATGAATTGCGATACTGGTCGGTAGAGCGGCAGGAGCCCTATGCCTCGGCCCGTCTGGCGACCGAGCGGCTGAAACCGTGATGGGGCAAGGTCTCGCCTGCGCGGCCTTTCCGGCGCGCACCTGATCCGCCGCTTCCCCGCCGAGTTCACCTGATGCGCCGCCGCCGGATCGCCTTGCTGGCCGTTGCCGCACTGGGGTTGGCACCCGGAACCTTCGTGCGCGAGACGCCGCCGGCGCCCGACTATCGATCCCCGGTGCGGATCGCGCCGCTATCGGTCGCGCCCCTCAAAAGCGGCCCCCTGACGCTGGCCGGCGCGTGGGTCCTGACAAGCGAAAACGATCATTTCGGCGGCTATTCGGCGCTGATAGACCGCGGTGACGGCACGTTCCTTGCGGCCAGCGACGCCGGCCGGCTGATGATCCTGCCCCGCCCCGATCGGCCCGGTCCGCGGCCTTTCCCCCGGCTTGGCCAGTTCATCGACTTTTCCAGGGTCGACAAGGTCCACGTCGATATCGAGTCTCTGGCCCGCAATCCGGCGAGTGGAGAAATCTGGGCCGGGCTGGAATGGGCCAATGCGATCATCCGCTTTGGCCCCGCCCTCCAACGGCGGCGTGAAGTCCGCCCTGCGGCGATGGAGGAATGGGAATCGAACGGGGGGCCCGAATCGCTGGTCAGGCTGGCGGACGGGCGGTTTCTCGTCATCGAGGAAAGCCGCGCGGAGACCGGCGGACACGAGGCGCTGGTGTTCACCGGGGACCCGACCCGCGGCGGCAAGCCGCGGCGCCTGATGCTTCAAGGCCTGCCTGGCCATCATCCCGCCGATGCCACCCTGCTCCCCGACGGTCGCATCCTCATTGTAATGCGCCAATTGCACTGGGAACTGCCGTTACGCTTTTCCGCGACGCTGGTGATTGCTGATCCGGCGCGCATCGGGGCTGACGCGACGCTTCCGATAACCCCGCTGGCGCCTGTCGGCCGCCCCCTGCCGAGCGACAATTACGAGGGTGCAGCGGTCACGCTGGAGCGCGATGGAAACTGGGCGATCTGGCTTATCTCGGACGACAACTTCGTCAGCTTTCAGCGGACGCTGCTGGTCAAGCTGATTTGGCCCCAAAGCACCCCTGCTCCGTGATAGACGCAAGATCGCGCGCGGGGGAGCTGGTCCCTCGCGCGCGGTGATCGCTGGTAAGTTGAAGCAGCGAGCCGGCAGGCTCGCCGCAGCTCAGGCGGCGGCTTCGGCCTTGCCGGCCTTCTTGAGCTCGCGCTTCACCTTGAGCGCATTGGCCGAGAGCTTCTCGTCGCTGGTCTTGAGGAGCCAGTTGTCGAGCCCGCCATTGTGCTCCACCGAACGCAGGCCCTGGGTGGAGACCCGGAACTTGAAGCTGCGGTCGAGCTTCTCGCTGAGCAGCGTCACCGGCTGGAGGTTCGGCAGGAAGACCTTCTTGGTCTTGTTATTGGCATGGCTCACATTGTGGCCGACCTGGCGGCCCTTGCCGGTGAGTTCGCAGATGCGCGACATGATGCGTCTCTCGTTCGTATGGTCGGGCGCGTCGCCTCGTCCGCATGGCGGATCGCGAGGGCTCGGCGGGTCCCGGAAAGCGGCGCGCATAAAGGGGGGCGGGCGAATCGTCAAGCGCGTTGCACCGGCAACCGCCGGTCGGTAGCGCCTCCCGCATGGCCCGCTGGACTCTCCCCCCGCCGATGCACCGCGCCCTGTCGCTGGCACGGATGGCGGCGGATGCGGGGGAAGTGCCGGTTGGCGCGGTCATCACGCTGGACGATCGGATCATCGCCGAGGCGCACAACCAGCCCCGGCAGAGCTGCGATCCCACCGCCCATGCCGAAATCCTCGCGATCCGCCGGGCGGCCGCGGCTCTGGGGCAGGAGCGGTTGGCAAAATGCTCCTTGTGGGTCACGCTCGAGCCTTGCGCGATGTGCGCCGGTGCCATCGTTCATGCGCGCATCGCACGGCTCTATTACGCCGCCGGCGATGCGAAGGGCGGGGCCGTGGAACACGGCGCGCGCGTGTTCGATCAGCCGCAGTGCCTGCACCGACCGGAGATATACGTCGGCATGGGCGAAACAGAGGCCGCCACCCTGCTACGCGCCTTCTTCGCCCAGCGACGTTAAAGCCCGCGCCAGATCCGCACCCCTGTGCGGTCGGACGCCCCGCGGCGGCTACGATCGCAGGGGCGGGGCATGAACCGCCGGTCATAGCACAGGCGCAGTTCCTCGAGCCAACCACGCTCGTTCAGGTGCACTCCGATGGCCTCTTCGAACCAGCCCGGATTGGCATCGGCGAAGCGTGTGCGGATAGTCCCGGCAGTAAGGCCGGGTTCGCGCGAGAGCCGGGTGAAATCGGGCCATCTGAGGCCCGCGTAGAGAATCCGCGACACCCGGAAATAGGTTCGCGGCCGGCGGGTCATGCAACTGCCGTGCTTGGCCCATTGCCTTGCGAGCAGAGTGGGCGACGGCGAGATGCACAGGTTCGCGCGCAACGAAGCGGCCGGCGGGGTCGAGGGGGCGCACCATTGCGGCCAGCCTCGTCCGCTATCGGGCCACAAGCCATGCAGGACGAACCCGAACCGGCCCGCCCGGCCCGAACATTGCCGGGCACTGCGCCGGTCGTCCTCGCGGGTGCGGCAGAACTCCGGCGACCACGACAGCGCAAGCGTGTAGCCGGTGACCGGCAGTGGCCGCGCCGGCCCGTCCATCCGAATGGGCGGCACCTCGATCCGGGCCGGAAGTGCGCACTGATAGGCCTGCGCCGCCGCAGCCGTCGGCACCAGCGCGGCGCAACCGGCGAGGGCGAGCGCGGCTTTAACGACCGAAACCGTCATCACCCTCCTCAGGCCCGGCAAACCATCGGCGGGCATCGGTGCGGAAGGCGAAGGCGATCGCCGCCAGCTGCAGGGCCAGCGAGGCCATGACCACGATATCGCTGTATCCCGGCATCCCGGGGGCCATGCGCGCCAGCGGCAGGGCCTGCCAGACCAGCAACGCCGCCAGCAGATAGCGCACGAAGCCGACCTTCAGATACGCGGCCATGAACCACAGGATCAGGCTGAGGCCGAGGAAGAATGCCATGCTGATCGCAAGGAGGGTTTCCGGTTGCAGCCCGCTGCCCGCAAGTTCGGTTCGGGCCGAGAGGAGATTGGCGTCCCAATCGCGCACCAGATTGGCCGCGTTGAGCGCGATCGATCCGAGGTAGAGCGAATCGAAAACGCGGATCGATACCGGGCGAACCTGAGGCATGGCTGGCCGGTCACGACCCCCCGGGCGTGCCGCGCCCGGCCCGGAACCACGCGCGCGCCGCGGGGGTGAACAGCAGGCCCGCGGCAATGAGGTTCATCACCATTACGATCAGCCCGCCGATCACTGGCGAGGCGGCCCCCTCGTCCGTCAACGCCCCGATGAGGGCGACAGCCCCGTAGGCGGCGACAGCGGCGATGATCCATTTGACGAACTCGACCCGCAGGATCGACACCAGGAACCACAGCACCAGCGTAATGACGAAACTGAAGATCAGCCCGCCGATCAGGGCGCTGTCGGCGAACTGGCCGGCGTTCGACGACACCAGCCGTTCCTCCATCAGTGCCTTCAGCTCATCGTAGCGCAGGCTCGTATCGATCGCGCTGACCGCCACGGCGCCCAGATAGAGCGCGTCGAACGCCTTGATCGCGGCTGGCTTCATCGGAATGTCCCCCCATTCTCCCGTCCAGCGCCGCAGATGCCGCAGAATTACAGGGGGGTAAAGTCCAGTCCGATATCTGCCGCGGGTGCGCTCTGGGTGATGCGGCCGACCGATACGTAGTCCACCCCGCTGGCAGCCTTGGCGCGGATCGTCTCCAGCGTGATGCCGCCGCTCGCCTCGGTCGGCACGCGCCCGGCGACAAGGGCTACCGCCTCGGTGAGCGTTGCCGGGTCCATGTTGTCGAGCAGAAGGCGGGTGGCGCCGGCGGACAGCGCCGGCTCGATCTGATCGATCCGGTCGACTTCGCAAATGATCTCGCGCACCCCTGACGCGACTGCGCGCCGCACCGCTTCGCCGACCGAACCAGCGACGAGGACATGATTGTCCTTGATCATGGCGGCATCCCACAAGCCCATGCGATGATTGGCGCCGCCACCCATCCGCACCGCATATTTCTCCAGCAGCCGGAGCCCGGGAATGGTCTTGCGGGTATCGAGCAGGGTACAGGCGGGATTGTCCATCGCCGTCACATAGGCCGCGGTCAGGGTGGCGATGCCGGACAGATGCTGCACCGTGTTGAGCGCGCTGCGTTCCGCCGTCAGCATCGCGCGGGCATTGCCTTCGAGGTGCATGAGGTCGGTGCCGGCTGGAACCTCGGCCCCATCCCGGACCAGAAGCGTGACCGCCATCTCGGGGTCGAGCGCGCGGAAGAAGGCCGCGGCGATCGGCAGCCCCGCCACCCGGATCGCATTTCGGGTATCCATCGTGCCGGAAAAGGTCGCATCGGCGGGAATGACGCTGGCGCTGGTCACGTCGACCCCGCCGCCTGGCATGGCGTCGCCCAGATCCTCCGCCAGGGTTTCGCGCACGAAGCGGCTGAGGTCGAAACCCTCGAGGTGCCAGGTCACGTCATTATCCTTTCGCGGCCAACCGATGCCCTCACCCCTAGGCCGGGCGGCAAGCGTGCGAAAGGGTCGAACTGGCGGAAAATCCTTAGTGAACGAAGCGCGCTACCACGTCGCGGTAGCTGCGGCTGACTTTCACCTCGGCACCGCTGCCCAGCACGAGAAAGCATTCGCCATTGGTGTGCGGCTTCACCTGCCGCACCTGGTCGAGATTGACGATGGTCGAGCGGTGGACGCGCTGGAACTTGCGCGGATCGAGCCGGCGTTCGAGATCCTTCATCGTCTCGCGCAGAATCAGGGAATTGTCGCCGGTATAGATGCACATGTAATCGCCGGCCGCCTCGATATGCTCGATCGTGCCGACCTCGACGCGGAAGATCTGCCCGCGATCCTTGACGTTGATCAGCTTTTCGTAGCGCGAGGCGGCCTCGCTGTCCTCGCCGTCGAACTCCTCGACCGCTTCGGGCGCGACTTCCGAAAGCACGTTCTTGAGCCGCTCGGCCTCGTCACTCGATTTCTTCTCGGAAAGCCGCTGGCGTACGCGTTCGATGGTGTCGGCAAGCTTGTCCTCGTCGACCGGCTTCATGAGATAATTTACCGCATTGGCCTCGAAGGCGCGGATCGCGTGTTCCTGGAACGCGGTCACGAAGACGAACAGCGGGGGATCGATCTCCATCACTCCCTGGACGACGGAGAACCCGTCGAAACCCGGCATCTGGATGTCGAGAAAGACCAGATCGGGCTTGAGCGTCTTGATCGCCCGGATCGCCTCGCGGCCGTTCTGGCAGGTCTCGATGATCTCGACATCCTCGTAAGGCTCGAGACGCAGTTGCAGCCCCTGGATGGCGAGCTTTTCGTCGTCGACGAGGATGGTGCGGATAGTCATGTCGAATGGTCTACCTTCCGGGAAAGTGACGGACTTGAAACGACCGGATCGCTGGACTGTTTCATGCCCCCCGTCGCGCCTGCTGCGACGGACGGCTCCGCGCTGTCGGCGGCTTCATGCGGAATCTCGATGAGGACGCTGAAACCCCCGCTTTCCGGCGAACGGATCTCGAAGCGATGATTGTCATCATAAGTCTGCGCCAGACGGTCGCGGATGTTGGCAAGACCCACGCCGGTTGAATCGCGGCGCTTGCTGGTCGCCATGACCGCGGGCAGATCGCCGTCGGCCCCGCCGACCTCGACCCCCGGCCCGGTGTCGGTCACCGTAATCCGCAGCCGCGAACCGATGATCTGCGCCACCAGGCTGATCGTCGCCCCTTCCTCAAGCGGGCTGACCCCGTACTTGATCGCGTTCTCGATCAGCGGCTGGAGCAGCATCGAGGGGATGCAGGCCGCCGCCGCCGCGGGATCGACGCGGAAATCGGTCTGCAGGCGCTCTTCGAAGCGCATCCGCTCGATCTCGAGATAGAGCTTCAGGGTCTCGATCTCCTGCGCGACGGTAACCTTTCCGCCCGGCTGGGTGACCAGCGTATGGCGCAGAAAACTCGACAGGCGCGTCAGCATGGCATTCGCCGCCGCTGTCTGTTTCAAAAGCACCAGCGTGCTGATCGAGTTCAAGGTGTTGAACAGGAAATGCGGGTTGAGCTGATAGCGCAGCATCGCGAGCTGGGCGCTGGTCGCCTGGGTTTCCAGCCGTTCGAGCCGATCCGCCTGCTGCTCGACCTTCAGGAAATAGTTGATCGCATAATACAGCGCGGACCACGCGCCGAGCAGGGTCAGCGGCCAGATCAGGATGCCGATGTAAAGGGCGACAAAATCGCCATCGAAACTGTCACGGATAAGGCTCGTCACCCACGCGGTGATGAAGGTGTAGATCGCCACGCCGACGAACAGCGCCAGCATGGTCGACGCCCAGGTGATGAACGGTCGGACCGATATCACGCGCTGGTAGATGACCGAAAGGATCATGCTGATGGAAAAGCCGGTGACCGCCTCGATCGCGAAGTTGATGAGGAAGCTCAGGTCTTGCCCGCCGATCACGCCGGTAATCGTGCGCAGCAGGAAGACCCCGCCCCAGCCGGCAAGCTGGAGAGTCCAGAACGCACGATTCTTGTCAGCGAAGAACGGGGTCGGCTTGATCGGCAGGACGGCCATTGCGCCCTTCTTCTAGCGCATTTGCGAGGCGCCGCGCCAGCCGCTAGTGTCCGGGCGCAAGGAGAGAGTCGAATGGCCAGCCTGAAAGACGCCCCGCCGCGGTCGCATCCGAACGATCCCGCACCCGATATTTCTGCGGATATTGCCCACGGGGTGGCTGAACGGGCCCGCTTTCGCGAGATGAAGGACGGCACGGCAGATGACTGGGCGATCATCGGCAGCGAATACCGCGCCTTCGCCCGCGGCCTGCCCGATCGGGTGCTTGATCACCTGCGGCTGCTCGACGGCGATTTCGGCGGTTTCCCGGTCTGCCGGCTCGAACATTCCCTCCAGACCGCGACCCGTGCCCATCGTGACGGGCGGGGCGAGCAATATGTGGTCATGGCGCTGCTCCACGATATCGGCGATACGCTTGGCAGCTACAATCATCCCGAAGTCGCAGCGGCGATCATCAAGCCTTTCGTGACGCCGGAAATCCACTGGATCTGCGAAAATCACGGTGCCTTCCAGGGGTATTACTATTTCCATCATCTCGGCATGGATCGCCATGTACGCGACCGGTTCGCCGGCCATCCCCACTTCGAAGCGTGCCGCGAATTCTGCGAGAAATACGATCAGGCCGCCTTCGATCCGGACTACGACAGCGAACCGCTCGCCTTCTTCGAACCCATGGTCCGCCGCGTGCTGGAACGGCCGCTCGCCTCGATGTACGCCAAGGCGATCGACGGCGAAGCGAACGCGGCCTAGCCGCCTGTCGCACCCGCCAGCGCCGGTTCGAACTCCGGCTGGAAATGGCGGTTCCAGGCGGCCTCGCCCCGCTGCCAGCCGTCGCGTTCGATCAGCGACCGAAGAACGGCGATTTCCGCCTCGATCGCGGCGACCCGTTCGTCCCAGGCATCGTGCGTGCGCTTGCGGTTGAGCCAGGTATAGCGCGGCCCCCACGCCTTCATCCAGCGCACGGCGCCTTGCGGATCGTACCCGGCATTCCACAGCAGCCATGGCATCAGGCGGTCGGCGTCGCGTTCGGAGATCCGCACCAGGCGCTGCTTCCTGTTCACCGTTGCCAGCGCCGCCACATGGCCGCGAATGTTATGCGCCAGTTCGTGCGCGACGGATGCGGCGAAGGCATCCTCGTCATAGCCGAAGGCGGGCCAGTTGACACCCATCGCCACCCGCTCGCCATCGGCCCAGGCGTCGTTCGAACGATCGAGCACCTCGAAGCGCGAGGCGCAGGCAGGCTGCGGGGCGATGGTCACCGTCCGCGGCGCGGCGCCCGGGCGGCTGACCGTCAGCTCCAGCGCGCCCGTCGCCAGTGCATCGGCGATCACCGCGCGCAGGGTTTCGCCGCGTTGCCAGCCCGGATCGCTTGCCGGCCAGGTGCTCGCGATGTCCTGCCCGCCGAGCGCGACGATCGTGTCGTTGACCTTCAGCCCGGCCGCTTCGGCCCCGGATCCCGGCGCAATGGCCTGAATGCCGATATCGCCGGCGAGGCCCAGCGCCTTGCGCACGGCTGCGGGTTCGCCATAGGCGGCGGCATCATGCAGGAGAAAACCGCTCGCCGGCATGACCTCATCGCACAGCCGGGCATTGGCGCGCGCCAGCCGGGTGCCGGCTGCAAACAATTGCTGTTCGCGCTGCTGGAATGTCCGCAAGGCATCCTGCGCAAGCGCCGGATCAGGCAGCATGACGGTCAGCAGCGCGGCTGCCCCGGCCAGCGCCGGACGCATCACGTGGCCCCGCCCTCCAGCGCGGCCGAAAGCCGGTCACTCTCGACGAAGCCTTCGACGATCTGGTCGCCCGCGATCCAGCTGGGGGTCCCGGTAAAGCCAAGCTGGCTGGCGAGACCGCGCACCCGGGCAATCTCGGCGCTCGCCTCGTCCGATGCGGCGAAGCGGCGCGCCTCGGCGAGGTCGAGACCGGCTTTCGCGGCGGCTGCGGTAATCGTCTGCGCGCTGGGCGGGCCCAGTTCGAACATCGCACGATAGAACGCCGCATACCGCCCCTGACGCGCCGCCGCGAGGCCCATCCGCGCGGCATCTTCGCTGCCGTCGAAGATCGGCCATTCGTGAACCACCACCTTCAAATCCGGATCGCTGCGGATCATCTCATCCATCACTGCCACGCTCATCCGGCAATAGGTGCAGCCGTAATCGGTGAATTCCACCAGCACTTTCGTACCGTTCGGGTTCCCGAGAACCGCGCCCGGAAAGGCCCGCCGTGCCTCGGGGCCAAGCTCGCCCAGCCGGGCCTGCGCTTCCTGTCGCTGATACGCCTGTGCCATTTCGGGCAGGATCTGCGGGTTGGCGACGAGATAATCGCGGGTCCGCTCATTGCCGAGCCCCGCCAGCGACCATGCCGCCGCGCCCGCAAATCCGCAGACAAGCGCGATTAGTGCGGTGATAAGGTAAGTGCGCATGGCCTGGGAACGCTGCTTTACAGGCTCTTGCATGCGGGCTGGTCATCGTCGCGATTGCAGGCCTGCGTCAGCAGGGCGCGGGCCTGAAGTGCAACGTCCTGCGCCCGCAGCCAGTCGACCGAACCTGTCGGCAGGCCCGCTTCGGCGGCCCCCGCACTGCGCATCGCCGTAAGATAATCGCCGTTCATGACCTGCTGTTCGGCGCTGGCCAGCCGCGCCCGGGGCATGTCGCCGCGCGCCGCATAGACGACGCCAAGCTGATACCAGGCGAACGGGTTGTAGCGATCCCGCCCCACTGCAGCACGCAGGACCTGCTCGGCCTCCTCGAAATGCGTCTTGTCCTCGGTTGCGATGAGGGCGTGGCCGAACATCGAGGCGATCAGCGGCTGCGAGCGGGTCAGCCGGGTGGCCTCGCGCAAGGGCGCCAGCGCCTCGTCCGCCCGCCCGGATTCGAGCAAAATCTGGCCTTTCAGTTCAAGGAAATAGGGGTCTTGCGGATCCTGCGCCAGCAGCTGCTCGGCCTCAGCCAGCGCGCGATCGAGTTCGGCATTCTTGTGGTAGGCATAGGCGCGGGCGTAACGCGCAGGCACCGTGTTCACGGTCGGCGGATAATCGCGCAGGGTCACCGCGGGCTTGGCGACATAACCCTTCAGCTTTGCCTTCACCCGTTCGAACCGCGCCTTCAATGCCGGGTCCTCCGGCTTGTCCCAGGCCGGATCGGCTTCGTAGACTTCGCGCAGCTTGGCGATGCGATCACCCGACAGCGGGTGGGTCCGCCAGAACCCGGCCTCGTCGTTCTGCGAGATGCCGAGACGGAATTCCTGGTTCAGCAGCTTGCCGAAGAACGCCAGCGACCCCTTGCCCGAAATGCCGGCATCGGAAAGATACTTTGCCCCGGCAGCGTCCGCCGACGCTTCCTGCGCCCGGTTGAACGACAGGAACTGGCTCATCGCCGCGGTCTGGCCCGCCATGATCATGCCCATCGCCGCCTCGCCCGCACCGGCCAGAGCCGCACCCACCCCTGCGAGCATCGACAGCAGCGAGATCTTGTTTGCCTGAGCATAGCCCTCGGCCGAGCGGATGACGTGACCGCCGGTGATGTGGCCGATCTCGTGCGCGATGACGCCCTGAACCTCGTTGGCGTTGTCGGCCGCCTCGATCAGCCCGCTGTGAATGTAGACGATCTGCCCTCCGGCAACGAAGGCATTGATCGAGGAATCGTTGATCAGGACCACGTCGAGATTGCCGGCGTCCAGCCCCGCCGCCTCGGCCAGTGGACGCGAAATTTCGTCGAGGAACGCCTCGGTTTCCGCGTCGCGCAGGATCGACTGCGCCGTCGCCGGCGCGGCGCCGAGCGACAGGGCGACAAGAAGGGCCATGAGGCGGGTGATGAAGCGCATCTGCCGGTGTCCTAGCCCGGCTGGCGCTGAACCGGAACTGAAAGCTGCGCTTCGGACGCCGGGTCGCGGGCATCACCAGAGACCGCTGCCGGTGCCTCGACGGTGGCGGCGATGCTTTGCGCATCCTCGTCATCGTCCAGTCCGATCGCGGCGAGAAAGTCCTGCATCCTGTCGTACCCGGTGCCGAGCCACAGGGAGATCCCGGCCGCCGCGATCGCCGCCTGTGCCGCGTCTTCCGCAGCCGTCATCGTCTCGCCCACCTTGCGCACGAAGATTGCCCGGATGCGGCCGGGATGGGCGGCGGCAAGTGCCGCGAACGCCGTGAGATCGCCCTGCGAATCGTCCCCGAGCAAGGCGAAGCGCATCTCGCGATAGGTATCCAGAATAGCCGCAATCGCCTCGACCTTGTGCGCCCCGTGGCTCGCCGAGCCGAAGGTGGCCCGGTTCAGCCCCCAGTCGCGCAGCATGATCGGCCCCAACGGCAATCCGCGCAGCTGCATGTACGCCACGAGATAGGAATAGAGGTTCCAGGGGCTCGACGAGACATAGAAAAACGGTCGGCGCGATGCCTGCTGATGGGCACCCGCATGATGCGGGGCGGTCTCGTCCGCTGCGCCGCCGCCTAGCGCGGAATAGAGGACGTCCGCCCCCGGGACCGCGAGTCGCTCCGCCGGCATTTCGAGCAACACGCGGCGCCAGTTGCGCAGCATCGCGCGGACATTGCCGGTGATCCCCGTCTCGATGATGGTATCGTCGATGTCCGAGATGACGCCGAGGGCGGAGCGTTCGCCGGGCACCAGCACGTGGCCGTCGATCGACCCCGGACCTCGGCCATCGTGCCACGTCAGCGTGACTGTTTCCCATTCGGGTCTCGCGGCATAAGGCCAGCCCCCGTCAAGCGCGATGTCGAAACGGGCATACCCCTCGTCGTCGGTCTGTGCCTGATGCAGGCTGCGTTCTCCACTGGGCGAAACCAGTTCGAGGGTGACGACGAGGCCGGGAACCTCGTGGCTGGCGAACTGCGCGATCATCCGGTGAAAGGCGCGCCAGCTGCTGGTCTTCTCGAAGGCATGCACCCGCGAACGCAGGGCGCGCACGGTCAGGGTCAATCGCTCGCGATTGCGATACCCGAAGAACGGCTGGATGCGGATGCGGGCGGTCGGAAGAAACGGCATTCCAACGCGCTAGTCGCCAATGCCCGCGCACGGCAACCCGTCGCGGGGGGGTCAGGCGGCGAGCAGCTTCTTCGCCGCTTGTTCCAGAAGCGCGCGGTCTGCGTCCAGTTCGCTAACAAGGGCAACCCCTCCGCCCGGCATGCGCCGGACCATCACCAGCGCGAATTCGGGGCCGTCCGGTGCGATCGATTCCAGCGGATGGTGCGGCATGGCGCGCAGTTTGGCGGCAAGACCCTCGCGCAAGTAGGCGCCGGTATCTTCGAGCGGCTTGCCCTGTTCCTCGCGCCGCGCACGCCGCTCGGCCTGCACGATACCCTTCAGTCCGCCCTCGGCCTCGGCAAGGAAGGCGACGAGCCGCCCCCGCTGCACCCCGACGCGGTGGGCATGGGTGAGAACCGCGGCATATTCGGTCAGGCGCGTCTTGTCGTAATCGCTCCCGAACACGAGCTTGACCACCGGGGTCATCGGCGCCCGGTCCTGCATGGTCAGACCGTTATCTGCCATCAGGCGGTTAAAATCGGCAGGATTCGCTGTCGCTTCGAGGCTGAAATCATAGGCCCGCCCGACCGCGGCGTAGAGCGCCTTGCGGCTGCGGTCCTCAGTGCTCTGCGCGGCCAGTGCCAGCGCGCGGGCCTGGGCCAGGCAATCGTAAAGGCCGGCCGGTTCGTCTTCCGGCGCAGCTTCGAAAGTCAGGTCGTCGCATGGTTCGTCGGCTGGCGTGATGTCCGGCGCGGCGGGGGCGGGCGGGCTGGACGGCGGCGGCGCGTATCCGAAGCCGGCAAAGCCGATCGGCTCGGCTGCAACGGGCGGCTCGTATTCGGTGGGGACGGCCGGCGGTGCATCAAAAGCAGGCGGCGTCCCCAGATCGACCGCCTTCTTGGCTTTCGCCCCGCGGCTGACCAGCGACATGAGGCTGCTTTCGCTGTGATCTTCGGCGAGCGGATCGATGAGATCCTCGACGTCCTCGCTTTCGTCCTCGTCGTCCCACTCGGGCAAACCATAATCCGCTGCGGTCTTCATGGCGGAATCGAAGCCGTCGTCGAGGTCGTCTTCGGCGCCATAGGAATCGCCTTCGTCCCCGCCGGCACGGTCCTCTTCGGAGACTTCGGCCTCGAAGGCTGCCCCAAGCGGGTTGCCGAGCGCATCGTATCCGCGTTCGCGGCGGGTAAAGGCGGGCATCGTGACTTGCGCCGCGACCCTCGCCGCGCCGCCGAATGCCGGGAACGGCAGGTCGTCGGGCGCGGCGGCGAGGTGATCGGGTCCAGCCGGTTCGTCGAGATCGAAGACGTCATCGATCTCGTCGTCTTCGCTCTCAGGCGTCGCCGGGTCGAGCGATCTGGCGGTCTCGAGCAGCGAGAGGTCGAACGCGATATCGTCGTCGGCAAACGATTCCCCGTCCGCCTGGGTCAGGGCCTGATCGATCTCGAGCAGGAGCTCATCCGCGGTCTGGCTATCGGCCATTTCCTTCCAGTTGATGACCCCGAAGATGAAATCGATGGTCTCGTCGTCACTGGAATAGGGCAGCAGGATGCCCCGATAAAGCACGGTCGCATCGCGCTGGTTGAGGTATTCCGCTTCGAACCCGATCGGCGCCTGATTGGCGAGGATCTGCATGTAATGGTCGGTGATCCGGCTGAGCAGCGAGCGCGGCGGAACGTCCGACAGGCGGTCGATCACGCCTTGGGCATCGCATTCCTGGCGCAGTTCCGCACCGATGTAACGCACCGCGGGATTGTCGATCCCGGAAGAGAAATCGAGCAGCACCGAATAAGGCCCGAAGTCGGGCAGGGAGTCGGGCTCGAGATCCTCGATGCTGGGCAGGTTGCCGTCGCCCAGCAGGCTGGCCCAGTGATTGTAGGCCCGCACCTGCATGCGCCGCTCGTCCTGCCCCACCGGAGAGGGCGGCGCGTCGTCCGCCTGCGGATCGTCGAAATCGTATTCGTGATCCTGCGCCGCGAACGAACCGAATGCCCCGCCTAACCTGTCCATCTGCCCTGCCTGCCCTTGTGGAGAGTCCGTTCTTGGAAGGGACTATGGAGGGCACGCAGTAAAAATAGGGTTAAGGTTAACGACGCGCCCCGCTCGTGAAGAGCCGGGCCCGAGGCATCGTCAAAGCATGTAGCGCATCCGGATTTCCACCGTGCGGTCGCCGGTGCCGAGATCAAGGGCGGCCTCGTCGAACCGCGGCGGACCCATCCGCACCGGCGCGTCGCGCGAAAACCCGAAGCCTTCCTTCGGCATCATTCCCAGCGCCCGGTCGGCCTTGCCGTTGCCATTCTCGTCATGAAGCAGCGCGATGGCATAGCGCCCGGGGCGAACGCCCGCGAACGACAGAACCAGCCGGCCCTCATGGGCGCGAACATTGGCGGCATAGGCATTGGCGATACCGCGGCACTTGGGAAAGCTCTCTTGCTGGCTGGTCATGCAGGCGCGCACGACGCCCCTGTCGCTGCGCAGCCCGGTGACCGTCACCTGGACGTCGGCCGAACCTGCCGGAGCCGCACCGCCCACCATCACCGCGATCAGCGGCAGAGCGAGACCTGTCATCATCCGCCTGTTCATGCGTTCTTGCTCAACCCCTCGTCCGTCCCGCACCACCGATCCCAATGGCGGAAATACAGGCCGTAATTGCATTGATAGCGCTCGTGATGGCGCTGGTGATGGCTTGCCGTTATCACCCAGGCTCCTAACCGAGAGTGAACCAGCCAACGGGGAAACATCTCCCATCCCATGTGATTGGTCACCCCCATGATAGTCATCACGGCGAGCACGAGGCCCAGCATGGCGACGTGGATCGGGATGACGAAGACCAGCACGGGAATGACGAAAGCCCCGGTCAGCGCCTCGGTCGGGTGAAAGCTCATCGCGGCCCACGCCGTCGGCGGGCGGCTGTCGTGATGGACCTTGTGCATGACCCGGAACCACGAAGGGCGGTGCATCAGCCGGTGCGTCCAATAAAACCAGGTGTCATGGACCAGCAGATAGAGCAGGGGGGCAAGGGCGAGGTACCAAACCGGATAATCGTTCCACCCGGTATAGATTCGCGTCCACCCGCGCTCCTGCCAGCCCCATGCGACGATCCCTGCCGGGATGCCGTAGATTGCCGCGGACGCCAGCGACCAGCCGATCTCGCGCCTGATCTGTGCACCCAGCGGATGGTGATAGCCGGGGCGGCGGCGCGCGGTTACCCAGGCGAACGCCCCGCTGGTGACGAGATAGCGCAGGGCCACGATCCCCGTCATGGTCACGGCGGAAAGGATGATCGCGGTCAGCATCGCAGCCCCTATGCCGCATTCGGCCGCGGGTTGACAGGGGCTCGGCTAGTCGGCGTTCGCCCACGGCGCGCAGTGCGGATCGGCGGACACTCCCAGCCGCCGCAGGGCCGTGCGTGCCAGCCGCTCGACCTCTAGCTTGCGCCGTGCGGCGGGAAGGGGGTGCAGCGGGGCAGGGCGCACGATTTCCCCGTCGTACCCATCGGCGACGATGATCCCGCAGCAGTCCGGGCGATAGCCGTCCCCTTCCAGCGGGCTGCGGTCGAGCCCGGGGGGCACACCCCAGTAGAACCGGTCGCAGAAGTCGAGGTAATCGGGCCATTTGCCATCGCCCAGCAGGTCGGCCCGCTGCACCTTGATCTCGACGATGACGATCCGGCCCTTGGGATCGACCCCCATGAGGTCGGCCCGGCGCCCGTTGCGCAGCGGCATTTCGCCGAGGCACCAGACATCGTTGCGAGCGAACAGCCGGCCGATGCCGCGCGCCACCATGACGGCACGATGATCCCCGGCGGGCGCGGAAGGGCCTGCCGCCCCCCGGTGGGCGCCTGCTTCATCGCCGGCCCTTCTTGCAAGGTCAGACCCGGAAGTAGGCGGGGATGCAGGTGAAGGCGATTCGGTAAGCGGCGGCGAACTCATGCCGCGACCGTTGGAACATTAACGGAACACGGTCAAGCTGTCCGGGTTGTCACTGGCTGCCGAGCGAGAGGATCGCACGGCGGGCGGCGCAGAATTCGGCCCACAGCACGCGCGCCGGTGCCGCTGCGTTGCCGCCTTCGGCGGCGAGCGCCAGCAAGGCCCGCAGGCCAGGCTGAAGGATCATTGCGAGATCCCCGACGCCGGTTTCGGCCATCGCCTTCGTATCGGGGTCGAGCACCGCGAAGATCTCGGTTCCGCTCGCCAGATCGCTGTCGGCGACACGATGATCGATCTCTGCAAGCGCGGCGACCGCGGCGCCCGCCTCGCTCACCGCAGCCCATTGCTGATCCAACCCGCTGGCCATCTGCGGCGCAGCGGGCGTGGTCTCGGTTACCGATGCATATGCGTCTTGCTGGCGTAGGGCGGTCATGACCTTGCAATAGTGCCTGGCGCCTTGCCAAAATCCTAAGACCCGGCCCCGGAGCAGCACCGAGGTTTTTGCGCTGGCGAATGCCGGGCGCTCTTGCTAAGCGCACACCCGCCGGACACGGCACGGGCTCGCACCCGTAGCTCAGCTGGATAGAGCGCTGCCCTCCGAAGGCAGAGGTCACAGGTTCGAATCCTGTCGGGTGCGCCATCTTTTCAAACACTTAGGTGACTGTCGTTCGTTCCGTATGGAATGAGTATGGAAAACAGGGGGTCTGGCTGGCCCAGCTTCCGCGTAGCCTGCCGAGCTCGCAATCCGACAATCTTGGCGCGACTGGCAGTCCCGATAATCGTGGGTCCTACCTGCCGGATGCGCTTGCATGAAGCGCTAGCTGACCGCTTTTTCTCCGGCTGCGCCGCTTTGGGGCATCATTTCAGTTAGAAATTACAGTTTGAGCCAAGGCAGCTAGGCCGCTTACCCGACGCGGAGCTCACCCCAAAGACTACACCGCTCCCGTTCTAGCGCGCTTGCCTGCGGCGGGCGCCTCCCTACCTATACTGAGCGGTAATCTAGGTCAGGTGGATGGGTTTCTTGTTCGAACCATATCGGGATGGGCACTGTTGCCTTTGCGGGATCGCCGCACCGCTGACCGGCGAGCATAAGGTCAAGGCGTCGGCCATCCGTGCCATGTTCGGCAGCGAGAAGATGGTGATTGGCCAGTTTGGCGGCGAGCAGCCGTATCGTAACGCGCAAGGACCGAAGTCCAAGGCGCTTCACCATTCCGCCGGGTTATGTGCCGATTGCAACGGAGCGCGTACGCAGCCAGCGGACAGGGAGTTCGATCGGCTGCACAAGCTGACGTTGGCACATCACGCCGCCGGAAAAGACCCCATCACCGCTTTTGAGGAGCCGCGCTATGCAGAGAGTGGAGCGCCCTACCTCAATGTGTTTCGCTACTTCGCCAAGCTGCTTTGTTGCCACATGGGCGACGTCCACGGCCCTCGCCCCGTCTCGACTAGCGCGTTCGCAATCGGCGAGTTGGATCACAACCGCATTTTCCTCGGAATTGATGGCGACCCCAACTATCGTGATTGGTCCACCGTGTCGGGGGATCATGCCTACGCAGCGCATGGCGGGTTGGCCATAATTATGGATCGCAAGACAGAGCTGCCGTCCCGCATTCAGAGCTATCTGACCCTGGGACCGATCCGGTATCGCTACTGGATGGAGTTTGCGCCAATCGAGGTGACAGCGCTGGCCTGCTTCCACAAAGACTTCTGGCAGGCAGCTCGCGCCGCAATGCAGGAATACATCGACAATCCACCGACCGACGAGCAGCTAGAGCGCATGGGTTTCTGAAGGGTAGTCGGTGCTGGGAACTCCCGCGTCCATTCCCGCGAGCGCCGCGGCGGTAGTTGTTCGTCTCTAAAACGGGCGAATTGCATGGATCGCAGTCAACTCGCGGACAGTGGCGAATTTCAATCGCTATTTTAGCATCTTGTCCCGAAGCGAGTTGCCTGCGGATCGGCGCAAACCCGCTCAACTCGCAGGCGGGTGACTTTCGCCCAAACCACTATTCTTCAAAATTTATAGAGCTTTATCTCCCGAAATCGCGGGGTAGGGTGTGCTTCTATTCCTAGTCGCGCAGGGTGGTTCAGAAAGGCCACACAAAACACTAACGTCGAAACGTATCAATTCCGAGTGGACTATCAGCCTCGCCGGCGTTTGAGGCTGCTTCTGGGCCGGTAGTGGACTGTCAGGTTTCAGGCACAGAAATTGGGAAAACTGAAGTTCGATTGCGCTGAAGCACCGGCCTGTCACCGCCAACTTTGCCGGCATTTCGACCCAATGATCGGATCGTTGGAAGCTGCCATTCATTCGCGCATTGATGAAGGGTGCAAGGTGAGAAAGTCCTGCATTTCGCCTTTTTCCACGCAGGCGCGCGCCGAGGCGTAAGCTGGGAACATGGCTTGATCTGGGCATTAGCGGGGCGCTACTCGGGTCATTGCCCCTTCTGGCCTCTGCCTTTTGCGCACGTTGGGCAACCAGTGATTATCCCTTCCGCCTCTGTGTAGTGGCGTGGGACAAAGATGGGTATCCCACCCACCTCGACAATGTCATAGTCGATAGTTTTAACCTCCCGTCCATCGAAAAGACTTTGGCGGTAGAGGATTTCCGGCAACGGTAAGCCGTCAGGGTTGTAGATGCGGACGTCGCCTGGCTGTCGGGCATAGGCCGCCTCGTTGTCGCCAGGATGGCCCATCCCGAGATCGTTTGCCCGTATCCAATTGATCGCGGGCGCCGTCGAGCACCATTCGACAAGGCGCTCGAGTTCAGGGGGCGGAATCTTGCGAGAGAAGTCGCCGTGCTTTCCACAAGAGCCAACCTCGGCAAACTGGCCCATGGAAAAGCGGTAAGACCGCTCCTCGGCCACGAGTGGCAACGAGAAGTATGCATCAAACGGAGGCGGCGCGGTACCGCTCGTCCGAAGCAGCTCAAGCAATACGCTGTGCATGGAATAAAGAAGATCTCCCTGATCAGGTCGGCCATGTACCTGCGGTTGCTCAATGGTCTCGATATCACTGTTCAGGAAATGACCCGAGTTCGATGAGCCAAATGCGAAAAAACCGACGTTCAGGATAAAAACGGCATTTGGCCAAACCGTCGGCGGGTTCGCTGCCATGAAGGCCTCCAGCTTTGCTACGATATCGAGCCAAGCCATCCCGGTCTCGTAGCAGAAAATGATGCCAAAGCCGTGGCTCGTCACACTGTTGCGCTGCAGACGCTTAAACGAGGCGATATTTTTGAGCGCGCTCGCAAGTTCAGTCTCTGTCAGCCGCGACTTAACTTGTATCGCGCCATGTACACTCTCAATTGGGAAGACCTCAAACACGTCTTCCCTGTTCATCAACCTGATGCTGTCGAAGGGGTCGATCAGGGCGATGTCGAGTTCGTTGCTGAGGAGCCCTGTGGTTGAGACTGCTCGGAAGCTTGTCGTCGACACTGCGTAGCGGCGCGGCAGGTAACCGGAGGCTGAAAGGAAGCGCCGCAGCAAAACCTCACGAATAGTACCGACGTCGCGCGGATGCTTCACGTCCTTGCTCTTGAGGTAGTCCCTAGTGAGCTCGGCCTGCGCATACTGAAACTCACGGTTTAGACCGTGAAACTCACGATCGTTGCTGCGTAACTTGATCGCGCGCTCTGACCGCTCCAGCATTTCCTTACGCAGCCGCTCGATTTCCTCAAGTTGTTCACGATCGGCCGAGGCCTGGGCTCTGCTTTTTCTGGTTTTCTTCTCGTCAGCCATTCCCTTGCGGTACCGCGCTTTCAACCATGGCCGCAATATTTACATGCAGCGGCATCGAGCAACGACATGACCGACGCGGCGCTCTTGGTGAGGACGAACTCGGCACTCCAAAGAACGCTGAACTGCCTACCCTGTGTTTAGAATTGGATCAGTAGCGGCGCTGCGCTCGCGGGATGACGCCGACCGGCTTGCCGGCTGGATCGAGGCCGATGACTATGTTGACCTTCTTTTCTGTTAGGCGATCGATAGCCAAAGCTAGTGCCGTGCTTGCCGGCATCGCGACCCAAGTCTCGCCCACGTCAATCATGGTCAAAAGGTCTTTTACGGTATGCTCCACGGGGGCAACGAGGCCATCGGTCCTCTTTGCCATCGCAGCGAGGTATTGGATAAGTTCGATAGGTCCAAACGCCGCTGTCACTGCGTCGTCACCGTCAACGCAGATCGCTACTTGGTGCTTGCGGTCGAATTGTTCAGAGACATGCTCAAGCGTGGCCGCTTCCGTGACCTTGATATAGTCCGGAGCCAGTCTGGTTTGGAGCGAGACGAACCCTGCGGCAGGTCCGCGCGGGCGAGTGCGGATAATTGCGCTAACGGTAGAATAGTGTTTGAGCCATGCTGCAGTTTCGGTGCACCTCAGGCGAACTAGGTTTCGTGGACAAAGCTTGACTGGGGACTCGGTCGCTGATTCAAGGCTGGCTTTTGGAGGCGGCTTTGGGCGAACGGATCGGCGTTACGGACGAGGAATGGGAGGTAATCGGGCCGCTGCTGCCGCCTGAGCATGGTCGTGGATGCCGTCCTGCGCAGGATAATCGCCCCTATTTTGAAGGCATGATGTGGATCGCGCGGACCGGAGCGCAGTGGCGTCACCTGCCAGATGAATATGGCAAGTGGAACAGCGTCTTCCGGCGCTATCGGCGATGGGTCACGACCGGAGTGTTCGATGCCATGCTCGAGACGCTGGCTGAACTGGCAGGGCGGGACATAGCCGCCGACATGATCGATAGCACGGTGGTCCGGGCACATCATTGTGCAGTCGGCATAAAAAGGGGACTCAGCAAAGCGAGGCGCTCGGCCGATCGCGCGGCGGCTTCACCACCAAGCTCCATGCAAGGTGCGATGCCAGAGGTCTCCCGCTGGGCTTCGCGTTGACACCGGGGCAGGCCCACGATGTCCAGGGCTTCGCTCCACTGTTCCGGATGATAACCGACCGGATCGAGGCTTTCCTGGCCGACCGGGGCTACGATGCCGATGCGATCCGCGAGGAGATCGAGGCTGCAGGCGTCGAGGCGGTGATCCCGGCCAAGGTCAATCGGCGCAACCCCGCTCCGCACGACCGCACGAAATACAAATGGCGGAACCTCATCGAGCGCCTGTTCAACAAACTCAAGAACTGGCGGCGCGTTGCGACCCGCTACGACAAAACCAAGGAATCCTACCTCGGCTTCGTCGCTCTCGCCTCAGTCAAACTATGGATACCCTTTGTCCACGAAACCTAACTCGACGATTTTCGCGTGCACATCCGTGATGTTGAGATCGAGTACTGGTTCGTGATGGGCGACACGGTTGCGGAATCGATTGATCGCTTTGGCCATGGACTGGACGTCGTGGCGGCTGGTTCCACGCGCTACATTTGGAAAAACAATGTTGAGGCTCGTTCGCCAGAGATTGCCGTATTCTGGCCTCAGAAGATTTGACCAAAAATCGAAGGTGAGCTCAGCGACAACTTGACTATGCGTTGCCCCTGGCCCTGCCCGGGTGATAGCTTTGTTAAGAGTGGCCAAGCCTTCTGGCATCAGCACATTGTTGCAGAATTGGGGATCGAGGTGCCAGTTTTGGCCATGGCGCGCCTTGAGCAGCGCATCAATGGCGTTACGCAGAGTAACCTCAACCACCCCGAGCGGGTACATAAAGGCCTTTGCTACACGCGCGTTATAGAGGTAAAGCGCGAGCGCGTAGCCTTCATCTTGCCCGCCTTTTGATAGGTATGTCGCGAAGCGAGGCTCCGATAGCGAAGCCCTGATTGCGGCGACTTGAGGCGGCAAATTGGGGTAGGGTACTTGACTTTCGGCCATTCTTGCGCCTATTAAGCTCCTAGCAGTCGAAGTGGCCCCACTGGCGAAAGCTATGCGCCCTCGGCACGGATTATACGGCACCAGGTCAGGCTATGCCTCACCTGGTGTTTTCGTATCTGCTTCAAGGATGCGCGACCAACGCACATCGAAGCAGGCATGCCAAGCTTCTTTCCGACCGAATTTCGGCTCCCTCAAAAGCTCAAAAACCGGCAACAGAACGCTTTGCATGTTGACCTATCTAACCACATAACTGATAACTGTATCGTCTGCAATACAGAATACAGGTGTATTGATCGTGAAGTCTGTCGGGCCTTACATTCGCGCCAATATCATCCCTGCCGAGCTGTCCGTTAGCGATGCCGCCCGGCAACTCGGCGTGGGGAGGCCCGCTTTGTCCAATCTTCTGAACGGCAAGGCCAGGCTATCGCGCGACATGGCGTTGAAGCTCGAACGCACCTTCGGCGCCGATGCAAACATGCTTATCCGGCGGCAAGCAGAGCTCGAAGAGCAGACGGAGAAAGCGGCGACAGAGATCCGCGCGGCGCGACAGCAGGCTGCAGGCTATCTCAAGATCACATCGACAGAAATCGCCAATTGGGCCGACACGATTGAAGCGCGAACGCACCTTCCAGTCCTCATGCGGCGTCTGGTTCATGCCGATGTCGACCCTGCGGCGAAAGTCGATTTTCCCGGCTATGATGCAGGCGAACGCAAGGGCTGGGATGGATCGACCGAGGTCGATAGTCCCGGCCATTGGGTACCTGACGGAAAGACGGGCTGGGAGCTGTCGGTGTCAGGTGATCTACCCGGCAAGCCGAATCGCGATATTCAAGCCCGCTCCAAGCTCCCGGCGTCCGAGCGGACAGGTATGACATTCGTCTTCGTGACGGCCCAGAACTGGCTAGGCAAAGAAGCGTGGATTGCCAAGCAGCGCAGCCTTGGACAGTGGCGCGACGTACGCGCCTATGACGCAGTAGATCTTGAGCAATGGCTTGAACGCTCGGCCACGACCCAGCTCTGGTTCGCCCGCGAACTGGGCCGAAGCCTGAACGGTATTGTGCCCATCGCCGAATGCTGGAGGCGCTGGACGGAATCGACATCGCCAAAGCTCTCACCCCTGCTCTTCGATGAAGCGATAAAGGAACGGCGCCAGACGCTGGTCGACTGGATCGAGGGCAATGGCGAATATCCGTTTGTGATCGTGGCGGACTCGGCCGATGAAGCCTTGGCCTTTCTCGCTCGCGCACTGCTCGAACCCGATGGTACCGCCGGCGTATTGCATGATCGTGCCGTGCTTGCGACCGATGCAGACGCCCTCGTCCGCCTCGCGGCGGCATCGCCCGATGCCATCCTGATCGCCGCCGACCGCGAAACTGAGCTAGCTGCAAGCAGCCTCACCAGGCGCAATCGTGTGATCGTGGTGCGCCCGCGCACGAGCGTAGAGAACGATGCCGACCTGACCCTCCAAACGCCGAGCAGCGAATGCTTCGGCTTGGCGCTCGAAGATATGGGGGTCGAAGAACATCTGCGCGAGCAACTTAGTGACGAATCTGGTCTCTCCCCTACGATCCTGCGACGCCGCTTGGCGCTAACACCCGAACTCCGGCTGCCCTCCTGGGCGAGCGAGAAGGCGCTACTGCGCAAGTTAATGCCCATGCTACTTGCGGGCGCTTGGAATCGTACAGTTGAGGCCGACTGCATGCTGGTCGCCGAGCTTGCCGGAAAAGCCTTCGAAGAGGTCGAGGAAGATCTGATCGACCTGCTCACATTGCCCGAGGCTCCTGTATGGGCGATCGGCAATTATCGCGGCCTAGTGTCACGCAAGGATGCGCTTTTCACTGCCGGCGCCGCGCTCAATCAGGACGATATCGACCGGTTTTTCGAGGTCGCCGAATTTATCCTCTCTGAGGATGATCCTGCGCTCGACCTGCCGCCCGAAGAACGGTGGTCCGCCAACATCTACGGCAAGAAGCGCGATATCTCGGGTTCGATGCGCGCGGCGGTAAGCGAACTGCTCGTGCTGCTTGCTGTCTATGGCGATCGTATCCTCGGATCGCAGGTAAGTCCGGTCGGCATCAGGGTCGATGCCCTCGTCGCCAGACTGCTCCATGCAGTCGAGGCGCGCAAATGGCTCTCGCAACAGTCGGACTTGCCGCTTCTTGCCGAAGCGTCACCGGGCGCCTTCCTCGAAGCCGTCGAACTCGACCTGCGATCCGAGGATCCGCAGCTCCTGACCATGCTGCGCCCGGTCCAGAGCGGTGGCTTCGACAGTCCTGATCGGACCGGACTGCTCTGGGCGCTCGAAGTCATCGCATGGAACGAAGCCTATCTGTTCCGCGTCGCACGTATCCTCGCGCGCCTCTGCGAAGTGCCGATCAACGACAATTGGGTGAACAAGCCCGAGAACAGTCTGGAATCGCTGGTTCGCTCCTGGCTGCCGCAGACCGCTGCCGAAATAGACCAGCGTCTCGCGCTGCTTGACATGATCGTTCGGGAGTTTCCCGCAGTCGGCTGGAACCTTTGCAAGGCCCAGATCGAGACCGGCCATCGCTCGGCCTCCCCCAATGCCACGCCGCGCTGGCGCACCGATGCCGCAGGCGCGGGGGGCGCAACCTATGAGGAAGATTACCGCATGCGTCGCCATGCGCTCGATCTTATGCTCGACTGGCCTTGGCTCGATGTATCCCAGCTGTCGGATTTGATCTCTGAATCAGCCGAAATGACCAACAAGGATCAACTTGCCGTCTGGGCTCGCGTCCAGCGCTGGATCGACAATGGCCCGAGCGACGAAGAACGCGCAATGCTTCGCGAGCATATGCGGCGCTCGGTCCTTTCGCGCCGAAACCGCAAGAAGGTCCGGACCGGCAAGATCGACGGAATCCGCCGATCGATATTCGAAGCGCTTGCGCCCAATGACCTGGTTGAACGCCATCGATGGCTGTTCGCCGAGCAATGGGTTTCCGAGTCCGGCGACGACATCTGGGACGATGATTTCGACTATAACAAGCACGAGGCACATATCGATGCTCTGCGCCGTAGCGCTATCGCTGAAATTCGCGATGGACTCGGCCTTGACGGAGTCGGGCGCCTCCTCTCGTCAGTGAATGCCTGGCACACGGTTGGCCACTATCTGAGCAAGCTCACGCCGGATGGCGAACGGGCGGACTTGGTCGCAACAATCCTGGCGCGCCTCCAAAGCTCCAATGAGCGCTACTGGATCGGCTGCCTGCAAGGGGTCTTGCAGGCGCTGGCCGACGAAGAGCGGGAAGTGATCCTGCGCGCGCTAGTGCCCGGGCTGGACGACGCGGCAGCACTCACGCTCTTCAAATATGCCTCATTCGAAGGGAGCACATGGAGCCTGCTGGCCGAACTGCGCCCCGATCTCCAGGTGCCCTATTGGCGCGAAGTCGTGCCTTATGGCTGGCGGCAGAGCGAAAGCGAACTCAACCTGTGCGTCGAGCGGCTGCTCGATGTCGACCGCCCGATTTCGGCGTTCAATGCGATGTCGCACGAGTTCAAGCGTCTCGACGGTGGAATTCTTGCGCGATTGATGAAGGGTTTGATCCAGCCCACCAAAGAACTGGAGCGCGAGGTTCAGATCAATGCAGGTGCCATCTCAGACGCCCTCGAAGCACTCCAGGCCAGTGGAGCCGCCTCCGTAGCCGAGCTTGCGCAATATGAGTATCTGTTCATCAACGCCCTGTCTCATTCACGGCACGGAATTCCCAATCTCGAATTGCGGATCGAGGAGGCGCCCGCCGACTTCGTGCAACTTGTCTCGCTGCTCTATCGCCGCGACGATGGCGGTGAGGACCCTCCCGAACTCCGCATACCGGAAGGTCGTGACATGCAGGCGATCGGCAGCAATGTTTACCGCGTGCTCGACAAAATCAAGCGCACTCCAGGTACCCAAGATGATGGAACGGTCGACAGCTCTGCACTGTTGGCATGGCTGGTTGACGTACGCGAGCGCCTGCGGCTCGTCGGCCGCGCCAATGTCGGAGATAGCCAGATTGGTCAGCTGCTCGGCCGGACTGGCCCCGGCGCCGATGGCATATGGCCGAATGAGGCAGTGCGCGATGCGCTCGAAGCCTGCGGAAGCGACCGGATGATCCAGGGCATGGAGATCGGGCTACACAACAACCGCGGTGCGACATGGCGCGGACCGGGGGGAGGCCAGGAACGCAACCTCGCGTCAAAATATCGGGCTTTCAGCCGCCAACTGCAGATCGATTATCCGGTCACATCTCGAATGCTGGAGCACGTTGCGCAGATGTATGATGGGCAAGCCGAATGGCACGACACCGATGAAGCTGTGCGCAAGCGGCTCCGACGGCGATAAAGTTGCCTGCTGGTCTGGCCGACGCGATTTGATGTCCGCTCTTGGGAAATTGGCGAAAGAGAGAGAACGGCTGAGTCTAGGGCGCAAGACGCCACGCGCGGCGCTCAATCGCCGCACGGCTCTACTTCCATTCGTATCATCCGAGGGGTGGAAGCAAAGATCTCGCTCCACCCAAGGCATAATTGCGCAGAACGTAATCTGGCGAGCACACCGTACCCCGCGATTTCGGGATATAAGATCATGATTTCATATTAAAATATCGTTTTGAGCGGAATCAACCCGTCTACGAGTACAGCGGGTTTGCACCAAGCCTCAGGCCACTCACTTTGTCATAAGTGCGCGTAATCACGAGAAATTTTTTCGCGTTCTTGCGGATGGCAGAAGAGTTGCGGTTTTTGGCGTATTTCGTCAGCGTTTCGCTGCCTCGATCAGTCCCAATCGCCCAGTCGTACAGAGCTTAGCGAGGTAATCCCTCAACAATCCAATCATCTTTACGTGCCGTTTTCGGAAGCCTCACGATGGCGGCCTGCGATACCGATCACAGAGCCAGTTCCCCAAGCGCCTTGACCGCTGCATCGCTAGCGAGGTGCCCATAGTGGCGCTCGATCATCTCAGCGCTGGTGCCCGAAATCTGTGCGATGGTTAGCAGCGGCAATCCCGCGCTCACAAGGTCCGTTATGGTGCTGTGCCGCAAGGTGTAGGCGGTGGCATCGGCTGGCAGCTCGGCAGCAGTGACGGCAGTTGCAATTGGCCGTTTCCAGCTATCCTTATCCCATGGCTTGCCGTTAGCGCGCATGAAGAGTGGAGCGCCTGGCAGCTTGTTCTCGGCCTGCTTGGCGAGCAGTTGCGCAGCCTCTTGCGGCAACTGGATGCGGCGTGGTTTCCCGGTCTTGTCCTTGCCGATGGTGAGTTCCGCCGTGCGCTTGTCGAAGTCGCCAGCCGTGAGTGCCGCCATAGCGCCGGGACGAAGCGGCAAGAGGCACAGGGCGCGGACAAAGGGCGCTGCCTCTGCGTCGGTGCTTTCGATCAGCTTTTTGCGCTGCTTGCGGTCCAGATAGAGCGTACGGCGTCCATTGGCGTTGGGAATGGCCTTCAAGGCTTCCTGCCATGCCGCTTCGCTATTCGGTGCGCCGGGAGACAAGACCTTGCTCAGTGCCGCTCGCAGCACGGCCATGTCGCGATTGACAGTAGATGGTGCCCGCTCGCGCTCGACCGGATCGCCCTTCTTGCGGCGGCTCACCAGTGCCGGTTGTGCTTCCAGCCGCTCACGCCATTCCTTGACGTGACGGCGGCGTAGCTTGTCCAGCTTTACCTTGGCGATAGAGTCCTCATAGACGTAGCGATTGAAGCGCTGCTCGGCTTCTGGCCGGTCCTTGGCGTACTCACGGCAGGCATCAGCGACCGTCTCGATCTCGGCGCGGATTTCGCCGCCCGATTCCACAAGCTCGGCAAGCTTCTCGGCTTCCTTCTTGGCCGCTGCGAACATCTCGTTTCCGGGGAGCGTGCCGAAATCGCCAAGCGACTTCACCTGATAGCGGCTGGCATCCTCGTCATAGACGCGGGCAATCCATGTGCCCTTGCCCCCGCGCTTGGATGGTCTGAAGCCGAGAAAGCATCCAGCACGAAGCCGCTGCCAGTGCGGCTCGCGTTGCACTTTCAACCGCTCCCGGTTGCCGACTTTGCTCAGGTCCAATGCCACTGACAATTCCCTCATTCCGTTTTGTATGGAATGCGTATGGAATACATGCAGGGATTATCGGAAACAAGGAGAGATAGGAAATGGCGCTAATTCAAGGTTTTCGGTGTTTCAGCTTGTCCCGCATTCTGTGGAAACTCTGCCCTCCGAAGGCAGAGGTCACAGGTTCGAATCCTGTCGGGTGCGCCATTCTCCCTAACCCTCGGCGATCGGCCTTTTGGCATGCTTCGGCTTGCGCCGGGCTTGCCACGCAGGGCTTGTCCACGCAAAGCGCAGGGCGAAACGAGAGGATACGCTGCATGATCCACCGCCTGCT
>NZ_JBHWMI010000022.1:0-9087 GCF_043423005.1 Qipengyuania sp. | reverse complement strand
CGGCGGCGTGCGGCTGGCGGTGGCGCTGGCGGCGCGGGCCGGGGTGAAGTGCATCCATCTGGGCCTGCCGAGCTGGCCCAACCACGCCCAGATCATCGAAGACGTCGGCATCGAATGCGCCGGCTTCAACCATGCGTGCGAGGACGGCTCGGCCGATGTCGAGGCGGTGCTGTCGCTGATCGAGGCCGCCGGCGAAGGCGAGGCGGTGCTGCTCCACGGTTGCTGCCACAACCCTACCGGGGTGGATTACACCGCCGCCGACTGGGACAGGATCGCGGCCGCCCTCGCCGACGGGCGGGTGCTGCCGATCATCGACATCGCCTACCAGGGCCTGGGCGAGGGCATGGCGGCGGACGTCGCCGGCGCACGTGCCGTGCTGGCGGCGGTGCCCGAGGCGCTGGTCGCGTACAGCTGCGACAAGAACTTCGGCCTCTACCGCGACCGGGTGGGCGCGTTCTACGTCCTTGCCCGCGCCCCCGGCCAGTTGCCGGCGATCCTGTCCAACGCCAACGCCTTTGCCCGGGCAACCTGGTCGATGCCGCCCGATCACGGAGCGGCAGCCGTGCGGCTGATCCTGTCCGACGAGCGCCTGACCCGCCAGTGGCAGGAGGAACTGACCGGGATGCGCACGCGCATCTGCGAAGTACGCGAGCAACTGGCGGCTGCGGACCAGCGGGCGCCCGGGCTGGGGCTGAAGGCGCTGACCCGGCAGCATGGCCTCTTTGCAATGCTTGCGCTCGGCAAAGGGCATATCGATCGCCTGCGCGACGAACACGCGATCTACATGGCCGCTTCGGGCCGCATCAATGTCGCCGGGCTGCATCGCGGCAATATCGAGGCCTTCGTGGCCGCGCTCGAGGCGGTCGGGCAGGGCTGACCAGGCGCACCTGCCGGCCGCGGCCGCACCGCTTCATTCAAGCAGCAGCAAGGCCAGATGTGGTCCGCTGATCGGGCAACCGGACCGCGCGGCCGGCGCGGTTGCATTTGGCGCTGTCCCCGGTTGGCACGGGGTTGTCCGCGCCAGGGAACAAAGCGGGCCGCATACCTTTTCGAGCAGTGCAGAACAGGCTGTAATCCACCGACATACAGGAACATGAGCCTGCGGGCCCAATCGGAGCGTTATTCATGGTTTTCATTCGCGTCCCCTCGAACCAGTACAGCACGGTCGGCAGCGTCGGCGATGATCGCATCATCGGCCGCGATGGCGGGCCCAATCTTATCGACGGCGGTGCCGGCGCGGATGAGATCGACGGCGGCGATCAGGGCGACATCATCTACGGCGGCAGCGGGCAGGATGTGATCCGCGGCCTGCTGGGCAACGACACGCTGACCGGCGAGACCGGGAACGACACCGTCTATGGCGGGGCGGGCGCGGATTATCTCTACGATTCCGATGGTGGCAACGATCGCCTCTATGGCGAGGCGGGGGCCGACCGTATCGAAGTCGACCGGCTGGTGACGATGCGCGCGGCGACCGTCACCCTCGACGGCGGCATCGATGGCGACACGCTGCAATTCCTGACCGACAATGGCTCGACCGGGCGCCTGTTCGGCGGTTCGGGATCGGACACGATCACCGTTTCCGGCGCCTTGGGCACGGCGATCGTCGATGCCGGCGCGCAGGCCGATACCGTGGACCTGACGCTCGAAGGGGTGAACTACACGGTCACCCTCGGCGGTGGCCGGGATACCCTGATCTTCCAGGCCGACCGCGAGTTCTTCTCCCTCGCCGCGCCGGTCCTGGTGACCGACTTCGAAGCCGGCGCCAGCGGCGATACGCTGGTGATGGCGGACCTCCTGGCGGAAGTGCTCGACAATTGGGATGGCGCACAGAACCCCTTCGCCTCGGGCCATCTGTCGCTGACGCAGGACGGCGGTGACACGGTGCTGTCAATCGACCTTGACGGAGGCGCCAACGGCTATGTCGAGTTCGTCCGCTTCGCCGGCACCTCGGTCGGCAGCTTCACCGCCGCGAACTTCGAATTCGCACCCGACGGTTCGGCCACCCCCAGCTCGGTGACCACTTCGGGCAACACGACCTTCGGCGGCGCGGGCGACGACGTCATCAGCGCGGCGGGCGGAACCGTCTATGGCGGGGCCGGGGATGACAGCATCACCCTGACCGCCGCCGGCACGGTCTATGGCGGTCCGGGCGATAACGTCATCGAAGGCAGCAACACCGCCGGACGCGATCAGCTCTACGGCGGCGCGGATAACGATACGATCAACGGCAACGACGGGGCGGACTACCTCTCCGACGTGACCGGCGGCGCGGATGCGCTGAGCGGCGGCAACGGCGACGATTACCTTTATCTCGCCCGGTCGCAGGCCGATCCCGATGCCGCCTCCACCCTTGAGGGCGGGGCCGGCAACGACACGCTGCTGGCGGCGATCTACAACGGGTCCGATGTCCTGATGACCGGCGACGACGGGGCCGACCAGATTCTCGTCCGGGGCACCGGCGGCACGGCCACCGTGCGCGCGGGCGTCGGCGACGATACGGTCCAGGTCCAGTTCGCCGGGATTTCGGCCAACGTGACGCTCGGCGCGGGCCGCGATACGCTCAGCCTGGTTGGTGCGCTTGGCCAGTTCTCCACCGCGGGCAACATCGTGGTCACCGATTTCGCCTTCGGATCTGGCGGGGACCGGGTGACGGTTGCCGAACTGCTCGCCAACATCGACAGCACCTGGGACGGCAACAGCAATCCCTTTGCCGGCGGCTACCTTTCGCTGGTGCAGGTCGGGGCGGACGTGGTGCTGCGTCTCGATGCCGACGGTACGGCCGGCGGATCGCAGTTCGACGATCTCGTGACCTTCTCCGACACCAGCCTCGGCGATGTCACGGCAGCCAATTTTGACTTTGCACCCAACGGGGCCGCACCGGCACCGTCGAACATCGTCATCGCCACCGGCACGCGTGCGACCGGGACCACCGGCGCGGATACCATCAGCGTCGGACCCGACTATTCCTATGCCGGCTTCCTCACCATCGAAGCCGGTGCCGGCGACGATACGGTGACCGGCGGGCAGGGCCGTGACAACATCGTGGGCGGCGCCGGCGACGACGTGCTCAACGGGCAGGGCGGCAACGACATGCTCGACGGGCAGCTGGGTGACGATACGCTCAACGGCGGTGACGGAAACGACATGCTGAACGACACCCTCGGCGGTTCGGATCGTCTGTACGGCGACGCCGGCGACGACGATCTCAGCGTCATCCGCAACACCTTCGCCGCTGCCGGCGACGTCACGCTCGATGGCGGGCTGGGCCGCGATACGATCCTGTTCGACACCCAGAACGGTTCGACCGCGACCATCCTGGGCGGAACCAACAACGACACCATCACCCTTCGCGGGATCGACGGGTCGGCCACAGTCCTGGCCGGGCCGGGGTTCGACCGGGTCAATTTCTACACCACCGGGGTCGAGGCGACGGTAACCCTTGGCGATGGTTCGGATTCGGTCTGGGTCTATGGCTCGGTCGACGATCTCGATATCGACAACCTCATCACCGTGACCGACTTCACCGTCGGGCTCGGCGGTGACCAGATCGTCCTCAGCAACTTCTTCGACACCGTGCTCGAAGGCTGGGACGGCACCGGCAATCCCTTCCTTCTGGGCTTTGCACGAGTGATCCAGTCGGGAAGCGACGCGCTGATCCAGGTCGATGTCGATGGCGGCGCGAACAACTACCAGACCCTGATGACGCTCGAGAACGTCAACGCTGCCGACATCGGGCGCCCCAACCTTGGCTATTACAGCGGGGCGCAGACCTTCCTCGGCAGCTCGGGCGATGACGTGCGCGTCGGCAGCTTCGGCCAGAACCGGATCGAGACCTTCGGCGGGGACGACCGGCTGCTCGGCCTGGGCGAGGACGATGTCCTGATCGCCGGTGCCGGAAACGACCAGCTGTCGGGCGGTGACGGCAACGACAGACTCTATGGCGGAACCGGAAACGACGTCCTGCGCGGCCAGGCCGGGAACGACCTGCTCGTCGGGGGGGCAGGTGCCGACCGGTTCGTCTTCAGCACCGCGCTGGGAGCCGGCAATGTCGATACGATCGACGATTTCACCGGGGATGACACGATCATCCTCAACCTGTCGGTCTTCACGGCGCTCCAGTCGAGCGGTGCGCTCGATCCCGACTCCTTCCGCGTCGGCACGGCGGCGCAGGATGCCGATGACGTGATCGTCTACAACCAGACCACCGGCGAGCTGTTCTACGACGCCGATGGTTCGGGATCAGGCGATGCGGTCCTGTTCGCCCGGGTCGATGCCGGCACGGTGCTTTCGGCGGACGATTTCCTCGTCGGCGGCGGCAGCGCGATGGCGCCGCTCGACATGGGCAAGATGGACGTCCTTCACGCGGACTCGATCTTCTAGGCCACGGCGCGAGTACATAGCGGCAACCGGCGCGTCGTCCCTTTGATCGGGGGCGGCGCGCCTGTCGTTTGGGCGCTGGACGCGGCGGCGTGGCGGCTCTATCCTCGCGGCCATCCCCGGGGAGCCTGCTGGCGGCTGAGAGGGGTGGGTAGCGCCACCCGACCCGTCGAACCTGAACCGATTAGCATCGGCGGAGGGAGTGGTCGGCGCGCACCTGCATGCCTTCTCCCGTTCGCCCGAAGGAGACGACGCGCATGGCCGATATCAACAGCAAGCTCGAAATCGGAGTGACCACCGGCCCGATCCGCGGCAGCCGCAAGGTCGAGGTCGCCGCCCGCAGCGGCAACGGCGTCCATGTCGCCATGCGCGAGATCGACCTTGCCGGGGGCGAGGACCCGGTGCGCGTCTACGATACCAGCGGCCCCTATACCGACCCCGCCGCAACCATCGACATCCGCGCCGGACTGGCGGCCAAGCGGCGCGACTGGATCCTCGCCCGCGGCGACGTCGAGGACTATGCCGCCCGCGAAGTGCGCCCGGAAGACAACGGCCAGCTCGGCCCTGACCGGTCGGGCGGCGTCCCGGCCTTCCCCAACGTCGCCCGCCGCGTCCTGCGCGCCCGGCCCGGGCTGAACGTCAGCCAGATGCACTACGCCCGCCGCGGCATCGTCACCCCGGAAATGGAATATGTGGCCGAGCGCGAGAACCTCGGCCGCGCGATGCTGAAAGACCGGGCCGACGGCGAAAGCTGGGGCGCCAGCATCCCCGATTGCGTCACCCCCGAATTCGTCCGCGAGGAGGTTGCCCGCGGCCGCGCGATCATCCCGGCCAACATCAACCACCCCGAAACCGAACCGATGGCGATCGGGCGCAACTTCCTCATCAAGATCAACGCTAATATCGGCAATTCCGCCGTCGCCAGCGATGTCGCATCGGAAGTCGACAAGATGGTCTGGGCGATCCGCTGGGGCGCCGACACGGTGATGGACCTCAGCACCGGGCGCACCATCCACGACACCCGCGAATGGATCATCCGCAACAGCCCCGTCCCCATCGGCACCGTGCCGATCTACCAGGCGCTCGAAAAGGTCGGCGGCGTGGCCGAGGACCTCACCTGGGACATCTTCCGCGACACGCTGATCGAGCAGGCCGAACAGGGCGTCGACTACTTCACCATCCACGCCGGCGTGCGCCTCCCCTATGTCCCGATGACCGCCAAGCGCGTCACCGGCATCGTCAGCCGCGGCGGCTCGATCATGGCGAAATGGTGCCTCGCGCATCACAAGGAGAGCTTCCTTTACGAACGCTTCGACGAGATCACCGAGATCATGAAGGCCTACGACATCGCCTATTCGCTGGGCGACGGCCTGCGCCCCGGCTCCATCGCCGATGCCAATGACGAGGCGCAGTTCGCCGAGCTCTATACGCTGGGCGAACTGACCAGGCGCGCCTGGGAGCAGGACGTGCAGGTGATGATCGAAGGCCCCGGCCACGTGCCGATGCACAAGATCAAGGAGAACATGGACAAGCAGCTGGAGGCCTGCGGCGAGGCGCCGTTCTACACCCTCGGGCCGCTCGTCACCGATATCGCGCCCGGGTACGACCACATCACCAGCGGCATCGGCGCGGCGATGATCGGGTGGTTCGGCACCGCGATGCTCTGCTACGTCACGCCCAAGGAGCACCTCGGCCTGCCCGACCGCGACGACGTGAAGGTGGGCGTGGTCACCTACAAGCTCGCCGCCCACGCCGCCGACCTTGCCAAGGGCCACCCGGCCGCCAAGGTCCGCGACGACGCGCTGAGCCGCGCCCGCTTCGAATTCCGCTGGCGCGACCAGTTCAACCTCAGCCTCGACCCCGACACCGCCGAGCAATACCACGACCAGACCCTGCCTGCGGAAGGCGCCAAGACCGCGCACTTCTGCTCGATGTGCGGGCCGAAGTTCTGCTCGATGAAGATCACGCAGGAAGTGCGGGATTTCGCGGCGAAGCAGAATTCGGGGGTGGAGAGCTTTGTGGCGTCGGAGGAAGCCGAGGCGGGCATGGCGGACATGAGCCGCGTGTTCCGCGAGACGGGCAGCGAACTTTATATAGGCGCGGGTGGAAGGGAGTAGGGTTAGGCCTCAAATGACAGAGTCTGACTTGCCAATTGACACACTGGTCCGAAAGAGATTTGCAGTGGTTAAATATGCGAGCCGCACGGATGACGCCTAGATAAGAAAATGATCGGATATTATGCATCACCCCGATATGACCGCCGAAATTTATAGCATAGGATACGGTAACCGCTCGCTGGAAACGGTGATCGACCAATTGAAGCGCGCCAACGTTGAATACGTTATCGACGTAAGGTCTTCGCCATTTTCGAAATTTAGTCCGGATTTCTCAAAAGACATTTTAGAATCAAATCTTTCGCAGCGGGGCATGAAATATGTATTTATGGGTGACCAACTCGGAGGGCGCCCTAAATCTGATGACTGCTACAGCGATGGAAAGGCTGATTATTCAAAGATCGCTGAGAAGGGCTTCTTCAAGAAAGGTATTGCCCGACTGAAAAGCGCCTATAACCAAAATCTAAGGATTTGCCTTTTATGTAGCGAGGGCGCGCCTTCGCAATGCCATCGGGCGAAGCTTATTGCTGTAGCGCTCGATGATGCCGGTATTCGTGTAACCCACATTTTGCCCGACGGCTCATATCAGAGCCAAGATAGCGTCATTGCATCTCTCACAAATGGACAAGCGGACATGTTTGGCGATAGCTTTACATCCAGAAAGTCTTATCGCTAGGAAGCTTATGCGAATTTTAACGATTGGTGGCTACGGGTTTTCTGAAGAGGCCTTTTTCAAACGTTTGAGAGAGTATCATGTCGATACGTTCGTTGATGTGCGACGTCGTCGAGGTATGCGAGGATCGAGGTACGCGTTCCTCAACAGTATTCGACTTCAGGATCGTTTGAAAGCGGAGGGCATAAGGTATGTCCATGCCGTTGGCCTCGCGCCGACCCAAGACATACGAGAAGCGCAAAAATCCACTGACCGACATTCGGCTGTGAAGAAGAGCGATCGCTTACGCCTCTCCGACGATTTCGTCGATAGATACAAGTCTGAAATTTTAGACCGATTCAGTGCAGATTTTTTTAAGCGCGACCTTCAAGGAGCAGAAGTAGCTGCCCTCTTCTGTGTTGAAGGGCCACCAACCGCATGTCACCGTTCATTAGCCGCAGACCACCTTGTTGAGCTAATGGGCGTTGGTGGGCCCGTGGAGCATTTGAGGCCATGAAAACTTTAATTGTAAGCCGAACAAAAATGTCCGGCAGCGGTCGCTGTATTGGGGGCATCGCGCAGGATGGAACTTCTCTTCGATTGCTCAATCCGAATGGACAGAATTGGGATACATCGGCGCCGTTTCAAATTGGTGATATCTGGGACCTGAATTACACTGCTATGACCGGCCTAACGCCGCCTCATGTTGAGGATGTTGTGTGTGCTAGCGGAACTAAGGCCGCTTCGGCCAGTGACGTTCGCGACACGATCTTAGAATTGGCGCCAGCGTGGACTGGTGGGATCAGCCAGCTTTTTGACGGCGTGCTTGGTTTCACTGCTAAAGGAAACGGCTTTGTCAGTCATTCGCGCGGCGTTCCCAGCCAAAGCACGGGATTTTGGATCTCAGACAAGGAGTTAAGGCTGCGGGCAGACGCGAAACATTACGATTATCCACAAGGCTTTCTCAGTCAGGCCAAGGGCATGTCATACGTTGGCGAAAGTGATGCGATCCAGACCATACCATCGGGTACACTAATCCGCGTGTCACTCGCGCGCTGGTGGAAACCAGATGACGTAGATGGCTTGGAAGAGAGGTGTTATCTTCAGTTGTCGGGCTGGTACTAACTTTCTTAGTTCACCCTCCCCAACCGCACCAACTCCCGGTCCAGCGCCTGCAGGAACCGCGAGCGGTCCTCCTTGCGGAACGGTGCCGGGCCGCCGCCGCTGCCACCCAAAGGCCCGTCCATCCCGGCGCGCAGGTCGGCCCTGATCGCGCGGGTGGCAATCGCGCCGCCGATGCTCCCGGCATCGAAGGGCTTGCCAGTGTGCGCCAGCACGCTCGCGCCAGCCTTCAGCGCGCGGTCCGCCAGCAAAATGTCGCCGGTCACCACCAGCGTCCTCGGCCCGGCGTGCTCCGCGATCCAGTCGTCCGCCGCGTCGAATGCGTCCGACACCACCACCCGCTTTACCCGCGCGCTCACGGGCACGCGGAACATCTGGTTGCTGACCACGCGGACGTGCGCGCCGTGGCGCTCGGCCACGCCGTAGATCTCCTCCTTCACCGGGCAGGCGTCGGCATCGACGAGGATCGTTACAGGGGGGATGGGTGCGGGCTCCACACTGCGGGCATAGCCGTATGCGCGGCACGCGGCAAAAGCCCTGTCCTACACGCGCCCGGCTGTGCCTTATCCTGTCCGATGAAGACGCCCAATCCCTCCGCCGCGCCCGCCACCGCCCCCGCGCCAAAAGCCCGCCAGAGCGCCGCCGACTATCGCTGGACCATGCCCAAGGTGGTCGCCTTTCTCGAAGCGCTGGCGGGTTGCGGGTCGGTCGCCGGGGCGGCGCGGGCGGTGGGGATGGGGCGGCAGTCGGCCTATCGGATGCGGGCGCGGCTGGCGGGGACGCGGTTCGCTCCGGCGTTCGAGAATGCGCGGGCCAGTG
>NZ_JBHWMI010000002.1:0-15531 GCF_043423005.1 Qipengyuania sp. | reverse complement strand
GGCATCTTCTGGAAGGAAGAACGCGATATCGGCGATCAGGTTCAGCGCTGGCGGGGCGATCGGCTCGACCGGCTGACACTGGGTCTCACGCGTCTTCATCGCGAGATGATGACCCACAGCCGAATGGCCGAAACCTTGCTGGCACAGGGGCTGACCAATTTGGCGCGGCTGGCCGGGGCCGGGCGGCGCTAGGCGTCCAGCCAACGCGCGATGGCCGCGGCGCTCAGTCCGTCCCGGCGTAACGGCCTGCTGGCAAGGCTCCGCAGCAAGGCGGTGCTGCGTGAGACGAGCCGGGGCATGCCGCCGCGGTGAACGCCCTGCGCTTCGTCGAGCGGGTGCCGCGCCAGCCGCCGGTGCAGCCGCAGCGGGGTCGCGGCGATCCCGGCCAGCAGATTGACCTCCTTGCGCGCGGCGGGATCCTGAAACATCAGCCGCTCGGCCAGCGCGATCTGCGCCGGCGCCGGGGAGAGGGGGCAGCCCGCCGCGACAAGCAGACCGGGCCGGCGCCATCGCTCGGTCAGCGCCAGGACAAGCGCCGCGCCGCGCAGGTAACCCTGCGTTGCAGCCCGTCCCCAGAATGCCGGCCAGTCGATCCCCCCGGCGCTGACCAGATAATCGATATCGGCGAGAAGCACGGGGCCGATGTTGAACAGGTGCGCATGGGCTCCGTGGACGACAAGGTGCGCCAGCATGTCCGTCGGCGCGGGCACCCGGGCGCCGGCGCGGCGATCCACCGCCGCCCCCGCCATCAGCGCTACGCTTTCGCCCGCCGGCATCCGCCCGCCGGGCAGGGCCGGGCTGCGCCAGACGTGGGCATGAAGTTCAAGGCATATGCCATCTGGCGACATTAGCGGGGGAAGATGCGTTTCTCCCGTCGCCATCAGGACGAGCATGTCCTCGCCCGGGTCGGGCCCCGCCCACCCTGCCGCGCGCAGCAGGCGGTACGCGCGCGGAGCATCGGCAGGAGCGACCAGCAGGTCGAGATCGCGCATGACCCGGTCGGCGGGATTGGGCCAGACCGTCCACGCGAGGGCGGCCCCTTTCAATGAGACTGAGCGGATGCCGGCCTCCCCGAGGATGGCAAGAGCCAGCGTAAGCGCGCGGCGCTGCGCCAGAATGGCGATGGCATTGGCGCGGTGGGCTGCGCGCCATTCGTCGGCCACGAACAGGGGTGCCCGGATTTCAGGCCGCCGGGCCAGTGCCGCATGTCCCTGGGGGCCGAGCCGCTGCTGCCGGGCAAGTTCGGCGGCGACCGGCCAGGTCGGATCGTCAGCGCCAACCTCGAGTGCGCGATGGCCGAGCAGCGCAAGAAGCAGTCGTGCCCCCCGCTCGCGCTCGCCCGGCGTCATGCGTCAATCGCTGTCCGGGACCGAGAAAGTGCCGGTGACCCGCCCGCCCTGAGAGCTGCTGGTCGTACCCGTCACCCCGGACGAGCCCCCCGCCTGCCCGTCGATGCTGGAGACGCCGGTGCCGAGGTCGATCACCAGACGCCCGCCGTTCAGCGTATCGCCGCCGCGGTTGAGCCGGACGTTGCCGGCCATGGTGATGATCCGGCGGTTGAAATCATAGACCGCGGTATCGCCCCGGGCCCGCTCGTTGCCGCGTTGCACGTCGACACCGCCCGTCGCGAGGATGCGCTGGATCCTGAGGCTGCCGGCATCGGTGTAGTTCACTGTGGTGCGCGCCGCATTCAGCGACAGGCCGGCCTGGGTGATCTGGACGTTGCCCGAAAGGATCACCCGGTTCTGCCGGTCCTGCAATTCGATGCGGTCCGCGGCATAGGATACCGGGGCATTGGAATTGTGCCCGCCGATGCCCTGCGCGTTGAGGAGGATGCCGGTCATCGCCGCCAGAGTGACGGCAAAGCCGCCGATCGCCGATCGCGCCATGACGCCGGGCTGAAATTTCATCATGGAATCCTCATTCTGCCGGGCACCATGCGCAGCCGCGCATCGCCCGAAAGCGTAACGGTTCGGGCGGCGAGATCGGCTTCGATCCGATCGGCCCGGAAGGTACCGGCCGGCACCGCCCCCTCGACCCCGCCTGCGCCGACCAGCTGGCGTTCCCGTAGATCGAGCGAAACGCCGCTCGCGGTCATGCGATAGCCATCGGCGGCGGTGAAGCGAATCGGCCCGTCGAGCGCGACCATCGATTCAGCGATATTGTATTCGCCATCCGGCGCAGCCACCCGCGCCGGACCATCGGGCAGGAGGATGCGGGCGACCAGTTCATTCATGCGCACGATGCCTTCGGCGCTCGATCTCTGCACGGCCTCGCCTGCGGTCAGGGAAAAGGGGCGCCCGGCATCGTCCTGGCCGCGGTATAGCGCATTATCGACCCGCAGTCGTTCCTGAATGACGGCGACCTTGTTGCGATCGAGCAGGAAGCTGATCTCGCCCCGCGGGCTCAGCGGGGTGATGAGCATCAGTGCGGCAAGCACCCCGACGGCCATCGGCAACACCCGCGAAAGAACCGCGACCAGCCGGTCATGCCGCCCGCCGGGCGCGGCGAAATGCTGTCGGCGCGAGCGAAGCTGCTGCGCCTCCTGCGTCTCGATCCGGGCTCGTGCGCTTGCCATTGGCTGTGTCTGTCCCTGCCCCGGTTACGCGTGGCTGAAGATGTCGTTTTCGGCCCAGCCGGCGATGTCGAGCCGGGCGCGGGTGGGCAGAAAGTCAAAGCAGGCCTGCGCCATAGCGGTGCGGCCTTCGCGTTCGAGGCGGCGGTCGAGTTCCTCGCGCAGACGATGCAGGAAGCGCACGTCGCTTGCCGCATAGTCGCGCTGGGCCTCGGTGATCTGCGGCCCGCCCCAGTCGGAGCTTTGCTGGACCTTGGAAATGCTTTGGCCGAGCAGTTCCTCGACCAGATTCTTCAGCCCATGCCGATCGGTATAGGTGCGCACCAGCTTGCTGGCGATCTTGGTGCAATAGCAAGGCGTGGCCACCACACCGAGATAGTATTCGAGGGCGGCAAGATCAAAGCGGGCGAAATGAAACAGCTTGAGCCGCGCAGGATCGGCCACCACCGCCCGCAAATTGGGCGCCGCATAGTCACTGCCGGGGGCAAAGCGAACAAGATGCTCGTCCCCGCCGCCATCGCTGATCTGGACCAGGCACAGCCGGTCGCGCGGCGTGACGAGGCCCATGGTCTCGGTATCGATCGCGACCGGACCCGGCGCCAGCACGTCGGCGGGAAGATCTTCTTCGTGGAAATGGACTGCCATGGGAGCGGACCTTAGGCGGATTGGGGATAGTAGGAAAGGGCGCTCTGGCAGCCGCGCGAGCAGGCGGGCACAACGGGTCGATGATGGCCACCCTTCCGCCCAGCTGGCGTCCCGCGCTCGGCCCGGTGATGGCGCGCGAGGAGGTTCGCCGGCTTGCTGTCTGGCTGGCCGGCGAGGCGGCGGCGGGCAAGGCGATCTACCCTTCGCCCGACCGCTGGGTTAAAGCCCTGGAGCTGACCCCGCTCGAAGACGTTCGGGTCGTGATCCTGGGGCAGGATCCCTATCACGGGCCGGGGCAGGCAATGGGGCTGAGCTTTTCGGTGCCCGCCGGCCTGCCCCTGCCGCCGAGCCTGCGGAACATCCATGCAGAGCTGGCCAGCGATCTCGGCGTAATTCGGGGCGACAATGGCGATCTGTCGGCCTGGGCGCGGCAGGGCGTGCTGTTGCTCAATACCTCGCTCACGGTCGAGGCAGGGCGCGCTGCAAGCCATGCCGGCAAGGGATGGGAACTCGTCAGCAACGCCTGCCTCGCGGCGGTCGCCGCACAAACCCGGCCAAGCGTGTTCATCCTGTGGGGCAATCACGCGCAAGGCATAGGGCGCAAAACCCCGTTGCTCCACGGGGGGCGTCACCTCGTCATCGAAACCGCGCACCCCAGCCCGCTATCCGCCCGCCGGGGTTTCTTCGGCTCGCGCCCGTTCAGCCGGGCAAACGAGTTCCTGCGCCGCGAGGAGCGCGGGGCGATCGACTGGTCGCGCTAGCCGCTGGCGGTCGAGGTCGCCTCCTCGAGCCGCGCCAGGGCCGATGCCACCGCCTGCCGCGCTGCGTCGTCAAGTAGCGGAGGCTCCTGATCGTTGGCGGGAACGGGCGCGGCCGGATTGGCCCTGGCGGCAGACGAAGTGTCCAGCCGGGCGAGCGCCCTCGTCAATTGCTCAGTCAGGTCCTGCAATGTCGGTGTCGCTTCGGGAGCAGGCATCTCGTCTGGCCTCGCTGTCGCCGGTTCGTCAGCAGGCTGGTTCCGTTCGGCAGGTGTCGGGAGCATCTCGCCAGTCTGCTTGAGCCATGCGCCGCGCAGCCCGCCGACGAGGCCCCCGCCGGGCGAATCGAATACGGCGTCATCGCCCGGTACTGCGACTGGTTCGTCCTCCGGCCCCGCCGCCCCCTCGTCGGCCTCAGGAACTTCGAAGTCGGGGCTGGATGCGGTCGCGCGGGGGCTTCCGGCATGCCGGGCGAAGAGCGCGGCACCGACATAACCGACTCCAAAGCCAAAGACGGCAGCAAGCCCGATCAGCAGCATGGCACCGATGGACCCCCCGCCCGTGCCGAACCCCAGCGCGCGGGCCAGCGCGGCTGTCGAAGCTGCCGGCTGCACCGCCACCGCCGCGCCGAACAGCATGGCGAACCAGCATCCCGCAGCCACGCGAAACCACGACGCGCGCGCGGCCTGCTTCATCGTCGTCAGCACGGCAGCAGCCCGGAACCTGCATGACCAACGTGATTCGCGCCGCCCATCGGCCCCTTCGGGAAGCGCGATTGCGGCGGTGCCGTAAGGGCGCGGGCGGCGGTATTGCGCGCGTCCCGGGGTTGCTTCATGACGGCCTCCTACCGCATTCATACCAGAGGAGAGGCGCATGACGCCCCAGGACATCGCAAGCAAGACAGGCGAGACGATCGGCACCAGCGAATGGGTCGAGATGAGCCAGGAACGCATCAACCAGTTCGCCGATGCGACCGGGGACCACCAGTTCATTCACGTGAACGAGGATGCGGCGAAGATGACCCCTTTCGGCGGCACCATCGCCCACGGCTTCCTGACCCTTTCGATGATCCCCTATCTGACCGCGAACAGCGACGTGCCGCGGCTCGAGGGGATCAAGATGGCGGTCAACTACGGCGGCAACAAGACCCGTTTCATCAGCCCGGTTCGTTCGGGCAAGCGGATCCGCGGCCACTGGAAACTGCTCGACATGAGCGAGAAGCGCCCCGGTCAGTGGCAGCAGACGGTGGAGATCACCATCGAGATCGAGGGCGAGGACAAGCCCGCCCTGATCTGCGAATGGATGACGATGTTCTTCGTCTGACGCCGCCAAACTTCCCGAATAGCCGCAAGGAATATTTCAATGACCCGTGACGCAGTCATCGTTTCAACCGCCCGGACCGCCATCGGCCGGGCCTACAAGGGCGGCTTCAACGACACGCCCGGGGCGACGCTCGGCTCCTATTCGCTGAAGCCCGCGATCGAGCGTGCCGGCATCGAACCGGGCGAGATCGACGATGTGCTGTGGGGCTCCGCACTGCAGCAGGGCACGCAGGCGGGCAACCTCGCGCGCCAGGTGGCCCTGCGCGCCGGCTGCCCGGTAAGCGTTTCGGGCATGACGCTCGACCGGCAGTGCTCTTCGGGTTTGATGAGCATCGCCACCGCCGCCAAGCAGATCATCACCGACCGGATGGACGCGGTTGCCGCCGGCGGGCAGGAATCGATCAGCCTCGTCCAGACCAAGGACATGCGCGTCCAGCCCGATCCGCAGCTTCTCGCGATGCACGGCGCGATCTACATGCCCATGCTGCAAACCGCGGAAACGGTGGCGCAGCGTTACGGCATCAGCCGCGAGGCGCAGGACGAATACGCCCTGCAAAGCCAGCAGCGCACTGCCGAGGCGCAGCAGCAGGGGCGCTTCGACGCGGAAATCGTGCCCGTCACCACCACCCACAAGGTGCAGGACAAGGCGACCGGCGCGGTGTCCGATGTCGAGGTGACGATCCACAAGGACGAAGGCAACCGTCCGCAGACGACGCTTGAAGGGCTTGCCGCGCTGCAACCGGTGATGGGTCCGGGCACGTCGATCACCGCCGGCAATGCCTCGCAGCTTTCGGACGGGTCGTCGGCCAGCGTGCTGATGGAAGCCAAGGTCGCCGAACGTCGCGGGCTCCAGCCGCTCGGTCGTTATGTCGGCATGGCGGTTGCGGGCACCGAGCCCGACGAGATGGGTATCGGCCCGGTCTATGCGATCCCCAAGCTGCTCGAGCGGTTCGACCTCAAGATCGATGATATCGGCATCTGGGAACTGAACGAGGCCTTCGCGGTGCAGGTGCTCTATTGCCGCGACAAGCTGGGCATTCCCAATGACCGGCTCAATGTCAGCGGCGGCTCGATCTCGATCGGACACCCCTATGGCATGACCGGGGCGCGTTGCACCGGCCATGTGCTGATCGAAGGCAAGCGGCGCGGCGCGAAATACGGCGTCGTCACCATGTGCGTCGGCGGCGGAATGGGCGCGGCGGGCCTGTTCGAAATTTTCTGAGGAGCATGGCGATGACTGACCGGTGGCCGGCGTTGGACTACGCGGCCGACCGGCCGGTCATCGACAGCTTGCACGCGTATCTTCAGCTGATCGGCAAGCTGCCGACGCGCACCCTGCCGTGGGTGAACCATGGCTGGCACGTTGCCTTGCGCGTCGTGCCGCACGGCTTTCGCACCTATACTCTGCCAACGCCGACCGGCGAGATCGAGGTGTTGCTCGACTGCCGGACGGGCCATGTGCAAATCGACGGTTCCGGCGGCGAGACGGCCAGATTCCCGCTGTCCGGACTGACCGTTGCCGACCTTCTGGAGATGCTGACCGACAGCCTGACGACGCTGGGGGCTCAGATCCGCCTTTCCGGCGCGCCCAACGAGGTGGATGACGCGGTGCCCTTTGCCGAGGACCATCGTCCCCGACCGTGGGATGGAGGCACGGTGCAGCGCTGTCACCGCGCCTTTGCCGATGCCGCCCGGGTGCTGGAGCGGTTTCGTACCGGCTTCGTCGGCAAGTCGAGTCCAGTGCACCTGTTCTGGGGCAGCTTCGACCTTGCCGTGACGCGCTTTTCCGGTCGTTCGGCGCCGCTGCATCGGGGCGGCGTGCCGAACCTGCCAGACCGCGTGACCCGCGAGGCCTACAGCCACGAAGTCGCCAGCGCCGGGTTCTGGCTCGGCGGCGGCGGGGTCGAGGAAGCGGCTTTCTACGCCTATGGCTATCCCGTTCCCGATCGGCTGGCCGAGTGCGACCCGGGCCATCCTGCGGCCTATTGGCACGATACGCTCGGCGAATTTGTCCTGCCCTATGCCGCGGTGCGGGCGGCAGACGAACCCGAAGCGGCGCTGCTCGACTTTCTGGAGGCGACCTATATCGCGGTTGCGGACGCGGGCGACTGGGACCGGGCGGCGCTCGAGATACCCCGCGGACGGGTCGGCAGGCCTTACGACGTGGCGGGACGGCGGATCGATTGAACTTGCGAAGGCGCTCCGCCGGGCGCATCCATGTCGCCGATGGGCATCATGGAAATTATCGGTATCGCCGGCAGTGTCAGCCTGCTGGCGGGATGGCGGCTCTATCTGAGCATCTTTGCCACCGGGCTCGCCATGCGGCTTGGTGCCATTCCGCTGCCCGAACATCTCCAGAGCCTCGACGTGCTGGCGAACCCATGGGTGATGGGTATCGCCGGGATCGCCGCCCTGGCCGAGTTCTCTGCCGACAAGGTGATGTGGCTGGATAGCGCATGGGATGCGATCCACACCTTCGTCCGGCCGATCGGGGGTGCACTCCTCGCCCTTGCCATCGTCGATCCGTCCGACCCGGCGACGCAGGTTATCGCCTTCCTGCTCGGCGGCGGGGCGGCGCTGACTGCCCATGCCGGCAAGGCCGGCGCCCGCGGTGTCGTCAACGCAAGTCCCGAGCCGGTAAGCAATATCGCGGTGTCTACGGCTGAGGATGTGGCGAGCGTCGGGTTGCTCTATCTCGCGTATGAATACCCCTATGTCGCGGGCGCGATCGCGCTGGTGCTGCTCGCCCTGATGATCTGGCTCATCATCCTCGCCCGGCGGGTTCTGAAGCGGGTGTTCGCTCCGCGTCGTCCGCCTGATGCGCCGCCGCGCGGCTGAGCAGGAATACCGCGAATTCGGCGCGCAGATTGACCGCGCGATACACCGGCGCCTCGCCCGAAAAGAACCACTGCCGTTCGATCCGCGCGCCTCGTGCCCGGGCAAGGTCGCGAAAATCGGCGATGGTCAGGTGGTGGATGTTGCGCGTCTCGTACCAGCTGACCGGGATCGCGCGGTTGACCGGCATCCGCCCGCCGAACATCAGCCCGGCGCGGGTGCGCCAGTGCGCAAAATTGGGGAAGCTGACGAAAGCCCGCCGCCCCACGCGCAGCAGCTGTTCCAGCATCAGATCGGGCCGGTCGGTGGTCTGCAGGGTCTGGCTGAGGACGGCGTAATCAAAGGCGCGATCGGGATAGTCGGCCAGATCGCGACCGGCATCGCCCTGAATCACCGACAGGCCTTGTGCGACGCATCGTTCAACGCACAGCGGATCGATTTCCAGCCCCCGCGCGTCCACTCCCTTGCCGGTGCGCAGGGCGGCGAGCAGTTCGCCATCGCCGCAGCCGATGTCGATCACCCGGCTGCCCGGTGCGACCGCATCGGCAATCGCGCGCAGATCCGGTCGCAGTTCGATCATCCGATAAAGCCCCGCGCCACCCGGTCGAGCGCCGGCACGTCGAGGAGAAAGCTGTCGTGCCCGAACGGGGCAGACAGTTCGACGAAGCTGACCGCCGCCCCGGCCGCATTGAGCGCATGGACCAGATGGCGGCTTTCGGCGGTGGGATAAAGCCAGTCCGAATCGAAGCTGACGAGGCAGAAGCGGGCCGCGGTGCCGCCGAAGGCTGCGGCAAGGTGCCCGCCATGCTCCTCGGCCAGATCGAAATAATCCATCGCCCGGGTGATGTAGAGATAGCTGTTGGCATCGAAGCGCCGGGTGAAGCCGCTACCCTGATGCCGCAGATAGCTTTCCACCTGGAAATCCGCCTCGAAGGCGAAGCTCTTGGCCCCTTTCGAACCATCTGGCCGATCCTGCAGGTTGCGTCCGAACTTGGCGGTCAGCGCGCTTTCCGAAAGATAGGTGATATGTGCCGCCATGCGGGCCACCGCGAGGCCGGCGGCGGGCGGCTTTCCGGTGTAGTAGTCGCCGCCGTTCCAGTGGGGGTCAGCCATGATCGCCTGCCGTCCCAATTCGTGAAAGGCGATGTTCTGCGCCGAATGCCGGCTGGTCGAGGCGATGACCAGCACCCGTGCCGCGCGCTCGGGCCAGTTGGCAGCGAGGCTGAGCGCCTGCATCCCGCCCATCGACCCGCCGACGACCGCGTGGAGCCGGGCGATGCCGAGCCCCTCGAGCAACCCGACGAGCGCACGCACCATGTCGCGGATGGTGATGACGGGGAAGCGCGCGCCATAGGCCCGTCCATCGGGGGCCAGGCTGGCCGGCCCGGTCGAGCCCATGCAGCTGCCGATGACATTGGCACAGATCACGAAATAGCGGTCGGTGTCGATCGGCCGGCCGGGGCCGACCATCCGCGTCCACCAGCCGGGTTTGCCGGTCACGGGGTGGGGGCTGGCGAGATACTGATCGCCGGTGAGCGCATGGCAGACTAGGATCGCGTTGCTTCGCGTTTCATCCAGCGAACCGTATGTCTCGTACGCCAGCACCGCATCCTCGAGAAGCCCGCCGCCGTCGAGCATGAGCGCATGGGGCAGGGCGAAGGTGCGGTTGACGGGGTTCACGGCGACCCGGCTGTGAACCAAGCGAGGTGGTTCGACAAGCATGGCCGAAGTCGGGGGAGCGGCTTGCCGGCGATGCGATATCGTCTATGGCGCGGCGACATGGCCGACGCACCCCGGATGAAGCCCTGGATCGATGCGATCCATCCTTATGTTCCCGGACGCTCGACCGGGGCCGGGGGCAGGCCGCTGGTCAAGCTGTCGGCCAACGAGAACCCGTTTGGGTGCAGCCCCCTTGCACGGGCCGCGCTGGCGGACGGGAATGCACAAGGCAATCCGGCGCTGTATCCCGATCCCGACGCCCGCGCCTTGCGCGAAGGCATCGCGCGGCTTCACGGGATCGACCTTGCGCGGATCGTGTGCGGGACCGGATCGGGGGAACTGCTGCATTGTGCCGTGCAGGCCTTTGCCGGGCAGGGCGACGAGGTGCTGTTTCCCGAGTTCTCCTTCTCGCTCTATCCGCTGCTGGCGCACAAGGTGGGGGCGACCCCGGTGCTGGCACCGATGGCCGACTACCGGGCCGATGTCGACGCCATGCTGGCCCGCATCACCCCGCGGACCCGGGTGATCCTGCTCGACAATCCGAACAATCCCTGCGGTTCGTATCTCGGAGCCGACGAGATTGCCCGGCTGATCGAACAGGTCCCTGCCGACGTGCTGCTGGTGATCGATCAGGCCTATGGCGAATATCTTGCGCCTGCCGAGGACGATGGCGCACTCGCCGCATGTTCGGGACGAGGCAACCTCCTCGTCATGCGGACCTTTTCAAAGGCCTATGGTCTTGCGGCGGAACGGATCGGCTGGGCGACCGGTGCGCCCCCGCTGATCGATGCGCTGAACCGCCTGCGCGGGGCGTTCAACGTGTCGGCCTCGGGCCAGCGGGCGGCGCTTGCGGCGCTGGCGGATCAAGCCTTCGTCGCCCGCTCGCGCGCCGAGACCGCAGCCGCCCGCACCGCGCTGGTCGATACGCTCGCCGCCCTCGGCAATTACGGTCTGAGAACCGTGCCGAGCGGGGCGAATTTCGTACTCGTACTGTTCGAAGGGTCGCTCGGGGCCGCCGATGCCCACGCGGCGCTCGAGGAGGGCGGCTATGCGGTGCGGCATCTGCCCGGGCAGGGCCTGCCCCATGCGCTGCGCATCACGATCGGGACGCGCGAGCAGATGGGCGAAATCGGACGTATCCTGAGCGATGCGGCGATCCGCGCCGGTTAGCCGCGGACCGGCGGATTGAGCGCATTGATCGCATCCAGCACCCGCGCCTCGACTTCGGCGCGTGACAGGCCGGCAGGGATCTCCTCGCCGAAGCGGTAGGTGATGACCCCGCGCTGCTTGAGCCAGCGGTGATAGACCGGCCCGCTGTCGACCGCCACCGGGATGACCGGCAGGCCGAGCATCTTGTAAAGTCCGGCGAACCCCGCCTGCAACTCCCCCCTGACCCCGTGAGGCACCCGGGTGCCTTCAGGAAAGATCACCAGCGGGCGGCCTTCCGAAACCTTTTCGCGGGCGGCGCGGATCATCGCCTTCAGGGTCTTCGCGCCCTCGCCCCGCGCCACCGGCACCAGTCCGAAGGCGAGCGCGGCGCGGCCCCAGAAGGGAATGTCGAACAGTTCCTTCTTGGCAAAGACCGAGGGACTGTCGAACAGCGTCGGCGCATCGATGGCTTCGAAGAAGCTCTCGTGCTTGAGCGCATAAAGCACCGGGCGTTGCGGCGGCTGATTCTCGATTCGCAGTTCGCAGCCCAGCAGACGCCGCACGGACCAGCGTTGCAGCCTGCTCCACCGTTCGACCCAGCGCTTGAACGCCGCGCGCGAGAAGGGCAGGCAAGCGACCGACGACAGGGTGACGACCACCGAGCCGAGGTAGAAGACCAGGTAGAAAGCGGCGTTGCGAAGATAGATCACTGGCGCAGGCTCGGAAAGCCGCGGGTGATCTCGGATGCCAGCAACTTGTTGTATTCCAGGAACAGGGTGGCAAGGTCGGGGTGCGAGGGAACGGCATCGCGCACCAGCCGGGTACCCGCAGGCATGGCCTCGTCGATCTCGGAAAAGGCCCGCGCCATGTGCCAGTCGGTGGTGACGACCCGGGCCGAAGTGAACCCGTGTTCCTTCATCCATTGCGCGGTTTCGCCGGCATTGCTGCGGGTGTCGACCGCGAGGTAGCCCAGCGTCAGGCAGCACGCCATCCGGGCGCCCGACACGTCGAATTCGGCCGCGAATTCCTCTGGTTTGACCTCGCGGTCGACGCCCGAGACGAACATTTCCCGGGCAAGATCCCGATCGAGCACCTCCAGCCCGCGAGCGATCCGGCCCGGCCCCCCGGTCAGCACGATGACGGCATCGGTCGCGCCCCCGTCCATCGGCCGCGGCAAGGTCAATGCGAAGCCGAGGAAGCCGAGGCAGTAGACCAGCACCAGGGACGCGAAGAAGCGCAGGATCACAGGATTTTTCTCAAGCTCGATAGGACCGTCAGCCGCGCGGTGTAGACCGCAATCCCGACCGCGCAAAGCGGGATGAGCGCCAGCGCCAGCCAGTCGCCCGAGCCAAGGCCGCCGGCGGAGACAAGCCCGGAATCGAGTGCGGCGAATTGCCGGGCCAGCAGCCCGAGGGCGATCCCGCCGAGGATCAGCCCGACGATCCCGCCAAGCGCGGCATCGATCAGAATTGAGCGCTGGAACAGCCGCGCGATCTGTCCGTCGGTCCCGCCCAATAGATGTACGATCTCCAGCGTCGCGCGATTGACGCCCAGCGCGTTGCGCGCCGCCAGCCAGACCGCGGCGGCGGCAGTGAAGCCGAGCAGGATCATCAGACCTACCGCCATCCAGCGCAACGTGGCGATTGCGCCCAGCACCGGGGCCAGCCATTCGGCTTCGGCGTCGATCCGCGCCTCCGGTGCCAGCGCGAGGATGCGCGCCCGCAGCCGGGCGACGGCGCTGTCATCGGCCTCGCGCACGAAGGTGACATCCACCAGCGCCGGCAGCGGGACGACCTCGATCCCCTCGCCCGACCCGAGCCACGGTTCGAGCAGCCCGGCGACCTCGGCTTCGGGCACGACCCGCACCGCCGCGACCTCGGGCTGTTCGCGAAGCAATGCGGCGACCGCGCCGGCCTGGGCGGCCCGGGCGGCGGGGTCCGGATCGAGGACCTGCACGGTCGCCCCGCCGGCAAGCTCCCCCCGCGCGCCCTGTGCGACATTGTCGAGCGCCAGCGCCGCACCCCCGGCGAGCACGGTGAGCGCGACCATGATCGTCATGACCCAGGGCATCGGCCCGCCCAATCGCGTGCGTGGCAGCAGACCGGACGCGCCGGGCCGGGCCGGCACCCGCGAAAGGGCTTGGCGCAATGGGCCGAGTATCGTCACGCACCGCTCTCCGTTCGCGGGGGATAGCGCAAGGCCCCGGTGGGGTCCGACAGCGTGCCGCGATCGAGCCGCATGATCAGGCTGTCGGGCACCTTGCGCAGCAATTGCATGTCGTGGGTCGCGACGAGCACAGTCGTGCCGAGGCGGTTGAGGGCTTCGAACAGGCGGATAAGCTTGGTCGCCATGTCCGGATCGACATTGCCGGTCGGTTCGTCGGCGATCAGGATTTCAGGGCGGTTGATGACGGCGCGGGCGATGCCCACCCGTTGCTGTTCGCCGCCCGACAGGCTGGCCGGACGCGCCGCCGCGCGCTGCGCCAGCCCGACCCACTCCAGCATGTCGTTCACCGGCTCGGCCAGCTCCGCCTCGGGCACGCCAGCCACGCGCAGGGGCAGGGCGACATTATCGAAGGCGGACAGATGCTCGACCAGGCGGAAATCCTGGAACACCACTCCCATCCGGCGGCGAAAGGCCGGCAGGCTGGCGCGGGGCAGGGTGATGACGTCGCTGCCGAACATCTGCACCGCCCCGCGCGACGGGCGCTGGGCGAGATAGAGCAGGCGCAGGAGAGAGGTCTTGCCCGCGCCGCTTGCCCCGGTGAGAAAGTAGAAGCGGCCCGGAAAAAGCGTGAAGGAGATGTTCGACAGCACCTCCTTCTCGGTGCCGTAGCGCAGCCCGACATTGTCGAACCGCACGATGCCGGTTTCGGCGGCGCTCATGCCGCAAAGCCCCCTGCGGCCGTCGTTTGCCCTGATCCCGTCATCGCCTGGGCGCGCCTATAACGGGCCTTCGGTGTGGAAAAAAGCGATTTGGCCGATCGCTGCGCCGATGGCGGCGCTTGTGGTGATTCGCGGTGCCCCCTAAGCCGGTCTTCACCATGATCATCGCCTGCCCCGCCTGCCAGACGCGCTATGTCGTCCCCGACAGCGCGATCGGCATCGAGGGGCGAACGGTACGCTGTGCCAAGTGCAAGCATTCCTGGTTTCAGGATGGCCCCTCGGATCCAATTGCTGCGACAGCCGAGGGCGGGGCGGGCAACGTTCAGCAGGATCGCCCACCGCCTCCCGTAAACGAGACCGGGATTGCCGCAGCGGCGCCGCCGCCCTCCAGCGAGGCGACTGCGCCGGTATCTCACGCCGACGGCGAGCGATCTAGCAAGCTGCCGGCAGAGCCAATGCAGGAGGCACCTGCGTCTGCCCCCGCGCCGGATTTTGACGAGGCGCAGCCGCCGTCCTATGCGCGGACCCCGCGCGCGCCTCTCCCACCCGTCGCCGAGGGCGGGGGTGACGAGATATCGCACTTCGATCATGCGCCGCCCTTTCGTCCGCGCCGTCATTTCGGGCGGATCTGGAACTGGGCGGCGGCGATCTTCGCCATTCTCGCGCTGGCGGCGGTGGCGACGATCCAACTGGCGGGCACGCCCAGCTGGTGGCCGTTCAAGGCTTCGGAATGGGGAAGCGCCCAGCCCGATCTTCAGCTCAGCTTCCCGCCCGATCAGCAAAGCTGGCGCGAACTGTCGAACGACACTTCGCTGTTCAGCGCGCGCATCATCATCAGGAACACCGCGCGCGAACCCCGCGACCTGCCGCCGGTGCTGATCGTGATGCTGGACGAGGCCGAACGGCAGGTCTTCAGCTGGGTCGTCCAGCCGCCCCAGAGCGAACTCGCGCCCGGCGAAAGCGTGACCATCGACGAGGCGCGGACCGACGTGCCGCGCAGTGCCGTCTACGCCGATGTCGGCTGGGCACCACTCTGATCGCCAACAAGGTGCTTGCCGGGGCCTTGCCGCACTGCTAGTGGCGCGCTCCTACCGGCGGGGGCCACAGCTCCCGGAGAGACTGTGTGCGGTCGTGGCGGAACTGGTAGACGCGCAACGTTGAGGTCGTTGTGGGCGAAAGCCCGTGGAAGTTCGAGTCTTCTCGACCGCACCAAACAGTCCTTAAGTGTCTGTTTTTGAAGAGAAATTTTTCCGAGATCAGATGCGGCCGGTTTCGCCTGTAATAGGCGAATTCACCGCGCATTATGCAGAATCTTGGCCGAGATTCCGGAATTGTCATTCCATGATTCAAACTGAGCATGGAATGACAATTGTCGCGGTTTTCTTGTTATTTTCGAGTCTTCTCGAGAGCACCAAACAGTCCTGAGTGATCTGCGAAGATACGAAAGGCCGCGGAACTCGCGCCAAGAATGGCGCAGTTCTGCGGCTTCCTCGCGTTTGGGATTGGTGAACTGCAGTCTGAGACTCAACTCTCCGAAGCAGATCTGGCGCAGATTTCGCCCGCCGTCTCAGGTCCAAGAATTCTGACTGCAGGTGGAGATGATCAGGAGAGGCCGAGCTCGCGTCGCTGATCGGCCCAGGCCA
>NZ_JBHWMI010000077.1:0-3613 GCF_043423005.1 Qipengyuania sp. | reverse complement strand
TTTTCGGGGGGGAGGATGGAAAATTCCGCGCCCGTTCCTGGCGATATGCTGTCCACTCGTCCCGCGATCTCAAGGTCTGGCAGGGCGTCAACTTCGAGCCTGACGCTCTGGCCGGCCCGGATGAGGCCGACCTGAGTTTCTTTGAAGTTCGCGGTCACGTAGATCGCGCTCACCGGAACAACCGTCATCAAACGTTGACCCGGTTGCACGAACTGGCCCACCCTCACCGAGAGATCGCCGACGCGGCCGGCCTTGCTGGCGCGCAGCAAGGTCGATTCAACCGTAAGGTCGGCTGTTTCCAGCTGAGCGCGAGCAGCGTCCGCCTGCGCCTGGGTCTGGCTGATCTGCTCGAACAGGGTCCCCCGGCGAGCGGTCGCGGCAGCCACCGCCGCCTGCGCAGCGGCGAGTTCGGCCCGCGCCTGCCGCGCCTGCGCCTCATACTGGTCTAGCTTTTCCCGCGGTTCGGCTCCTGTCGCGACAAGGGGCCGATATCGCGCCACCTGGTCGTTCGCGAGGTCGAGTGCTGCGCGCGCGGCGGCGAGTTGGCCCCGCGCCTGGCGAATGGCTGCATCCTGTTCGGCTACCTGAGAACGGATTGTGTCGGCACCGGCCAGGGTCGCAGCGATCTGTGCGCGCGCCTGTTGCGCTTGCGCCTGATAATCCCGCAGATCCAGTTGTACGAGGGCTCCGCCGCGAGCAACTTGCTCGTTCTCCCCCACGAAGACCTCTTCGACGTATCCCGCTACCTTGGAAGAGATAACGACGCTGTCGGCAGCGACATAGGCGTTATCGGTCGACTGCATGTACTGTCCGTAGGTTACGTGCCGGTAGTACCACCAGATCCCGCCAAGCAGCACGGCAAGACCAACGATGATTAGCACGATGCGCAAGCCACGCCGCGATTGCGGTTTCGTTGGGGTTGTGCCCTCCTGCTCCGGTTGGTTGGAGTTATCGGTCATCTGATTCTTTCGGCAGCCTCAGTAAAAGGTGAACGCGTCTCGCGCCCTATGAGCCGTGAGTCAAATAGTAAAGGCGTTTAGCAGTTTGCATTTGGGCATCCGAGGCTATCCGACTACACAGCGCTATGGATGAAAAACCAGATACCATGTCACGGTCTCAGCGTCGGCAGAAGGTCATCACCGATGATGACCGCATTCTCTATCTTATGGACGAGATCAGTCGCGGCGCGCGCAGAGTGTACGATGCGAGGGGCGCCAGGATCGGTCTCAATCAGACACAGTGGAGGATCATCGGACAACTTCTTCGCGATCCTGCCCTTACGCAGGCTGAAATCGCCAAGAAACTGGAACTGGAATCGGCGACCATCGGCCAGGCGGTTGCAGGTCTTTGCGCACGCGGGCTGATGAAAAGGCTTCGAGCTGAGACGGATCGGCGAGCGTGGCAGCTCATCCTCACGGAGCAGCTTGACGATCTGCTGCCCGAACTGAGAGGCTCCGCGGATAGGCTTCATGATCTTCTTTGGCGCGACATTGCCGCCGACGAGAAGCGAACGTTGCAGCAGATTCTTGAAAGGGTATCGAAAAATCTGGACCAACTCCGGGCCGAGGCTGAGTAAAATCATGGCATCGCCCCCGGATAAGCCTATCGGCAGCATCGCTCGCGCCGCGGAGATCGGCCAAATCCTAATGAGGCACGGCGCGAAAAATCTCGCCGGAGCCCTCGGATTTATTCCCTCTTCGAGCAATGTCATCGATCCTCGCGAATTTCGTCCGGCCGCAGTTGTCGCGTTCCTCCGTGACATCGGGCCAGTTGGTATAAAGCTGGGGCAGCTCCTCGCCACCCGAAGCGATCTGTTTACCGAACACTGGATCACGGCATTCTCAACCCTGCACGATCAGGTGTCGCCAGTGCGCTTCGCAGATATCGAGCCCGTACTTGCTTCAAGCTGGGGTGAGGACTGGCGGAACGACTTTGCGCAGTTCGACGAACAGCCTTTGGCGTCCGCCTCGATTGCACAGACCTATTCCGCCAAGCTACAGGACGGTAGCGAGGTCATCGTGAAGGTTCGCCGCCCGGGCACCGCCGCGCGCATGGAAGCCGATGTGCGCCTGCTTGTGCGTCTTGCCGAGATCGCAGAAGCACGCTCGCCTGACATCGCGCGTTACCGGCCAGTCGAGTTTCTGCGGACCTTCGGCCGCAATCTTGCCTGGGAGATGGACCTCGCTGCGGAATCCCGAGCCTGCGAGCGGATCGGCGCATATCTCGATACCATCGGCGTCAGGACCCCGGCCATCCATTGGGAACTGACCGGGCTGCGGGTGAACGTTCAGGAACGCCTGTACGGCAGGCCCGCGTCTTCGCTGGGCGCCTCATCGGGCGATCCGGAGGTGGCGGCGTTCGCCAAGTGCTATGCCAACGCAGTCCTGCGCATGATCATTCTGAACGGCGAATTCCACGGCGACCCTCATCCCGGCAATGTTTTCCTGATCGGCGAGCAGGATGTCGGCTTCATCGACTTCGGATCAGTCGGGACGCTCACCAAGACGAGGCGCGACGAGATCGTTCGGCTCGTGCTTGCGATCGCTGGCGAGGAAACGAGCGAAGTCGCGGATGTCCTGCTCGCATGGGCGGGGGCGCCGAAGGTGGATCGCGATGCGCTCGCGGTGGATCTCGATCATTTGATCGGAGAGTTCAGGGGGACCGTGCTTTCTGGAATCGAGTTCTCGCAAATTTTCTCCCGCGTTTTCGATCTTTTGCGGGATTATCAACTGGTCCTGCCACCCGATCTGGCCATCCTTCTGCGTACCTTGCTTACGGCAGAGGGTGTCGTCCGATCACTGGCACCCGACTATAACATTGCCGAGGACACCCGGCCGATCATGACGGAGCTTTTCGCCGAGCGGTTCTCGCTCGCTAGCGCTCGGTCGGGTTTGAAGAAACTTCGCGGTCAGCTGCTGGGGTTGTCGGCGTCCTTGCCCGACATACTTGCCACTGCGAACTCGATCGCAAAGTCAGGATATGTGCCGGTTCAGCTCGATCCGCTCAGTATCGAGCAACTCGCAGGACTTCGCAATGAGCGTCAGTCCTTGAAAGGCCCTCTAGCTGCCGCATTGATCGTGGCTAGCGCATTGCTTGTCGATCAATCCTGGCTTCTGGCTGGCGGCGCGCTTGTGATTGCTGGGGTGGTGCTCATCCGAAAATCATAATGAAGGAGCAACTTAATTCGTGCACGGTCACGTTACGGCAAAGCCGAACTTAATGAGGATTTCATACGCCGCACTTCAGCGACCAAGACGCATCGCGAAAAAAATTTTTCGACCCATTGCGATTGAAGGCTTATTTTCCTCAATCAGACGAAACTATGGAACGGCAGCTTTCAGGCTTGTCCTCGCCTGACTTTATGGCCGCTATTAGGGCGCAAAGGGGCCATTGCGCTGAATGCAACTACCGGCGACGCCAAGTTGAGCAGGTTGTGCCCGCCCGCGGCGGCGATCTCGAGCGCGCGCTTGGCGGTCTCCTGCCCTTTCACCTGCTTGAGGTCCGGCCCGAAGCCCGGCTCCTCGACCTCGCCCGGCGGGGGCTCGGGCAGCCGCTGGGTGCCCTTGAGGTGATTGAGCAGGCTGACGAGGTCCGGCGCGGCGATCACCACATA
>NZ_JBHWMI010000076.1:0-9745 GCF_043423005.1 Qipengyuania sp. | reverse complement strand
TCGGCCCTGACGAGACCGCAGCCGAGCCACAGGGGGCAAGTTGAACCATGCGCATCGTCCCTCTCACCGCCATGTTGCTCGGCCTGATGCTGGTGTCAGGCTGCTCGCATCCCGACAGGGTCGGCGATGGTCCGGTCGCACCCGCCCGCGCGTCCCTGCCGCCTTTGCCGGAACGCTGGCGGGCAGTCGCCGATGCCGCAGGGCCGGTCGCGGACGGATGGGTCGCCGCCTTCGGCGACCCGCGCCTCGCCGCGCTCGTGGCCGAAGCGCAGGAGAAGAACAGTGATCTTCAGGCCGCCGCGGCGCAGGTCCAGCGCGCCGCAGCACTTGCCCGTCAGGCGCGTTCCGGGCTGCGTCCGGCCGTTCAGGCGGTCGGCCTGGGTTCGCGCAGCCATATCGAGATCGATGATATCGAAATCGGCGGGCAGGCCGGACTGCCGGTGCCGTCCAGCATCGAATATGACAGCACCAGCTTTCTGGGACTGGCGCAGGCGAGTTGGGAAATCGACCTGTGGGGCAGGATCAGCGATGGCTGGTATGCCGCGCTCGAGAACGAGGCGGCTGCCCGCGCCGACTATTTCGCGGCCCGGCAATCGATTGCCGCGGGCGTGGCGCGCGCCTATCTGGTCTCGATCGAGGCTTCGCGGCAGGTGGGGCTGGCCGAGGAAGCGGTTGATACGCTCGAACATCTGCATCGCTTGGTGGGTCTGCAGGTCCGCGAGGGCGTCGCGATGGATGGCGATCTGGCACTGATCCGCGCCAATCTCGAACAGGCGCGCGAGGCTCTCGCACGGGCACAGGGCGCGCGGCGCGAGGCGATCCGTGCTCTCGAACTACTGGTCGGGCGCTATCCCGCGGCCGAGTTCGCCTCGGGAATTGACTTGCCGCCCATGCCAACGCCGCCGCCTGCCGGGCTGCCTTCGACGCTGCTCGAGCGGCGGCCCGATCTGGTCGCGGCCGAGCGGCGCGTCGCCGCCGCACTGCATGCCGAGGACCAGGCCAGCAAGGCGCGCCTGCCGCGCCTGTCGCTCACGGGGCTGGCGGGCGCGGTGTCGGACGCCCTTGAAAATATCTTCGATCCTACCGCGACCCTGTTCAGCATTGGCGGCAATGTCGCGGCGCCGATCTACCAGGGCGGCGCGCTGGCTGCCGGCGAAAACATTGCCGATGCCGAACTGCGCGCGGCGATCGCGCAATATGCCGGCGCCGCGCTGGCCGCTTTCGAGGAGGTGGAAACCGCGCTCGACAGCGGCGTGGTGCTTCGCCGCCGCCGGGACGCGGCCGTCATCCGCGTGCGCGAGATAGAGGAAGCGCTCAGGATCGAGGATCTGCGGTACAGGGTCGGCGAAAGCAGCCTGCTTGACGTGTTGCAGATCCGGCAGCAGGCGATCACTGCGCGCAGCGATCTGGCGACGATCGAGCGCATGGAACGCGAGCAGTTCGTCACGCTCAATCTGGCGCTCGGCGGAAGCTGGAACGCGCCGGAGGCTGATCCCCCAGAGATTTCCGAGAAGGATGGCGATGCGAACCCGTAAAGAACTCCGCCTGACCATGATGCCGGGACAGGCCATCGACCTGGTGCGAACGCTCGTCCTGGGAGTGCTCGGCCCCGCATTGCTGCTTGGCGGTTGTGCCAGCTTCGACCGGCAACCGTTCGAGGCCGCGCAGATCGAAGCCGCGCACGCGCCGGATTCGCCGAAAATCCGCCATTGGGCCAATTCCCCCGACCTGTTGACACAGATCTCGATCGCCCCGCCACCGCCGGGCGAGCCACTGCGCGTGCTCGCGCTGTCGGGCGGTGGGGATGACGGGGCCTATGGTGCGGGTTTTCTCAACGGATGGTCGCAAACCGGCAAGCGACCTGAATTTGCCGTGGTCACTGGAGTCAGCACCGGGGCTCTCATCGCCCCCTTCGCGCTGCTCGGGCCGGACTACGACGACGAGCTGAAACGCGCCTATACCGAGATCACGCCCGACGACATTTACAAGGACCGCTTCGCGTTGGCGATCCCGTTCTCGACCAGCGTCGCGACGACCGGGCCGCTCGAGGCTCTAATCGCCCGCTTCGCCACTGATGCGGTGATCGATGCCATCGGCGAAGAGCACCGCAAGGGCCGGCGCCTGTTCGTCGGCACCGTCAGCCTCGACCGCCCCGGCAATGCGATCTGGGACATGGGAGCGATCGCGGCCGGTGATGCGCCCGGTCGCTATGCCCTTTTCCGGCGCATCCTGCTCGCCAGCAGCTCCGTCCCGGTGCAGTTCCCCCCGGTGCTGATCGAGATGGAAGCGCAGGGAGAGCGAATCAGCGAACTCCATGTCGATGGCGGCACCATTGCGACCCTGATGGCCGCTCCGCCGGTCGCGAACGACCAGATCCTGCGGGACAGCCAGTCCCCAACGGAGCTGTATCTGCTGGTCAACGGCAAGATGGCAGGCGAGTTCGAGCTGATCGAAGCAGGTCTCTCCAGCATCGCCAAGCGGACGCTTGAGGTGATGCTCTTCTCCAGCCTCCAGGACCGTGTGGCCTCGGCCTATGTCTGGGCGAGATCGACCGGCGCCGGATATCACTTGACCTTTATCGAGCAGGACTTCGACGCGGACGAGCACGATCTTTTCGAGCAGGATTATATGCGCACGCTGTTCGACTATGGCGTGGAGCGCGGTCGGGCACAGGCATGGCAGGATAGTCCGCCATCGTCGGATCCGGACACTGTCGCATCAGCCGTGCCCGAAACGACGAGTTCCGAGGATTAGCGCCCGTCATGGCACCGGGACGAACATACCGCATGAGCTTCGCCTTTTCCGATATCCCCCATCAATCCGGACGGCCGGCCGTCGTTAACGGCGCCAATAGCGGCACCGGCTACGAGATCGCCCCGCACCTGGCGATGAAAGGCGTGCGCGTGCTGCTGGCGTGTCGCGATGCCGAGCACGGCACTTTGCGTGTCTTACAGGCCGTGACCGATCCGCAAGCGGAAGGCGGCGACCATCCCGGTCCTTGCGGTCTCATGGGGATGCGTGGCCAGACTTCGGGTCGCGCGGTCGTGACAGACCCGACTCGCGACCGGGAGATGACGAGAAAGCTGTGCAACAGGTCGGTTGCACTAACCGGAACAGAACCGGACATTGGCCCTGCTGTTCCGTCGCAGACAACGCCTCCCGACAGCGCACCGTAACGCGGATGCGCGACCGGCACCCTCCGTTCATGATACAGCGCGCAGCTTCTCATGCGTTCGGAAATACGGCACTTTCCGCAATCGGCTTGAGTGTCGCTAAGCACGCGGTGGGCCATCCCGGCCTGACGGGCGTTGCACTTGTCGAGGACGGCATAGACGCGTTTGCCATCCGCTCTCGACTCATCGCCGCGGCCGAAAGATCGATCGACCTGCAATATTACATCTGGCGCGACGATCTGACCGGTAATCTCCTGCTGGAAGACTTGCGCAGAGCGGCAGCGCGGGGTGTACGGGTCCGTCTGCTGGTTGACGATAACGGCATTCCCGGCCTCGACCGCAAATTGCGCTGGCTGGCCAGCGACCGCAATTTCGAAATCCGCATTTTCAATCCGTTTCGAAACCGACACTTCAAGCCGCTCGATTTCCTGCTGGATTTCCACCGCGTCAATCGCAGGATGCATTCGAAAAGCTTTACAGTCGACAATCAGATAACCTGTGTCGGCGGGCGTAATGTCGGAGACGAGTACTTCGCCAACCGAGAGCAGGGGATTTTTGCCGATGTGGATGCGCTTTGCGTAGGCGCGGTGGTGCAAGAAGTCTCCGAATGTTTCGATGCGTTCTGGAATTGTCCCGCTGCAGTCGAAATCGACTGCATCGTGAAGGAAGATCCGAAGCAGTACGCGGCAAGCGGGGCAACTGATTTCACGCGGTCAGTTTCCGGCCCCTCCGCGACCGATTATCTAAGCCGTGCCGCCGGATCTGTTTTGCTTGAGCGTGCGCGGGCCGGACGGATTGAATTCGAATGGGTGCCCGTCGAGCTGGTCAGCGATCGGCCCGCCAAGGTTTTCGGACAATCGCGTCAAGGCGATCTCATGGCTAGCGTCCTCAGGAGTCTCATCGGTCAACCGGAAAGGGAATTGCTCGTCGTTTCGGGCTATTTCGTGCCGACCTCATCAGGTGCCAGGGCCTTTGCGCAAATGGCACGCAACGGGGTCGATGTGCGCGTCCTGACCAATTCCTTTGCTTCGACCGATGTCGCTATGGTTCATGCCGGATATGCAAAGCATCGGCATTTTCTCGTGAAGTCGGGGGTGCGTCTGTATGAGATGCCTGCCCCTGGAGACCGGCCCAAGACCACCCGCAAATCTCTGCGTCGACCTTCGCCGCGCAACACAAACGAGAATGCCACCCTGCATGCCAAGATGTTCGCTGTAGACGGCCGTCGGGTCTTTGTCGGTTCTTTCAATTTCGATCCGCGCTCTTTCGCTCTCAATACTGAGCTCGGGATCGTCATCCAGAGTGAGAATCTGGCGGCACAGATGCACCACGCCTTCGATACCATGATCGCGTCCGGCTCCTACAAAATCGTCGTGGATGACAAAGGCCGACTGAACTGGATGGACATGCGCGACGATGTCCGTCAATGTGAACTGGCCGAGCCTGGAACCACATGGTGGTCGCGAGTGCTCACTCGCCTTCTCAGCAAAACGCCGATCGATTGGCTGCTGTGAATACCATCTGGGCGCGGCGACCTACGCGCCGACGTCATTCTCCTGGGTCACCAAATGGACCGTCCGCGTCGGGTAGGCGATAGCGAGACCGGCTGCCTTCAACCTCTCGAAAATGGCCAGCAGCAGTTCCTGCCGGATCAGTCGGCTTTCCGCGTAATCGGCAACCATGATGTAGGACCAGATCTCGATATCCAGCGAGCTCTCGCCGAAATGAGCAAATCGAGCACGGAGGCCATCCTTTTCAATCAGGTGGTGATCGCGCAGGATCTGCTCGATAATCTCCACGGCCCGGCGCAGCTGGCCTGCGGAGATACCGTATTCGACGCCGATCGTGGGATTGAAGAGAAAGCGGTCGCGCTTGGCGAAGTTTTCGATCTCGCGGGAGGAAAAATCACCGTTCGGGATGGTGACGAGCGTGCGTTCATTCGTGCGAATCCTCGTCGAGCGCATACCGATATCCTCTACGGTGCCGACAATATCTCCCGCGCGGCAGAAGTCTCCGACCTGAACAGGGCGGTCTGCGATGACGTTCAGGCTGCCGATCAAATTCTCCACGGCCTTCTGTGCGCCTAACGCCAAGGCGATGCCGCCAATGCCCAATGCGGCAATGCCCGTGGTCACATCGACCCCCAGCGTGTCGAGGACCGCTACCGTCGCCAATAGGAAGAGCACTATCTTTGCCGTACGCCGCAACAGGACGACGACCGACACTGCCTGCCGCCGCTGGCGGCGTTCCATCCGGGCACTAGCAACGCGTGCGATGGCATCGACCAGGCGCAGCGCAAACCAAGCAAGCGCTACCCAGCCAACGATACCGATATAGCGCAGCAAGGTCTGGCGCGCGACGATGGACGCCTCGATGCTGCCCGTCCACAGGTGGAAGGTCACCACTGCGAGAAACAGGCTGAGCGGCGGCAAGGCGGCCTGCGTGAAGCGGTAGATCGCGCTTTTCTCGCGGTCGGCCACAAAACGCCGCATGATGGCCAGAAGTCCGGCCGATATAAGCCAGTAGAGAAAGAAACTGCCGGCTGCGCTCCCGAGCAAGAGAGCCCAGTCCTGCAGCGGGGCTCCGGCCACCTCGGCGCTTTCACCGTCTTCCGGTTCAGCCGGATTTGTCGCCGCCACAGACACTGCTTCGAGAGCTTCAACGGTCTCCTGCGAAATCCCCCAGACCTCGCTGCCGACAGGGCTGTCGGTCCGGGTGAGAAGGATCGGCAGACTTTCCTCGCCGCCGAGCCTGCCTACCTCTTCGGTGTCGGCCGGCAGTTCATCGTCGAGACGCCCACTCGCTTCGTTCGACAAGGCACCGAAAGGCAGGAGCGTCCCCTGTTGGTCGAGCGCGGCTTGCAGCTTGGTGGCCCAGATCGCTCCTTGATCGACAAGTTGAGCCTCATCCTCTTCCGCAGACAGGTGGAAATAGTGAGCAGCCCTCGTGTAGTCCTTCGCCGCCAGGGCGCTGATCAGGCCGGTCACCGTTCCACGCGGCGTCTCGCGACCGAAAGGGTCGGTAGCCACTTCAGCGGCCTGCTCGGCCATCGGCTCCGCCACAGGAGCGATTTGAGCGGAAGCCGGTGTTAAGGCGGCGCAGGCGACCAGCAATAAAAGGGCAGAAAGACGGAGAACCGATATCGGTCCGATCGGGATATTATCTGGAAGGCGCTGGCCATCGCAGTTCCGCAATGGCTTCAACCCTACGAACCTACGAAAGACAGAGATTGCATTCCAACCGCTAAAGCTCGGCTCACTGATCGATCGGAGAGATTGCCTTGGGGGAAAGGCCATTTTTGCTGGCGCCGGCGATGAAAGAAAGTAAACTCACCGGTACCATGCCGTTTTCCGTTGCGGCAGGCAAGCGTTCATGTGGGCATCATTAGTCCGCGTTGCCCGCTGCGGAGCTTTGCCTGGCCATACCACAAAGGCCTCGTCCTACTGGGCAGCAGATCAGATGGCCGAACCAATGCAATAGTGAGAGAATAGATGTCACTTCCCCGCAGAACCTCAAGCGGCGGTCGTCCTTCAAAAGAGGAGGCCGAGAAACTAGGCGAGCACATATTGCAGGAAGCGCTGCAGGAATTTATCGCTAAGGGCCTCGATGCGTCCCGGATGGACGCGATCGCCGCTTCGGCCCACGTATCGAAGCGAACACTTTACGCACGCTACAAATCCAAGGATGAACTGCTATGTGCGACGATGGACTATGGTATTGCGAAGCACATCCGTCCGGTGAGCACTCTTCCTGCCAATGGCCCCATTCGCGAGTGCCTCGAAGCCGTTGCGCATAAATTTCTAGAAGCCTCGCTCACCGCAGAAGGCCGCGGCATACAGACCTTGCTGACATGGCTTGCCAATTACCGCCCCGATTTGCAGAACAAGATCAGGGCCAAAGCCGTGGCTGACGTTACCGGCGTTATGAACCAAATTCTAAAGGACGGCTACGCAAACGGAGAAATTGCGTTCTCAGACTTCCCGGCGATCGCTAAGATAGTCTTCGACTTATTATTCTCCTTGCCGAATTATGAAATACTGAGGGGCATGGGTCCCGAATATCATGGCAGCGAATCCGTCAGCCTGGACAAGGAACTTGATTTCGTGATGGCTGCACTTCGCACTGGCGTCGTCTTTTCGACGAATGGGCGGTAAGCTGGCGCATATCTTATAAATCAGTAACTTCGTTGCATTGGTTTGAACCTAAAGATATTTCAGTATCCTTCGGATTCATCGTGATCGGAGTGTCCAGAAGATGGCCCCGGCTCAATGTGCTCTGGAATCTCGTCGAGCAATGTTCTGCCAGAGGCGTACCGCCGCCCGAGCGTCTCGATAAACCCTTAGTAACGCTTCGCATCACGATCTCCTACAGATCAAAGCCGTCGTCGGGGTTGCGAGGCCTGTCGCGCCAGCCCTTGCATCCGTCGCCGCAAGGCCGATGCGCGCGCAGCTTCATCCGGGTCATCCTCGAAAATCGCGAACTCGCCGGTCGGTAACGAGTCCGGCGTTTCTCGTGCGATATCGAGATGATCGGGCAGTTCGGGTTCGCGGCGGAGCCCATGAGTTTTCTCCATGACGGGCCGGTCGGGAGCCTCTCTCCTGACCTCAAAACTTTCACGAAGCGCAGCGTCGCCCTCTTACTATAAAGAGAGCGACGCCGCGGTCTGGGCGACGGTGGAGGTCAACCTTACGGCTCTGACTGGTGATCTATTGGCGCTGCATTCAGATGAGGACCGCATCGGCCTCGACCTTTCGCCGGCAAGCCATGTGCTGGGTGATCCCACCGCGCTCGGACGGATTTTTGATAACCTCGTCGATAATGCCCTGCGCCACGCCTCGACCGTCACGGTAAGGAATGTTTCGGATGGCGGTAAGACCTGCTGGTCGTTTGAGGACGATGGCCCGGGAGTTGCGCCCGACCAACAACTGACGTTAGGCACGGCCTATGCCCGTTTCGATCCGTCACGCGATCGACAGACGGGCGGAGCCGGCCTTGGCTTAGCGATCGTCTGCGGACTTGCCGAAGCCATAGGCGGCTCCGTCTCGTTCCGGTCCAAGCCGGGCCGAGGACTGCATGTGCAAGTCGTGCTGTTGTCGGCGGGTAGAAGCTCAGAATGAGCGAGACTCCACTGCAGACTGATAATAATCGGAGGAGTAAATCAAATTGATAAAATTGAGGATCATCAACGATGAGTATCGTCGCTCAACTCGCGATCGGAACGGTGACCGTTGCACTTACCATCATCATGCAAGCGTGTTTTGCCGCAATAGCCTTCTCAGTCGATGATCGCTTCACGCCGCCTCGCACGCGAACAACACGCTTTGGAGCGACCTTGCTTCTTGCCGCTTCTACGATATGGATGCTGCTCGCTATCACGCTGGCGGCTTGGATTTGGGCGGGCCTGTTTATTGTATTGGGTGCCTTCGAAGCGCTGGAACCGGCGCTCTATTTCGCAACGGTTTCCCTGACGACGCTAGGCTTCGGCGACGTTATCCTCTCGCAGGATGTGCGGCTGCTGTCTGCGATCGTGGCTGCCAACGGCCTCGTCATGTTCGGTTTGAGCACTGCGTTTCTTCTCGAATTCGTGGGTCAGGTGCGCGAGGAGAAAGGCAGTTCGACGCGATCCCACATTTCGACGGCAGAATGACTTCGTACAGAACCGGCTCACTTTGGCTAGCATAAACGATTGTGCCTGCCCACTCTACCCGCATCGCCTTGTCCAAGTAGAAAACGCCGATCCGCCCGGGTTTCGACAAATAGTCTGGGGCTTGGCGCTTGCGTAGACTGGATGGTCAAAAGTGGAATGGCGGGTTGCGACTCTAATGTCGGTCCTAACCACCAACTCGGCGGTTCGCCAGAAGCAGATGTTCGCATGGCATGCGCTCAGGTCGGCTTCGCCCTCTCATCCCAGTCATCCGAGCATTGAGGGCTACGTTCCGAAAGCGGACGTCGGTTCGAGGGCGTCGGAGCGATGCCCATATCGGACAATAGGATTAGTCGGCTTAACGGAGATGGATTGGGCTTAAGGACATCTCGAACGGTGGCAACAAAGCGACCTGGGTTCGGTCTTTATCCGCCTTTGACTTGTGCAGGGTCGAGCGCCTGCACCGGGGTTGCGAGAAAGCGGAATGGCTCGGCGGTTCCTTGCTTCGCGGCCGCGACAGCGTTGATGAGCAGCGCCGCCGAAGCGGCAAACCCTTCGATTGAATTTGCCTTGCCAAGCCAGACCCGCGAGGCCTTGGGCGACACGCCCACGGTAACTTCCAGCGCGGCATTGCGCGAACGCGCGGCCGACCGGTAGAAGCTCTGGTCATCAAAGGGGTCGAGCGAATAGTCCAGATCCTGTCCGGCAAGGATCTTGGCATCGGCCTTCGTGGCACTTCTCCGGTGAACGCCCGACAGCCACAGAGTCCGCGCCTGGCCATTCTCCATGAGGTGGTCCCGCCTTGTTGGACAGGTTGGCGGCGAAGTTAAGCTAATCCCGGATGTGATTATGCCGCCATTTTGGTCATCAGATCGTGGGGGGCATGCCCCCCATGATCTGGTTCGCTGATCCGCCCGTAGGCCTCTGC
>NZ_JBHWMI010000017.1:0-32903 GCF_043423005.1 Qipengyuania sp. | reverse complement strand
AGGCCGAGATCGGCAAAACTCATGCGGCGGGTCGTGCCTTCGGATGTATGAGGGCGGGAAAGCGTGTCCGCACCCTTGGCGAACACTCCGCGGGCCTCTGCGTCCAAAAGAGCAAAAAGTCAAGCCGAAGGACTATTGCGGCAGGATCTCGACCAGGCGGTGCAGGCTTTCGACCGAACATTTCGCGCCCGACCGTGTCAGCAGCTTGTCACGGCGCGGACATAGCTTGCCGTCCTTGCTGCGCTCCATGTAGAAACCCTGATAGAACTCCCGCGGGCTGCAGCCGTTTTCCAGCCGGGCGGAAAGCATCTGGCGATCCCGGGTGAAGAACAGCAAGCGGTTGCGCTCTGGCTGGACGCCAGCAATTGCCGCGCTGTCGATGCAGCCCTTGAACGGTCGTTCGACGAATTGCCGCGGCACGGCAGGCATCGGCGTGGATAGCGGGGCAAGGCTGTTGCGCGCGCGGCCCGGTGCAGGCGAAATGCGAATGATGACCCGGCGTTCGATCCGAACCTGATTGGCTGTTCGCGGCTGCGCCGGCTGGAGCAGGGGCAGCCATCCCGGCGCACGACCCGATGACGACAGGGGGATCTGCGCCGATTGCCGCTCCTTCGCCATCGCAACGCTCGCTGCGTCCTGCCCTGCCGGCTCCTGCGCCCCGGCGACAAGGCCCAGCGGCAGCAATAGCGCCAGGGGCGCCAGAAGATCAGGCAGGAACGGCATGACGGGTCTGGCGTCTCCCTCGGCAAGGCGTGAGCGGGCGTCCGCAGCGACAGCGGCGGTGTGCCGCCGGAGTATTGAATGCCGGCTTAATCGCCCTCCGGCGCCCTGCGGCGGTTGACAGCCCGACCGCCTTTCGTGGCACAAGCATGCGGATGACCCTGCCCCCCATCACGGCCTCAGAGACAAGCGAATTTGTCGCCCGCGCGCAAGCCCTTCTCGGCCCCCGGGGCTTCACGCAGGATGACGATGCGATGAGCCCGTGGCTGACCGACTGGCGCGGACGCTACACCGGGCGGGCGCTCGCCCTCGCCTCGCCCGCCTCAACGCAGGAAGTCGCCGCGCTGGTCTCTCTGTGTGCCCGCTATCGCATTCCGCTGGTCCCCCAGGGCGGCAACAGCGGAATGTCCGGCGGAGCGACACCGGATCGCAGTGGTACCGCCATCGTCCTCTCCCTCCGCCGGCTCGATGCAATCCGTTCGCTCCATCCGGAAGAGGGGCAGATGGTTTGCGGGGCGGGCGTGATTTTGCAGACGGCACAAGAGGCGGCAGCAGAACAGGGCTTGCGCTTTCCCCTTACCCTCGGCGGCAAGGGCTCGGCCACGATCGGCGGACTTGTCGCCAGCAATGCCGGCGGCACCCAAGTCCTGCGCCATGGGACGATGCGCGATCAGGTTCTGGGGGTCGAAGCTGTCCTTGCCGACGGCACCGTTCTCGATCTGCTCACTCCGCTCAAGAAGGACAATCGCGGGTTCGATCTGAAGCAATTGCTGATCGGTTCGGAAGGCACGCTCGGCATCGTCACCGCTGCCAGCTTGCGACTGATCCCGGCCATCTGCGGAAGGGTCGTCGCATGGGTCACGCTGAGCAGCATCGAGGATGCCCGCCGCCTGCTCGTCCGGTGCGAGGCGCGCTTGGCCGATACGCTCGAAGGGTTCGAGATCATGCCGCAAGCCTGTCTCGATGCGGTGCTCGCCTACCTGCCCGCCGCACGAGCCCCACTCGGCCCCGCCCCGTGGCACGCCCTCCTCGAATTTGCTGCGACGGTGGAAACGGAGGATGGCTTGCGGGAGAGGATCGAAGCCTTGCTGGGCGAGGCACTCGATGGCGGGGCCATCGCCAATGCCACGATTGGCGCGAACGAGGGGCAGGCCGAAGCGTTCTGGCATTTGCGCGACAGCATTTCCGCGGCCGAACGTGCACGCGGCCCCGCGTTGCAGCACGATATCTCGGTCCCCACCGCCAGCATGGCCAGCTTCATCCGCGAAGCGACCATGGCGGTCGAAGGCCGTTTTCCTGGCACGCAGGCACTTGCCTTCGGTCATCTGGGCGATGGCAATGTCCACTTTCACGTCCGAGCGCCGGTGGGCAGCGGGCCAGGATGGACCGATGAACAGGGCAGCACGATCAGCCGCTTCGTCCACGATCTCGTTACGGCCCGGGGGGGTTCAATCAGCGCCGAACACGGGATCGGGCAGATGAAGCGCGACGAGCTGCAACGACTTGGCGATCCGGCGAGACTGGCGGTGATGCGCCGCGTGAAGGACGCGCTCGATCCGCTGGGCATCCTCAATCCCGGCAAGCTGCTCCCGCTTGCACAGAATGGCGCGACCGCCTAAGCGCGGCCCGTCGTTCGGGGAGGGCGGCAGCAGGCACCCCCCTCGACCCAAGCAATAGCCTCTCGGAGATCGTACATGGCGAGCGCGCCGCAGCAGCCCCAATTGCCCCTGTTCTACAATGACCTGATGCCCCTCAACAGTCAGGATCATCGCAACTATCGCACGCGGACCATCGATGCCGCCCCGTGGCTGGCGAAAGCTCATGCGCTGCCGATCACGGTCGACGAGTTCGTTCAGGCCCAGCGGGATTTCCCGATCGTGTTCTCCTCTGGCGAAAACCCCCTCCCCCTGGCGCTGATGGGCCTCAACGAAGGCGTCAACACCTTCGTCGACGCGCAGGGGAAGGTTAACGATCCGGTCTACCTCCCGGCCTACATCCGGCGCTATCCGTTCATGCTCGCCCGTCTGAAGCAGGAAGGCGACGAACTGTCGCTGTGCTTCGATCCGACGAGCGACGTGATTGGCGAGTTCGACGATGGCGAGCGGCTGTTCGACGATAACGGGCAGACCACCGATGCGACCAAGCGGGTGCTGGAGTTCTGCCAGCATTTCGAACAGGCCGCCCAGCGCACCCAGGCGTTCATCGGCGAGCTGAAGCAGGCCGACCTGTTGATGGACGGCGAGGTCTCGATCCAGCAGGAAGGTCACGATCAGCCGTTCGTCTATCGCGGCTTCCAGATGGTCAATCAGGAGAAGCTGCAGGACGTTGCAGCCGACAAGATCGAGCAATGGAACCGGAATGGGCTGCTGGCCCTTATCCATGCCCACCTGTTTTCGCTCGACTTGATGCGGGCGATATTTGCCCGTCAGGTCAAGCAGGGGACAGCGCCGACCGGGGCGCCGAGATCGGTTAACTAGGATCAAGACCGCAAATTACGACGAACGGTGGCGCGGCTGCGACCGCCGTTCGTCGATAGGTTGGCGAACCTTGAAACTGCCACCCCGTGTAGCCATTTATTAACCATCGGCGGCGCTTCCCCTCATGGCCCGCCGATGCGATGCACCGATGTGCATCTCCTCCCTGAACCTTGGCCACCTCGTGCTTTTGCACGGGGTGGTTTTTTGTGCCTATTCAGCGGCCACCGGAAACGGATCGCCATGGCGCAGGTCAAGTATCTGCCGGGCAAGCGCCATCACCATGTCGCCAAGCGCCCTTGCCAGAACAGGCAAGCGCGCGCTGGGCTGGTCCAGTCGCGCATCGAGGTATAGCGAACGGCACACCTCGATCTGGATGGCATGGATGTTCCGCGCCGGGGCGGCATGCCGTTCGAGGATATAGCCCCCCGAATATGGCCGGTTGTGGGCCACCCGCCGCCCGCCTCGTGCCAAATTCGTCAAGGCCGCGGCGGAAAGCAAGGGGTCGCAGCTTAGTCCGAAACGATCGCCGATGACGATCTCGGCCACCTCCTCGCCGGTATAGCGCGGGCTCAGCGGCGGCATCGAGTGAAAGTCGAGCAGGAGCGCCGCCCCCCAGCGATCGCGCAAGTGGGCCAGTTCGGCACCAAGCGCCTGATGATAGGGCCGATGGATTGCGGCGATCCGCTTCTCCAGTTCGTCGGCAGCGATAGGGTGTTTCCAGATTTCGCCAAGACCGGGCAGGCGCCGCGGCACGAGGCCAAGGCCGCTACGCGCTCGCCGGTTGGCGAGGGAGTGGGGGACAGCCCGCCGCCCCTGTTGTCCAGAAACCATCGACCAGTCGATATCGTCACTCGCCCGATTGAGGTCGATCATTGCGCGCGGCGCCTGAGCCATCAATATTCCCGCGCCGGTCAACCGGGCGATCTCTTGCCCCAGCAAGTCGGCGTAGCGATCCTCGAGACGCAGCCGCGTGCCCTCCCCGCCGCGCATCGTTTCGCAAAGTTCTTCTGGATAGCTGCGACCGGCATGGGGCACGCCGATCAGCACCGGCAGCGCACTCGGTCGAGGGCCGGAAAGAACTAAGGCGGCGCCGCCTCCGCCCGGTATGCTGCCTCCTTCCCGGTGATCGGGACAGCGGGTTCCGGCAGGGTCGGAATGGGTGTTCACCAGGGCAGTGCTGCCCGGATCAGGTAACCATGTAAACCCATTGGTTCAGGAAGGGACATTGGCAAGGATTGGCAGGATTTGTTAAGTGAAGGGCCTTATAAGCCCCGCCATGGATCAGATGATGCAAAAGCGCATACTCCTTGCCGAAGACGATCAGGCCATGCGCACCTATCTGGAACGCGCTCTGGTCAAGGCCGGTTACCACGTCGATGCCGTCGATCGGGGGACCGAGGCCGTCCCGCTGCTGGAGACGCAAGGCTACGATCTGCTCTTGTCCGACATCGTGATGCCCGAAATGGACGGCATCGAACTGGCGCAGCGCTGCAACGAGATCAGCCCGCAAACGAAGGTCATGTTCATCACGGGCTTCGCGGCGGTAACCTTGAAGGCCAGCCGCGAACAGCCGCAGGCGAAGGTCTTGTCCAAGCCGTTCCATCTTCGTGATCTCGTCCTCGAAGTGGAACGCGTCTTGCAGGAACGGGTCAGCGCCAGCCTTTGATCGCCTCGCTGAAGATAGCGCTTGCGCGGCTCCATAGGCCTCGCTAGACGCCGCGCCTGTCGCATGACAATGCGGCACATTCGATGGTTCGGGCGTATAGCTCAGTGGTAGAGCACTGTGTTGACATCGCAGGGGTCCCAAGTTCGAACCTTGGTACGCCCACCATCGTTTCTCCTTTTTTGTCAGACGTTCAGCCCCCGGGCGCCCCCCGGCCCCAATGTGAGAGGTCGCGGCCAAGCATGCGCTCCAGCGCCTCGGTGTGCGGGGCGTAGATGGCGGCAAGCCGTCGTCGCTGGCTATCGGTCATTGCCTTCGGGGCTGACCCGATCCTGCTGAGCAAATATTCGTAGGGTTTGCGCACCAGAGGCCGTTCCAGCACCCCGGGGGCTATCCGGCGCAAACGCTTCGCAGCAAGGCGAAACTGGCGCGCCACCGGATTGCGCAGTTCGACGCTCTGGTTGCGATGCGCCATCGCTGCATCCTGCCCGACTGGGGCGGCGACGCCCAGATAATCGCACAGCTCCGTCCGGATACCGAGGGGGTCGCGAACCAGATCGTCGAACAGGATGACCTTCACTCGCTTACCGAATACCGCATGGTAGCAGGCGAGGTGGAGGTCGTACCGACCCTCGTCGATGTAATTGATCGCAAAGCTCGTCCGCCGCTCGCTCGCCTGACATTCATCGAGAGCTTCCTCAAATCCCGCCTCATCCTCGCCCCGCGCGACAGCATGCAGCCACGCGCTATATGCCCGTTCTACCGGATCGCGCAGGACAACGATGATCCGGGCATCTTCCCTCGCCTTGGAGATAGCTGCCGGGACCGTCTCGTTGACGAGATATTGCGTGCTGGCATCTCCCCGAACAGCCCCTGCAGGCGCATCTTCGTAAAGGCGCAGATATGCGGCCTCCCCTGCGAAGGGCAGGGTTTCCACCACGGGGCGGACACGGCGCCCGTCCCTGATAGTCCATCCGCGCGGATCATCGCGCACGAAGAAATGGTGCGGTTCCTTCTCGAGCGGAAAGAACAGCCCGTCCACCCCGTGCAATAGTTCGACCAGCGAGGTTGTCCCCGCCTTTGCTGCGCCGACTATATAGAAATCGGGAAACCGGAAATCCGCCATGCTCGCGGCGTCGCCCGCTAGCCCGGTTCGCCAGACAGCGCGGGCTTGGGCAAGACCCGTGCAGGCTGCGGGGACGGAAGGAAGATACCGCTTTCGCGCGAGTGTGAAGGCGCCGGCAGCGAACGCCGCCGTCTCGCGTCCGCCGCAAGAGCCTGGCAAACCGAAAGCATGAGCGCGCCGAACCACGGCGAGTCCATTTGCGGGTCGAGCACGTTCATCGCCAGCAGAAAGATGAAAGCGGTGCGCCCGAAATCGCTCCCGCTTCGTCGCCACAGCACGAGATAGGCCGAGTACAGGATCAACAGCGTGACCGGCAGGCCCAGTTCGGCGAGCATCGTGCTGAGGCCGCTGAACGGCTTGTTTGCCGACGATTCGATAGCGAAGCGGTTGTTCTGGAAGCGCAGCATCGTCGGGGCGAGGTGATTCATATGTGCCTCGCCAGCGTGCAGGCCAGGCAGGTCAGGCGTGTCATGGGCGCCCCAGACGTTGTTGACCGGGCTGGACCAGATGGCCGGCTGGCTGGAGAATTGCCCGAGGCCTGCCCCGACGAACAGGGTCTGGGGTTCGCGCAAATACAACTCGCCTACCAGTTTGAAGGCGTACAGCTTCGGATTCGTGCCATAGGTCTGGGCGAAACTGTCGTTCTTCGTTTCGGCCCGAAATTGCAGGTAGGGGGCGACCACCATAAGCAGGGCGGCGCCCGCGAAGAGGACGGCCTGATTGCGGCGCGCGAAGATTGCGAGCGCGGCGAACCCGGCCACCATACCGAGGATGAAATTCGGGACGACGAAGTTCGCCAGCGCAAAGGCCAGGAACCACATGTCGCGCAAACGCAGCCGGCCCCGCCGCGACAGGATCTCGGCCAACCCGAAGAACCCGATAATGGTCACGATCTTCGCCCCGCCCCGCCCGAAGCCACCATTGAAGAAATCGGGCAGATAATGGATGTACGGCACCCGCCAGGGAAAACCCATCTGAATGAGGCTCACCATGCTTGTCGCGAAGACGATCACGTTGAGGATGCGGATGAAGCTGCGCCCGTCGAAATGGCGCGACGTGCGAAAGCCGAGCGCGGCGGCGAAAAACGGCAGGATCAGCGCGAGCTCAAGTGCGAATGCGGTAATGGATATCTGCATCCCCATCAGCATGTTGATAGCGAGCGAACCGCACAGGAACAGCACGAGAAAACCCGCCCGCATCCATGTCTGCCGGGCCAGCCAGTTCACCATGAGCGCGGGCATCGCGACGTAGGCGGCATAGCTTACCGGCGTTCGCGGGATCGCCATGAGGACGGCATAGGGAAGGGTCTTGGAAAGCCTCATGCCGCACCTGCCGTCTTGCCTGCCGGCGGCCCGTAATCAATCGATGGTGATACGCACATTGTCGGCACGGCCTTGGGATACAGCGAGCGAGAGATATTGCACCGGGCAATCTGCGCCAATCGCGAAAGAGAGCGGCTGTTGATATGTGCCTTCGGCCAGCGCGCCCGCGGCGTTGCCACCGCTGCGATCGCACCGAAGGAGGACGTTGAGATCTGCTTGCGGACCTGTTCCGGCCGGTCCCGCCGCGCCCTCTCTCCGCTCGAACCGCAAGGTATACGATCCGGGCGGCAGGGTCAGATAACGATAGGCGACCTGCCGGCGAAGGAGGTCGCGATTGCGGATGTCGATCGCGCCCGGTGCGTCGCCTTCCCGGATCGAAACGCCGGCCCCGGGGGGGTAAGTCCAGCTGAACGGGTCTTCCTCGTTGTCGTCGAAGGCGAAATCCACCGCCCTGCTCCCGTCGCTTGCGCAGCGGCGGGGCCAGCCTTCTATCGCGGCGATCGCCTGCCCCTGCGCGAGGAGAGCCCGGACGGCGCGGCCGTAGTTCGCGCAGCTTACCGGTGGTTGCGACGAGTGGGTCAGGCGCAGCGTCTCTGCGACTTGTGCACCCATGTCGGCATTGGCACGGGTAAATTCGGCGAGCACTGCGGCAAAAGGCTCGCTGGTCGGAAGCCGCCGGGCGACTTCGGAGCGCCCCTCGGGATCCGCCAGCATGAAGCGCAAGGCAGCGAAAATTGTCGCCTGCTCCCGCCGCATCCGCGCCAGCGCATCGACTCGCTGTGCGGCGATCTCCCATTGTTCCTGGGCGATCGCACTGCCGGTTATGGTTACCTGAGTGTAAGGATCGCGCCAGCCACGCCGGGCGGCGGCAGTGAGCGCTTCGGCCGCCTCGCCCTCAGCCCCCGCCTCGACCGCGGCCAGCGCATAAAGCCCAAGATTGTGGGCATCGGTCGGCCGCTGACGAAGCAAGGCCTGGGCACGGGCGAAGGCGGCCGCGGGATCAAGAAAGGCCAGCGCCTCGACCATGCGCTCGTCGGCGAAACCACCCAGCCCCGCCGGCAACTGCGCCGCCAACTGACGCTGGGTACGGGCCTCGCGGTCGGCCTGAAACAGCAGCGCGACTGCGGCAATCGCGATGAAGGCGATTGCCCTCACCGCCCAGCCCCCGGCGCTGTACGTTTTCATTCGCGCTCGCCGGTATGCTCGTAGGCGTAATAGTCGCTGCCGTAATAGCTGTATTCGCCGCTGACGTTACGCGGATTGAACTTTGTCAGCACCGCACCGATCACATTGGCCTTGACCATTTCCAGCCGTCGCAGAGCGGTCTTGACCGCACCGCGGTGACCCGACGACGCATCGATCACCATCAGGACAGCGTCGGTATGCGCGGCAAGCGTCGGTGCATCCGACAGGCCGAGCATTGGCGGCGCATCGAAGACCACGCAATCGTAGCGCTCGAGCAGTTGGGCGATGAGGTCGTCGATCCGGGTCGTGCCGAGAAGCGCCGCGGGGTCTGGCGGTATGGGTAGCGCGGTCATGTACGACAGGTTGGCCATGCCGGACGGAACAACGACCTCCTCGATCCGCCGTTCACCGGCCAGCACGGTGGTGAAACCCTCCTGCTTGCGATTGTCGAGCCGGCGATGAAGCGTCGGGCGGCGAAGGTCGGCATCGATCAGCAGGGTGTTGCGCCCGAGCTGCGCGAATTCCAGCGCCAGCTTGCCCGAAGTTGTGGTCTTGCCCTCGCCGGCCTGCGCGGACGTGACCGTCAGCGTGCGAGGAATGCCTTCGCCGGTGCTGTAGCGAAGGTTCGTCACAAGTGACTGGTACGCTTCGCTCACCGGGGACTTGGGGTCCGCCAGATCGTCTGCCGGCGTCTCGCTCAACGTCTTGGGCACCAGGCCAAGGAGCGGGAGCCCGAGCTTGCGTTCGACATCTTCGGGCGTGCGCAGAACATCGTCGAATTGTTCGCGCAGGAAGACAAAGCCACCGGCAAAGAGCATGCCGCCCAGCAGCGCGATGATCATGTTGACGATTGCGTTCGGGGAAGACGGCCGCCGGGGCGGTTCGGCAGCATCGACCATCGACACGTTGTTCGAGGTAGCACCCGCGGTCGCATTGAGCTCGTTAAACCGCGTCAGCAGCGTATTGTAGAGCCCGCGGTCGGTCTCGGCGACACGCTTCAGCACGTTGTACTGAACCCCGCGATCCTGTTCGTCCAGCGCGGCGCCGCGCATCTGCTCGACCTGGCCCTGGATCTCCTGCTCGCGGTCGCGCGACGCTTCGTAGGATAGCCGGATCGAATTCTTGATCGCCTGTCCGGTCTGCTGAACCTGCTGGTCCAGCCGCGCGGTCTGCGCCTGCAATGCCTGCACATCGGGGTGATCGTCGAGATGACGCGCCCGCTCTTCGGCCAGCCGCGATTCCGCCACCGCCCGCTCGCGAAGGAGCGCACTGAAAGCCGGGTTCTGAATGACCTGGGGGATCGACATGTACGGCTGGTTGGCAACGTTGCGCCACGAATTCTCGGACTCGATCCGCTCGGCAGTCGCCATGCTCGCAGCGGCATTCAGCTGCTCGAGTGTCTGGTTGGTGACCGAAAGCGTGGTTTCCTGATCGGCGTTCGTGCCCTGCCCGCTCACCCGGATCAGACCGGCGGCGCGGCTGTAGGTGTTGAGATCCCGCTCGCTCTGCTCGAGCTTGTCGCGCGCGTCTTCCAGCTGCTGCGCCAGAAACTGGCGCGCATAGGCTGAGGAATCGAACTTGCGGGCCAGATTGCTCTCGATAAAATTCGAAGACACCGCATTGGCCATGTCGGCCGCGATCCGGGGGTCGCCGCTTTCGAACCGGATCGACACGAGCCGGCTGTCGACCGGCAGTTCCACGCTGAGACCGTCCATGACGAGGTTGATCGCCATATCCTGACGCAACCGGGCAAGCCCGCGCGAACCGGAATAGCCTGATCCCTCGAGGCTGTCTTCCTGCGGAATCTCCTCCCCTTGCGCCGCGAAGAATTCCTCGCTGTCGGCAAGGTTTTCCGCTTCGACGACACGCTGCGCCAGGCTACGGCTGCGAATGACGTCGACCTGGGTTTGCAGGAAACGTTGCGTCTCCTGCGTGGGGCTGACCGCCTGGGTATCGGCGTTCTCGATGATGGAATCGGCTTGCTGCTCGATCAGGATCTGCGAAGTCGCCACGTATTGGGGGCGGGTCAGAAGGGTTACCAGCACCCCCAGCGCCGCCGCCGCCACGAGGATGGCGACGATGGCAATGATGTTGCGCTTGATCGCCGCCCACACGCGGCGCAGGTCAATGTCAAGAAACGCTTCGCTTCCCTGATCGGCGGCTTGATCGCCATCAGAATGGCCGAGGGAACGGGGGGCAGTGCCCGGTCCCGACTGAACCGGACGCAGGTCGTAATTGCTCGCCACCGTCAGAACCTTCTGAACACGTTTAGGATGGGGGCCGCACGCAGGAAGTCTTGGTACCCGGCACGCAGGGCGGAATAACCCACCACAATACGATCACCGCCGAGGACCTGCGGATCGGCGACCCGGCCTTCTCGAATGTGCCGCAGATTGAAGACCGCGCCGAACCGTTCGCCGTCGATCACGCGAAAGATGATTACCTCGTCCTCTACCCCCGCGAATGTCAGCCCCTGGGCCCTCGCGATCGCCTCGAGCAGGGAGGATTCGCCGGCGATGTCATAGACGCCGGGCTCGGTAACCTGGCCATCGACGACCACCCGCTGCGCCGCGGATGTCAGCACGCTCACCACCACTTGCGGGTTGCGGATGTACCGAGCGCCGAGCCCGGCTTCGAGTTCGCGGCTGATCTCGACCGTGGTCTTGCCCTGCGCCGTAACTTCGCCAACGAACGGGTAGCTGAAGGTACCGGAAGAATTGACGGTGACCTTGTCGAAGCTGAGTTCGGGTTCCTGAAATACGCGGATCGCGATCGTGTCCAACACACCGACGCGATATTCCGTAGGTTTGCGATTGGGATCGGCCGCGGGGATGACGTCGTAGGCCGCTTCCCCGGCCGGAAGCCCTTGGGACGGGTTGAAACAGCCTGCCAGGACAAGGCAGACCGGCAGGAGCAATCCTGCAACACGCTTAAGCAATGGGCCGACCCCTTTTCAACGATCCCGGTGCCGTTAGCAGAGCCACGAGCAATCCTGCAACGGTCAACACGGCCATATTGCGCATGGGAAAGTCGATCACGCCCTGCGCCGCGATACACAGGAGCGCGAGGCCGGCGGCGTTGATCCCGGGAGTGGACACCAGCGAACGGCGGCGCCACCATGATGCTGCGAGAAACACCGCCCAGGCCGCCAGCAAGGCGAGCCCGGCAATCCCGGCCTCCAGCGCCAGTTCGAGGTATTCGCTATGTGCCCGCCCCGCGCGCGGCACCCCGAGCGCTTCGAGCGATTCCTCCACCTGGAACACCTCGTCGAACGTGCCCATGCCACTTCCGACCGGCCAGTACCGCTCGATCCCGAAGCGCGTATCTTCCCAGATCGCGGGGCGACTGTCCTCGAGATCCTCGTAGCGTGTCCAGGTCTCGCCCAGCCGCTCATTCGTCAGCGCTACGGCCCCGATCCCGGCTGCCACGATTGCCACCACCGCCACGGCAACAAGTCGCGCCTTGCGGGAGGCACGGCGCAGATCCTTCAAGGCATACCATGCGGCAAAGGCTAATGGTACGACGAGCAGCGCGGTGGATGAGCGCGAACGGGTGAGGACAATGGCGAAGACGAGCAGTAAACCGGCCAGCAGATGCAGCATCCGCCTCCATGCGCCGGCTTCGCTGATCCGATCGTAACCGATCAGCGCCAGCAGGCCGATGATCATGAAAATCCCGCTGGTGTTATGGCTCGCGAAGAAGCCGAAGAAGCGCTTTTCGCTAGGATTGCCGTAGGGATACGGTCCGTCGGCCGCAAACTGGAGCGCACCAAAAACGAAGTTCAGGAGTGCGAGACCGACAAGCAGAAGCAGGCCCGCGGCGATGTCTCTCCGGCCGCCGCCGCGATACAGGAAGAGCGCCGCCGTCGGCCCTAACAAGGCAAGGAGCGCGACAATGGTGCGGCCGCGGTCGACGGACACCTGAAACCAGGCGTTCTCGATGCCGATGATGTCGAAGCTTTCGCGTACCAGCTCACGGCCGGGAAGTCCTTGCCAGATGCCGGGGGGCAGCGGCACCAGTTGCAGAACCGGCAGGAGAAAGGTTGCGGCGACCAGTGCGAACAGAGGCCATCCGGCCGTCTCGCGCTTGCCGCGCAGCAGACCGGGAACGAACAGTAGCAAGCCAAGAGCCGTCAATTGGACGGCCACATTCTGCAATCCCCGGCTGATACCTCCGCCCCCGAGGACGAGCGAAATTACCATCAGGGCGATCAGCGGCCATCCCAGCCTTTGAATGACTGAACGATCATCCGCGGCGGGGCGCGAGCTACGGCGTCGTTGCGTTTCAAACATCAATTGTACCGCACATAAGCGAAGCCCCGCCAATCGTCAGATTGGCGGGGCCTGCCGAACCAAGGATGGAGCGATTAGCCGCCGGCCGAAGTCGTGGGCTCGACCACCAGATCATTGTCGTCATCGTCGGTTGCTGCGATGATGCCAGCCACGACAGCGGCGGCAGCAAGAACGGCAACGATCACGGCCGAGCCGCCCGCTTCGCTCTTGCGTTCAGCCGGCTTGGCCGAGCGCGTAAGCGTCGACATCTTGACGGGCTGAACCGAAACGGCGCCGGTTTCGGCGGCGCGGGTGCCCGCCGTTGCAGCGATCGGCGCGATCGCCATCGTGGCGGCAGCGACGCCGGCGAGGATGCGGCTGGTTTTCATATCAATTCCTCCTAGATTTTTATTCTTCACCAGAATTGGGGCTTGGCTAGCAACGATTCCTGAGGGGTGCAACCGGACAAATACGTTCAACTATCGCTTTTCTGCGACTTTTAGCTCAAATGCCACACCACCCGGGGTTGTTCCTGCGAGCTACGAAGACACCGTTTAAAAAGTGTTAAACGCAGCCTGCTTCTTCAATAGGCGTTCGGGTGGACCAGCACCCGCGCTGTCGCCAGCATGATGCGAAAATCCACCATGGGCGACCAGGTGCGAATATATTCAAGGTCAGCTCGCAGACGATCGGTCAGATGGCTCTCCGTTTCGGTGGCGCCACGATACCCACGAACTTGTGCAAGGCCTGTCAGGCCGGGCTTGAGCGAGTGGCGTTGCCAGTAGTCCTGATCGATTTCCCAGAACAGCTTCTCGTTCGCCAGCGAGCCGAGAGCGTGCGGCCGCGGCCCCACGAGGCTCATTTCGGAACGCAGCACGTTCAACAACTGCGGCAGTTCGTCGATGCTGGTGCGGCGAATGAACCTGCCGATCCGGGTGATCCGGTCATCGTCACGGGCAGTCGAACGATCGCCGCGGCTGTCGAGCTTTTCGACCCTCATCGACCGGAATTTCAGCATGTCGAACATGCAATTGCCCTGGCCCATCCGCGGCTGGACGAAGAAGACCGGCCCCCCGTCCTCGAGCTTGATGAGCAAGGCCACGATCAGCATCACCGGGCTGAGGATCAGGAGTAGCGGAACGGTGATCGCAAGGTCGATTGCGCGCTTCGTCAGTCGCGCTCGCAAGCCCAGCGGCCCGGCGGAGACAACCAGGAAGGAAAAGCCGTGATCCCGTTCAAGTGCGAGGGCGCCCAGTTCCTGCAAGGCTTCGGAGACAACCTCGCCGTGGACGCCGGCTGCACGCATGATCGCGGTCCAGAATTTGCGCCGTTCCACCGGGCAGGAAACGATGACGCGGTCCATGTTGCGCATCGCCCGCCCGATCATGTCGAGCGCGCGAGGATCGATCTGCGCGCTTTCCACCAGATCCGGATCGGCCACTACCCGATCGGCCTTGGGAAAATCGATGTGCGGTCCACCATCCTCGATGACGAGTACATTTCGCACGCGTCCGCCGTACCGCCGCCGGATCACCATGTAGGCGATGATCCTCAGCGCGATCATCAAGACCAGGGCGACCAGTATCGCGATCGAAAAGGTCGAGCGGGCGAAATCATCGCTTGTGCGGACGTAGAACGTCATCACCAGAAACAGCATCGACGATACGCCGAGGGCAACGATCGCCCGGCCGATCCCGTAACGCAGATCGTCAAGAGCACGGATCGAGTAGACGCGATTATAGGCTGCGATGACGATGTAGATCGGCACAACGAGCTGCATGATCTGCATTGCCCGGACTGACGGCAGATTGCCATTCGCCAGAAGCCCGCCAAGGGAAATGCTGCCGTAAAGAAGGACGCAATCCGCCAGGAAAAGGATCGCGTAAAGCTGCACGCGCCGATGTTCCATCGAGGATCGGCTGCGGCTTTCGAGATAATCCCTGAACGGCATCGGTAATTCGGCCCCTCGCGAAATGTCCGATACGGTGGCGGTCTTCTGCCGCCATCGAACCGCGCGTTGCGATAGCGGCACTACGCTCAAGTAGGCGGTCCGCTCCGCCCCGACAACGTAATATGTGTGCCGCGTCCCCTTGCGGGGCATTGGTTTCTGCGAGCTTAACAAAGCGCCCCGGGCGGCGCCTTGCCCTGCCCGCGCGCTCTGCTAAAGCGCGCCCGATAGCAGATACGGACAGGTAAGACATGGCGAAGATCAAGGTTGCGAACCCGGTTGTCGAGCTCGACGGCGACGAAATGACGCGGATCATCTGGGAATGGATTCGCGAGCGATTGATCCTGCCCTATCTCGATATCGATCTGAAGTATTACGACCTCTCGATCGAGAACCGCGACAAGACGCAAGATCAGGTCACCGTCGATGCTGCCAACGCGATCAAGGATCATGGCGTCGGCGTTAAATGCGCGACGATCACTCCGGACGAGGCTCGGGTCGAGGAATTCGGCCTCCAGAAAATGTGGGTGAGCCCCAACGGCACGATCCGCAATATCCTCGGCGGGGTGGTGTTCCGCGAACCGATCGTCATCGACAACGTCCCGCGGCTCGTCCCGGGCTGGACAGACCCGATCGTGGTCGGCCGTCATGCCTTCGGCGATCAGTATCGGGCGAAGGACACCCTCATTCCTGGGCCGGGCAAGCTGCGCCTCGTGTTCGAAGGTGACGACGGCGAGACCATCGACCTCGACGTTTACGAGTTCCAGTCGAGCGGGGTCGCCATGGCGATGTACAACCTCGACGAATCCATTCGCGACTTCGCCCGCGCCTGTTTCAATTACGGGTTCGACCGCGGATGGCCGGTTTACCTGTCGACCAAGAACACGATCCTCAAGAAATACGACGGCCGGTTCAAAGATCTTTTCGAAGAGATATTCAATAGCGAATTCAAGGCCAAGTTCGAGGAAGCGAAGATCATCTACGAACATCGTCTGATCGACGACATGGTTGCATCGGCCTTGAAGTGGAACGGTAAGTTCGTGTGGGCATGCAAGAACTACGACGGCGACGTGCAGTCGGACGTGGTCGCCCAGGGCTTCGGTTCGCTGGGTCTCATGACGTCGGTGCTGATGACGCCGGACGGCAAGACCGTCGAGGCAGAAGCAGCGCATGGCACGGTTACGCGTCACTATCGCCAGCATCAGCAGGGCAAGTCGACCAGCACCAACCCCATTGCCAGCATTTTCGCCTGGACCCGGGGCCTGATGTATCGCGGCCGCTTCGACGATACCCCCGAAGTGGTGCGCTTTGCCGAAACGCTTGAGAAGGTGTGCGTGAAAACCGTCGAAAGCGGGAAGATGACGAAGGATCTTGCCCTTCTTATCGGCCCTGAACAAAGCTGGATGACGACCGAGCAGTTCTTCGAAGCCATTGTCGAGAACCTTGAGACGGAAATGAAAAGCTGGGCCTGAGGGACCATACGCCCCGCCCGCCCCGCTCCACTGGCGGGGACGCGGCGGGGCGGCGGCGCACAGTGGCCCCTTGAAGGATCGGATGACACGGCTGCTTATTGCCACTTGAGGAACCATGAATGGCAGCGAGCGAAATCAGCTATCCCGCCGTTTCCGATGCCCTGGTGATCCTCGGTGCCGCGGGACTGGTCATCCCGGTCTTCGCGCGCTTTCGCATCACACCGATCATCGGCTTCATCCTGATCGGCATTGCTGTCGGCCCTTTCGGGCTCGGCAGGCTCGTCTTCGAGCACCCGTGGCTCACTCACGTAACGATTACCGATCCGGAGGCGCTAGCGCCATTTGCCGAGTTCGGGATCATCCTCCTGCTCTTCACAATCGGTCTGGAGTTGAGCTTCAAGCGCCTGTGGCAACTACGTAAACTGGTTTTCGGCCTCGGTGCGCTCGAGGTGCTGCTGATCGGAACGATTCTTGCCATCGTGCTGGGAATGATGGGGCAGTTCTGGACCGGCGCGCTCGCGCTCGGCTTCGCACTTGCATTTTCTTCCACAGCCATCGTTCTGCCGATCAGTGGCACACAAAGCCCGGTCGGACGGGCGGCACTCTCGATGCTGCTGTTCGAAGATCTGCTGATCGTCCCGATCATCTTCATTCTGGGCGCGATGGCGCCTGCGGCCGAAGGCGACGGCTGGTCGGGCATGTTGCGCATCCTTTGGCAAGGCGGGCTGGTTGTCGCGGTCATGATGATCGCAGGACGCTTCCTGTTGCCCCGCCTGTTCGGTCAGGCTGCGCGGGCCAAGAACCCCGAATTGTTTCTCGCTGCCACCTTGCTGGTGGTGATCGGCGCCAGCCTCGCGACTGCGGCGGTGGGCCTGTCACCGATCGTCGGCGCACTGATCGCGGGCTTGCTCATCGCGGAGACGGACTATCAGGGCGAGATCGAGAATATAATCGAGCCGTTCAAAGGTCTCGCGCTGGGAGTCTTCCTCATCACCGTAGGGATGAGCGTCGATCTCGCCATGGTCAGGGACTACTTCCCCACGATCGCCGCGGCGGTGGCCGGGATCATCCTGTTCAAGGCGCTGGTGACCGGGCTGCTGCTCCGGGCCATGGGCGCACGGCGCAGTACCGCGGCGGAAACCGGCCTGCTGATGGCGAGCCCTTCGGAAACCACTCTGATCATCCTCGCTGCCGCAAGTTCGGCGATGCTGATCCAGCCCGGCACGGCGCAATTCTGGCAGATCGTCACGGCCATCGGCCTCACCATCACGCCCCTGCTCGCCCGTCTGGGTCGGACGCTTGCAAGAAAGGTCGAGCCGGGGCCCGAATTACCGCCGGTCCTGCGTCTTGAACCTCATGTCATCGTCGTCGGTGTAGGCCGTGTCGGCCGACTGGTTGCAGAAATGCTCGACCGTCATGGCAAATCCTATGTCGCGGTCGATTCGGATGCCGATCTTATCGAAGCCAGCAAGCGCGAAGGATACCGGGCGATCTTCGGTGATGCCGGTCGCGGTAACACGATGGAACGGCTTGGCGTCGCAAACGCCATCGCTGTCGTGCTGACGATGGACGAGCCAGTCCTCGCAGAACGCCTGGTCGTCAAACTGCGCAAGGCTCACCCGGAATTGCTGATCGTCGCCCGCGCGCGTGACACAGGCCATGCGGCAAGCCTCTACCGCGCCGGAGCCAGCCACGCGGTGCCCGAGACACTCGAAAGCTCGCTGCAATTGAGCGAGGCAGTGCTGGTCGACATCGGGGTCGCGATGGGGCCCGTCATCGCATCCATTCACGAAAAGCGCGACGAGTTCCGCGCCCAGCTCGAACGCGACGGAGCGCTCGACTATCGCCCCAAATTGCGGACCAGTGCGCTAGGCGGATGACGCCTGGCCGCGGTCCGCAGGCACACGGTTCAGCGAGCCTGCAGGGCTTCTCGAACCGCATCGATGGCGGCCGCAGCATTGCCACCGTCGGGGCCGCCACCTTGCGCCATGTCGGCCCGTCCCCCGCCGCCTGCACCGCCGACCGCCGCAACCGCGAGCCGGACCAGCTCGACGGCGCTGATCTGATGGGTCAAGTCATCTGTGACGGCAACGGCGACGGCTGCCTTGCCGTCGTTGACCGCGCATATCGCAGCGACCCCCGAACCCATGCGCTTTTTCGCATCGTCCAGCAGGCCGCGCAGGGCCTTGGGGTCCAGTCCTTCAACGACCTGTCCCGAGAACGCGACCCCGCCGATATCTTCGTCTGCCGCCGCGGCAGCCGCATTCGACGCGCCCCCGCCCATGGCAAGCGCGCGCCGCGCCTCTGCCAACTCGCGCTCGAGCCGGCGGCGGTCTTCCGCCAGCGCGATGACGCGGGCAGCCGCATCCTCAGGCGAGGTCTTTACCGCCGCGGCGATGGCGCGCAAAGCGTCGTCGCGGGCCAGCAGCCACTGCCGTGCCGCCTCGCCGGTCAATGCCTCGATCCGGCGGACACCCGAGCTGACGGCGCTTTCCGAGACGATCTTGAACAGAGCGATATCGCCGGTCGCCTCGACATGCGTTCCGCCACATAGTTCGACGGAGTAGTTGCGGCTTTCCGTGCGGGTGCGACCCATCGACAGGACCCGGACCTCTTCGCCGTACTTCTCCCCGAACAGCGCCAGCGCCCCGGCGGCAACCGCATCGTCGGGCGTCATCAGACGAGTGGAGACAGTCTCGTTGGCGCGGATTTCCGCGTTCACCTCGGCCTCGATGGCGGCAATATCTTCGTTCGTAAGCGGCTTCGGATGCGAAAAGTCGAACCGCAGGCGATCCTCGGCGACCAGCGATCCCTTTTGCGTCACATGCTCGCCAAGTCGGTCGCGCAGGGCGGCATGCAGCAGGTGGGTCGCCGAATGGTTGGCCCTGATGCGATCACGCCTTTCGACGTCGATGGCAAGGTGCACCGTGTCGCCACGTGCGATGCTCCCCTCGCGCACCTTGCCCCTATGCGCATGGAGGCGACCGAGCGGCTTGGTCGTGGTCATGACTTCGAACTCGAAGCCTTCGGGGTTCCAGATCCGGCCGGCATCGCCCGTCTGCCCCCCGCTTTCGCCATAGAACGGAGTTTGATTGGTCAGCACGATCACCTCGTCGCCGGCGACCGCACGATCGATCTCTGCGCCCTGACTTACGATGCCGATCACGGTGCCTTCGCCGGTTGTCGACGCATAGCCGATGAATTCGGTCGAGCCTTCACGTTCTGCAATGTCGAACCAGACTTCCTCGCTCGCAGCCTCGCCCGATCCCTTCCATGCCGCCCGGGCAGTTTCCTTCTGCCGCTGCATCGCGGTTTCGAAACCGGCCCTGTCGACTGTGATCCCGCGATTGCGCAGTGCATCTTCAGTAAGGTCGTAAGGGAAGCCGTAGGTATCGTAGAGGCGAAAAGCGGTCCCGCCATCGAGCGTGCCGCCCTCGCCCAGATCGGCAGTCGCCTCGTCGAGCAGGCCGAGACCCTTTTCGAGCGTGCGACGAAACTGGCGCTCCTCGCGCTCGAGCACTTCTTCGATCAGCGCCTGGCCGCGCATGAGCTCGGGATAGGCCGCACCCATTTCGCCCACCAATTCGGGAACGAGGCGGTGCATCAAAGGGTCGGCGGCCCCGAGCAGATGGGCGTGTCGCATCGCCCGTCGCATGATCCGGCGCAGGACGTAACCGCGGCCCTCGTTGCTGGGCAAAACCCCATCTGCGATGAGGAAACTTGTCGAACGCAGGTGATCTGCGATGACCCGATGGCTTGCGCGGTTCTCGCCTTCTGCGGCGACCCCGGTCAGCTCCTCACTGGCTCCGATGAGGGCGCGGAACGTGTCGGTATCGTAATTGTCATGGACGCCTTGAAGGACGGCAGCGATGCGTTCGAGACCCATTCCGGTGTCGATGCTGGGCTTGGGCAGGTTGGCAACGATCTCGTCATCGGCCTGCTGGAACTGCATGAAGACGAGATTCCATATCTCCACAAACCGATCGCCATCCTCGTCCGGCGACCCCGGCGGACCGCCGGGAATGTGATCGCCGTGGTCGTAGAAGATCTCGGAGCACGGTCCGCAAGGGCCGTCCGAACCCATCGCCCAGAAATTGTCCTTGGTCGGAATGCGGATAATACGGTCATCGGCAAAGCCGGTAAGCTTCTGCCACAGACCGAAGGCCTCGTCGTCGGTGTGGTAGACCGTCACCAGCAGCCGTTCAGGATCGAGCCCCCATTCGCGCGTCAGCAAGCTCCAGGCATTATGGATCGCCTGTTCCTTGAAATAGTCCCCGAAACTGAAATTGCCGAGCATCTCGAAGAAGGTATGATGCCGCGCGGTATAGCCCACATTGTCGAGATCATTGTGCTTGCCCCCGGCCCGCACGCACTTCTGGGCGCTGACCGCACGAGGCGAAGGCGGGCTTTCAAGTCCCGTAAAGGCATTCTTGAACGGCACCATGCCCGCGTTGACGAACATCAGCGTCGGGTCGCTGAAAGGAACAAGCGGCGCGCTTGCCATTTCGCGGTGATCGTTCGATGCAAAAAAATCGAGGAACGATCGGCGAATTTCGTTGGTGGACGTCATGCGCCCGCAGTTAGGCAATCGCAAGCCGCGTCACAAGGCGGGAATGGGGGGGCGGCGTCGAACGGATCGTCGGCAAGCCTGGCAACCCAAGCGGCATCCCTCATGCCCCATATCCACAGCGTGAGACACAGCCAGGGGACGGCTGACGCCCCCTGGCCGCGGCATCTATCACTCGTCGTCGGCCTCGACGTCCGGTCCGGTCATCATCTCTTCCGCGACCTCGGCGGTCTTGCCGCGGATTTCCGCCTCGAGCTTGCCAGCCAGCTCGGGGTTGTCGCGCAGGAAGGTCTTGGCGTTTTCGCGTCCCTGGCCGATGCGAACACTATCATAGCTGAACCAGCTACCCGACTTTTCGACGACTCCGGCCTTGACGCCGAGATCGAGGATCTCGCCGATCTTGGAGATGCCCTCACCATACATGATGTCGAACTCGACCTGCTTGAACGGGGGGGCGACCTTGTTCTTGACCACCTTGACCCGTGTGCTGTTGCCGATGACCTCGTCGCGATCCTTGATCTGGCCGGTCCGGCGAATGTCGAGCCTGACCGATGCGTAGAACTTGAGCGCATTGCCGCCCGTCGTGGTCTCGGGATTGCCGTACATCACACCGATCTTCATGCGCAGCTGGTTGATGAAGATCACCATGCACTTCGACCGGTTGATCGACCCCGTCAGCTTGCGCAGCGATTGCGACATGAGACGTGCCTGGAGGCCGACATGGCTGTCGCCCATCTCGCCTTCGATTTCGGCCCGCGGCACGAGCGCGGCCACCGAATCGACGACCAGGACATCGATCGCATTCGATCGCACCAGGGTATCGGTGATCTCGAGCGCCTGTTCGCCGGTGTCAGGCTGCGAAACGATCAGTTCGTCGATATTGACGCCCAGCTTCTTGGCATAGACCGGGTCGAGCGCGTGTTCCGCATCGACGAACGCAGCCGTTCCGCCCGCTTTCTGCGCTTCTGCGATGCAGTGCAACGCCAGCGTGGTCTTGCCCGAACTTTCCGGGCCGTACACCTCGATCACACGGCCCTTGGGCAAGCCGCCGACACCGAGCGCAATATCAAGGCCGAGCGATCCGGTGGAGATCGCTTCGATCTGCATGGTTTCCTTCTGGCCCAGCTTCATCGCCGAACCCTTGCCGAATGCGCGATCGATCTGCGCGAGTGCGGCATCGAGTGCCTTCTGACGGTCTGCGTCCACTTCCTTGTCCTTCACCAATTTCAGACTTGCCGCCATGACACTGCACCCCTTGCGAAACCAGAGGCCCGGGTGGGCCCATCAACCGTTCCCTCATGTACGCCTTATGTTCATGTAGAACAAGAGGGGAACAAGAGAAAAGGTCGGTAGCGTTCGTACCATCATGGGATTCGGCGCCCGCGCCCCCTCCTCAGGTTTTGCGGGAGGCCTGCTTTGACATCACTTCCGTTACCTTCGCGTTGATGTCCTGCACGCTGAAGGGCTTGGGAATGAAATACATATTCTCGATGTCGATCTCGTTGCGCAGCTGTTCTTCGGCGTAACCGGACATGAACAGTATCGGCAGGTCAGGCTTCACCTTGCGGATGGCGCGAGCCATGGCCGGACCATCCATCGCCGGCATGACGACATCCGATACAACGAGATCGAAGTCTTCCGTCCCATTGACGACAGCTGCCAGACCCTCATCGCCATCGCTGGTTGCCGTGACGACATAACCTGCGCGGGTCAGGGCGCGCTCGGCAACCGCCCGCACCATGTCCTCATCCTCGACCAGCAGCAGCTTGCCCCCACCTGCCCAGTCGCTCGCCGTCTCGTCCGCATCGTCCTTCCGCTGGGGCGCGGGTAGCTCGCCCTTGTGGACCGGAAGATAGACGGTGAAACGGGCCCCGTGCATCCGGCCGTCGGGCCCCATCACGTTGTCGGCGAATATGAACCCGTTGGATTGCTTGACGATGCCGTAAACGGTCGACAGGCCAAGGCCGGTCCCCTTGCCCTGTTCCTTGGTCGTGAAGAACGGTTCGAAGATCTTGTTGAGATATTGCTGCGGGATGCCGCCGCCCGTGTCCTGCACGATCAGCACCGTGTAGTCGTCGGCCGGCATGATATCGATGCCCATCTTGCGTACGTCGCGCGCCGAAACGCTGCGGGTGGCAAGCGTCAGCCTGCCCTTCCAGTCCTGCTTTCCAGCCTTCTCGGCGCTGGACTGCATGGCATCGCGCGCATTGACGGCAAGATTGATGATGACTTGCTCGAGTTGCTGGGGATCGGCCCGGACGGGCCCCAACTCGCGGTCGTGCCGGATCGAGAATTCGATCTTGTCGCCCATCAGCCGTTTGAGCAGCTGACTGACCTCGCTGACCACGTCAGGCAGCTGGAGGATCACCGGGCGCAGAGTCTGCTGGCGGCTGAAGGCGAGCAGCTGGCGGGTAAGGCTGGCCGCGCGGTTGGAGTTGGCGCGGATCTGCTGGATATCGTCGTAGTCGCTGTCGCCCGGCGTATGACGCAGCAGCATCAGATCGCAATAACCGATAATCGCGGTCAGCACGTTGTTGAAATCGTGCGCGACCCCTCCGGCAAGCTGGCCCACGGCCTGCATCTTCGTTGCCTGAGCGACTTGCCGCCGCAGGCGCTTTTCCTCGGTCGAATCGGAGATCGACAGAAGGACAGTCGCCTCGCCGATGCCGCGCACCCCGGCGAGCCCGATGGATACGGGCTCTTCCTTGTCTCCCGCCAGCCTCACCGCCATGTCACCGCTGGCCATTGCGCCCTTGGCAAAACGACGCACCGCATCGGCCAGCGCCGCCTTGTCTTCACGGACGACCAGGTCCGAGGGGAACGGCGGCAATCCGTGTTCCTCCCGCTCGACCGCGCGAAGGAACGCGCTGTTGGCATAGAGGAAGCGCCCGTCCCGGTCGGTCAGCGCGAGGCCCAGCGGCAATGCTGAAAGCAGTGCTTCGAGTTGCGGGACCGCCGCCTTGCCACTGCCCTGCCAGCCGCCGCCGATCCCGACCCCGCTATCGATCAGCAGCATCAGCGAGGGTGCTTCGCGCCCCTCGCGATCGGGCTGCCCTTTCGGATTGTCGAGCGGAATACGAACAAGCGTCTGGGGTGTGCCCTGCTGCCCTTCCTGTGCGAAGAATATGCGATCCCGGTCGTCCGAGCGGAGCAATTGGACAAACTCCTGCCCGACAAGCGAGATATCGCCCATGCCGGTTGCGCGCTCGGCGAGGCCGGGTGTTGCCGCTTCGATGACGCCATCGGGCGCGACCAGTGCCAGCTCGACTCCTGCACGGGAGAATACGGAGCCGAAGGGGCCGCCGATACGCGAGGAGATGATCTCCGAACTGCGCTCCTGAACGATCTGTGAAAATCGCCAGATCAGGTAATCCTCGCCCCGCCCCGCCCGTTCCAGGCGTACATGCCAGCGCGGATCATGCGCGGCATCGCGCAGCTTGTCGATCCGGACACTGCCCTCGCGCCATGCTTGCCGCGCCCCTTCCAGAAGGCGGCGCCGGCTGTCCTCGTCAAGCGACAGGTCGAACGGCGTCACCTCGTTCTCGAACCACTCGCCATAGGCGGTGTTGGCGCAGGTCATCCGGTTGGCGCGATCAGTGATGGCGATGGCCCGGCGCGAATTCTCGATCGCGGCACCGGTCACCGACCAGTCGGGATGGATTGCGACGTCCGCCTGCACTTCGCGGTGAAGCTTCGTGCTGGCAAGGATGGCCATGACGATCGCCGCCATGCCGCCCGCATAGGTCAGCGCCAACAGTCCGCTTCCCCCGATCAGCCAGAGCAGCGCCGCGGTGATCGCGATTGCCACAGCCATCCCGGCAAGCCGCGGCAGGGACGCGGAAACATCCATACTGGAAAAAGCCCGCCCGATCATTCGGCCTCCCCGCGCAGACGCCGATCGAGCCGGGCCTCGAGTTCGGTCAGACGGCGGCGCCGTTTGGCAAAGACGATGCGCTTCCACACGAAGCTGGAAACGAGATAACCGATCGATGCCGAAACGATCGACAGCACGACGAAACCGAACGCGGTTACTCCCCCCATTTCGAGCATTCGCGCCAGCATCCCCTGATCCCTCGCCAGATGTCCTGCCCCGATGCTGACAGCGGCATCGATATCGAGGATGAACGCCCCGGTCCGATTGGCGACATAAAGCCAGAACGGCAGAGTGAACGGGTTGGTTACGAAGGTGGTCGCCGCGGCGAGCGGAACATTGGCGCGAGCGGGAAGAGCCAGGAAAGCGGCCAGAAAAATCTGCCCGATCGGTACGATAAACGCGGCAAACAGACCTAGCGCGACCCCGCGGGGCACGCTGCGCCGGGTGAAGCGCCACAGTTCGGGCGACAGAAAGCGGTGGGCGATGGGAGCAAGATAGCGGTTTTCCGCCATCGCCTCGCGCGTGGGCATATGGCGTCGCAGCTTGCGTGCGAGCCAGTCTTTGGGCCGGCGCGTGCTCATGCGGGAACGCGGCGATCGATAGGGCGTGATGCGTGGGACACGGGTAACAGGATCAGACCGGATAGATGAGCGGGAAAGCGCGATTTGCCGGGGCGACCTAGCATGGATGCGCTTCCATCGGCTATCGCCATCTTGCGGTCCGGATCACCCCCGCTCGCGCATCAGGCGCGCCTTGTCGCGCTGCCAGTCGCGATCCTTGATGGTCTGTCGCTTGTCATGCGCCTGCTTGCCCTTGGCGAGGGCCAGCTCGACCTTCGCCCGGCCGGTCTTGTTGAAATAGACCGAAAGCGGAACCAGCGTCATGCCCTTGCGCTCGACCGCTCCGAACAGGCGCTCGATTTCGCGTTCGTGAAGCAAGAGCTTCCGCGGCCGGCGCGGCTCGTGGTTGAGGCGGTTGCCATGACTGTATTCGGGAATGTTGGAATTGATCAGCCACACCTGCCCGTCGCGGACCTCGGCGTAGCTTTCCTTGATGGACGCCTCGCCGGCGCGCAGCGCCTTCACCTCAGTGCCTTGCAAGGCGAGACCCGCCTCATAGGTATCCTCGACGTGATAATCGAACCGGGCCCGCCGGTTATCGGCGACCACGCGCTGCTTGTCGAAGGTTTCAGGTTTGGGACGGGCCATACGCTGCGCGATCTAGTGCGGCGAACGGTCTAAACCAAGCCCGCATGCTGCAATGCCTGGTCGACGGCCTGCCGTGCGGGCTCCGAACATGGGACGATAGGCAGGCGCACCTCGTCCGTCATCCAGTCATGCACCCGGCTCAGCGCATATTTCACCGGCGCGGGGCTGGCGTCTTCGAACATCGCGTAATGCAAGGGATAGAGGCGGTCGTTCAGTTCCCGTGCCCGGACCAGGTCGTTCTGTGCGCAAGCCTGCTGGAACTCGCAGCACAGCGCCGGCGCGACGTTGGCGGTGACGGAGATGCATCCTACCGCGCCTGCCGCATTGGCGGGCAAGGCCAGTTCGTCGTCTCCCGATAGCTGGCAGAATTCGCGACTGATGCCCATCCGGTGATCGGTCACCCGGCTAAGGTCGCCGCTGGCGTCCTTGATGGCAACGATCCTGTCGGGAAACCGGCGCGCCAGTTCGCACACCGTATCAGGTTCGATATCCGTGACCGTGCGGCCGGGGACATTATAAAGAACGATCGGCAGATCGCTGTTTTCAGCGAGGTAACTGAAATGGGCGAGCAGGCCCGCCTGCCCCGGCCGGTTGTAATAAGGGGCAACGCACAGGCCCGCCGCCGCCCCTGCCTTTCGCGAAAAGCTCATGTGGAGAAGCGCGTTGCGGGTATCGTTGCTGCCGCATCCGGCGATGACCGGAACCCGCCCCGCGGCCTGCTCGATACACACTTCGATCACGCGGTGATGTTCGGCATTGGACAGGGTCGAGGCTTCGCCCGTGGTGCCGCAGGCGACCAATGCCGTGCTGCCATTGTCGATCTGGAAATCGACCAGCCGCCGGAACGCAGCCTCGTCGAACGATCCGTCGCGAAAGGGCGTCACCAGAGCGGGGATGGAACCTGAAAACATTGTGCGAAACCTGCGGCTGGCTAAGGTCAATTGTGGCGGCGCGGGATCGGTCCGCCATGTTTGATTCAGCGACTGATAAGGAGGGCATGGGCATAATGTCCAGCATGGGCAAGACAACACTTTCCGCATTGCTATTCGCCGGCGTCGCGACTTTCACCGTCCCTCACTCGGCTTTCGCCCAATCGGCGGGCGCGGGCGAAACCGACGCGATGACCGCCCGGTATCCAAGCCGCATCGGGCAGGCGGTGCAGCGCTGGCAGCAGTTGATCGAACAGGACCGCCTGGCATTCGGCGATTATGCCGGGTTCATCACCACCTATCCCGATTTCCCCCAGCAGGATCGCTTGCAACAGCGCGCCGAGGCTGCGCTCGACCGGGAGACGGTGACGGCGGATGCCCTGGTCGCATTCTTCGATCGCAATCCGCCGATCACGAACGGAGCCAAGGCGCGATACGCGCTGTCTCTCGCCACGCTGAACCGGCCGGAAGCCTTCGATACGGCACGCGGCGCGTGGCGCGGCGGCACGATGAGCGGCTCTGCGGAGGCCTATATGCAAGGTCTCTTCGGCACGCGCTTCTCGCCGGAAGACCATGACGCCCGGATGGATGCGCTCTTATGGCAGGGCGACAAGGAGGGCGCCGCGCGGCAGATCGTGCGCGTATCGCCGGGTTTCCGGCAACAGGCGATGGCCCGGCTGGCGTTGCTGCAGGGAACCTTGCCGGCAGCAGCAGGGGTCTCCCCGCCGCAAGGCGCACTGTCGGACAGCGGCTACGTCTTCAATCTTGCCGGCTATTACCGCGACAACGGGCGCCTGCCGGATGCCGTCAGCTTGCTCGCAACCCGCCCGACCTTTGCCAGGCCGGCGTATGATCCAGAGGATTTCGTCACCCGGGCCCTGCGTATCGCGCAAGGGGCCGGCGCGGACCCGGCATCGCGCATCGCCGGCAAGGTCGACGATCTGTTCGCCCCGGGGGCGGACGTCTCGGCAATGTCGTTCCGGTTGCGCGACGATTACACGTCGCTGATGTGGCTTGGCGGGACCAAGGCTCTGTGGACGCTGGGCGACGGCAAGCGAGCAGCACCGCTCTTTTATCGCTACGGTGCCGCCGCCCGCACTCCGCAAACCCGTTCCAAGGGGTTCTATTGGGCGGGTCGCGCAGCCCAGAGGGCTGGTGCCGGAACCGAGGCGGCGCGGTATTTCGAGATGGCAGCAGCCTATCCCGAACGTTTTTACGGCCAGCTGGCATTGAAGGAGCTTGGCCGCCCCCTGCCCTCTCTGGCAGTTCAGAATGCGGCACAGCCATCGGCGCAGCAGCGAGCCGCTTTCGAACGGACGCCGCTGGTGGCCGCGGTCCGCGAGGTGGCGAAAGGCGCCCCGTGGCGCACCGGCATCCAGTTCTACCGCGCCGTTGCAAATCAGGCTCAGACGCCGGAAGAGCACGCGCTCGTGGCGCAATTGGCGCTTGAAACCGGACGCCGTGATCTGGCGGTCAATCTTACCGATGCCGCCGGCGAGCGCGGTCATGACGGGTTCGTTGCCCAAGGATATCCGGTCATGCCGGTTCCGCCGGGATCGAACTGGACGATGGTGCATGCCATCACCCGGCAGGAAAGCCAGTTTGCAGGGAACGCCATCAGTCACGCAGGCGCGCGTGGGCTGATGCAGTTGATGCCGGGCACCGCGCGGGAACAGGCAGGCAAGCTCGGCATGACATACCTTTCGGCCGACCTGATCGAATCGCCCACTTACAACATCCGGCTGGGCAATGCGTATTTCTCACGGATGATGGACTACTATCGGGGCTCGTATCCTCTTGCCATCGCCGCCTATAATGCGGGGCCGGGGAACGTGAACAAATGGCTGCGAGCCAATGGCGATCCTCGCAATGGCGGGATATCCTGGATCGACTGGATCGAGCAGATCCCGATTTTCGAAACGCGCAACTACGTTCAGCGCGTGATCGAGAACGCCGCGGTGTACGAACAGCTCAATCCGGACAAGGCGCTTGGCGGCAAGCCGCGAACGGCAGGTGACTTCCTGCGATAAGCTGCGCTAGGGGCCGCGGATGACCGTGGCCCCCGGCAACCCCATCTCCGCCCGAGGGTATGCAACCCTGAAGGCGCGCTACGACCATCTTCTGGGGATCGAGCGGCCGCGCATCGTCGAAATTGTAAGCTGGGCCGCCGGCAACGGCGATCGCAGCGAGAATGGCGATTACCTCTATGGCCGGAAAAAGATGCGCGAGATCGACCGCGAACTGGCTCATCTTGCCCGCCGGATGAAGGCTTCGCGCGTGGTCGATCCGAGCCAGCAGAAGGATCGATCGCGGGTCTTTTTCGGGGCCACGGTCACGATGACCGACGAAGATGGCGAGGAACGGACGGTCACTCTCGTCGGAGACGACGAGCAGGACGCGGGCCAGGGGCGCATCGGATGGTCCAGCCCGATGGCGCGCGCGCTGCGGGGCGCCGCAGTGGGAAACTTGCGCACGGTGGCTCTGCCGGCAGGTGCCAGAGAGTGGGAAATCGATGCGATTGCTTATCCCTAGTCTGCTTGGCGCCGCGGTGCTTTGCGCGCCAGCGGTCCTCGCAGCAAAGGATGCGCTCGGTGTGTTCGAGAACTGGGCTGCCTTTGCCGAAGCCGATGGTAGCCGATGCTATGCAATCGCGCTTCCCCTTCCCTCGGGAGCGAAGCGCGAGGTCCAGCCCTTCGCCAGCGTTGCCGACTGGCCCACAAGACGCGTGCGCGGAGAAGTCTATTTTCGCATCGGGCGCGCAGTGCGGCCGGGTAGCCGCATCAGCCTGCGCGTCGGTAACCGATGGTATCCGATGACCGGCTCAGGTACGCATGCCTGGGCGCTCGATAGCCGAACGAACAGTCAGATCCTTGCCGCAATGCGTGTGTCTGAAAGCATGACAGTCGCGGCTTTCGACAGACGCGGCATCCGCTTTACCGATCGCTATCCGTTGAGGGGTGCAGCAACCGCGATGGACTCGGTCAGGCTGGCTTGTCAGCGATAATCGAACGCGGCCGGGCAAGGCAGGGCCGCAACAGAAAAGGCCGGGGATGTTTGCACACCCCCGGCCATTTCAAAGACTTACCTAATCAGGACTTAGAAGCGAAGTCCGAAGCCGGCCATGATCTGGTGGCGATCGATGTCCACGTCCGGCACGCTCACTTCGTCGCCGTTATCGAAATCGATTTCGGCGTCGCTGTAGTTCGAGTAACGGTACTCGAGCTTGGCGAAGGTGTTCTCGGTCATAGCGTATTCTGCACCCGCACCCACGCGGTAGCCATCGGTGCGGAAATCGCGGTCGAGATTGGTGGTGCCGCCACGCGTACGCAGGTTGTACGAGGCGTTGGTGTAGCCGCCCTTGACGTAAATCAGCAGATCGGGGTTCGCGAGCACACCGGCGCGCGCGCCGATGTAAAGGTCGCGACCGGTCTCGACATTGCCGATGCCGATGCCTTCGAAATCGCCGTCGTTGAACTCGGTCTTGGCGGTAGAGCCGGTGTATTCACCTTCGACGCCAAGAACGACGCCGCCAGCGGCGAAGTCGAAACCGAGACCGACACCATAGTTGAAGCCATCGATCGACTGATCGTCGTTCTCGTTGGCATCATTGTCGGCGGTGCTGCCGGCCTTGCTGATGTCATAGCCGAGCAGAACTTCCGCGCGGGGGCCGGTAAACGCCTCGTTGACGGCATCCTGTGCCATCGCGGGCGTGCCGACAGCGGCAATCGCACCGGCAGCAATAAGGAGAGCAGTCTTCTTCATTAAATTTACTCCATCGGTTAATCAGATCGCGAGGTAGGTCCCCGTCGCGCTGGTTCAATACGGCCCGATAGACACGAGGTTTCATGAACATTACACAACAACGATCTTGTTGTTTATTTGCCACATGAGCAGTCAACATTTACATAAAAGTCAGAGCCTTAGATGGCCCCGCGTTGGGATGAAGCGGAAGAAACGACAGTGCATTCTTGAAAACCCGTTTGGCGTTTTTACCGCGCGGGCCGACGCAGGAACGCGGCTTTCAAAAGTCCGCGCAGCGCCTATATGGGCTCGGCGATGTCCACTTCCGAACTGATGAGCATTCCCGGGATCATCGATCCCGTACCCGTCGCGCGCAATATCACCCCGCGGGCTGACGGGAGGACCGATCTGATCGGGCTTCCCCGGGCCCGCCTGGCCGATCTCCTGTCGGCTGAGGGCCTTGATGCCCGGCAGGCGAAACTGCGAGCAAAGCAGGTGTTTCACTGGCTTTACCACCGCGGAGTGACGGATTTCGAGGCGATGACCGATATCGCCAAGCCGATGCGGCCGTGGCTGACGGAACGCTTCGTAATCGGTCGGCCGCACATCGTCGAAGCACAGCACTCGCGTGATGGCACACGCAAATGGCTGTTGCAGACCGACGACGGGCACGAGTTCGAAATGGTCTTCATTCCCGACGCCGATCGCGGAACGCTGTGCGTGTCGAGCCAGGTTGGTTGCACGCTCAATTGTCGGTTCTGCCACACCGGCACGATGAAGCTGGTTCGCAACCTCACGCCGGGTGAAATCGTGGGCCAGGTGATGCTGGCACGCGACGCACTTGGCGAATGGCCCAAGGGTAAGATGGATTTCGGCGACGATGCATCCGAAGCCGAATACACTGCCGATGGTCGCCTGCTGACCAACATCGTCATGATGGGCATGGGCGAGCCGCTCTATAATTTCGACAACGTTCGAGATGCTCTGCGGCTGGTCATGGATGGTGACGGCCTTGCCCTGTCCAAGCGCCGCATCACCCTTTCCACCAGTGGCGTAGTTCCGATGATGGAGAGATGCGGCGAGGAGATCGGAGTTAATCTGGCGGTCTCGCTCCACGCGGTCAGCAAGGAGATTCGCGACGAGATCGTACCACTCAACCGCAAGTACGGCATCGAGGAACTTCTGGAAGCCTGCGCGGACTATCCGGGGGCGAGCAACGCCCGGCGCATCACCTTCGAATACGTCATGCTGAAGGACAAGAACGACAGCGATGCCGATGCGCGAGAACTCGTCCGGCTTATCCGGCAATACAAGCTCCCGGCCAAGGTCAATCTTATCCCTTTCAACCCCTGGCCCGGCGCGCCTTACGAATGTTCGACGCCCGAAAGGGTGCGAAGGTTTTCCGAGATTGTTTTCGACGGCGGTATTTCAGCCCCGGTGCGGACGCCTCGGGGACGGGATATCGACGCGGCCTGTGGTCAGTTGAAGACGGCAGCGGAGAAAAAGAGCCGGGCCGAACGCGATCGCGAAGCTGCCGCGAGCGCAATGTGAACCCGTCCCCGCCGGGCGAAACGTCGGGGATCGCTATCGACGCAATCTGCGCCGGCGATCTGGCGACACTTCCCTCCGGCAAACGAAGCGGGATTGCGAAACGGCCATTGGATAGGCCGGTCGAAATCGGTCTGCGCGGATTGGCGAGCGATCGGCAGGGCGACCGGCGGCATCATGGCTTTCCCGCGATGGCGCTGCATCAGTTTCCGAGTGAACATTATCACTGGCTGCGCAAATCCTTCGGCCCGCTCGACCGGTTGGACGGCCCTGGCAGCATGGGGGAGAACATCGCCGCCGCGGACCTGACCGAAGCCGACGTCGCGATAGGGGATCGGTTCCGCCTCGGGACGGCGCTTATCGAGGTAAGCCAACCGCGCCAGCCCTGCGTGACCATCGAGCAACATCTGGGCGTCAAGGGCATCGTGAAAGCGATGATCGAAACGGCACGAAGCGGCTGGTTCTATCGGGTACTGGAGCCCGGGCGCCTGGATCATGACGACAGGCTGGTCCCCATAGAACGCGGTACGGTGGACTGGACTATCGAACGCGTGTTTCGCAGCGTGTATGGCCCTAAACCTGACTTCAATGCCATGCGGACGATAGCCGCGTTGCCTGGGGTTTCGGACAGGCTCGTTCACGACATCGGCAAGCGGCTCTCATGACCAACTTGTCCCATTGAATGCCACGGTTCGTCGGAACCGAAGAAACTGAGGTGGTCCCGCCTTGTTGGACAGGTTGGCGGCGAAGTTAAGCTAATCCCGGATGTGATTATGCCGCCATTTTGGTCATCAGATCGTGGGGGGCATGCCCCCCATGATCTGGTTCGCTGATCCGCCCGTAGGCCTCTGC
>NZ_JBHWMI010000049.1:0-32961 GCF_043423005.1 Qipengyuania sp. | reverse complement strand
TGCCATTGAATCAACCGATTGCCTCCCGCGCAAGCGATTTAATGGGTCCTGAACTTAGACCCTGGCTACGTCAGAACCGGGCGCAGATGGTTTTCATCGGGGCATTCTAAAGTCGATATTCAGTAGAACCAAACACGCCATTTATTTATCGACATCCAGTTGGTGGTGCCGAGGGTGGCTAGAACGCATTGGTTGACAATACGGGATGCGACAGGGCTATTCAACTTCAGGCAGCGGGTGATTGTTCTACCAGCATCTTCTCGAACGACGGCAAGGCGTCCATGGGATCTGAAAGGTAGATCGTGTCCAGTAGCTCGGCAGTCCGGTCGCGCACCTTGAGCATCAACGCGCGCAGGCGGCATTGATCTTCGGCCAAGCAGTTCGTGCAGCGTTCGTGCGCGTTGCGGCTGGCGCACGGCACCAGCGACAGCGAACCGCGCATCGGCCGGACGAGATCGCCGTAGGTGAGCTTGTTCGGCGGCGTCGCGAGCCAGTACCCTCCGCCCCTGCCGCGTTGCGACTCGACCACTCCCGCCCGACCGAGCTCCGAAAGGATGGTTGTCAGGAAGCCCGCGGGGATTCTTTGTGCTTTTGCGATTTCGCCAAGCTGCACTGGCCCCTCGCCGTAACTGTCGGCGAGATGCTGCATGGCGCGGATGGCATAGCGGACTTTCTGGGACAGCATGAAAAGGCTCTAACCCAAACGCAATTGGCGCGCGAGTGAGAGAAGAAATGTCCGCTTTCCCGTCAAATCCCAACGAAAGCCGCAATTCCGCTTACGGGCCGGATACCGACGATTGATGTGCATAGCACTTTCGTGAATCATGGGATGAATCATGAGGGAGAATGAACGTTGCCGCTAACGGTTGACCTTGTGCGGCGAGGCGCGCGGAGATGGAAAGACCGGATCGCGGTCGAATGCGGCGATGTCTTCCTGAGTTTCGCCCAGGTGGATGCATTGTCGAACCAATTGGCACAGGCAATGATCGCCGAAGGTATCCGGCCACAGGACAAAATCGCATTGCTCGTCGACAACGGGCCATTCTCTATTCCACTCGATTTCGCCTGCCTCAAGGCTCGCGCCGTACGCGTGCCCCTCAATACGCGACTGTCAGAGGCAGAACATCGCGTGATGATCGAGCAAACCGGTCCGGGCGCAATTATCGCGAGCGCGAGCCGACGCGATCGCGCTGAAATTCTCGGTCGGGCAAGCAGTATATGCACGCTTATCTTGCCAGAGGAAATGGACGGCGCGGCGCAATGGCTTGCCCGCGCGGGCAATATTGATCCTATGCTGGATACGCCGGACGACGACATCGTCCTTGCGCTTTTCACATCCGGCACCACTGGCACCTTGAAAGCCGCGCAGCACACGCAGGCAACCTATGCCGCGATCTGTTCCAACATTCTTGCCAACCTTTGCTCGCCCAGTCGGGATGACGGCATGCTTCATGCAGCAAGCATGATCCACGCAAGTGGGACCTTCGTCCTTCCCTTTTGGATCAATGGCGCGCGTTCGATCATACTGCCGGGTTTCGATCCAGAGACGTACTGGAATGCCGCAAGGTGCCATCGCGCTACTCATGCCAATCTGGTGCCGACCATGCTGCAGATGCTGCTGGAATGCGAAGCGATGCCGCCGGATTACTTGCGCAGCGTAATTTATGGAGCCAGTCCCATGCCCCGCTCCGTAATTACCCGCGCGCTAGAGCGCATGGGTCCGATTTTTACCCAGTATTATGGACAGACAGAAGCGCCGCTAGCCTTGGCTGTGCTTGAAGCAGCAGATCATTTGGGCGAGGACGCGCCGCTGGGCGCTTGCGGACAGGTCAGTGCCGACGTTTCGCTGAAACTTGTCGATCAATCCGGTGCGGAGGTGTCAGCAGGCGAGGTGGGCGAAGTCGCGGTTGCCGGGCCGATGGTGCATACCGGGTATCTCGGGGCACCAGAACTCGATCGTGAAACTCGGCTTCCGGATGGCTTCATGCGCACTCGGGATATGGGGCGGTTTGACGAACTGGGCTTCTTGCACCTGGTCGATCGCACCAGCGACATGATTGTGAGCGGCGGCTACAATATTTATCCGCGCGAAGTCGAGGAGGCGCTGTTATCGCACCCGATGGTGCGTGAGGCCGCGGTAGTGGGCGTTCCGGACGAGAAGTGGGTCGAGGCCGTGTGTGCTTGCGTGGTGTTGGCCGATGAGGTTTCCGACGACGTGCTCCGGTTTCATGTGCGGGAGCGTCTGGCTTCCCATAAGGTGCCCAAGCGTATCGTACGCGTCGATGCGCTTCCCAAGAGCGCAGTAGGGAAAATTCTTCGCCGCGTCCTGCGCGACCAGTTTGGCGCTGTGTCGTGAGCATTGATGTCGAGCGGGATGGTCCGGTCACGATCGTCACGATCAATCGGTCCGCACGCCGCAATGCTGTTGATCGCGACACTGCCGACCTGCTTGCCGAGGCCTTTCGCGCGTTTGAGAGCGATGAGACTTCGCTGACTGCAGTGCTCGCTGGCGCGGGTGGCACTTTCTGCGCGGGTGCCGACCTGATCGCATTTGCGGACGGGAAGGGAAACCGGGTCGAGTTGGAAGGGGATGGACCGATGGGTCCGACGCGCATGGCCCTTTCCAAACCGGTCATCGCAGCGGTCGACGGCCATGCGGTTGCCGGCGGTTTGGAACTTGCATGCTGGTGCGATCTTCGCGTGATGGAAGAAGACGCCGTCTTTGGGGTCTATTGTCGGCGATGGGGGGTGCCGCTGATCGATGGGGGGACGGTTCGCCTTCCCCGTATCGTCGGGCGCGGTGTTGCGCTCGACATGATCTTGACGGGACGACCTGTAGGAGCCGAAGAAGCTCTTCGTATCGGCTTGGCGAGCCGGGTAGTCCCGCCCGGCCACGCGCGGTCCGAGGCAGTCTTGCTTGCAAAGGAGATCGCCTCTTTCCCGCAAGCAACGATGCTGATCGACCGCGCGGCCGTTTACCGTGGAGAGAGACTCGACATGGATCAGGCGTTGCTATTGGAAACTGCGAAGGGAATGGCGATGCTATTCGAAGGGCGGGAGGGCGCCCATCGTTTTACCAGAGGCAAAGGTCGTGGTGGTCGTTTCGACGATTATTCTGATCAAAGGTGACATAACTAGAGGGAGCAGGTTATTGAATCAAATGGGACAGCCAAGTGAAAGAAAGTGAATTCAAAGCGTGGCTCGAGACACGTCGATGGAAGGGTAAGGCGCTCACATCGGTTTCAAACCGTATGTCGCGAGTGAGGCGGTTCGAACGTTCGATGCGCGAGCTTGGGTTCGAGGAACCCGATCTTGATCACGCCTTCGAAGCGGACCGTATGCAGAGCGTTACTGAACGCCTGAAACAGATCTGCAAGATAGCCGCGGAAACCGGCAAGGCTCCCGAGTCTCTTGTCGGGGATTCGACTATTCCGGCCCAACGAATGAATTCCCTCGCGGCGGCGGTCAGGAACTATCGCCAGTTTCGCGAGAGTAACGGCAAAACGGAACAGGCCTCCGATTGGCCGGCGCTCGAAGATCTGCGGCAGGCCTTTCTCGATCGGGTGCCGGAATTCGATCGCTTCACCCAGACCGACAACGCCTACGAACGCGTCGAGCGCGAATACAAGGACGCGATGCTCGCGTCGGTGCGCGCGATCATCGACAGTGACGATGACGACGAGGCAGCGGGACGGCGCATCTTCCGCGCTTTGATCCCGAACAGCGGACCGCTGCTTCGCTGGCAACTGGACGACGATTTCCACCGCAAGCACCCCGAACTGGCGCCTGAGTTCTACGCGGCGCTTGGCGCGCTTGCCCGGTCGAAGGAGCCGATCGTCGATGCGATCTGGCATGCTTGCGAGATCATGCAGGGCCTGCGCGAACGGGGCGCAAACAACCTCACGGTGGGGCAGAATCTGTCGACCGCGATCACCGTGGCCGGGTTTGCGCGCCCCCTGGAAGCGGCGCCGGTCAAGGTGTCCAAGGCCCGGGAACTCGGAGCGCTGCTGCTCGGAGAGCCGATCTTTCGCGGCAGCGATCCCGATCGGGCGCAAATCGAGGAATGGCTCGCGCTTCAGCAGCGCATCTTCGCGGTGATGCGCGACGACTGGCACTGGGAGCCCCGCGACCTGTTCGACGTGCAGGGTTTCGCATGGGCCGCGCTCGACGAGGACTGGTTCGAGGCAGACGAAGAAGAAGACGCCGGCGACGCTGACGGCGCTAGCGATCAAGGCGACCGGCCTTACTGGTTCGTCGGATCCTCCTTCGGGCGCACTGACGACCAGACGGAGCGCTTCCTCGCGGAGGGAATCTGGCAGATCAGCACGCCGACGGAGCAGGCCCGCCAGCATGTCGAGGCGATGCGTCCCGGCGATCGCATCGCGATCAAGGCGACCTTCGTCCAGCAGCACGATTTGCCGTTCGATGCTTGGGGCCGCAAGGTGTCGGTCATGCGCATCAAGGCACGGGGGACCATCACCGAGGCGTCGGACGACGGCGAAACCGTCTCGGTCGATTGGGAGAAAGACTACGAGCCGCGCGACTGGTATTTCTACACCTACCAGCCGACGATCTGGCGGGTGGGAACCGGCAAGGAGATGAGCCGCCGCCTGATCGGCTTCACCTTCGAAGGCGAAGACCAGGACATCGAGTGGTTCCGGTCCAACCTCTCGCGCTGGCGCGACGGTGCGGACACCGCGGACGCCGACCGGGAAACGGCCGTCCAATCCGACCCGGTCAACCTCATCCTCTACGGGCCGCCCGGCACCGGGAAGACTTATCGGACAATGGCCGCAGCCGTCCAGCTCTGTGACGGTCTGGACCAGGGCGACGCACTCATTGGCGAAGGAGAGATCGAAGTCGCTCGACTTTGGGATCTGATTTTCTGAGTCGAATTCAGCTTAAGGGGGAACGAGGCTCAGACGCAGCGCTGTTTTTGAGCGGCCGTTTGGGAAAAGCTGCGAATGCTTCGCAGCCTGCCTTGGGTTACCTCTACTTGCGACGCAATCTGGGGAACCGATTGGCGAGAAGTATGAAGCCCGAACACGCGATGAGCGTCCCACCGATGCCAAACAGGAGCAGCCACCAGCTGTTGATCCGGTCGCGCTGGGTCCAGTCCATGATGTGGAGCCCCCAGACGAAATCGAAGAAGCGCCAGGTGTCGCTCCGCGCCGCAAGCACCGCGCCGGTTGACGCGTCGACGTATAGGCGCGTGTCATCCGGGTCGGCGAACTGCACCTGCCACGCCGGAAATGGCCCGCCGAACTCCGTGCCGACCGGCGCTTCAATGGACTTCGAGGATTTGATCGCGGTGTCGGGCCCCGTCCAAGCAGCCAAGGCGATTTGCTCGGCGATGTCACGCGAGAGCGGCGACAATTTCCGTCCGGTCACTGCTTCGTGCAGCGTGGCGCTGCCATTGACGCGCTTCAACTCGACCACCGGCTTGCCGTTGACCGTCTTTGTGGTCGCCGAGACCAGGTCGCCGACATTCGTTGCCCAAGAGGGTAGCGGTGCGTCAGCACCCAGGGGTAACGGCTCGCGCGAGATCACGTGCTCGGAGCGGACGTGTTCGATCTTCAGGAACGACATTATCGTCCCGGTTGCCATCCAAAGAAGCGCTTGCACACCGACAAAGACAGCGAGCCACTTGTGGACCTTGCTGCCGAAAATGTGCAGCCGCAGCTTGCGCGAACGCTGGATTGTCATTGCAGAATGCGCCGCCCGTTCAGTTCGGCCGCGGCGCGCGGGACGAGGAATGGTACTGGACGATTTTCCACGCGCCATCCTTGTGAGTCAGCACTGATGTAGCGACCCCGTCGCGCTCGATCACGCGGCCATCGGTGAGGGCGATCCGGTAGCGGTAGGTTTCATGACCAAACGCCACATGACCGACCATCCGGACGTTCACTGTTGGATTGGTGAATGTGAACTCGGTGATCTCGCCGAGTTCCGGGCCGAGATGGTGCTCCATGTACTGCGCGAACGTGCCCTCGGCCTTGCCATTCTCGAACCAGCGAGTCCGCGGCAAACAGCATACGCATGGCAGCCTCGTCGCGGGCAACCAGTGCTTCGCGGTAGGCAACGAGCACCGACTCTGCCTGCTGCGTGAGCGCGTCCGGTGCCGCGGTTTGGGTGTCATGGGCCGAATGATCGGCGTGATCGGCATGCTGGGCGTGTGCCGCAGGGACGATCGCACAAAGTGCTGCCGCAGCCGCAGCCGCGAAACCTAAACCTTTTCATCGTTTACCCCCTCAGAACCAGAACCGGACGCCCACAACGTAATTGGTCACATTCGGATCCTCGCCCGCCAGGCGGGCATAGTCGGCGCTCTGGCCCACCTTCCATTCCTGCTCGATGCCGATGTAGGGCGCGAATTCACGGGCGAATTCGTAGCGCAGCCGCAGCCCCAGTTCGACGGTATCGAGACCGGCTCCGACACCCAGCTCGGGAATGTCCTGCGCAGAAAGGTTTACCTCGGCGCGCGGTTGCAGGATGAGCCGCTGGGTGATGCGCTGATCGAGTTCGGCTTCGACTCGTGCCGTCAGATCGCCCTTGGTCGACAAGAAAGCGGCCGCGTCGACCTCGAACATATAGGGCGCCAGACCCTGCACACCTATGACGGCGTGGGTGCGTTCGGGGCCTGTCAGGTCCTGCCTTACGCCGGCTTGCAGATCCCACCATGGGCCGATCGCATGGCTCCACAAGCCTTGGATTTCAGCGGACTCGGGCTTTTCGCCGAATGTGCCTTCGCCCTCGCTCTTGAACCAGAACTTGTCGAGGTCGCCGCCGTAGTAGCCCTGCACGTCCCACAGGTAACCATCCCCGCCTTCCCGTGCGCGATATTCGGCGCGGTCGCCCTGGAACCAGAAAACGTTCATCCCGCCGTTCTCGGCGCGCAGAGCATCGCGGGAGGCACGCATCGCGTCCGCCCCCCAGATCGCATCGGCAGCACGGGGCGGTCCCGATCCCGCCGCAGCCGGAGGCGGTCCTTGCGGGATGGGGGTCATGTCCATGGCGCCATGGTCCATAGTGCCATGGTCCATGGCTCCGTGGTCCATCGCCTGATGGTCCATCGGCGCTTGGCCGGACGACTGCATCCCTTCATGGCCCATCGCCGCGTGGTCCATGTTTTCCATGGTAGAATCGTCCATCGCCGGCATCTGGCTATGATCCATCCCCGAATGGTCCATGGTGGAATGGTCCATTCCCTCCGCCTGGCTATGGTCCATCTGCGAATGATCCATGCCAGAACGGCCTTCGTGCCGGTCGGCGGAGACTGGTTCCCCCGGCGGCGAGGCAGGCTCACAAGCCCCCTCGGGCACCGGATGGCCCATGGCGCGATGGCGTGCGGCTTCCTGTTCGCATTCGGTCTGGGCTGGCGATTGCGCGCCAGGCATCGCGTGACCCGAATGGTCCTGTGCGATAGCAGGGGTTGCGGCGCTCGCGAGGAGCATGGCGACGAGCAGGCGCATCATTCTTCTCCCACCCGCTTCACATCGGGAGCCGAAGGCGGCTTAGCGACGGTCACAATCTGGAACATGCCCGAATGCATGTGGTAGAGCAGATGGCAGTGGAAGGCCCAGTCGCCCTGTTCGTCGGCGGTGAGGTCGAAGGTCGCGCTGCCGCCGGGCTGTACGATCACCGTGTGCTTCTGTGGCTGTCGGTCGGCAGGCGCGCCGTTGACCAGTTCGAAGAAATGCCCGTGCAAATGGATCGGGTGGGCCATCATCGTGTCGTTAACCAGCTTCACCCGAACCCTTTCGTTATAGGCAAAACGGATCGGATCGTCGCTCACGGCGGTGAATTTCTTGCCGTCGAACGACCACATGTAGCGTTCCATGTTGCCGGTCAGATGGATCTCCATGCTCCGCGACGGGCGGCGCAGATCGTCGTTCGGCTCGAGCGCCACAAGATCCTTGTAGGTGAGAACCTTGTGGGGAACGTTGTCCAGGCCGAGGCCCGGATCGCCCATGCGATCGACCGGGTTCATCGACACCATGTCGATGCCGGGGCCGACCGTCACACTGGGCGGCAGCAGGGACGTGTCGCGCATGCTCATGCCGCTCATATCCATTCCCGACATCGGCTCGGCAGTTGCACCTTGTGATGACATGTCATGGCCCATGGCCGAATGGTCCATTCCGGCCATGTCGCCACCGCCATGATCCATTCCGCCTGACCCGTGGTTCATACCCATGTCCGCCATGGTCAGGAGCGGCGGGTCGCGTAAGGGTGGTACACTTGCCCGCGCGCCAGGGCGGGAGGCCAGGGTCGCGACGGCCATACCCGATCGATCCATGCTCTCAGCGACGATCGTGCGGGCTTCGCCGGTTGGCTCGATGATGACGTCGTAGGTCTCCGCCGTGCCGATCTGGAACTCCTCGACCTCGACCGGGCGCACGTTCTGGCCATCGGCACCGACTACCCAGAACTTCACCCCGGGAATGCGGACGTTGAAGAAGGTCATCGCGCTGCCGTTGATGACGCGCAGCCGCACCCGCTCGCCAGGGTTGAACAGGAACTCGAGACCCTCTTCCGGTCCGCGCCCGTTGGCGAGGTAGGTGTAGGTCGATCCCGTCACGTCCAGAATGTCGGTCGCCATCATGCGCATGCGCGCCCACATCCGCCGGTCTTCGCCCGAAAGCGGATAGTCGTCGGTCCAGGTGTTCTGCTGGTAATTGAAGTAGCCTTCGCCCTTCTTCAGCTTGTCCATAATCGTGTGCGGGTGAAGCGGGGTGAATTCGCTGAGGAGCAGCACGTAATCCCGATCCACTTGCACGGCGTCCTGGCCGGAGGGTTCGACCACGATCGGGCCGTAATGTCCGGCCTGTTCCTGCAGTCCCGAGTGGCTATGCCACCAATACGTGCCGCTCTGTCGCAGCGCAGGGATGTCGTAGACGAAGGTTTCGCCCGGCCTGATTCCGGGGAAGCTGACACCGGGAACGCCGTCGAACTGGAACGGCAGCAGCAGGCCATGCCAATGGATCGAGCTGTCCTCGTCGAGCGTGTTGGTAACGGCGATACGAACCGGCTCGCCTTCGCGAAGGCGCACCAGCGGACCCGGCACGCTACCATTGACAGCAATCGCGCGGCCTCGACGTCCCTGAACGACGCGAGGTCCCTCGCCGATGGTCAGCGCGATGTCGCGGCCTGACACTTCATCGAAGCCGGGGCGGATCGATCCACCGCCGTGCAGATCGGCACCGCGTGCCCAAGCGGGCAAGGCCAGTGCACCTGCGCCAAGCGCTCCTGCTCCAATCAGTCTTCGACGGGAAACCAGCAATTGAGACATGGGTCTTGCAACTCCTTTTGCCCTTGTCATATATACCCCCCAGGAGTATTGCAAGATACCCCGTAGGGTATTCCGGCAGATGGAGCGTTAAACGTGTCAGCAACCGATGGTTCCCGCATCGTCAATCGGCTTCGGAGAATCGAAGGGCAAGTGCGCGGTGTGGCGCAGATGATCGAAGACGATCGTTACTGCATCGATGTCCTCAACCAGGTCCAGGCGATCAAGGCTGCCCTTGGCCGTGCCGAGAGCGAAATCCTCAAGCGCCATGCGGCTTGCTGCGTGGCCGAAGCGATCGCTAGCGGTGATGTCGACGAACAGAAGCAGAAGTTCGGCGAACTGGTCGACCTTTTCGAGAAGGCCAAGCGGTGAGCTCCGTTCTGCGCCTTTTGGCCAGCCTGGCTCTTCTTCTCTCTGCAACGGTTGCGTTCGCGCATGGCGACGAGAAGCATTGGGAGGAGGCGGAACGTCCTGCTTCAACCGCTGCGGTCGCTGCTCAGCCCGATCACGATATGGATGCGATGGGCAGTGCAGCGGTTTCCGAAGAAACCACCCAAGGCCATGATGCCGAGCAAGTCGAGAGCGGCGGCATCGTCGGTGTCTTGAAGAGCTTGCATCCGGCAACCGTCCACTTCCCGATTGCACTCTTGCTGATGGCTGCGCTTACCGAGCTGTTCGTGATGGCGCGCCGCACTCCAGAACGCGAAGCGGCCGTGAAGATCATGATCTACGGTGGCGCTGCGGGCGCTGTCGTTGCAGCCCTGTTCGGGTGGATACATACCGGACTGTGGTTCGGCGGCGATACCGTCATGCAGCTTCACCGCTGGAACGGGATGCTGATCGCGGCCCTCGGCCTAGCGGCAGCTTGGATTGCTTACCGCAATCCGCAGTCCCGCCTTGCTTTTCGCCTCACTCTTTTCCCGATTGCGGCGTTACTGATCGTTCAGGGCTACATGGGCGGCGAACTCGCTCATGGCCTCAATCACCTCAAACTCTGAAGGAGCCTGCCATGCGTCTCAATTCTCTCGCCTTCGCCGGTAAGTCATTGCTTGCGCCCGCGCTCCTGCTTCCGCTGGCAGCGTGCGGAGAAGCAGCTGCTCCGGTGGAAGAGGAAACTCCGGCAGCCGAGGCGGCTGCCGCAACCCCGGCTCCGGTCGCTTCCGAAGCGATTTCCGAGGCGGTCACCGAGCCAGTCTCCGAGCCGCGATCTGATGCGCCAGTCGCCGCGTCGAGTCCGCAGTCTGCAACCACCAGCGCGCCCGCGCCTTCCGCTCGCAAGGTCGCGCCGGCACCCGTCGCAACTCCCACGCCGACGGCAGCCGCAACGCCCGCCGCTGATCCGCATGCCGGCCACGACAAGTCCACCATGTCCGACGAAGACATGAAAGCAATGGGACACAACTGATGAGCCAAAGCAGAAATCTGACCCGTCGCCCGCTTCTCCCCATACTTGGCACGATGTTGCTCGCAGCCTGTGCGGGCGCGGCGCAGGCAGCCAGCTTCACCATGTATCGCGATCCCAGTTGCGGATGTTGCGAAGCCTGGGCGGCGCACATGCAGCAGGGCGACCGGCATGAAGTCGCAACGGTCGATCACCCCGACATGGCGTCGGTAAAGACGCAGCACGGTGTCCCCGATGACCTTCGTTCGTGTCATACCATGATCGCGGATGGGTACGTCATCGAGGGCCACGTGCCCGCCGCCGACGTCGAGCGCTTGCTCGCAGAAAGGCCCGACTGGGTGGAAGGTCTGGCGGTGGCCGGTATGCCGCTTGGATCGCCCGGCATGGAGGCGGGGGGCAAAGTGCAACCCTACCAGGTCATAGCGTTCGGCAACGGGCGCCGCGAGGTTTTCGCGTCCTATCCCTGATTTCAGTCATACGCACCTGCGAAGCAGAGGAGGCAATCCATGAGCTGTTGCGACACCCATCAGGCAGGCCACGCCCAAGGTGAAGCTACCGCCATCGACCCTGTCTGCGGCATGAGCGTGGCGATCGAGGGTGCTACGCATATCGCCGAGCACGACGGCGCAACCCATCACTTCTGTTCGGCGCGGTGCAAGGACAAGTTCGTCAGCGACCCGGAGCACTATCTGTCGGGCGCGCATCTTGAGCAGGTCGAGGACGTTCCCGAGGGGACGATTTACACCTGTCCCATGCATCCCGAAATCCGGCAGGTAGGACCGGGAAGCTGCCCCATCTGCGGAATGGCTCTGGAGCCTGAGACGGTCAGCCTCGAGGATGGACCCGATCCCGAACTCGTCGACATGACGCGCCGCTTCTGGGTCAGCGCGTTCTTCACCCTGCCGTTGTTCGTCTACGCGATGAGCGACATGGTGCCCGGGATCAGCTTCGACCGGCTGATCGAACCGGCACGTGCGCAATGGGCGCAGCTGGCCCTCGCCACACCGGTCGTACTTTGGGGCGGGTGGCCGTTCTTCGTACGGGCGTGGCAGTCGCTCAGGACCCGCAACCTTAACATGTTTACGCTGATCGGCTTCGGTGTAGCGATCGCGTTCCTGTTCAGCCTCGTCGCGACGCTCCTGCCCGATATATTCCCGCCCGCCTTCCGCGATCACTCGGGCCGCGTCGGCGTCTATTACGAGGCGGCGGCGGTCATCACCACGCTGGTTCTGCTGGGTCAAGTGCTCGAACTCAGGGCGCGGGGCTCGACCTCGAGCGCTTTGCGTGCACTGCTCGAACTTGCGCCGCCGACCGCACTCAAGATCTTCGGCAGCGGAGACGAGCGCGAAGTGTCGCTCGACCAATTGGCGAGCGGTGACCTGCTCCGCGTCCGCCCCGGTGACAAGGTGCCGGTCGATGGCGAGGTAACCGAGGGTGCGAGCGCGATCGACGAGTCCATGATCAGCGGTGAGCCGTTGCCCGTGTCCAAGAGGGCCGGCGACAAGGTTATCGGCGGAACGGTCAACCAGACCGGCGGCTTCGTTATGCGTGCGGGCGCGGTCGGCAAGGACACGATGTTGTCCAAGATCGTCCAGATGGTCGCCGAGGCACAGCGCAGCCGGGCACCGATCCAGCGCCTGGCCGATCAGGTCGCGGCCTGGTTCGTGCCTTCGGTCGTCGTCATCGCGGTCGTTACCTTTATCGTCTGGGCCATCTGGGGGCCATTCCCCGCGCTTGCCTATGCACTGGTCAACGCGATCGCCGTTCTCATCATTGCATGTCCCTGCGCGCTCGGCCTCGCAACCCCGATGTCGATCATGACCGGCACCGGCAAGGGGGCCCAGCACGGCATCCTCATTCGCAACGCCGAGGCGCTGGAGACGCTCGAAAAGATCGACACGCTGGTGGTCGACAAAACGGGCACTCTCACCATGGGCAAGCCTGATCTCGTCTCGGTCACTCCCCGAGTGGGACTGGACGAGGCCGAGTTCCTTTCCGCCGTCGCCGCGGTGGAAGCCGGGAGCGAGCATCCGCTCGCCCATGCAATAGTTGAAGGCACCAAGGCGCGAGGCGTGGCGTTCGAGGCAGCGTCTGATTTGTCGTCGATTACCGGCGAGGGTGTCGAGGCGCGCGTGGGACCGCGGAAGGTCGCCATTGGCAACGAGAAACTGATGCGGCGGCTCGGGATCGATGATGCGGAATGGCTCGCGTCCGCAGAAGCCGGACGCTCCCAAGGCCAAACCGTGATGTTCGTGGCCATCGATGGCGCACCGGCAGGGCTGATCGCGGTCGCTGATCCGATCAAGCCGACCAGCGCTGCGGCCATTAGGGCGCTGCACGAGCGCGGGATCGAAGTGGTCATGCTAACCGGCGATAGCCGCGCCACCGCCGAAGCCGTGGCCCGCCAGCTCGGTATCGACGAGGTCGAGGCAAACGTCTCGCCCGAGGACAAGCATCGCAAGGTCGAGGCGCTCAAGGCCGCAGGCAAGCGCGTTGCAATGGCAGGGGACGGCATTAACGACGCGCCAGCGCTGGCGGCTGCGGATGTCGGCATTGCAATGGGAACCGGCACCGATGTGGCGATCGAAAGCGCCGGTGTCACGCTGGTCCGCGGCGACCTGACCGGTGTGCTCCAGGCGATCGTGCTGTCGCGCGCCACCATGCGCAATATTCGCCAAAACCTCGTATTCGCGTTCGGTTACAATGCGCTCGGCATACCGGTAGCGGCGGGCGTGCTGTTTCCCGCCTTTGGCCTTCTTCTCAATCCGATGATCGCGGCCGCAGCGATGAGCCTCTCATCGGTATCGGTCATCGCCAACGCCTTGCGGCTGCGTAGTTTGAAGCTTCCGACGCTGGGCAACGCATAGGGCGTCCGGGAAACCTGCATGGTCGCAGCGGGTTACTTGATAGAACGCGACGCAAATGACTAAATAGGAGGATCGGCATGTCCGGAGCAGAACATTCCAGTGAACAGGAGCATCACGGAGGCGGCAATTACTGGCGCTTCATGGCGATGGTGGCGACCTCGACCGCAATAATGTTCGGCCTGATGTATTTGAACACCTACGAGCTCGATCACGTGTTCTGGAGCGAAACGCGTTTCTGGATGACCTTCGTCATGGGCGGCATGATGATGATTGTCATGCTCCTCTTCATGTGGGGCATGTACAAGGACAAGACCAAGAACTTGATCATCCTGGGCGTCGGTGCCCTGACCTTCGCGGTGGCGCTGTGGCTGGTTCGCAGCCAGGCGACCGTCAACGATGAAGAATACATGGCAGCGATGATCCCGCATCACTCGATCGCCGTTCTGACAAGTTCGCGAGCAGAGATCACCGATCCGCGTGTTCGCAAGCTCGCAGACTCGATCATCGAAGCGCAGGTCAAGGAAATCGCCGAGATGAAGATGCTGATCGAAGACATCGAGACCAATGGTGAGATGGGAGATGGCACCCCTCTCCCGGCACGGACTACCGACCTGACCCCGGAACTCTTGGAGGAGGCCGAAAAAGCGCTCGAGCGCCCTGTAGGGCCGGACGTACGTGAAGAGGTCAAGTTGGGCGACTGATATTCTTCGAACCGTGGTCGGACGGATCAGTGACAGTCATCCCGACGACCGGCAGCTTTTGGAGATCGACTGCAGTTTCGTGAATGACCGATATTGGGGCGCAAAGCGGACTTCATCTGAGAAAAGTAGCGATGCGACTGACAGCACCGCCAACCACCCCTAGCACTAGTCTCTCCTCGCAGGGTCCGCGTTGAAAGCCGCGGAACGGGCGGCTTTGCATTGGCCAACCCGACCGGCTGCCGGCATCAGCGGCGTCTCACGATCGATATCAGGGTCGTATTTCCCGCCTAGCCTCTGGCGGGATCGGCATCGGTTCGGTTTCCCTGCAAAACAGGCAAGAACAGGGGGAAAACGGCCATTTCGACCGCATAACAGGGCGATTTTCGCGGTTTGATTGACACTTCGTTGAGAAAAGTGGCTAGGATACAGTGCGTTACGGTGCCCACGAGGCGTTTTCCTGTTATTTGCCAGAACAGGCTATTTGATCGCGCATAACAGGGCAATTAGTCGGCAGTATCAGGCGGATTACTCGCCGTAACAGGTAATCCTCGTCGGACCGTAGCCCCGGGGCTGCCGGCTGTTCGGACCACGCCAGCGGGATCTTCATCTGCTTCAGTTTTCCGAGGGTCAGAGCAGCCGGCTGGCGACCGGCAAGGATGTCCTGCTGGATTGCGGGCGCAAGGAATGCCAGCCTCAGGATGTTGCGCTCGTAGGGCGAGACCGGCGCACTGGTCATGCTCGGGAGACCACGCTCGCGCTCGAGCATCCGGTGCGCGCGGCGAAGGGCTGCGATGAAAACCGGGTCGGGACAGCAGCCGCTCCCCGTGCCTGACCGAATGGCCCTTCGGCCCCCTCGCAGGGGGAAGACTTCGGCGAGCAGGATCGTGCAGTCCGACCTCGTCGAATGGACCAGCCTCTCGCCATCGACGAGACGGAGTGCGACCTGCGAAGGATCGACATCGCGCAGCTTGATCGCCATTCCCATGCCGGACAGCCGCACCTCGTGCAACTAATCCCGCGTACTGATCGCGTTGCCCGTCCAGCGCTCGGTCGCTTCGGTGACAATGCGCTCGATTGCCGGCGCCGGCACGCGCCTGGTTATCGTGCTGGCGTGCCTGGTCCCCTGCTGCAGCGACGCCGAGACGTAGTAGCGATACGACCGGCCCGATTTTCCCCGCGAGAACGTCGGGCTCATCGGCTCGCCATCCTCATCAAACAGCTTGCCGGTCAGCGGCGCCTTGTCCTTGCGGCCAGTGGCGATCGCCCGGTGACTGCGGGAGTTGGCATCGAGATGATCCTGCACCCGCGCGAACAGCGCTCGATCGACGATCGCATCATGCTCGCCCTGGTGGATTGCACCCTTGTGAACGATCTCGCCGAGATAGACCCGGTTGCTCGGGAGATGGAACAGCGCCCCGCGGCTGAACGGGAGGCCGCCGAGCGTGGTGCCCTTCCGGGTCACATGAGCCTTGGACATGATCCCGGTCGCGGTCAGTTCGCGCTGGAGCGCATGGACCTAGCCAAGTTCGAGATAGCGGGTAAAGATGGCGCGCACGGTAACAACTTCGCCCGCGTTAACCAGCAGGATGCGGCGCTGGTCTTCCGGGGGATCGTAGCCCAGCGGCGGGAGCCCGCCCATCCACATGCCGCGCGCCTTGGAGGCCGCGATCTTGTCGCGGATGCGCTCGCCGGTAACCTCGCGCTCGAACTGGGCGAACGAGAGCAGGACATTGAGTATCAGGCGGCCCATCGAGTTGGTCGTGTTGAACGACTGGGTGACCGAGACGAAGCTGCAGTCCGCCTTTTCGAAGATTTCGACCATGCGGGCAAAGTCGGTCAGCGAGCGGGTCAGCCGCTCGATCTTGTAGACCACCACGATGTCGATGGCGCGGGCGGCGATGTCGGCGAGCAGCGCCTTTAGACCGGCGCGCTCCATGGTGCCGCCCGAATAGCCGCCGTCGTCATCGAGCGTGGGTAGCAGCACCCAGCCTTCGCCGGCCTGGCTCTGAACATAGGCTTTCCTCACGGCGCGCTGGGCATCGAGCGAGTTGAATGCTTGGTCGAGACCTTCTTCGGAACTCTTGCGGGTGTAGATCGCGCAGCGGAAAATCTTGGGCCTAGGCTCCATCAGCTGTCTTTGAGGCCAAAGAAGCGCGGGCCGTTCCAGCGCGATCCGGCGATCGCGGTGGCGGCGGCCGAGAGGCTGGGATAGAGCTGGCCGTCGAACCGGAAGCCGGCATCCTCGACGGTCACTGTAACTTCCCGCCCTTTACACTGGCGCGTGAGCCTGGCCCCGACGCCGAGGTGCTTGCCTTCGGCTTCCACCGGTCCCGACCTCGCGAGGGTCTTGCGGGTCGCTCCATCGAGCCCGCCAAGGGCCTCGGCCTGGACCCGCCAGGCGAGAATTTCGCGCAGGATCGGGACCGAGCGCAGCGCAGGCGGGGCGCCGTAGCGCCGCCGCCATTCCGTTCGCAGGCCTTCAAGGTCCATGCGACCGATCTCGTCCACGAGACAGGCGAGGTCGCTCATGCTGCCTTTTCCGCGTGGTAGCGGCGGACCCCGTCGACCTTGTCCGAGGTGATGGTAAGCCCGCGCTTCTTGAGCGCGCCGGCAAGTGCCCCGCGCACCGAGTGCTGCTGCCAACTGGTGGCAGCCATCATCTCGGCGATGGTCGCGCCAGCGTCGCGCAGGAGGAGCGCTTCGACCTGGTCGAGCTTGCTGATGGTCTTGGTGGTGGACTTGGACTTGGCCATTCTATCGTCTCCGGTTGGGGCGGCGGCAGAAGGCGCCGCCGCTACCGGGACAAGCCCGCGTCGGCGGGCGTGGTTGCAACTGATGCGCGGGTGTCCGGCAAAGTCCAGTCGGTTCTTTGGCGACGCGTTATCCCCGCAGAAGCATCGCTGCTGCCTTCGCATCGTCCGTTCGTTCCTGTTTCGGGTATGGAACCGTCGACCTTCCAGGCAGCCACCACCGCTGCCGACCGCCGGCTCGAAGTGCGCTACGCGCCGCTTGCGAGCCTCGTCCCCGATCCGCGCAACGCGCGTACCCACTCCAAGCGCCAGATCGAGCAGATCGTCGCCTCGATAAAAGCCTTCGGGTTTACCAACCCGATCCTTGCCGATCCCGGCGGCAACCTTATCGCCGGCCACGGTCGCCTGCGCGCGGCAAAGGAGCTGGGCTTGGCCGAGGTCCCGGTGATCACGCTTGCCGGGTTGACGGACACCGAGAAGAAGGCGCTGCGCCTCGCCGACAACAAGATCGCGCTCAATGCGGGGCTGGGACATTGAAATCCTCAAGCTCGAACTTGTCAACCTGTCGCTTCCAGAGCTCGACCTTGACCTGTCGCTGACCGGCTTTGCCGCGGGCGAGATCGATGTGATCCTCGCCGGTAGCGAGGATCCGGATGACGAGGTCATCCCCGCGGTCCCGGTCACCCCCGGGTCAAGCTCGGTGACATCTGGCAACTGGGGGAGCATCGCCTCGGGTGCGGCGATGGCCGCGGTACGGGGTTCCTCCAAGCCATCGTTGGAACCGAGGCCGCGATCGACTGCGCCTTTCTCGATCCCCTTACAACGTCAGGATCAACGGGCACGCCAATGCCAGGGGTCGGCACCGCGAGTTCGCGATGGCATCGGGCGAGATGAACGACACCGAGTTCCGCGCCTTCCTTTCCGATACGCTTGGTGCATGTGCCAAGGTCTTGCGCGATGGGGCGGTCCACTTTGTCTGCATGGACTGGCGCCACATGGACGACGTGAGCGCCGCGGCCGGCGGCATCTATGGCGAGCAGCCAATATCTGCGTCTGGAACAAGAGCAATGCCGGGATGGGCTCGCTCTACCGCTGGAAGCACGAGATGGTGTTCGTCTACCGGGTTGGCGATACTCCGCACACAAATTGCGTCGAGCTCGGCCGGCACAGCCGCAACCGCACCAATGTGTGGGACTATCCGAGCGTCAACTCGATGAGAGGCTCGCGGCGTGAGGATCTCGCCCTTCACCCGACGGTCAAACCGGTCGCGATGGTTGCCGATGCCATCTGCGATGTGACCCGGCAGGGCGAGCTCGTGCTCGACATCTTTTTCGGCTCGGACACCAGCTTGATTGCCGCGGAGCGAGTGGGGCGGGCATTCCGAGGGCTCGATATCGACCCGGCCTATGTCGATCTCGCGATGACCCGGTGGTCCGATCTTACCGGCAAACAGCCGGTGCTCGTCCACCGGGACGGCGAGGACCTTGCGGCATGACCGGCGCGGGCAAGGGCCGCTTCGTCAAGGGGCAGTCGGGTAATCCGCGAGGCCGGCCCAAGGCGCTCCAGCTTCAGACCTACCAGGCGGCGCTCAAGGGCCGCCGGATGGCGATCCGCAAGGTGCTCAGGATGATCGAGAAGCGCGAGAAGGTGCTGGCGCAAGCCCGGCCCGCGAAAAGCCCGGTCGTGGTGAAGCTTCGGTATTCTTCGGATAGCGCCAACGAGGCCCTGCATCTGCTCGGCATTGCCGACGTCTAACCCGGCTCCGATGACGCCGTCAAGGTCCACGCGTGGGCAACCCAGGCTGCCCTTAGCCGGCCGGGTCGGCGGCGGCTTTCGGACGACGAAATCTCTGACATCAAGTCCTTCACCTTCAATCCCGAGCAAGTGCGTTGGCCGCGCGGGAGGGCAGGATGACGGATAATGAACCCGTCGGGTACGCCAAACCACCGGTAGCGACGCGCTTCCTCAAGGGCCGTTCGGGCAACCCCAGGGGCCGCCCGAAGAACCGCCGCCGCGAGGTGCCCTATGATGCGGCGCTGGGACAGATGGTCACGATCCGCGAGGATGGGCACGAGCGCCGGGTAACGGCAGCCGAAGCCTTCCTCCTTCAGCTGACTCAAAAGGGCCTCGCCGGAGACAGTGCTGCAGCCCGCTGGTCGCTCGAAGCGATCGAAGCCGCGCGTGCCTCGCTGACCGAAGAACATGAAAAGGTTCAGGTCATAATCACGCTTGTTGCGAGCGGTGCCGATTGCATCCTCGACACGCTCGGCCTCGCGACGCTCAAGTACGCCGACGACCCCCTACGATCGCGTTGGGAAATCAATCCGTGGGCCGTCGAAGCGGCGCTATCGCGGATGGGAACGCGAGGGCTTACCGAGGCCGAGCAAAGGGAGGTCTGGCGCAACACGCGCTTGCCTCACAAGGTGGCGTGGCCGGAGTGGTGGATTGAACGGGGATAGCGGCAGCTTTGCGCCCCAAATTCGGTCATTCGATAGGCCGGCGCCGCGGCCCGATAGCCGCCGTTGGTTCAGGACTGAGCGGACGGGATAAAGGCGCCCATAGGCAGTTACCTCGAGTAGATTTCTTTAAAGCCCGAAATCGGTCGATCCCGTCCTTGTTAATCGAAGCGGGCGATGGCATCGCTTCGACAGCTCTCTCGCTGTGCTGAGAGTTGCGGTTCCGGATTTGTCTTTGAACCTTGTAGGTGCCTTACGGCCTCAGACTTTCCCAAGGAGACACCAGATGCTCGTTACCGGTCGCTCTGCGGAAGAGCATAGACAACCACTTCGTCACCCACAGGCGTTTCCATGAAGTGATGCCCACCTGCAAAAATCGCAACAAACTGGCGGCCATCGACCTCGTAAGTGATCGGGTTGGCCTGGCCGCCTGCCGGGAGGGCATCCTCCCAGACGGTATTGCCGGTCCTGAGGTCGATCGCGCGAAACAGGTCGTCGGTTGCGGCGGCAATGAAGACAAGTCCGCCACCCGTGACCACCGACCCGCCGTTATTGGGCGTGCCGATCAGGAAGGGCATCATCGAAGGTATGCCCCACGGACCGTTCTTCCGGGCTGTGCCGAAGGGCCGGTCCCAGATCGTCTCGCCGGTGGCAACGTCGATCGCGCGGATGCCGCCATAGGGCGGCCGCGTACATAGCAAGCCGGTGGCACCGAACCGCCAGCCGGCGTTGACGTCGATAGCATAGGGGGTGCCAGCCTGCGGATCCCCTTCCGGGGCATCGCCGGGTTCCTCCTCTCGCGCGCTTTCGGCAGTGCGCGCTTTCAGCCCTCGCTTGTCCGCCTCCGCCCGGGGCAGCAAGCGATTGTAATTTGGCATGTCATTGTAATTGGAAACGAGCACGCCCCGAACCGGGTCGAGGGCGAGGCTGCCCCAATCCGCTCCGCCATTGTATCCCGGGTACTGGATCCACGGGCGGTCGCTGGTGGGAGGAGTATAGATGCCGTCATAGGCCGCGCGGCGGAACTGGATGCGGCAGGCGAGCTGGTCGATCGGCGACATGCCCCACATATCCGCTTCGACGAGATCGCGTTTCGCCAGCGTGTGGTAAGTCGAGAACGGCTGGGTCGCGCTGCGTTGCTCCGGCTCCACCCCGCCCTGGGGCACCGGGCGTTCCTCCACGCCGTGCAGTGGCTCGCCCGTTCGCCGGTCCAGCATATAAAGGTCGCCCTGCTTGCTCGCCAGGAACAGCGCGGGAACTACCTCGCCGTCGCGGTTGAGATCGATCAGCGTGGGCTGCGAACCGAGATCGTAATCCCACACGTCCATATGCACGGTCTGGAAGTGCCAGCGCGGCCGGCCCGTCGCCGCATCGAGCGCAACCAGCGCGGTCGCATAACGGTTTTCCTCCGGGCGGCGCGCGGAACTCCAGTAATCGACCGCGCTGTTGCCCATCGGCAGGTAGACGAGGCCCAGCGCCTCGTCGCCGGTGGCGATCGTCCACATGTTGGGCGTGCCACGGGTGTATTCCTCGCCTTCGGGCGGGCGACCGGTGCGATCAGGGCGCATCATGTCCCAGGCCCAGCTGAGTTCGCCGGTCTCGAGATCGAACGCCTGGATCACGCCCGATGGCGCGGCGCGCTTCTGCCCGTCGAGCACCTGGTGGCCGGTGACGATGACTCCCCGCACGATGACGGGGGGCGAGGTGATCGAAACCATGCCCGGGACGACATCGCCCATGCCCTGCTTGATGTCGACTTCGCCGTTGGTCCCGAAGCCGGGACATGGGCGGCCCGTGCGGGCATCGAGCGCGAGCAGGCGCCCGTCGAGCGTGCCCGCAACGATCCGGGACGAACATACTGCACCGGCGCCAGCGACCGTGGGTTGCGCAGGTCCGGCGTAGGCCACGCCGCGGCAGGAAGCAGAATAGGGTATGTTCTCCTTGGCAACTTCGGGATCGAAGCGCCAGCGCTCGCGCCCGGTGGCCGCGTCGAGCGCGATCACCTTGCTCATGGCCGAGCACAGATACATCGTGTCGCCGATCACGAGCGGAGTGTTTTCCGCTGCATATTTGTGGTTGCTCGTATCGTCGGGCAGGTCGCCGGTGTGCGCCGTCCAGGCGCGGGTGAGCTGTCCGACATTGTCGAGATTGATCTGCGACAGCGCCGAATAGCGCTGTGCTTGGGCGGAACCATAGCTTTGCCAGTCGGTCTGAGGTTGCTGCATCGCGAGCAGGGGCCGCGCTCCCGGCAACGGCTGGTCGATCTGCGGGCGATGCGCATTCGCCGCCAGCGCCAGCCCGATGCCAAGTGCTGCAAGGGCGCCAAGAGCGCCGAGCCACCCGCCGCCTCGCGTGATCCGCCCGTTGGTGAGGCGAGGGAGTGCGAGCCAGACAAGCGCGGCAAGAACAACCGGTCCGACCAGGCGGGGGACCAGTGCCCAGGGCTCCGTACCGACTTCCCACAGAGCCCAGACGAGGGTGGCGGCGACAGTGGCGAAATAGAGCCAGGCACCCGCCGCCTTTCCGCGCCAGATCAGCCATCCGCTCGCCATCAACGCAGATCCGGCGAGAAGATAATAGAACGAGCCTCCCAGCGCCGCGAGCCACGCGCCGCCTCCAGTCAGCGTCAACCCGATCAGGGCCAATACCAGCGCGAGGATTCTGATCAGCCAGCCGACGGGGGCCTTCCGACGATTTTGCAACTGCGTGTTCAAGCTGGACCCTCCGCGGCACCGGGACTAGAAACCGGTGGCCTAACAGCGTTTTGGCTTAAGCGCCATGGCAGGAAGGAGCGAGCATGTCCGCTGCGCAAAATGAATGGGTGCCCTATTGCGGCGCAGCCCCGCTGCCTGCGGAGTGGCTGCTCCGGTGGAACCTCGATCCGCTTCTGCTCGCCATACTGGGGGGCGCGGCCGTCTGGACGTGGGTGTCGCGGGGGCAGCGTGGGCGACGCGAGAAGCTCGCTCTTGGCGGAGCGCTTGCCCTGATTTTCCTGCTCTACGTATCGCCTATCTGTGCGCTGAGTTCGGCGCTGTTTTCCGTCCGGGTAGTGCACCATGTGGGACTTACCGCGCTTGTTGCCCCACTGCTCGTCATGGCCGGCGTTCGATTGATCCAGCGCACCCCCGAATTGTTGCTGGCGACAGGGATCGCAACATTCATGTTCTGGCTCTGGCACGCCCCCGGCCTCTATGTGGCGGCGCTGTCTTCCGATGCGATCTACTGGGTGATGCAGCTTTCGCTTCTGGGAAGCGCGCTGCTGTTCTGGCAATCGGTGTCGGCAGCGAGCCGGCCCGCTGCCATCGCCGGGCTTCTTGCCATGACAGTGCAGATGGGCCTCTTGGCGACCTTGCTGACTTTTACCCCGCAGGCAATCTATGCCCCGCACTGGTTGACCACGCAGGCCTGGGGGTTCAGTCCGCTTGCGGATCAGCAGCTGGCCGGCCTCATAATGTGGGTGCCCGGTTCGGTAGTGTATCTCGCCGCCGCGCTACTGGCGTTGCGAAAAGCCTTGCGCGAGCCGACAGCTCAGCGACAGACCCTGTGCTGAACGCGATACGGCGCTGGGCACGCGGCCATACCGAACAGCGCCGCTATTCTCCTGTGGGAATTGCCTTCCACTGGATCATGGCGGCTGTAGTGATGGGGCAACTCGCACTCGGCTGGTATGCCGGGCGGATGGCTTCCAGCTTCGACAAGTTGGGCCTTTATCAGCTCCACACGGAAATCGGTTTTGCAATCTTGCTGTTGGCCGGCCTCAGGGGCGTCTGGCGGCTGCTGATCCCCGGACCTGTGAACGATGCCGATACGCCCGGCTTTCAGGCAAACATCGCGCATATCACCCACATTCTCTTCTATGGGCTGTTCATCGCCCTGCCGTTGAGCGGATGGGCGCTGTGGTCGGCCCTGCCCAACGATCTGCCGCTCAGCATCGCCGGCGTGGTGCCAGTGCCCGACCTGCCCTTCGCCCAGCTCAGCCCCGCCTGGCAACGGGTGATCATGGAGTGGGCCGAGACGATTCACCAGTTGTCGATCATCGGCCTGGCCGTGCTGATACCGGCGCACGTGGCCGCTGCACTCAAACATCATTTCTGGGACCGGCACGATGTGTTGACGGGAATGCTGCCCGATCTCAACGGGCCGGAGACGCCGGGGGTCTTTGGTCATGGCCAAGAGCCCCGGCAAGCGCCGCAATCTCCTGATCGGTCAACCGCTGTGCAATCCTCAACATGACATCGCCGGCATCGTTGCGGCGCTTGGCGTTCTTCCACTGTGAGAGTTGCTGGGCGATATATGGCGCAGGCTGTCCAGCGAGGGGCGGGTTGGCCTGCCCGATCCCTTCGCCAGACGCACCGTGACACGACGCACAGGAGGGGATACCCCGCGCGGGATCGCCGTTCGCGTAGAGCACGTCCGGGGCGATGGCTGGGTGGTCTGCCGGAGGAAGACCGGCGAACCATGTGGCGACGAGCCCCCGTTCCGCGGGTGAAAGCCGCGTTGCGACATATCGCATCGCCTCGTGCTGGCGCGTGCCGGCGACATAGTCCTCGAGCTGCTTCTGCAGATATCCGGCCGGCTTTCCCGCAAGCGCCGGCGCATCGTACCCGTTGCCGCGGCCGTCGACACCATGGCAGGCAACGCAGGCATAGCGCGGGCCAGCTGCCCCCCCGCTCAGCGCGATAATTTCGCCCGTCGCGGTGAAGCCATCTTCAGACCCCGCCTGATCCACGCAGCTTGCCAGCGCCAGCGTAATGGCTAAGGCAATAGGAATGCTGAGATTTCGGGGCACGCGTACTGAACTACCAGCCCCTCGCCGGGTCGCAAGCCCATTGTGGCGCTTCATTGCACTGGGGTCGAGTGCACTGGCGCTGGCAGGGTGCGGGGGCTTGCCCGAACGCGCTCCCCAGCTCGACAGCGCCGATCCTGATCGCGGCCTCGCTGTAATGAAACGCGTCGGCTGCGCGAGCTGCCACGCAATTCCGGGGATCGACCTGCCGCAGGGCAGGGTCGGTCCCTCGCTTCACGATTTCGATGCGCAGGCTCTGATCGCCGGCCGGCTTGCGGCCGATAATGGAACCCTCGCGCAGTTTGTCCGCAACGCACCAGCGGTGCTTCCGGGAACCACCATGCCTGCCATGCCTCTTAACGAAGGAGAGGCGCAAGATGTCGCGGCCTACCTCATCTCGCTCGACCCTCGCTGACGCGCTGTTCGGCTGGCCGCCGCCGGTGCTTGACCCGGGGGGTCCGTATTCGGCCTCGATCAGTACGCTTGCCTGGGTCCTGATCGGCCTGATGACCGCGGTGTTCCTGATCGTCCTGGCGGCCCTTGCGGTCGCGCTGTTCGGCAGCCCCGCGCTCAAGCAGAAGCTCGGCGGTGAGCGCACGATCCTCCTCGGCGGGCTGGCTTTCCCCACTGTGGTGCTCACCGGTTTGCTGGTCTGGGGACTGACCCTGACCAGTCATCTCGCGGGACCACTGACCGGTGCCGAGCAGCGGGTCAGGGTGACGGGCCACATGTGGTGGTGGCGGGTCGCCTATCTCGATTCACAAGGCGCGATCGTCTCGCACGACGCAAACGAACTTCATATCCCAGTCGGCCAGCCGGTCGTGGTGGAACTCGAATCCGCCGACGTAGTGCACAGCTTCTGGGTCCCGGAGCTTGCCGGCAAGCTCGACATGGTGCCGGGGCGCCGCAACCTGCTGCGCATCCAGGCTGACCGGGCGGGCGTCTATGGCGGGCAGTGCGCCGAATATTGCGGCGGAGCGCACGCCTTGATGGGCTTCGTCGTGGTGGCGCACGAACCGGCGGAATACGCGCGCTGGCTGGCGGCGCGAACCGCCCCGCAGACCGCCCAGGCCAGCGGCCGCGGCGCTGCCCTGTTCCAGGAAGCAGGCTGTGCCGCGTGCCACCGGATCGCCGGCACGGCGGCGCAGGGCATGGCTGGACCCGACCTCACCCACGTGGCCTCGCGCCATTCGCTCGGCGCAGGCATACTGCCCAATAATCGCGGTACGCTGACCGGATGGATCAGCAACGCGCAGGCAATCAAGCACAACAACCGGATGCCGGCCTACACCATGTTGCCACCCGAAGACCTGGCCGAAATCGTCACCTATCTCGAGACGCGGCAGTGACCAGCGAGACCGGCTTCAATCCAGCGCTCTACGATCGCTTCCCGACCCGCGAGCCGCGTCCGGAAGGCGAGCTTGAGGCGCTGAAAAAGGCATGGGAAGCGCCACGCGGACTGGCGCGGCTGACGACGGTCAACAACAATTTTATTGGTTTCTACTATATCCTGACGGCCTTCGCTTTTTTCGTGGCAGCCGGGATCCTGGCGCTGGTCATGCGGGTGCAGCTTGCCGCCCCGCTGGCAGGGATCGTGCCGCAGGAAACCTACAATCAGGTCTTCACCATGCACGGCACGGTGATGATGTTCCTGTTCGCCGTTCCGGCGGTCGAGGCGATGGCCGTGATGCTGCTGCCGCAGTTGCTTGCTGCGCGCGACCTGCCGTTTCCGCGCCTGTCAGCCTACGCCTACTGGGCCTATCTCGTTGGCGGGGTGGTGTTCTTCTGCTCGATCTTCGTGGGCCTGGCGCCTGATGGGGGGTGGTTTATGTATCCGCCGCTCACCAGCATGACCTATTCGCCGGGCATGAATGCCGATTTTTGGCTGCTCGGGATCGGGTTCATCGAAATCAGCGCCATCGCCGGCGCGATCGAAATCATCGTCGGCGTCATGCGGACCCGGCCGCCGGGCATGACGCTGGCGCGGATGCCTTTGCTGGTATGGGCATTCCTGATCTTCGCGGTGATGATCGTGGTCGCCTTTCCCGCCGTCATCCTGTGCACCCTGCTGCTGGAGGTTGAGCGCGCTTTCAACTGGCCGTTCTTCGATCCCACCCGCGGCGGCGACCCGCTGTTGTGGCAGCACCTATTCTGGTTTTTCGGCCATCCCGAGGTCTACATCATCTTCCTGCCGGCAGCGGGGATGATCTCGGCGATGATCGTCGCCATCGCGCGGAAGCCGCTCGTGGGGCACGAGCTGGTGGTGATGGCCATGCTCGCCACCGGCTTCATCAGCTTCGGCGTATGGGCTCACCATATGTTCACCGTGGGGATGCCCCGGCTTACCACGGGCTTCTTCTCGGCCGCCAGCATGACCGTATCGCTGCCGGCGGGGATCCAGGTCTTCGCCTGGATAGCCACGCTTGCCATCGGCAAAATCCGCGCTTCGGTACCCGCGCTGTTCGTCATCGGCGGGATCGTCATCTTCGTGATGGGCGGGCTGACCGGGGTGATGGTGGCGATGGTCCCGTTCGATTTTCAGGCGCATGACAGCTATTTCATCGTCGCGCACCTGCATTACGTGCTGATGGGCGGAATGGTCTTCCCGCTGTTCGGCGCATTCTATTACTGGACCCCGATGGTCAGCCGCAACGCCCTATCGGAGCGCGCCGGTCGCTGGGCCTTCTGGCTGATGTTCGCCGGCCTCCATATCACTTTCCTGCCCATGCATCTGACCGGGCTGATGGGTCTTCCACGACGCGTGGCGAGTTATCTGCCGGATCGGGGGTTCGATGCGCTCAACCTCGTATCTACGGTCGGCGCTTTCATCCTTGCGGCGGGCGTGCTTGTGTTCGTCATCGATGCGACGCGGCGGCTGCGCCCTTCGCAGGAGGATAGCGCCGGCAACATCTATGGCGGCGGCACGCTGGAATGGCTGCCTGGTGGACTCTATTCGACCAGAAGCATCCCGGTGGTCCGCAGCCGCGAGCCCTTGTGGGACGATCCCGACCTTTCCGACGATGTCGAGCAGGGGCGCTATTTCCTGCCCGGCACGGTCACGGGACTGCGCGAGACGCTGATTACGAGCCCGCTCAGGGCCGAGCCACAATATGTGCAGGTTATGCCCGGCCCATCGGTCTGGCCATTGCTCGGCGCGGTGTTCACGGCCGGATTTTTCCTGCTTCTGACAATGCAGGCCTATACCGCCGGCTTCGTCAGCGGGGTGCTCGCGGTCGGTTCGATCCTGCGCTGGGTCTGGGATACCGATCGCCCCCCGAGCAAGGAGAACGCCGACGTGGGGGCGGGCATCATGCTGCCGACCTACATGGCGGGCGGCACCGGACACAGTCGCTGGGCGATCGTGATCTTGCTCGTGGTGATGGGAATGATCTTTCTCCTGGCCATGTTCGCTCACGTCTTCCTGTTCGGGATCAGTCCCGAGTGGTGGACGGTAGCGCCCCCGCCGGCGGGATCGCTGGCATGGGCGCTTGCCCCGATAGCGGTTGCGGCGGCGGCGGCCTGGTGGGCGCCCCGCCAAATCGCACGCAACCAGAAGGGCAGCAGTGCCGGGGCGGCTGCTCTCATCGCTCTTGCAGCCCTGGCGCTGGCTGGTGCGGAGGCTTGGGACGTCTGGACATGGTGGTCAGCGGGCTTGCGACCGACCGTGTCGGCGCAAGGCGCGACAATATTTGGAATGCTGGCGCTACATGGTCAGAACGTCGCCATCGGCCTCGTGATGGCCCTCTTTCTTGGCGCCCGAGCGATTGCCGGCGATCTGCCGCCGGGCCGGCAAAGCAATCTGGTCGAGGTGATCGGGTTGTTCCTGCTCTATGTCGCCGCGGGAGGCGCAGCGGCGGCTATCCTGCCTCGCGCGCTCGGAGCGGCTCTGTGAACAGCCGGGCGTGGCGCTCGCTGCTTGGCGCCCTGAGTATCTGGGCAGCGCACTTCTTCGCAATTTATGGCATCGGCAGTATCTGGCCCGGGACAACGCTGGCAAATGTCCTGACCATCGCCTCCGGCCTGCTAGCCCTTGCCGGGCTTATCCTTTTCGCCATTCGGAACCATCGTGTGGAAATGAGCGACGGCATTGAATGGGCGGGGCGGGTCGGTTCGCTTGCCTTATCTATAGCAAGCCTCGGCGTGATTTGGCAGACTCTCCCGTCGATTCTGTAGCTGGGAAGACGGTGCTGGCTTTGATCGAAAAAGGGGCAGGGCGAACGAAAGACCGAACGCGTCAAGCATCGACTGTTTGAGCGCCAACGAACCCAAATGTGCCTGGTCTGACGGTGCCCCCCGGCACTTTCGAGCGTGGATCAAAGCGCGGGCAGCGGTAACAGCAGGCCCATACCGGCTTTGCATAGCAGATCCGCCTACCGCACCAACGCCGCCTCGATCGCCCCGAGGGGCACAAGCTTGAAGTTCTGCGGCTTGCCGTCGTTGACGCCGTCCTGTGCGATGAACAGGCCGCCGGGGAAGGCCGGCCCGAAATCTCCGCGCATGGCCTCGATACCGTCGGTTTCCTCGACGCTACCGATCGTGCCGCGAGCGATGCGAAAACGGCCCGCCGGGGTCATTCCGGGGAGGGCGTAGCGCATATAGGCGTTGTCACCCTGGCTGGAGGCATAAAGCCATCCGCCAGTCTCGCCCTCGGGCACCAGTGCCAGTCCCTCAAGGTCGGCCACAAGCGCGCGGCCATCGACCTTCGCCACCACTTCGCCCGTCATTTGTCCGGTTCTGAAGCGCCAGATGCCGCCGGCCTCCTCGCCGATGTAGAGCGTGCCGTCGCGATGATCGACGGCGCAGCCTTCGGGCTGGGAGGAGACCTGCATGGTGCGTAGCTCGCGCGCGGCGAGCCGGGGGCCGAGGGTTATCTGCCATTCGCCGATCCGACCGCTCTTGGGCGCGGTGTAGACGATCAGCGCATCCCCGCGGCGGGTGCCGCAGATGCCGTAGCCTTCGCCCGGACCGGAAGCGACGCGGCCGAGCTCGATCAGCCGGGCGGTGGCGGTATCGAGCCCGTAGAGCATGATCCCCGCCGCGGCGAGATCGCTGCGATCGCTGGCAAAGACGATCACGCCGTCCGCCCCCATATCGACGAGGTCGACATTGTTGAGCGCCGGGTGCGCGGTGAAGCTGCGCGTCTTGCCGTCGAGCCCGTAGACGTAAAGTCCGGCCTTCTTGTCCGTCGCCACGATCAGGCTTTGCGCCGGGTCCGCGGCATTGCGCCAGATCGCCGGATCGTCGGCCGCATCGAGATCGGCGGTCCTGACCGGCTCGGTTTCCGCCACCGCAAAGACCTCGACCGCGGGGTCGCCCGCTGCCGGCACCGTAGCACAGGCGGCGGTGAGGGCAGCGAGCGCCGCAAGGCTGATCGAACCGCGCATCAGAAAGTCACCCTCACGCCGCCCTTCATCGTCCAGCCGTATTCCTCGTACTGATAAAGGTTCTGCCGATTGCCGAGCGTGTTGTAGGCGAAATACTTCGCGTTGTTAATGTTCACCCATTCGTAAAACAGCTGCACCTTGTCCGTAAGGCTATACTTGGCCGAAAGGTCGAGCTGGAAGTGATCGTCGACATAGCGGTCCATCGGCGCCTCGTCGGCAAGCTCGTCGAGATACTTGTCGCGGTAGGTGCCAGAAAGACGGACGTCGATCGGCCCCTTGTCAAAGCCGAGCGAAAGGTTCGCGGTGTGGCGCGAGGTTGCGGGCAGCGGGATGTCGCGCGGCGTGCCTTCGTCGCCATCGATGAAGACCGTGCCGCTTGCATCGGTGAAGGTGTAGTTGGCGTTGAGGATGAACCCGTCAAGCACTCCGCCGAACGCCCGCGCGAAGCCGAGTTCGAAGCCGTAGACCTGGGCGTTCTCGCCATTGATCGGGATCACTGCCTCGTCGAAGGCGATACCGTTATACGTGCCGTCTTCGCGCAAGGTATCGACGATGTAGTCGGAAATATCCTTGTAGAAGAACGCCGCCGTCAGCGCGCCGGTGCGGCTCATGTACCATTCTGCCGAGGCATCGAAGTTCCACGCCTTATAGGGCTGGAGGTCGGGGTTGCCGAACTCGCCTTCGCGCACGCCCTCGTCATCATCCTCGACCAAAAAGCGGGGGGCGAGCTTCGACAGCTTCGGACGAACCAGACTGCGATAGCCGGCAAGGCGCAGGACCAGGTCGTTCCGGGGTTCGAAGCGGATGTTGAGGCTGGGGAGCCAGTCGGTATAGGCGCGCTCGAAGGCGAGCGGGGTAATGACCACCTGTTCCTCGCGCACGATTTCGCCGGTATCCTCGTCCTCGATCTCGTCGAGATATTCGACTAGGTTGCCGGCGATGTCGTTGCGAGTGCGCTCGACCCGGACGCCGCCGATGACGCGCAGCGTGCTGCTGTCCCAGCGGCCAAGAAGGTAGCCTGCCAGCACGTCTTCCGAGACCGCGAAATCCGCGATCGCGGATTCGAAGATGCTGTCGAGCTCCTGCAATTCGAAGCTGCCGAAATTGGCGCGGAAGAAGCGGGTGCCCGCGGTGTAATCGGCGACGGGCGAGATGTCGGTCAGGCGATAGGTCTGACCCAGACCTATCGCATCGGCGAGAGTAAACTCGTCATTCTCGTAGAAGGACACCGTCCTGTCGTAAGTCTTGTCCCGCCAGCGCGACTTGACGCCCGCCTGCACGGTGAATTCGCCCGCGCTCGTCGCGATGCGTCGCCCGAGGTCGAGCTTGAGAGCATATTCTTCGTCCTGCGCGTCGGACAGGTCGGTCGACTCGACGTCCTTCAGTTCGTAGGTCGCTGGATCGCGGAAGTCGCCCGGGTCGGTGATCACCGAGACGACCGGAACCCTCGGGTCGGAATAGTCGAACCCGATGGTGAGCCCGTCGCCGTCGAAGTCACGCGCGAACTGGATGGGATCGAGGCTGCCGTCCTCGCGCTCGCTCGATTTCGCCCAGCTTGCCGAATAATCCGCGAACCAGGCACCCCAATCGCTTTCGCCGCCAAGCGTGATCGAACGAATTTTCTGGCTCTCGAAGCGATCCTTGATGTCCCGCTCGACGGTGAATTCCTGGTCCGCATCGCTGAAGGTCGCGCCGCTGCCCGAAAAGCTGCTCGGCCCGTCATCCTCAAAATCGCCGAGGTCGAAGGTGGTGCGCCGGCGGTATTCCTGATCGTCGAACTGACTGTAGAGGCCCTTCACATAGAGCGTCGTGGCCTCCCCCGCCTTCACGTCGAGGCCGAGGGTCGCGCTGATCCGTTCGCGTTCGACATCGTAGTCGCGGTATTCGACCGTGGCGGGGAATATCGTGTCACCCGCTTCGACCCAATCGTCGGCCTCGATGTTGTCGGTCTCGAAGCTGCGGCGGTAATAGCTCGCCCCGCCTGAGATGCCGAGCGTGTCGCTGACCCGATAGGCGAAGTCGACGCTGCCCTTGGGGGAAAGCTCGTTGGCATAGTCGTTGTAGCTGCCCTCGATTTTGGCGGTCAGCAGATCGGTCCGCCGGTCGAACGCACTGGTGGTCTCGATCTCGACCGAAGCGCCGATGGTGTCGCCGTCCATGTCGGGGGTGAGCGACTTCTTGACCTCGATCGATTCGATGATGTCGCTTGAGATCACATCCAGCGCGACCGAACGGACGTCGCTTTCGGGTGCGGGCAGGCGGACCCCGTTGAGCGAGGTCGAGACCAGTTCCGGGTCGAGCCCGCGAACCGAGACGAAGCGCCCTTCCCCCTGGTCGTTGAGGATGTTGACGCCCTGCAGACGGCGCAGGCTTTCTGCGACGTTCTGGTCCGGAAACTGGCCGATCGCATCGCGGGTGAGAACGTCGGAGACGCCGTCCGCCTCCTTCTTGCGCGACAGGGCGCTCGACAGGTTGGCCGCCTGTCCGATGACGAGGATCTCGGCGTCACCAAATGCCGAGAGCGCGATGTCGGCCCGGACCGTGCCGGTTTCGGGGACGGTGATCGTCTCGCGCTGTGTCTCCGCTCCGACATAGCTGATCTCGAGCGTATAGGCGCCGGCGGGCACGTCGGCGAAGACGAACGAGCCGTCCCGCTCGGTCGCCACCGCGCGGCCAAGCTCGACAATCCGCACCTCGGCAGCGCGCAGCGCGATGGTGCGATTGGCGTCGGAAACGCTGCCGACGATGTCGCCGGCGCAGGCGATAGCGGGGAACGCGGTGGCCACGATCGCGGCGCCGATGAGAAGTCTGTTCTTAATCTGCACGATGGCCTCCTGTTCCGGGGGGGGCCAATAAGGAGCTTTCGCGACAGGATTTTGACGGATTGGAGACGGCACGATGACAGTCCCGGAGATTGTCAGAAGGTGCGTCGGGGCACTGTCAGACCAAACGCACCTGCTGGCGTAAGGCGCCCGATCGGCTGGGCAGCGGCATGCCGCGTCCTCGCAAGCCTGCCAGCCCGTTCCGCTATTTCAACTCCTCTTCTGAGGTGATCAGGCTGGTGGTCCTGCTGTACGTTCGCTTCCCGCTGTCGCTGCGGAACGTCGAGGACCTACTGGCCGAGAGGGGCATCGACATCTGTCACGAGACCGTGCGGCACTGGTGGAACAGGTTCGGCCCGCTGTTCGCAAGTGGTCTGAGCCCCTAGATTTCCTCCAGTGATAAGTAGAGTCCGGCCTTCGACAAGGAGACGGACGAGATGAAGCGGAGCAGGTTCAGCGAGGAGCAGATCATCGCTGTTTTGAAGGAGCAGGAGGCTGGGATGC
>NZ_JBHWMI010000042.1:0-4557 GCF_043423005.1 Qipengyuania sp. | reverse complement strand
TTGTGGCGGCGGTGGTGGCGGCGGCGGGGGCGGCGGAGCGGCACACGCTGCGATCATGCCAAGAAGCGCGGCCAGGCCGGCTAGACGAACGGATTGCTGCGATACGCGGTTCACGCGCTGGACCCTCCTCGATCGACCCGCAGATTATGCGCTGCGCATGCTTGCCGCGGGATGAAGGGCGACCTTAGCGCCATGCGGAATCAAAGAAAATGCCCGAAGCGTCGGCAAACGCTCCGGGCATCGTATTTGGTCTGGCGGCGGCGCTATCGGCCGCCCGCCGATCAGTCCCGCTGGCCGAGGAAGCTGAGCAGGAACTGGAACATGTTGATGAAATCGAGATACAGGGTCAGCGCGCCCATGATGGCGGCCTTGCCCAAGAACTCCGTCCCGCGCAGGTATTCGTACTGCATCTTCAGACGCTGCGTGTCGTAGGCGGTCAGGCCCGCGAACAGCAGGACGCCGATCGCACTGATGATCAGTGACATCGTACCCGACTGGAGGAAGATGTTCGCAATCATTGCGATCAGCAGGCCGACCACGCCCATGATGAGAAACGTGCCGAAGCCCTGCAGATTCTTCTTCGTGGTATAGCCAAACAGGCTCAGCCCGGCGAAGGCTCCGGCGGTGGCGAAGAAGGTGACCGCGATCGAAGCCCCGGTATAGACCAGGAACAGCGTCGACATGGACAGGCCCATGAGGATCGCAAAACCCCAGAACATCGCCTGCAAGGTCGTCTTGCCGAAACGGTTCACGCCGAAGCTCATGGCGAACACGATCGCCAGCGGGGCCAGGATTACGAGCCACATCAGCGGGCCTTGGGCAAACTGCATTGCGAGACCGCTCCGCGCGGTCAGGGCAGCGACGATACCCGTCAGCAGCACGCCGGAGGTCATGTAATTGTAAATGTTGAGCATGTGCGAGCGGAGGCCCGCATCGAAGGTCTCACGCCGGGCAACGGCGTCGCCAGCGCGCGGAACGGTCGTGAAACCCCGCCTCTGGTCGGTGTCGCTGAATTCGGCCATCTTCCCTAGTCTCCTCAAACCCGGCGGCCCATGCGGCCCCGTTGTCTGCCGAATATCGGCGTTTGCACCCTGAAATACAAGGGGCGTCGCGAGTGGTCGCTCACCCGTCGTCAGTTTGCGGAAACACCCGCCCCGCGCGCCTCTCGGGTCATCTCGGCGCTGCGATCGCGTGCGGCGCCAAGGGTGTCGGTCATCAATGCCAGAAGGCGCTGATCATGGTCCAGCACGTCCAGCCCCGCCCGCGTCGTGCCGCCCGGGCTGGCGACACGATCGGCGAGGGTCGCCGGCTCGTCCGCCGAATGGGCGGCCAGCGCCGCCGCGCCTTCGACCATGGCGATCGCCGTGCGCAATGCCTTGTCGCGTGGGAAGCCAAAGTTCGCGGCCGCGGCCGCAAGCGTATCGATAACGCGATAGAGAAAGGCCGGCCCGCTTCCCGCAAGAGCGGTGAACAGATCGAACTCCTCTTCCGCCACCCACTCGGCCGTCCCGAGACGATCGAAAAGGCTGAAGACAGCGTCAGACCGTTCAGCCGACAGCCCCTCAGCCGCCAGGCCCACTGGTGACTTGCCGATCGCCACTGCGAGATTGGGCATCACCCTTACCGCCCCTTCGGCGCGGGCGAAATGTCGCCGAAGGGTGCCCAGCTCGACCCCGGCCAGAATGGACATGATCACCGTCCGGTCGCCCGCAAGCGGCGCGATCGCCGGCGCAAGTGCCGCCAGGTCCTGCGGCTTGAACCCCAGCAGAATGGCATCGTAATGCCCATCCTCCGGCATCGCAGCGAGAGCCGTGACACCGTCCGGATAGGTACGGCTGACCGGATCGTACACGGCAAACCGTTCGGGGGGGATGCCGCTCGCCAGCCAGCCGTCGAGCATCGCGCCCGCCATGTTGCCGCAACCGAGGATCAGAATGGTGCCCATATCGCTCATGCGGGGCGCCCTAACACGGGGCGGACGACGTCGGCTAGGCCTCGCCCGCAGCGTCGACCATGGCCGCGTCCAGCGCCTCCGCCGGGGTCTTGTCTCCCCACAGGACGAACTGGAACGCGGGGTAGAAGCGGTCGCATTCCTCGACTGCGATCTCGACCAGCGATTGCGCCTGCCCGAGCCCCAACATCCCGCCTTCGCCCAGCAGGGTGCCGCTGCGGTAAAGGAGAACCCCGCTGCTCGACCACATGTCGAAATGCCCGAGCCAGGTCTGTTCATTGACCATGCTTAGCAGTTCATAGGCCGCCGCCCGCTTTTCGCCGTTTACGCGAATGTCGGGCAGACACAGCAATTGCAGCACCTGATCGCCCCTCCGCCAGATCGCGCGCAGATGATATTTGGCCCAGCTTCCCTGAATCTCGCCCGAAAGCTCGTCCTGCGAATCGCTGCACGGCCAGTCGCGCGCCTTGAACAGGGCGCGCAGCATGGCCAGCGGCTCGGCTTCCTGGGTTGCTGCCCTGTCGGCCCGTGCGAGTGTCATGATCCCGGCGTCTCGTCCATGCGCCGCTGGTGGCCCGGATGGACGGCGCTTGGCAATCGGGCGGCGGTTCGCACTTGGGGAGAACAAAGGCGGGTTGCGCAAACCCTGTGCACATCCTGTGGATGGCTGGCCCAGGCTGCTAATTCAGCGGGTCTATGACTTCGCCCGTGGCGCTGGTGAAGGTAAATGCGTCCAGACCCATCTCCTTCAGCTTTTTCACCGCATCACGCGCTGCGGCGGCGGAAGGATACGGGCCGGCGAGCAGGCGGTTGGCTTCGCCCCATTTGGTGACAAACGGACCTTTCGCCTCCAACGCGCCATCGGCCTTGCGGGCGATGCGGCGCCAGTCGAACTTGAGCGCCGAACGGTCCTTGCCGGTCGCCACCTGCACCCAGATGCGCGACGGCACCTTGGGCGGCGCTGGCACGGCCTTCGCTGGCGGTGGGGGCGCAGCTTTTGCCGGCGGAGGGGGGGCAGGCTTCCTTTCCCGCGGCACCTCGATCCGGGTTATGTCGACCGCGCCCTGCGTCGCTACGGGCTTGGGAACCGGTCCCTGACCGAACGAGGCGAAGGCCTCGGCAACGCTGATATCCTCGTCCGCCACTTGCCGCGCCGATGGAGGCGGGGTCGGCGATGTCGTGGGCGCAAGCGGGGGCGAGGACTGCACAAGTGTCGCTGGCCGAGAAGCCGGCAAAGCAGACGGTGATGGCGCCCCCGAGGCGACTGTCAGTGGCCGTGCCGCGCTGGCCGCCGCAGCTGGCGGCCCCATCGGCGGGCCTGCGGGGGCGAGGCGACTGTCCGGCGACGCGGTAGTGCGGATACCCGAAGGCTGCGTGGCACTAGCGGGCGTCGTTAAGGCCGGTCTTGCCGCCACCGTCGTTACCGCAGGGGCCGGCGATGTCGGCCTGGTCACCGCCGCCGGGGCTGATGCCGGGGAAAAGGTGCTTGCTGAACCCGTGGACGCCGGCCGTGCCGGCGCCGCGCGAGCCGCGGCGATCGCCGGGGTATCGCGGCCCATGGCGCCGGAGCTTGGAAAAATGCCGAGATTGCCCGCTGCCGCCTGCTGGGCGGGAGTGAGCTTGGTCATGTAGCGCAGGTACGGTTCGATCCGCGATGCCATCGGCGCCGGCATCATGTCGCGGGCGATCTTGATCGCGCCCTTGGTGTCGCCAAGGATGGCAAGCCCGAAGGCGCGGGTCCGGAATGCGGCCAGGTCCTGATCCTGCAACAAGGGCAGCAAGGTCGCCTCGAACGCCTTCCCGTCACCGGCAATCGCCTGGCTAAGGGCCAGTTGGCGAGTGACCTCGGGGTTCGCGCCGCGCGCCAGGACAAGGCGATAGAGCGTCTGCGCGCTCGCCGCATCACCGATGAGGTCGTAGGCCAATCCCCGTTCGGCAGCCATCGCCGCGAGGTCTACGCCGGCCCGTTCCGCCTCGGCGAAAAAGCGCAGCGCCTCCACCGGCCGGCGGGCTGCGGTATGGGCCCGCGCAAGGCCGAGCGCGACACGCCCGCTGGACGGTGCCTTCTGCCGTGCGCGACCGAAAAAGCCGATCGCCGCGTCGATGTCACCCAGCGACAGCGCCGCCTCGCCAGCGTCGAGCAGAGCGTCGAGATCATCAGCATTGCGGGCCAGCCGGCCAAGCGCCTCGCCCAGCTGCTGCGCCCCTCGCGGGGGTAGCGGCTGAACCACTTCCTGCGCGGAAACAGTGCCGCTTGCCGCCATTCCGGCAAGGGCCAGCGCGGCAAGCGAGCGAAAGACCTTCGATCCTGTCATCACGCCATCGCGGCTCGCCCACCCGGGGGCGAGCCACCCTTCACACCTTACTGGTTGTTCTGGCGACCGAGGAAGCGCGGAATGTTGAGCGAGCCCGCATCGTCGTCTTCGTCCTCGTCCTCGTCCACCGACGAGCGCCGGTCTGCCGCATTGCTGCCCCGCGAGAGGTTGGCCATGCGTTCGAACAGGGTGCTGCCCTGCGACGGCGGGCCGCCCGCAGTGGCACCGCCACCTGCCGCACCGCCACCTGCCGCACCGCCCGAGGCGCCGCCGCCGAAGCCATGCTGGGCG
>NZ_JBHWMI010000041.1:0-15413 GCF_043423005.1 Qipengyuania sp. | reverse complement strand
GGGTTGAATGTCGCGCGCGGGGATGTCGTCGATCAGGCGGCGCTGGTCCGCGCACTGCAAGACCGGCAGATCGAGGCGGCACTGCTCGATGTGACCGATCCCGAACCGCTTCCGCCCGAGCATCCGCTATGGGCGCTAGATAATGCGCAGATGACCATGCACCTGTCCGGTCGCGCCCAGACCAGGATGTTCCAGCGCAGCGCGGACCGCTTTCTCGCCAATCTGGGCCGCTGGCATGCTGGCACCCCGCTCGAGCCGCTGATGGACCTCGAAGCGGGGTACTGAGGGCGCGGATCAGGCCTCCTCCAGCATCAGCAAGGCGCATTGTACGGCAAGGCGCGGCGAAGGAAGCAGGCGGTGATCGACCTCGGTAACAGCCGCGTCGGCGACTAGCTGGCCGGGCAGGGCGAATTCATGGTCGGGCAGGGCGGCTACGAACCGCTCGCCCGCCGCCAGAGCCTCCTCGCCTGCGAAGACGAAGGTGAACTTGTGGCGCGTGCCGGCATAGGTGATGCTGGCCCAGGGTTCTTCGTTATGCGTGAGCATCTGGCCTTGATGCTCGCCAAGGTTCAGCAAGGCATCGCGCAGGCGATCGCCCGGCGAACGTCGCGCGCAGCGGCGGCGGGGCAGGGGCGCTTCAACCGACATCGGCCTGGCCCCGCACGTGTTCCGCCAACGCCGCATTGAAGCCATTCATGAAACCGCGGATGCGGGCCTCGGTCCCACTGCGCGGTTCGCGTCCCATCCGCAGGTCGAGGACGAACCGCGGATCGTGGGCGGCCAGTCGGCCGAACTTGGTTGGCGGCATATCATGAGCGGCGAGAAAAGCCTCGATCGAGCGGATAAGCATGGCGATTGCGATCCTTGAGATATAACGCGATTCGTTGTCCGTTCCCCTTATGTTCCAATCCAAATCCTACTTGTCTAGGAAAAATCCTATGATATAGGATTTGCCGATGAACAAAACCAGCAGCGACGAGAGCGAAGCGCGAGACCGGCTGCTCGCGGCTGCGCGAAAGAGGGGGACCAGCCTTGCCGCGCTGTCGCGGTTGATCGGCCGCAACGCAGCCTATCTCCAGCAATTCGTCGCGCGCGGCAGCCCTCGCCATCTGGACGAGCCAGACCTGCGCCGAATCGCGGAGTTCCTGGGGATTGACGCCGGACAAATTGCTACGCGCAAGACGCATCCATCCACGGACGGGGGCGAGCGAAGCTCAGAGAATTATCTTGCCATCCCGCGGCTCGCGCTCGACGCATCGGCCGGGCCGGGGCGGATCGGCGCTCAGGAAATTCCTTTCGATACCTATCGCTTTTCCCGCCGCTGGCTGCGCGAGAATGGCCTCGAAGGATCACAGCTCAGCGCGGTTCGGGTCGAGGGGGACAGCATGGAGCCGCTGCTGCGTTCGGGCGACGAGATTTTCGTCGACCACACCAAGCGTGCGGGCGAAGGGGTCTTCGTGGTTCGCATAGGGGAGGCGCTGCACGTCAAGCAGGTCCAGGCCAGCGCGCCCGGAATGCTCAAGCTGGTAAGCGCCAACGAAGGCTATGCGCCAGTCGAACTCCCCCGCGGCGAGGTCGAGATCATCGGGCGGGTGGTGTGGAAAGGTGGGCGTATCTGACGTCTCCTCCGCCGGGGACGGCAGGAACCAAGACCGGCGTTCCAGCGTAAATCCGGCGCATCGTCAGAGAGGATAAGTCCATGAACAAGCTGCTGCTTGGTGCCGTAATGACCGGAACGCTGATGCTGGGAGGTTGCGCCACCTACGGCGGCGGCCTGTTCGGCGGGTACGACGATGATCGCTACGGCGACCGCTATGGCGACAATTACGGTTATTCCGGCGGGCAGGATTTCGAGCGCGCGGCAGCGAACGCCTGCGGCCGCGAAGCCTCGCGCTATGGCCGGGCAACCATTTCGCGGGTCGTCCAGGAAAACCGCGACGAGGTGGTGGTAACGGGCCGCATCCGCACCAACAACGATCGCAACGACGAGTTCGGCTGCACCTTCAACCGCGATGGCCGGATCGTCGATTTCCGCCGCTTCTAGTTCCTCGCTGTGGGCGGCGCGGTTGCATTGCGCGCCGCCCGCCCCCACTGTGGCTGGATGACAGGACAGCAACCCGTTCCGCCCATGAAGGTCGGCATCGTGCCGGTCACACCGTTGCAGCAGAACTGCTCGCTGATCTGGTGCACTGCGACCAACCGGGCGGCGCTGGTCGACCCCGGTGGCGATCTTGACCGCCTGAAGGCCGCGGTGGCGGACATGGGGGTGGAGCTCGAGAAGATCCTCATTACCCACGGCCATATCGATCACTGCGGCGAGGCCGGCGTCCTTGCCCGCGAGCTGGGCCTTCCGATCGAGGGCCCGCACGAGGCGGATCGTTTCTGGATCGCGCGGCTTGATGAGGACGGTCGCCGCTATGGAATGGATGCGCGGGTTTTCGAACCCGATCGCTGGTTAGCCGATGGCGATACCGTGACGGTGGGCAATCTGACACTCGAAGTCATTCACTGTCCTGGCCACACCCCCGGGCATGTCGTCTTCTTCCATCGGCCGAGCAAGTTTGCCATCGTCGGCGATGTGCTGTTCCAGGGCAGCATCGGGCGGACCGACTTTCCGCTTGGCAACCACGCCGATCTCATTGCGGCGATCACGCAGAAGCTGTGGCCGTTGGGAGATGACGTTACCTTCGTACCGGGGCATGGGCCGGCCAGCACGTTCGGCCAGGAACGGCGAACCAACGCCTTCGTCAGCGACGCGGCACTCGCCTGACGGCATTGGCGAGCGGGTTCGTGCGCGCTCTTGCATCCTGCCAGCAACCCGTTATAGGGCGCCCCTTCACCGTCACGGTCGGGACCGCAAGGGCGCTCGCACAGCTTGTGCGGCGACGGAGCATCCCCTAGGGCGGCTAACCGAAACGCCAGATTTTGTTTGAGGAACAGGTGCCGTCATGGCTGTCCCCAAGAGGAAAGTATCGCCCCATCGCCGTGGCAATCGCCGGGCCCATGATTCGCTCAAGGTCGAGGCGCATCACGAGTGCAACAATTGCGGGGAGCTCAAGCGTCCGCATAATTTGTGCCCGCATTGCGGCTACTACAACGGGCGCGAAGTGATCGCTGTCGGTCTTTAAGACCGCCGATTGACACGGAGTTTGCCATGAGTTTGCCGCGTATCGCTCTGGACGCGATGGGCGGAGACGAGGGCGTGCGCGTGATGATCGAAGGCGCGGCTATCGCGCGCCGTCGTCACGATCGCTTCAAGTTCCTGCTGGTGGGTGACGAGCCGCAGATCAAGGCGGCACTTGCCACGCATCCCGGAATGGCCGGCGCGTCCGAAATCCTGCACTGCGAAGATGTCATCGCGGGGGACGAAAAGCCCTCGCGTGCCCTTCGACGTGCCCGCAAGACCAGCATGGGTCTTGCGGTGGATGCGGTGAAGCGGGGCGAGGCCGGTGCGGCGGTTTCGGCCGGAAATACCGGCGCGCTGATGGCGATCAGCAAGGTCGCGTTGCGGACGATGCCCGGGCTCGACCGGCCGGCACTGGCCGCGCTGCTGCCGACACTGACCGACGAAGACGTCATCATGCTCGACCTCGGCGCGAACCGCGAGTGCGACGCCCGCAACCTGGTGCAGTTCGCGATCATGGGGGCCGCCTATTCGCGGATCGTCTTCGGCAAGGAACGTCCGCGGGTGCGCTTGCTGAACATCGGGACTGAGGAGACCAAGGGCACCGAGGATATCCAGGAAGCGGCCAACAATCTGCGCGAAGCGGTCGGGCTGGCAATGGAATTCGAGGGTTTCGTCGAGGCCGACAAGATCAACCGCGGCAATTGCGATGTCATCGTGACCGACGGCTTTTCCGGCAATATCGCCCTCAAGGCGATCGAGGGGGCGGCGCGCTTCGTCACCGATTTGCTGAAGGATGCGTTCCGTTCGTCGCTGCGTTCCAAGATCGGCTTCCTCGTCAGCCGTCCCGCGACCGAACTGCTGCGCCACCATCTCGATCCCAACAATCACAACGGTGCCGTCTTTCTCGGCCTCAACGGGGTGGTGGTGAAGAGCCATGGCAGCGCCAACGCACTGGGGGTCGCGAATGCGGTCGAAGTGGCGGCGCGTCTGCTCGAGGACGACATTCTCGAGCGCATCAAGCACGATCTTGGCCAGTTCGTCGGTGACGGGCTGGCAGTGAAGTGATCCGTTCGCACATCATCGGCAGCGGATCGGCATTGCCGGCTAAGTGCGTGTCCAATGCCGAACTGGCCGAACGCGTCGACACGACCGACGAATGGATCGTCGAACGCACGGGCATTCGTCAGCGTTTCATCGCCGGCGAGGGGGAAACCACCGGATCGCTGGCAACCGAGGCGGCGCGCAAGGCGCTGGACGATGCCGGGGTCGATGCGCAGGACATCGGCCTGATCGTGCTGGCCACCGCGACACCGGATCAGACATTCCCCGCAACCGCGACCACCGTCCAGCATGCCCTCGGCTGCAATGGCGGCGTTGCTTTCGACGTGCAGGCGGTCTGTTCGGGCTTCCTTTACGCCATGGCGACGGCCGATGCGATGCTGCGCACCGGCATGGCCCGCCGGGCCCTTGTTATCGGAGCGGAAACCTTCAGCCGGATCCTCGACTGGGAGGATCGCACCACGTGCGTTCTGTTCGGGGACGGGGCGGGGGCGATCGTGCTCGAAGCGCGAGACGGCGACGGAACGGATGGCGCAGGCATTCTTGCCACCCGCCTCCACGCTGACGGTGCCTATTCCGAACTGCTCTATGTCGATGGCGGCCCGTCCACCACCGGCGAAGTGGGCAAGCTGCGAATGAAGGGCCGCGAGGTATTTCGCCACGCAGTGGTCAACCTTGCCGAGGTGCTGGGCGAAGTGCTCGATGATGCGGGCATCGTCGCGAGCGAGATCGACTGGATCGTGCCTCATCAGGCGAACCTGCGCATCCTCGATGCCACTGCGCGCAAGCTTGGCCTTCCGGCGGAGCGGATGGTCGTCACCGTTGGCGATCATGCCAATACTTCTGCGGCCTCGGTGCCGCTGGCCTTCGATGTCGCGCGCAAGGACGGGCGGATCAAAGCCGGCGACCTCGTCATGTTCGAGGCGATGGGGGGCGGCTTCACCTGGGGCGCATCGCTTGCGCGGATGTAGGAATGACGGGCCGGATCGCATCACCGTTCGGGCGGGGCGATTTGGCATTTGCAAGGCGATACGATAGGTTACACGAGCTATTCAATCAGGGTCGCATCTGGAAAGGCTGACATGGATTTGATGCGTTCGGCAGGCACCCTGACCCGCGCCGATCTGGCGGAGAAGATCAACCGCAAGATGGGCCTGAGCCGGGCGGATTCGCTGGCAATGGTGGAAACCATCCTCCGCCTGATGAGCGAGGCGCTGATCAAGGGCGAGAACGTCAAGATTTCGGGCTTCGGCAGCTTCATCCTGCGCGACAAGGAAGAACGCATCGGGCGCAATCCCAAGACCGGGATCGAGGTCCCGATCACGCCGCGGCGGGTGATGACGTTCCGGGCAAGCCAGCTCTTGAAAGACCGCATCGCGCAAGGGTAAACCGCGGCATGGCGATCTTCGACGACGGCAAGGACGAAAGCGCGCTGCGCACCATCGGCGAAGTATCGGCTGCGACCGGCATCCGGACCCATGTCCTGCGCTATTGGGAGCAGCAGTTCCCGGAACTGCGCCCGCTGACCCGCAGTGGTGGGCGGCGCTATTATCGCCCGCAGGACGTCGCGCTGATCCAGCGGATCGACCTTCTGGTGAACCGCCAGGGATACACTATCAGGGGTGCGCGTGCGGCGCTGGAACTGCCCACGGCGGCGCAGGCCCCCATCACCGTTCCTGCGACTCGCGCGGCGGAAACGGGCGACATTCGCAGTTCGCATCTGCAACGGTTGCGATCCATCCGTGACGACCTCAGCCGGGCACTGAACGCCTGAACTTCGAAGAACGCGGGGGTATCATTCCGCCGCCAGCAGTTCTTCCGCCCCGCCCAGATCGACACTGACCAGCCGGCTGACCCCGCGTTCGATCATGGTGACGCCGAATAGGCGATGCATCCGGCTCATTGTCACCGCATTGTGCGTGACGATAAGATAGCGAGTGTCGGTCTCGCGCGTCATGTGTTCGAGAAGATCGCAGAACCGTTCGATATTCGCATCGTCGAGCGGCGCATCGACTTCGTCCAGCACGCAGATCGGAGCGGGATTGGTCAGGAACAGCGCGAAGATCAGCGCGATGGCGGTCAACGCCTGCTCGCCCCCCGATAGCAGGGTTAGCGATTGCAGCCGTTTACCGGGCGGCTGGGCGAAAATTTCCAGCCCGGCTTCGAGCGGATCGTCGCTGTCGATCAGCGCCAGTTGCGCCTGCCCACCCTCGAACAGGCGAGTGAAGAGGCGGCGGAAATGTGCATCGACTTGCGTAAACGCTTCGCGCAGACGTTCGCGACCTTCGCGGTTGAGGTTACCGATCGATCCGCGCAGCCGGGCGACTGCTTCGCGCAATTCCTGTTGTTCGGAGGCATTGGAACCATGCTCGCCTTCCATGCGGGTCAGTTCCTCGGCGGCGACCAGATTGACCGGACCGATCCTTTCGCGGCTGACAACGAGGCGGTCCATTGCGGTGCTTTCGGATTCCGCTGTGCCGACATCGCTGCCTGCGAAGGCGAACTTGCCCGGCAGAAGCGGGGGCGGGGTCTGGAACCGCTCGCCCGCAATCCGGGTCATCTCGATGCGGCGGGCATCCTGGCTCGTTGCCCGTTCGGCCAGCGCGGCCCGCTGTTCGCGCAGTTCGGAAAGAAGGTCCTTCGCCGCCGTCAGGGCGCGTTCGGCTTCTCCGGCCGCCGCACTCGCACCGGACAACGCCGCTTCGGCTTCGACCAGTTCGGCCGACAGCCGTGCGCGCACCGTTTCGCCCTGATCGAGTTCGCGGACCAGACCCTCGGGCCGGGCGGCGGCGATCGCCCGCTCTTCATCAAGCTGGGCGAACCGCTGGGTCGTCTGTGCCAGGCGGCGGGCCGCTTCACCGGAGCGCGCCTGCCAGCTGGCCATATCGGCTCTTTGCGCTGCGGTGCGTTCGCGGATGACGGCAATATCCTGATCATGCGCGGCGAGCCTTGCGGCAGAGTGCTGGAAAGCGGCGCGGGCGGCGTCATTGCCCTCCTGAGCCTTTGTCAGCGCCGCGCGTCCGGCGGCCGGATCGGGCAGGGCATCCTGCTTTCGCCTCGCCTCCTCCTGTGCGGCTATGGCTTCTCTCAGCGCGGATTCATGCTCTTCGGCCATGCGGGCAAGCGAGGAACGCTGGAGGGCGAACTGTTCGCGCCGCCCCTCTGCCTGGTCGAGCGTGCGCAAGGCCGTGCGCTCATTGTCACCCGCCTTCGCGACCGCGCGCTCTGCCGCCGCGGCGTCTTGCTGGACGGCGGTTAGCGCGCGTTCTGCCCGGTCGTATTCGGCCTGCCGCCGGGCGAAGCTTTCCTGGGCGCGGGGCAAGAGAGTATCGAGGTCGGCCAGCCGATTGTCGGCCTCAAGACGTGCCGCATCGGCGGCACCCTCGCCGCGCACCGTCAGTCCGTCCCAACGCCGCAAGATGCCATCGCGCGTGACCAGGGTTTGCCCAGGATCGAGCGGGCAACCATCGTCGGCCTCGGCCACCACGACCCGCGAAAGATAGGCGCGCAGTTCCGGCGGGCACGCGGCGAGATGGTCGAGCAGGCTTGGCGTGCCATCTGTCTGAAGGTCGACGCCCGCCCAATACCGTCCCTCTTCCCCGTCTTGCGGTGCGCCAATCAGGGCCTTGCCCTCGCGCCCGAGCGCCGCGGCAAGAGCGCGTTCGTACCCTTTTTCCGCACGAACGGCCTCGATCGCCGGTCGGCGGCCCGATCCTTTGGTGACCGCCCGGAGCCGCGCCTCGCGGTCGCGCGTCAGGGCGGAATGTTCGCGCTGGATGCCGGCCAGTTCGGCGCGGGCTTCGGACAGCGCGCTTGCCGCCTCCTCCCGCGCCGCCTGCGCCCCGCTTCGCGCAGCGCGCGATCGTTCGAACGAGGCGCGGGCCTCGTGCAGCGCCGCGCCTGCTTCATCGGCTGCCGTGCGAGCCGCGGTCACCGCGGCATCGATGTCTTCGCGGCCAAGTGCGTCTCGCTGGACGCGGAGCCGACGGGCATCGCTTTCCAGGCGGTCGAGCCGCAGCCGGGCCTGCGCCACTTCGGCTTCGACGACGCGCCATTCCGCTTCTACGGCGGCATTGTCGGCCAGCGCCTTGGCAAGTGCGAGTTCTGCCGCGCGGGCGGCGGCTTCGGCCTTTTCCGATGCCAAGACGAGCGCCGGGCGCTGCGCCTCGCCTGCGGCGAGCGTGCTTTCCTGTTCGGCAAGGTCGCGTTCGAGGCGGGCCAGAGCGTCCGCAGCGTCGCGGGTAAGGCGATCGGCGTCGCCGCGATCCGCTTCCAGCCGCTCCTGCTCGCGTGCAAGGTCGGCAATGCGTTGTTCCGCGGCCTCGAGCTGCGAGGCAAGCGTCGCCATCCGGTGCCCGTGCGCGCTGGCATCCGCCCGCCGATCGGCCTGCGTGTCGCGAGCCGCAGCAAGCGCCTCTGCCGCGCTATGCTGAGCCTTCTGCACCGCCTCGGCGGCCCGCTGCGCGGCGGCAACCTTCCCCTCGGCATCGAGCGCCGCTTGCCTGGCCTGGTCCGCCGCCGCCGCGGCATCGCGCCAACGGGCAAAGATCAGCCGCGCCTCGGCGACCCGGATTTCATCCGACAGCTGGGTATAGCGTTCGGCCTGCCGCGCCTGGCGGCGAAGGGTCGCGATCTGGCTATCGAGGCCGGCCATCAGATCCTCGAGCCGGGCGAGGTTCGCCTCGGTCTGCCGCAGCTTGCCCTCGGCATCGCGGCGGCGGACGTGAAGCCCGGCGATGCCGGCCGCCTCCTCCAGCATCATGCGCCGTTCGGCCGGCTTGGCGGCGATCACCTGGGCAATCTTGCCCTGACTGACGAGGGCCGGCGAATGCGCTCCGGTTGCCGCATCGGCAAAGGTCAGCGCGACATCCTTGGCCCGCACGTCCTTGCCATTGACCCGGTACGCCGAGCCGGCCCCGCGTTCGATACGCCGGACGATCTCGAGATCGCCGCCGCCGGCATCTTCTGCCGTCAGGACCACCTCGGCAAAGTCGCGCGGCGGCCGGTTGGCCGTGCCGGCGAAGATGACGTCGTCCATCCCGCCGGACCGCATCGATTTGGGCGAATTTTCGCCCATTACCCAGCGGATCGCCTCGAGCAGGTTGGACTTGCCGCAGCCGTTCGGGCCGACGACCCCGGTCAGTCCCGGTTCGATGCGCAAGGTGGCCGGTTCGACGAAGCTCTTGAAACCGCTCAATCTGAGCTGGCGGATGAGCATTCGCCCCGGCCTTTCCCTTCGCGCTCCGCCCTCAGCGCGCGCCGGCGCTCTGGAGGGCGGGCTCGATTGCGGCCCAGGTGTTGCCGTCGAGACGGCGGCCGTTGAGGAAGAATGTCGGCGTGCCTGTCACCTCGTCGGCCTGGGCCACGGTCTGCGACTGGTTGGCGATCTGTTCGATCTTGGCAGTATCGCCAAGGCACTGGCGCGCCTGATCCGCCGAAAGCCCGCGCGCGGCGAAGAAATCAATCAGGCCGCCGGCCTGGGCGAGCGAGACGAAACGCTGTTCGGGCGGGGCGGACATCGCGGCCTCGAAAGCGGCAGGATTGTTCTGCATCGTCCCGGTGATCTGGTCGAGCGAACCCCACACCTGATCCGACAGACCATGATAGCTGGTCGGCGTGCCGCACTGCGCCAGGACGTCGATGGCGACGTCCAGCGGATTGAGGAAGATCGGGCGGATTTCGAAGCTGACCCGGCCGGAGGAAATGTATTCCTCCTGCAACGCAGCCGTCGCGGTTTCGGCAAAGGTCGCGCAATGGGCGCAGGTGTGGCTGGCGTATTCGACGAGCTTGATCGGCGCATCGGGATTGCCGAGGACGAAGCCGCCCTGTTCGGTCTTGCTGGCAATTTCGAGCCAGCTCGATCCGGCCGGTGCCGGGATCGCGGCGATCGCTTCGCCTTCGACCGCGCCGCTGGCGCCGGCGGCGGGTTCGTCAGCGTTCCCGCACGCGGCGAGGGCAAGGGTGAGCGGGGCAAGAAAGGCAAGGCGGGAAAGATGCATCGGCGGTGTCCTCGGTCTGCTTCGAGACGGCATAGAGACGGATGGAGAATTGCGCAAAGGCGGGCGCTGCGGCTCGTCCACAGGCGAGAGGCCGCGGCTCAGCGCGCGGCTGGCCCCTTGAGATATTGGTCGAGCACCGGTTGCAGCGCCGCCCAATTGTGCACCCCGTCCAGCCGCTTGCCGCCGATCAGGAAGCTGGGCGTGCCTTCCAGACCGAAGGCGGCCATATCACTCTGGCTGCGACCGGCGATGGCTTGCGCTTCCTCTCCATCGGTCAGGCAGACGTCGAGCTGCGCGCGCGAATAGCCTCGGCCGGCCATGATGTCGTAGAAATCGAGGTCGCTGGCGATAGCCTGGGCACGGCTGCCGAAGCTGCCGGTGCGCCAGCGGGTCATCTGCGCGTCGGTCATCGTCTTGATCCGGGCCATCCATTCGGGATGCCGGCTCATGATCGCTTCGTGGTTCCTGAAGAAGTTTGCCGGCGGCCCGCATCGCACCGCGAGACTGGCTGCAAGATCGACCGGATCGCGGATGAGGTGCCGGATTTCGTAGCTGACCTTGCCGGTCGGCACGTACATGCTCTTGATCGCCCCGTCGCCCGTGCGCGCGAAGGTGGCGCAGTGCGAGCAGGTATAGCTCATGAACTCGACAAGCTTGAGCCCGGCTTCAGGATTGCCGATGCGGTGCCCCCCGGCGGTTTCCGCGATTACCGTGGCCCAATTGCCCTTCGCCGGGCGCTCATCGGACCCCAGCCCCTGGGCCCCGGCGGCAACACCGACAGTGGCGGCGGCGACGAGCGCCAGCGGTGTCACAAGTTGGCTTACTCGCTTCACGTAAGTGGTCCTTCCCTGTCCAGCCCACGGGCCAGCGATTCAAGCACCGCCCGCAATTCGGGATCGCCGATATCGCGCAGGCTGTCCCCCAGTTCCATGGGAATCGGCTTGAGCGACGGCGGCGTGTGCGCAGCATTCCTGCCCGGCGGCGGCTTTACCGCACCTTGCCGGAGTTTGATCCGGGCAACCGCACGATAGCCGAAGAAGAGATTCACGCGCTCGGCAATCCCGGCGAGCACCTGCTGGATCAGCGGGGCATGCGCGGGAAGTACGACCAGTTCGAGAATGCCGTCCGATTTCTCTCCGGGGGGAAAACGGATCATTTCCGGTGAACAGACGCGGGCGTGCGCCTCGCCCACGATCTCGGGCCAGCGGCTGACGATCGACGACTGGACGAAGCCGAACCGGCGAAAGGCGGGACGGCCGATTTGCGGCATCAGGTCCGAGATCGCCTTGGCCGGGCCGCCCCGGGGCCGTTCGTACGGCTTGGCCAACTTCGCCCGGGGGGCGGGGCCGCTGCGCGGGGGCCGGGGCCCGTCTCTGGTCTTGCCGCTTTCCATCTTCCCGCGCGCCATGCCATAGGGCAGGGCCCAGTTCCAGCATGGCCGCATCCGTTTCCGACCGTCTTCTTGCGTGGTACGATCGCCATCATCGCGATCTGCCGTGGCGTGCGCCGCCCGGCGCGCCGCCGATGGACCCCTACCGGGTGTGGCTGTCCGAAATCATGCTGCAGCAGACCACGGTTGCCGCGGTCAAACCCTACTTCGCCGCCTTCGTCACGCGCTGGCCGACCCTGGCAGATCTGGCGGCGGCCGACGAGGCGGATGTGCTGGCCGCATGGGCCGGGCTCGGATATTACTCGCGGGCCCGCAATCTGGTGCGGGCGGCGCGGCTGGCGGCGGCATCGGGCGGCTTCCCGCAAACCGAAGCGGAGCTGCGCCAGCTACCCGGACTTGGCGCATATACCGCAGCAGCGATCGCCGCGATCGCATTCGGCGAACGGGCGGTGGTGGTGGACGCCAATGTCGAACGGGTCGTCTCCCGGCTGTTCGCGATTGCCGATCCCCTGCCGGGCGGGCGCCGCGCCATCCGGCAAGCCGCCGATGCCATCACGCCGACCGCCCGTGCAGGTGATTTCGCGCAGGCGATGATGGACCTGGGCGCAACTATCTGCACGGCCCGGGCACCCCGATGCCTGCTATGTCCGCTGGCTGCCGGTTGCCGGGGGCGCGAAACCGGCGATCCTCAGCAATATCCTGTCAAGGCACCCCGGCGGGAGAAGGCCCTGCGCCGCGGGACCGCCTTCTGGATCGAGCGCGACGGGCTCGTATGGCTGGTGCGCCGTCCGCCCGCAGGTATCCTCGGCGGAATGAGGGCGCTGCCGGCAGATGGCTGGGACGCGAGGATCGATGGCGATGCTGCCCTGCCGCTCCCCGGAATGTGGCAAAGCGCCGGTGCGGTACGGCATGTCTTCACCCACTTCGCGCTCGAACTCGAGGTGCTTGTCCTTGCGGTTCACGAGGATGCCGCGCCGGGGCCGGGACAATGGTGGCCCGTCGACCGGCTTGACGAGGCCGGATTGCCCACGCTGTTCGAACGGGCGGCGCGTCTGGTGCTTGCCGCGCGGGAAGGCAATTGACCGTTCATCGGCCAGACGCCATCACCGGTACGCCTACGAACCCAAGGACCCCTTATGGCCTATCGCGAATTCGATCTTGCGCCCTGTTCCCGGCGCACCCTGCTGCAGGGCGGTGCCTTTCTCGGCGCAAGCGCCCTGCTCGCAGGCGCACCGCTGGGCCGCGCCTTGCAGGCTCGCGAGGCGGCGGCCGGGGAATGGCCCGCGATCCGCAAGCTGGTGAGCGATTATGTCGGTACCGGCAAGCTTCCCAACATGGTGGCCGCCCTCGGCTGGGGCGACCGCCCGGCGGAGATCATCGCGGCAGGCAACCTCGCCTTCGGCAGCACGGTCCGCGCCGATGCCGACAGTCTCTATCGCATATACTCGATGACCAAGCCGATCACCGGCATGGCGGCGATGATGCTGATCGACGACGGACGCCTCGCCCCCGATCAGCCGCTTCACGAACTGATCCCCGCCTACAGGAACATGCGCGTCCAGAGGATCTATGACGGCTCGCTGAGCGATCTGGTGCCGGCAGAGCGGCCGATCACCATTCGCATGCTGCTGACGCACACGGCCGGGCTCGGCTACAACGTGGTGCAAAAGGGCGCGATCAGCCGCTATTACACGCAGCAGGGACTGATACCGGGCCAGGTCTCGCGCCTGCCGATTCCCGGCATGGGCAGCGGGGCGGCGATCCGCGGGCTCGACAATTTCGCCGAGGAACTGGCAAAGGCGCCGTTGGTGCTGCAGCCCGGAACGCGGTGGAGCTATTCGGTCAGCCTCGATCTGCTCGGCCGGGTGATCGAGGTTGCCAGCGGAATGCGGTTCGATGCTTTCCTGCAGGATCGCATCTTCGCGCCCGCCGGGATGACCAGCACCTATTTCCGCGTGCCGCAGAGCGAAGTGGGCCGGTTCACCACCAATTACGGGATTCTTGCCGGCACCCCCGTTCCGATCGACCCGGCGCAGGCGTCGATCTATCTCGATGCGCCGTCCTTCCCGTTCGGGGGGGCAGGACTGGTGTCGAGCGCCCGGGACTACGACCGCTTCCTCAAGCTGCTGCTGGGCTATGGCGTGATCGACGAGCAGCGGATCATGAGCGAGGCGGCGGTGCGGGCCGGCACCTCCGACCTTTTGCCGGAAGGGGTCGTCACCAAGGGCACTTGGATCGAAGGGCAGGGTTTCGGCGCCGGCGGGCGCGTGGCGAACGGCGCGTTCGGATGGGGCGGCGCGGCAGGCACTGTCGGGCTGGTCAGCTATGCCGCCGGACTGCGCGGAACGATGATGACGCAGTACATGCCGGTCGATACCTATCCCATCCACGAAGCCTTTCCGGCGGCACTGATGGCCGACGTCGCCGCGCTGCAACCCGCCTGAGGCGGCGGGGGTGCTTGCCTTTACCGGGTCGCCGCTCGACCGGGCGGACAATCTTCGCGCCGACCCCGAAGCTTTGGCCGGACTGATGACTTGGCGGGCCCGGCTGCTCGCTCTCGACGGTCTGACCCCGCAACTCGGCGACGCGGACCGGCTCGTCTGGACGACGCTGGCCGATGCGCCGGACGGGGCGGAGCTGGTCTTTCTCGGCCTGGACGACGGACGCCCCTGTTTCGCCGCGATCCCTGCCGCGGGCGATGCGGCCCCGCGCTTGGCGAACCCGCAGCTGTGGGGATTGATGGCGCGCCTGCCCGCGGCCGATCTGGCGCTTTATGGCGGCGCCCGCAGCCTGATCGACTGGCACGCCCGGCATCGCTTTTGTGCCCAATGCGGCGGCGACACCCGGCTCGCCAAGGGTGGGTGGCAGCGCGATTGCGGTGCCTGTGGTGCGCAGCATTTCCCGCGTACCGACCCGGTGACGATCATGCTGGTCGAGTATCGGGGAAGGCTTCTCCTCGGGCGCGGGCTGGGCTGGGGAGAGGGGCGATATTCCGCGCTCGCCGGCTTCGTCGAACCGGGCGAATCCCTCGAAGAAGCGGTCGCCCGCGAGGTGCTGGAAGAAACCGGGGTGACGGTCCCTTCGGCAACCGTGCGCTATATCGCTAGCCAGCCATGGCCATTTCCGAGCCAGTTGATGATCGGATGCCATGTCCGGGCATCGAACGATGCGATCACGCTCGACACGACCGAGCTTGCCGATGCACGCTGGTTTTCCCGCGAAGACGTCGCCACGGCTCTGGCTGGCAAGGGGCCCTTCACCGCCCCGCCGCAGCAGGCGATTGCCCATCATCTGCTCCACTGGTGGCTAAACCAGCCGGCGACCGCATAGCCGGCTGCCGGCAAAACGCCCCACGAGCCGGATTTGGCGTTGTCACCTTCGCCCGCTTTGGCTAAGTGCCCGCCCGTTGCCGCTTTAGCTCAGTTGGTAGAGCACATCATTCGTAATGATGGGGTCAGGTGTTCGAGTCACCTAAGCGGCACCACTTCCTCATTTGGTAATCCGTCGGGTTTGACGGCGGCGTTCGGCTAAGGCGTTCGTGGCCTGCTTCGCAGTCGGCCGATGACGCTGACGTCCGCTCCCTCGCGCTTACTGAAATCCGGCACTATGCTTGTCCAGCACTTGCTCCACGTCGGAAAGGGCGCTCAGCAGTTCGTTGTGCCAGCCATCGGGCGGAAGCTGGCGAACGGCAGAGTGGGCCGCGCATACTGTCCTCGTCTCCGCCCAGCTTTCCGCCAGGTCGCGGGCCCATCGCCGGAAGTCCGCCGCTGCCTCCTTTCTCGGCTGCAACGCCTTGCTCAGCATCGGATGAAATCGCAGCCGCGATTGCGGGAGGATA
>NZ_JBHWMI010000035.1:0-7537 GCF_043423005.1 Qipengyuania sp. | reverse complement strand
ATGTCGTCGAGCGCATGTTCTGCCGCTTCAAGGACTGGCGCCGCGTCGCCACCCGCTTCGACCGCAATATCAAGACCTTCATGGCAACCATCGCCATCGCAGCCTTCGTCACATGGTGGCTCTAATGAGTCCGGACCCTAGCTCGCAAAGCTGCGGTCGAAACAGTGAGGACAGCGTTGGAACCTTATCTCGCGCATTCTGTGTAACGATAGATTTGACCGCAGGAGCGGTCGTCGCACTGACCGATAACTATGAGATATTTGCAGAGGTTCACTTGGCTCGCCAATAAGGCGCGGGTCGAAGTCGAGCGTCGTAAACGGACGCACCCCTTCCTATGACGGTCAAGGCGCTCAACCCAGCCTGGCGAAATTGGCGACCCCGGGTGCTGGCTGTGGTGACCGGCTTGTCGGAATGGCAGACCGCCCGCCCAGTTTTTCTGTCCCACTTACCACATTCGTGAGCATGGTGTCGTCGATGCGATAATAGACGAGCTTGGCGTCTTTGCGGATCTTTACCAGACCTGCGTGGCGAAGGACCGCCAGTTGCTGCGAAAGGGTTGGCTGGCCGATCCCGGTGTCGTCGCCGATTTCCCCCACATTGCGTTCCGTGCCCGAAAGTGCCTTCATGATCCGTAGGCGCACTGGATGCGCGAGAGCCTTCAAGGCATCGACCATCTCCTCGTCGGTCATTTCTTCGAGCCCCCCCTGGTTTCCTTCATGAACCAATCGGTCTGACCTTTTGCGGAGAATACGGTTTCGAGCGATGCATCTGGCTGAGACAGCAGGGCCTCGCCGGGCCTCCAGTTCGCAGGGGCCAGTACAGGTCCGTCATCGACCGCCTGAAGAGCGTCGAGCATCCGCAGCATCTCGGGCGTCGAGCGCCCCACGTTCGCCGGATAACACGTAAGCGCGCGGATGACCCCCTGGGGGTCGATGAAGAATGTCGTTCGCACCGTCGCGCTGTCGTTATCCTGCGGGGCCACCATTCCGTACGCGCGCCCGATCACCAGCGTCGGGTCTTCGACGATCGGAAAGCGCACCTCGACATCATACCGGTCGCGGATCAGCCGCAGCCAGGCGAAATGCGAAAAGAGGCTGTCGACCGAAAGCGCCATGAGCGCGCAGTCCCGCTTCTCGAACTCATTGGCCGATTGGGCCAGTGCGACGAACTCGGTCGTGCAGACTGGCGTAAAGTCGGCCGGGTGAGAGAACAGGATAAGCCAGCGACCGCGAAATTCCGACAGCCGGATTTCCCCTGTCGTACTCCGCGCGGCAAAATCGGGCGCCACATCGCCAATTCGCAGCCCCCCGCAAGGAACTTCGCGCGGAATGGGAGCCTGGGAGTTCTCGTTTGCCATTGCATCCCCTTAGCACTTGACAGCGAACTAGCAACACATATAAACAATTTATGTAAGTCTAGGAGTTTGGCAAGATGGTTGACGATCTAACGCTCAATCGCGCCACCGCGCAAATCAAGCGGGCGCAGGATGACAAGTGTCTCCGCCCTTCGATCGCCGGTTTTTTCGACGAGGCGACCAATACCGTGTCATACGTCGTCCACGATCCCAAAACCGACGAGGCGGCGATCATCGACTCGGTTCTGGATTTCGAGGCAGCTTCCGGCCGGACCTCCAATGGCTCTGCCGACCGCATCATAGAGTATGTCACTTCGAATAATTTGAAGGTGACATGGCTGATCGAAACCCACGCCCATGCCGATCACATTTCAGCTGCGCCCTATCTGCAGGAAAAGCTCGGCGGCAAACTGGCGATAGGCCGGGAGATCATCCGCGTGCAGGAAGTGTTCGGCAAGCTTTTCAACGCCGGCACCGATTTCGAACGCAACGGATCGCAGTTCGACAAGCTGTTCGAGGACGGCGAAACCTTCAAGGTCGGCGAACTGGAAGGGATCGCGCTCCACGTACCCGGCCATACGCCGGCCGACATGGCCTTCATCATCGGTGATGCCGCGTTCGTGGGCGATACGATCTTCATGCCCGATTTCGGGACCGCCCGCGCGGATTTCCCGGGTGGCGACGCGCATCAGCTCTTTCGCTCGATCCGCCGGCTGCTTTCGTTGCCCGACGAGACCCGGCTGTTCCTGTGTCACGACTACAAGGCGCCGGGCCGCGACGAATATGCCTGGGAGACCACCGTCGAGCAGCAGCGCGAAGGCAATGTGCACGTCAAGGATGGTGTGACCGAAGAGGAGTTCGTCCAGATGCGGACCACCCGCGACAAGACGCTCGCCATGCCGAACCTGATCATGCCCTCGGTCCAGGTGAATATTCGCGGCGGTCGCCTGCCCGACCCCGAAGACAACGGCGTCAGCTACATCAAGATACCGGTCAACGCCGTATGAGCCTGCGCGGTTATCCCGACGCCGCCCCGCTCGCCGGGCTTGCGGGCGGCGTGCTCATCGGCCTTGCGGCCGCCCTGATGCTGCTGGCGCTTGGGCGGATTGCAGGCGTGTCCGGTCTTGCCGCCAAGGCGGTCGGGCTCGGCGGGAGCGGTATTTCCCGGAGCGGGGCGTGGATGTTCCTGATCGGCCTGCCTCTTGGTGCGCTTATCGTAATCCTCGTATCGGGCGGGATCGAGGCCAGCTTCGCCAGTCCGCCGACGCTCGCCATCGCCGGACTGGCGGTCGGCGTGGGGACGCGCCTCGGCAGCGGATGCACCAGCGGGCACGGGGTGTGCGGCGTCAGCCGTCTGTCGGCCCGCTCGATTGTCGCCACACTTACTTTCATGGCGACCGGTATTGCGACAGTCGCTGTCATGAACGCTCTCGGGCTGGAGGTGTTGTAATGCGCGCTGCTCTGACCTCGATCGTATCCGGGACTCTGTTCGGGGCAGGTCTTGCCCTTGGCGGCATGACCGATCCGGTCCGCGTGCGGGGTTTCCTCGATATCTTGGGCGACTGGGACCCGACGCTGGCCTTCGTGATGGGCGGCGCCGTCATCGTCATGGCCATCGCCTGGCGGATCGTGCCCCGGATGGCCGAACCGCTTTTCGGCGAGCAATTCCACCTGCCGACCAGGTCCGACCTTACGCCCAGCCTGATCGGCGGCGCGGCCCTGTTCGGCATCGGCTGGGGGATCGCCGGCCTTTGCCCCGGCCCGGGAATCGCCGCGCTAGTCATCGAGCCTGCGGCGGCCGCGATCTTCATCGTCGCAATGCTTGCGGGAATGGCATTGGTGCGCCTTGCAGAAGGAGCCTCCTCGTGAAACTGGCCAACGTGACCGAAACCTTTTTCGTTGCTCCGCAGGTCCGACCGCAGGACATGAGGGCACTCGCCGACGCCGGCTACCGCACGGTGATCTGCAACAGACCAGATGGCGAAGAACCGGGGCAGCCGACCGCCGCCGCGATTCGCGAGGCCGCGGACGCCGCTGGCATGGCGTTCCATCACATCCCGGTTTGGGGAGGCGCGTTTCCGCCTGATGCGGTCGAAGCATTCAACCGCGTTCGCGGCGAGGCGAATGGCAAGGTGCTGGCCTATTGCCGGACGGGCACGAGGTCGATCATGCTCGATGCGCTCGCCAACACCGATCGCTCGAGCGCGGATGTCCGGATCGAGCGCGCCCGTCAGGCAGGCTACGATCTGTCCGCGATGCGCGAGCGGCTTGGCGAATGACAGGCAGACACCGGAGAGTTCGTCATGGCGCGTAGGCTTCACCACGATGTCGTCGTCATAGGCGGCGGTTCGGCAGGCATCGCGACCGCTTCATCGATGCTGAAAAGACGCCCCTCGCTCGATATTGCCATCGTCGAGCCGAGCGAGGACCATTTCTACCAGCCCGGCTGGACTATGGCCGGCGGAGGCGTCTTCAAAGCGCCTGTCACGAAACGGCCGATGGCGAGCGTCATGCCTACGCGAGCGACCTGGGTGCGCGAAGCCGCCGCTTCGTTCCAGCCGGAGAGCAATCAGGTCACGCTCGGGGACGGCACGGCACTTACTTACGATGTCCTGATCGTCGCTCCCGGCATCCGCCTGGCGTGGGAAAAGATCGAGGGCCTCGAGCAGACGCTCGGCAAGAACGGCGTCACGTCCAACTATCGCTACGACCTGGCACCCTATACCTGGGAGCTCGTCCGCAATCTGAAATCGGGCCGGGCGATCTTTCACCAGCCGCCGATGCCGATCAAATGCGCCGGCGCTCCGCAGAAGGCGATGTACCTTTCGTGCGACGCCTGGATGGAGCGCGGCGTCCTCAACGACATCGACGTCGAGTTCCATAATGCCGGCGGTGTGCTGTTCGGGGTCAAGGAGTACGTCCCGGCACTGATGGACTATGTCAAGAAATACGGCATCGATCTCAGGCTGAACCGCACGATGGTGGCGGTCGATGGCCCGGCCCGGCGCGCGACTTTCGAGACCGAAACCGGCGAGGATACGGTCGAGTTCGACATGCTCCACGCGGTTCCGCCGCAGGTGGCCCCGCAATTCGTCGCCGACAGCCCGCTGGCCAATGCGGAAAGCGGCTTTGTCGATATCGACAAGTTTACCCTCCAGCACGTGCGTTATTCCAACGTCTTCGGCGTGGGCGACGCGGGATCCATGCCCAACGCGAAGACCGCGGCCGCGGCGCGCAAGCAGGCGCCGATCGTCGCCGTCAACGCCCTGGCCGTGCTCGACGGACAGCAGCCCGTCGCCGATTACGATGGCTATGGCTCGTGTCCGCTGACCGTCGAGCGCGGCAGGATCGTGCTCGCCGAGTTCGGTTATGACGGAAAGCTTCTGCCCAGCTTCCCCAAGTGGGTCATAGACGGGACCCGGCCGGCCAAGCTGAGCTGGCTGCTGAAATCCGAAGCCCTGCCGTGGATCTACTGGAACGGAATGCTCAAGGGGCACGAGTGGCTGGTTACGCCGCAGATCAAGAGAGCAGCGTAGTCGTGAGCGACGCCGTCCCCGAAACGGCTGCCAAGCCGCCCGGCTTGCCGCGCAGGCGCAAGCCGGGGCTGCTGGCCCAATACCTACCGATCCTCGAATGGGCCCGGACCTATGACAGGTCGGTCCTGACGAACGATCTGGTTGCGGCGATCATCGTCACGATCATGCTGATCCCGCAAAGCCTCGCCTATGCGCTGCTGGCGGGCCTGCCACCCGTTGTCGGCCTCTATGCCTCGATCCTGCCTCTGGTGGCCTACGCAATCTTCGGCACCAGTCGAACGCTGGCCGTAGGACCGGTCGCGGTCGTTTCCCTGATGACGGCGAGTGCCGCGGGCGCGGTCGCGGCGCAAGGCACTGCGCTGTATCTCGAGGCCGCAATCACGCTGGCGGCCTTGTCCGGCGTAATGCTCGCCGTGCTCGGCTTTCTGCGCCTGGGCTTCCTTGCGAACCTGCTCTCGCACCCGATGATCAGCGGGTTCATCACGGCGAGCGGCATCCTCATCGCGACGAGCCAGTTGAAGCACATCCTGGGCGTGACGGCGGGGGGCGAAACCTGGCCCGCGATGCTGGGTGCCCTCGCCTCGGCGATAGATACCATCAACCCGTGGACGCTCGCGATCGGCATTCCGGCGACGCTGTTCCTGTTCTGGGTGCGCAAGGGCCTGAAGCCTGCACTCGTCAAACTGGGCCTGGCCCCCCGTTCAGCCGACATCGCGGCCAAGGCGGGGCCGGTGGTCGCGGTGATCGTCACGATCCTTGCAGCGATCGGTCTGCAACTTGGCGAGCGCGGCGTGGATCTTGTCGGGGCAATCCCGCAGGGCCTTCCCCCATTCGCCCTGCCCTCGACCGACCTTGATCTGATCGGTCAGCTCTGGGTGCCCGCACTGCTGATCTCGATCATCGGCTTCGTCGAAAGCGTGTCGGTCGCGCAGACGCTGGCCGCTAAACGACGCCAGCGGATCGCGCCGAACCAGGAGCTGATCGGCCTCGGTGCGGCGAATATCGCCAGCGCTTTTTCGGGCGGCTATCCCGTGACCGGCGGGTTCGCCCGGTCGGTAGTCAAATTCGATGCCGGGGCGGAAACGCCTGCCGCCGGTGCTTACACAGCTGTCGGAATTGCCTTGGCGGGCCTGTTTCTCACCCCGCTCCTGTTCCACCTGCCCATCGCCACGCTGGCCGCGACGATCATCGTCGCGGTCCTCAGCTTGGTCGATCTCAAGACGCCGGCCAAGTTGTGGAATTACTCGAAGGCCGACTTTGCCGCGCATCTGGCGACGATCGTCATCACCCTGCTCGCGGGTGTCGAGCTCGGCCTGATCGCGGGCGTCGCGGTCGGCCTGCTGCTGTATCTGTGGCGCGCCAGCCGCCCTCATGCCGCGATCGTCGGCCGGATCGGGGGCACGGAACACTTCCGCAATGTCGAGCGGCACGAGGTCTTCACCGTCGCCCACGTCCTCTCGATCCGCGTCGACGAGAGCCTGACCTACCTCAATGCCCGCTGGCTGGAAGAATTCGTGCTGGAACAGGTCGCGGAACGCCCCGCCGTGCGACACGTGATCCTGATGTGCAGCGCGGTCAACGAGATCGATGCGTCCGGGCTCGAAAGCCTCGAAGCGATCAATCACCGCCTGAGCGATGCCGGCATCGGCCTCCACCTGTCCGAGGTGAAAGGCCCGGTCATGGACCGCCTCGAGCGGACGCATTTCGTCAAGGAGCTGAACGGCCATGTATTCCTGTCACAGAACCGTGCTTTTCGCGAACTGGCCGACAATGGAGGAGTACGCGAAGAACCCATCCCGGATGCCGAGCGCGGCATGATCTGACGCCCGCCACGGCCGATAAGAAGATCCGCCTGACGATCATCTACCCGATCAGCGTGGGGCGCAACTTCGACGAGATCCTCCGCGCGATCGACTGAGCGCGACCGCCGGCCGGATTTCGATGGAGGCGGGATCGGTTCGCGCCGGTTCCGCTTTCATCATATGAGGAGAACACGATGCTGCTCGAAAAAATCAAGACGCCCGGCCTTTCGCACCTGTCCTACCTGATCGGGTCCGAGGGCAAGGCGGCGGTGATCGATCCGCGCCGCGACTGCGAATGCTACGTCGAGATGGCGCGCGCCGAAGGGTTTGAGATCACCCATATCTTCGAGACCCATCGCAACGAGGACCTTGTTTCGGGCGCGCCCATTCTCAAGGAACTTACCGGTGCGCGTGTCCTGCACGGGCCCAATCCGGCAGGCGAAGTGGTCTATGCCGATATGGCGCGCGAAGGCGACGAGTTCGAGATCGGCCAGCTCAAGATCCGGGTTCTCGAGACGCCAGGTCATACCGACGACCATCTCGCTTTCGTCCTGCACGATACCGCCTATCCCGAAGGCCCGGTGGGCGTGTTCACCGGCGATGCGTTGTTTGTGGGCGATGTCGGCCGCACCGACTTCTATCCCGACCGCAAGCGCGAGGTGGCGGGATTGCTGTACGATTCGCTCCAGAAGCTCCTCGCGCTGGGGGATCAAGTCATTCTCTATCCCGCGCACGGCGCCGGGTCGGTCTGCGGATCGGGGATGGCGGAACGCGAGTTCTCGACGCTGGGCCATGAGCGCGCCAACAATCCGCGGTTGCAATGCGAGAGCCGGGAAGCGTTCATC
>NZ_JBHWMI010000029.1:0-85267 GCF_043423005.1 Qipengyuania sp. | reverse complement strand
CGGCTGTGGGTCATCATCTCGCGATGCAGACGCGTGAGACCCAATGTCAGCCGGTCGAGCCGGTCGCCCCGCCAACGCTGGACCTGATCGCCGATATCGCGCTCTTCCTTCCAGAAGATGCCGAGCCGCGCCTTCTCGCCCTTGTCGAGATCGGCATAGCTGCGATTGCCCAGCATGGCGCCGATGCGGGCCAGCTGGGCCGCCCGCCGCTCCACCGCCAGAAGGGTGCCGATGGGGTTCATTCCCAGCTGTCGCATCCGCGCGATCTCCATGCCGACCGCCTCGCCCCGCCCGGCCAGTACCGCATTGACCAGCGGCATGAACCCGTCGTCCTCGCTCACCGCGCCGATCGCGTCGATATCGTCCGGCCCGGCGCTGCGCGGTGCCTGGGGCGAGGCATCGAGGTAGATCGAAAGCTTGGTGACCTCGCTCTGCGCCAGCCGCACGTCGAGGTTGGCCGAACGCGCGATCCGCTCGGCGCAGGCGGTATCCAGCCGCACGCCCGCCGCATCGCCCATCGCGCGCACGGCCTGTGTCACCGACCGCAAGTCAGGGGGGTAAAACAGCGCGACCAGCGCATCCTTGCGTTTCTCCAGCAGCTTGGCCGTGCGCGACTTGTCGGTTGCGGAACCGGCTATCACGATCACCGGACAAGCCTGGCCCGCGCCCGCCTCGGCGGTCTGGATCAGCGTGGCGATCGCATCATGGGCCTCGTCGCCCGTGACACGGAGGAAGATATGCCGCTCGCCGCCGAACAGCGAGGTCGAGCGCGCCTCGTCGCCCAATAGTGCGGGATCGCCGCGCACGTCCGCGGCGGAAAGTTCCACCCGCTCGCCTGCCGCCGGCAAGGCGGCGACGAGGGCGGCGGCGGCGGCACTCGCCCCCGCCTCGTCCTGGCCGCAGAAGAAGAAGATCCGGCAACTTGCCGCTGCCTCGCGCATCCGGCCCGCGAAATCGCGGTTGGTCAGCTTCATTGGCGGTTGCGAAGCGCAAGCGCGATGCGGGTGATCATCCGTTCGGCCACCACGTGCGACAGGTTTTCGAGCGCCGTCTGTTCGGCCGCGATGGTGGCATATTCGCTCGACACGACGTCGATCCCGGCATCGCTTCCGTCGGTCGCGTCGAGGACGATCTCGCCGCTGGCGAGGTCGACCAGCTGATAGCGCGCGCGCAGGGTCCGCCGTTCGCGGCTCACGGTATCGTCGGCAAGGATGCCGAGCGCCTCGAGCTCGTCGTCGAGCCGCACGTCGAGGCGGTAGCGCGGGCTTGCCGCGCCTGCCGCGCCCAGCCGGTCGGCCAGCGCGTTGCGCATCAGCCAGCCCGCGCGTCCCTCGATCGGGGCGACCTCGATCCCGGCGAGGCTTTGCGCCACCGCGCCGCTGCCGCCGCCGGCATACATCGGCGACAGGCCGCAGCCGGCCAGGGCAAGCAGGGCGAACAGGGCGAGGAGGGCACGCATCACGTGACGATATTCACCAATCTGTCGGGCACGACAACGATCTTGCGGATCGCCGCGCCATCGAGACTGCGCTGAAGCTTGTCGTTCGCCAGCGCCAGTTGCTCCAGCGTCTCCTTCGAGGCTCCCTTCGGCGCGGTCAGCGTGTCGCGCAGCTTGCCCTTGTGCTGGAGCGCGATGGTAACCTCGTCATCGACCAACAGGGCGGGGTCGACCGAAGGCCACGGGGCGTCGGCGACCAGCCCTGCGCCGCCCAGCGCCTGCCAGGCTTCCTCGGCCAGATGCGGCATCATCGGGGCGACGAGCTGGACCAGCGAGTGGATTGCCTCAGTCCGCGTCGGGCCTGGGGCAGCCTTCTCGATCGCGGCGGTCAGTTCGTAAATCCGCGCGACCGCCTTGTTGAAGCCCAATGCCTCGATGTCTTGCGCAACCGCGGCGATGGTCTGGTGGACCTTGCGCCTAAGCGCGATGTCCTCGCCCGCCGCCTCCGCATTCCCGGAGCCGACCAGGCGCCAAACCCGCTGAACGAAGCGCGAACACCCCTCGATGCCGGCCTCCGACCATGGCAGGTCGCGCTCCGGCGGGCTGTCGGACAGCATGAACCAGCGCACCGCATCCGCGCCATAGGTATCGATGATCGTGTCGGGGTCGACGACGTTCCTCTTCGACTTCGACATCTTGATGACGCGGCCGGCGGTTACCGGCGCACCATCGGCGATCCGCGACCAGTCGGCCCCGTCGCGGCGGACCTCGTCGGGCGACAGGTAGCTGCCGTCACCCAGCTGATAGGTCTCGTGCGTCACCATGCCTTGCGTAAACAGCGAGGCAAAGGGCTCCGTCATGTCGACAAGGCCGATGCGGTTCAGCGCGCGGGTCCAGAAACGGGCGTAGAGAAGGTGCAGGATCGCATGCTCGATCCCGCCGATATACTGCTCGACCGGCAGCCATGCGGCGATCTCCTCGCGATCGAACGGCTTGTCCGCAGGCTGGCTGGCGAAGCGCAGGAAATACCACGAGCTGTCGACGAAGGTGTCGAGCGTGTCGGTCTCGCGCAGCGCCTCCTGGCCGCACCCGGGGCACCGGGTGTGCTTCCACGTCGGATGCCGTTCGAGCGGGTTGCCGGGGGTGGCGAAATCGACATCCTCCGGCAGCGCGACGGGCAATTGGTCGCGCGGCACGGCGACCACGCCGCAGGCATCGCAATGGATGAAGGGGATTGGCGTCCCCCAATAGCGTTGCCGGCTGACGCCCCAGTCGCGCAGCCGCCAGACTGTCTTGCCCTCGCCCCTGCCTTCGGCCTCGAGCCGGCGGATGACCTCGCGCTTGGCGTCGTCCACGCTCATCCCGTCGAGGAAATCCGAGTTTACCAGCATTCCGTCGCCGTTTTCGGCTTCGCCCGCGAACGGCCTGTCCGCCTCGGCAACGGTGGCGGCTACGACCCGGGGGATCGGGAGGCCGTATTTGGTCGCGAACTCGAAGTCGCGCTGGTCATGACCCGGCACCGCCATGATGGCGCCGGTGCCATAGTCCATCAGCACGAAATTGGCGATGTAGACCGGCAGGGCCGCCCCGGTGAACGGATGGCGCGCAGTGATGCCGGTATCGAAGCCGAGCTTCTCCGCGGTCTCCAGCTCGGCCGCCGTGGTGCCGCCCCGCTTGCATTGGGCGATGAAATCACGGGCGGCATCGCTGTCGACCGCCTGTGCGACCGGATGGTCGGGCGCGACCGCGACGAAGCTCGCGCCGAAGATCGTATCCGGCCGAGTGGTATAGACCGCGAGGCTTTCACCATCGGACAGGTCGAACCGAAATTCGAGCCCCTGCGACTTGCCGATCCAGTTCTCCTGCATCAGCCGCACCTTGTCGGGCCAGTTCTCTAGGCTGCCCAGCCCCTCGAGCAGCTCGTCGGCAAAGTCGGTGATCTTCAGGAACCACTGGCTCAGCTGCCGCTTCTCGACCGGCGCGCCCGAGCGCCAGCCCTTGCCGTCGATGACCTGTTCGTTGGCCAGCACGGTCATGTCAACCGGGTCCCAGTTGACCTGGGCTTCCCGGCGATAGACGAGGCCCGCGTCGTACAGCGCCAGGAACAGCGCCTGTTCGTGGCCGTAGTATTCCGGCTCGCAGGTGGCGAGCTCGCGGCTCCAGTCGATCGCGAAACCGAGGCGCTTCAACTGCGCCTTCATGTGCTCGATATTGGCGCGAGTCCACTGCCCGGGATGGACGCCCTTCTCCATCGCCGCGTTTTCCGCCGGCATCCCGAAGGCGTCCCACCCCATCGGGTGAAGCACCTCGTGCCCGGTCGCCTTCTTGTAGCGCGCCAGCACGTCGCCCATGGTGTAGTTGCGCACATGGCCGATATGGATGCGCCCCGAAGGATAGGGGAACATCTCGAGGATATAGCTCTTGCGCTTGGGCGACGCACTGTCGGCGCGAAAAGTCGCAGCCGCGTCCCACGCGGCCTGCCAGCGGGCATCGGCCTCGGCAGGATTGAAACGGATGATGTCCATCGCCCAGCGCCTTAAGCGTTATGCGATGAAAGAAAAGCCGCTTGTCGCCTAGCTGGCGATGGCCTGCCGGCGCAGTTCGCGTGCCTTGGTGAGGATGATGTCTTCCAGCTTTTGCACGGTTGCCGCCTGCACCGGCGCCTCGATCCAGGTGCCGCCCTGGTTCACCTGACGGCTGGCCGCCACCCGCAGCGCGTCGGCACGCAGATCGGTGTCCAGAATCGTGATGGTCATCTTCACCCGCTCGCCGGGGTTCTCCGGCCGCGAATACCAGTCGGTCACGATCACGCCGCCGGCGCTGTCGGCCTGCAGCAGCTGCGCAAAGCCGACCGTCTCCAGCGCCGCGCGCCAGAGGTAGGCATTCACCCCGATGGTCGAGACCTGCGCCGCCGCGAGATCGGCCTGCGGCCGCTCGGTCCCGCCGCAGGCTGCAAGGCTCGCCGTGCCAGCGACAAGCGCCGTGACGGCAGCGGAACGGCGAGGAAGTCTCGAAAAGTTCATGGTCGGTCCTTCGGCGGATCGTGAATTGCGGTTGCGCTCTATACTGCCTGCGCAGGCAGGAGCAAGGGAACGCGATCAAGTGCCCGGCGCGGTGAACTTGTGCTGAATTCATCGGTCCGCAAGGCGAGGTGTGGAAGGAGAGCCACAGTTTGCCCGCCTCGCGGCAAAACCGTATTGCCCGGGTGGCGAAACCGTTGCCGGTGCATTACGTTGGCCACAACACAGAGACTCGCCGGCATTTGCAGGCAGGTGGCAAGACAGGGTCGCGGCAAGGATGGTCAGGCAACGCAACAGCAAGCGCACCGGGGGGCTTTCGCCGCTCGTGCTCGCTGTGGCCGTGCTGGGCCTGTCGATTCCCGGGGCCGGGCTGGCGGTCGCGGCCGGCGGCGGCGGCGGTGAGGAAACGGCCGCGGCGGCTTCGGTCGGTTTTCTGCCGTTCACTCCTGCAGGGGCCGATCCCGAACTGGCACAGAAGGTCGCCAAGCTTGTCGGAACCGAGGCGCTTCGCTTCACTCCGGCCAGCAACCCCAATCCGATGCGCGACCGCACGGTAACGTTCGCCGTCCGGGTCGACGAGAAGACCGCACGCGCCATCGGCGGGCGTACGGCTTTGAAACCGCTGGTTGCCGCCACCAAGGGTGATGCGGTGCCACTGCTCGCCTCGACCCGCTATAATCTGGGTATTGCGCGCGGATATCAGGGCTTTGCCAAGGCGGCGGCTGCGCCCGTGGCCGGGCCAGCCAAGGCGGCGCCCACCATCGCGCTGCGCGATTTCGCCATGCCCGATCTGCGGCAGTTCAAGGCGGAAGAGAACAACCGGCCGAGCCGCTTCCAGTCGCGCGTCGCGCTGGAACAGGAAGACCGCACCGGCCGTGCCCCGCGCACGCTCGAAGGGGCGGGCGAACAGCGTCTCGATGTCAGCGGCAGCTACCGTGTGCTGCGCAATCTCGATGTCACCGCCGGGGTCCGCCTGTCGCAGGAACGCGATCGCCTCGATCCGCTGACCAGCGGGGTCGAGGATGACCAGGCGGTCTACGTCGGAACCCAGCTGAAGTTCTGACGTCCGCGCCTGCGCGTAGCGCTTAATTCCGCCAGATCCCGCCGCGCTGGAAACGGCTTGTCGCCCCCGTTCGGCATCGCGTAGACATATGGCAAAACCATAAGTCATAACGCGGAGAAGGATCATGGGCAGAGTAGCCATCGTCACCGGCGGCACGCGCGGCATCGGCCGGGCCATTTGCGAAAAGCTGCGCGACGAACACGGGGCGACCGTGGTCGCGAATTACGCCGGCAACGACGATGCGGCCCGGGCTTTCTCGCAGGAAACCGGCATCGCCACGGTAAAGTTCGACGTCGGCGATCATGCCGCCGCGCAGGACGGTTGCCGCAAGGTCGAGGCCGAACATGGGCCGATTGACATCCTCGTCAACAATGCCGGCATCACCCGCGACGGCACCTTGCTGAAGATGGATTACGACGACTGGAACGAGGTCATGCGGATCAACTTGGGCGGCTGCTTCAACATGGCGAAGGCGCTGTTCCCCGGAATGAAGGATCGCGGTTGGGGACGGATCGTCAATATCGGGTCGATCAACGGCCAGGCGGGGCAATACGGCCAGGTCAACTATGCCGCGGCCAAGAGCGGCATTCACGGCTTCACCAAGGCCCTCGCTCAGGAAGGCGCGCGGTTCGGCATCACGGTCAACGCGATCGCGCCGGGATACATCGACACCGACATGGTCGCGGCAGTGCCCGAGCCGGTGCTGGAGAAGATCGTCGCCCGCATCCCCGTTGGCCGGCTGGGCAAGGCCGAGGAAATCGCCCGCGGCGTCGCCTTCCTGTGCAGCGAGGATGCAGGCTTCGTCACCGGCTCGACCATGAGCATCAACGGCGGCCAGCACATGTACTAGGACGGGGATGGGATGCGGATTGGCGGCCTAGTCCACCATGATGCCGACTACCCGCCATGCGCCGTCCTCATTCTCGAGCGTGACGATCTCGCGCACGGCCTTTTTCCCGGCATAATCGGCGGTGAAGGTCACCTCGAGATAGCCGTTGGGCGGGGCGTTGAGGTAACGCGCGCCATTGGCGTCGCGGCGCAGCACGGCCCCCAGCGGACCGCGAACCTGCTTCGAGGCTTCGGTCCAGCCCTCCAGCGTGTTCTGTTCGCGAAACGCACGTCCCGTCGCCGCAAAGCTGCCGGCCCAGTCGGCTTGGTCGATCTGTCGCAGAAAGGCCTGCGCGGCTGCGACGGCGGCAGCGTGTTCGGCGCTGGCGGCCGGGGACGGCGCGCTGTCGGCGCTGGGAACCGAGCCGGGATCGGTTTGCAAGGCACCGCTCGCCAAGGCGGCGGCAAGGATCATCGTAAGCATCAGCACTACTCCTGCCAGAGCGGCGATACGCCGCACTCCCCGCGCTCCATCACGGTGCGGGGGCATCGCAGGGTGTGCGGCATCGGCGGCAGCAAAGGCATCCCCCAAACCCGTGTGCACAGGTTTTTGGGGGGAGGCGGACTGGGCCTCGCGCCACAGCCGCGCCGCCTCGCGGCTGCTGGTGACGCCAAGCTTGCGGCGGGCGGCTCGCAGCCGGTCGTTGACGGTATGGACCGAAAGATCGAGGGCACGGGCAGAGGATTTGGCGTCGTGACCTTCGAGTATCAGCCGCAGGACCGCCACTTCCTTCTCGCTGAGATCGGCAACCGCTCCGCTCATCCCCCCGGATTAGGACCGCTCGTGACAGGCGGCCATCCCAAAAAATTCGTGTCACGATCCCTGTGACGCCTGTAGGGCACGACAATGCCGCCGCCGCCCTATCACCCGCCCCGCAAATACTCGGTCCGGATCGACGGCCACCGGACCTCGATCAGTCTCGAACCGGTTTTCTGGGACATGCTGGTCGAGGCATCGCGGCTCGAGGGGGTGGCGCTGAGCTCGCTGGTTTCCCGCATCGATCGCGAACGTATCGCCGCCACCAACCCGCCGGGTCTCGCCAGCGCGATCAGGGTATGGCTGGTCAGCCGTTCTGCCGCGCCGCCAAGCCTGACCGACGATCGTTCATAACCCGAAAACGCCACTCGAACGCTCAAACACACAAAGGGCGGCAGGATTGCCCTGCCGCCCTTCTCTGTCAGTCCGTGGCCGGACGATCAGTACTTTGCGGTCGCGTCGCTGGCCGGATAGGTCTCGTCCAGCGCCTCGTCGGTCCGGCTCATCGAATCCTGCGAGCGGGTGGCCGCGGCGCCCGCGTCGCGAACGGTACCCGTCTGGCCCTTTGCATAGGCCACGCCGCTGCGCGGCTTCTGCTGGTTTTCGTAATACTTGTATCCGGCATACCCGAGAGCGCCGAGCGTTGCGAGTTTGAGAAGCATGGTGCGGTCCTTTGCCTAAAAGGGGTTTTGCCCACCTCCAACGAACCAGACGCGCATAAGCTCCGCCGGCCGTGCTATTCGTCGCCCACCCGCTCTATATCCGCGCCGACCAGTTGCAGCTTCTCCTCCAGCCGCTCGTATCCGCGGTCGAGATGGTAGAGCCGGCGGACCGTCGTCTCGCCCTTCGCCGCCAGCGCGGCGATCACGAGACTCATGGATGCGCGCAGATCGGTGGCCATCACTTCGGCGCCCGTCAATTCGGTTACCCCGCGCACGATCGCGGTACGGCCGGAGGTTTCGATGTCCGCCCCCATGCGCAGCAATTCCGGTACATGCATGAAGCGGTTCTCGAAGATCGTTTCCACCAGCACGCTCGTCCCCTCGGCCATGGTCAGGAGACTCATCAATTGCGCCTGCATATCCGTGGCAAGGCCCGGGAACGGCGCGGTGGTGAGATTGTAGGCCTTGAGCCTGCCGTTGGCGGCGATGCTCACGCCCTTGCGATCGCTTTCGACCTCGATCCCGATATGACGCAGGGCATGCAGGGTCGACGCCATGTCATCGGCATCGGCCCCTTCAAGCCGCACTTCGCCGCCGGTGATGGCCGCCGCGCAGGCATAGGAGCCGGCCTCGATCCGGTCGGGCATGACGCGGTAGGTGGCGCCATGCAGGCGGCGCACCCCGTGGATCGTCAGCTCGGAACTGCCGATGCCCTCGATCTCTGCCCCCATCGCCACCAGGAGGCGGCACAGGTCGACGATTTCGGGCTCGCGCGCGGCGTTGACAAGGCGGCTTGTGCCGTTGGCCAGCACCGCCGCCATCAGCGCGTTTTCCGTCGCGCCCACCGAGACCACGGGAAAGTCGAACTCGCCCCCCGGCAGCCCGCCATCGGGCGCCACCGCTTTGACATAGCCCTGAGCGAGCTCGATATGTGCGCCGAACGCCTCCAGCGCCTTCAGATGCAGGTCGATCGGACGGTTGCCGATGGCACAGCCGCCCGGCAGCGAGACGGTCGCCTCGCCGGTCCGCGCCAGCAAGGGGCCAAGCACCAGGATCGAGGCGCGCATCTTGCGCACCAGATCGTAAGGCGCGACCGAACTGGTGATCCGCGTCGCTTCGAGCGTGACGTTGCGGCCGTAGTCTTCCGGCCTTGTGCCGGGTATCGTGTGGCTGACCCCGAACTGCGTCATCAGGTGCTGGAACCCGTCGATATCGGCCAGCCGGGGAAGGTTGCGCAGCGTCACCGCCTCTTCGGTCAGCAGCGCGCACGGGATAAGCGTGAGCGCGGCGTTCTTCGCGCCCGAGATCGGAATGGTCCCCGACAGGCGGTTGCCGCCCCTGATGATCAGCTTGTCCATGGGCGCCGTCTCATAATCGCACGCGCGGCGCTGGCAAGGCTCGGCCCCCCGCTTTGACGATTGACCGGTGCCGGCGGCGAACCTACGCGATGGGGCGATGACGCATAAACCCATACGCAAGGCCGTTTTTCCGGTCGCCGGGCTCGGCACCCGGTTCCTGCCGGCAACCAAGGCGATCCCCAAGGAATTGCTGCCGATCGTCGATCGTCCGCTGATCCAGTACGCGGTGGACGAGGCGCGCGAAGCCGGGATCGAGCAGATCATCTTCGTCACCGGACGCGGCAAGACCGCCATCGTCGAACATTTCGACATCGCTTTCGAGCTTGAGGCGACGATGACCGAGAGAGGCAAGGATCTCTCCATCCTCGATGCGACGAGGGCCACTCCCGGTGACATCATCACCGTGCGCCAGCAGGTGCCGCTGGGCCTCGGCCACGCGATCTGGTGCGCGCGCGCCATCGTCGGCGACGATCCCTTTGCGATCCTGCTGCCCGACGAGCTGATGGTGGGCAAGCCCGGCTGCATCGCCCAGATGGTCGAGGCCTACAATGAGGTCGGCGGCAATCTCATCTCGGTGCTCGAAGTTCCGCATGACGAGGTGTCGAGCTACGGCGTCATCGCCCCCGGCGCGCAGGTGAGCGACCGCCTGACCGAGGTGACCGGCCTGGTCGAAAAGCCGCCGGTGGCAGAGGCGCCCTCGAACAAGATCATCTCGGGGCGCTACATCCTTCAGCCCGAGGTGATGCGCGTGCTCGAGCATCAGGGCCGCGGTGCGGGCGGGGAGATCCAGCTGACCGATGCGATGGCGCAGATGATCGGCGACCAGTCGTTCCACGCCGTCACGTTCCAGGGCCAGCGCTATGATTGCGGCAGCAAGACCGGCTTTGTCGAGGCCACCCTGGCGCTGGCGCTGGAGCGCGAGGATATGGGCACCGAGGTCCGCGCGATCGCGGAGCGGCTGCTGGCCGGCTGACCGGCAGACCCGCTCGCGCTTGCACCGCCCGCTGGCGACAGGCAGGGGGTCGGACATGGCACCGGACTGGACCGAAGCGATCGCCCGCGCCAGGGCCCATGCGCCTTTCCTCGCGCGCGGGCTCGACCGGTTTCCCGACCTTGCCGAACTGCTGGCGCGGGGCGATGGCGAACAGGCGCTGCTGGCGGCCAAGCAGGCCGGGCAGGCGGCGCCGGCACCTGACCGGGCCTTGCGGCTGGAGAAGAACGCGCTCGCCCTGGTGCTGGCGATCGGCGACCTCGCCGGTGCCTTCGGCCTCGACAAGGTCATGCGCGAACTGTCGACCTTTGCCGACCGGGCGCTTCACCGCGCGATCGAAAGCGCGATTCAGCGCCGCGTGCCGGGGGCGCCGACGCAGGGTTTCGTCGCGCTCGCGCTGGGCAAGCATGGTGCAGGCGAGCTCAACTACAGCTCCGACATCGATCCGATCCTCCTTTACGATCCCGATCGCCTTCCCCGGCGCGAACGCGACGAGCCGGGCGAGGCTGCCCAGCGCTATGCCCGCGAGATCGTCCGGCTGTTGTCCGAGGTCACGCAGGACGGCTATGTCTTTCGCGTCGACCTGCGCCTTCGCCCGGCAAGCGAGGTCAGCCCGCTGGCCCTGCCGATCGGCGGCGCCATCTCGCACTACGAAAGCTCGGCCCTGGCATGGGAACGCGCCGCCTTCATCCGCGCGCGCTCGGCTGCGGGCGACATCGCCGCGGGCGAAGCGTTTCTCGACCACATCCGCCCCTTCGTCTGGCGCCGCAGCCTCGATTTCGGCGCGATCGACGACGTGCGCAGGCTGACCCACCGCATCCGCCAGAAGGACGCCGGACCGGATGAGCCGGAGGCCGGTTACGACCTGAAACTGGGACGCGGCGGCATCCGCGAAATCGAGTTTTTCGCCCAGACCCACCAGCTGATCCACGGCGGGCGGGATCGGCGCCTGCGTTCACGCCGCACTCGAAGGGCCCTTGCCGCCCTCGCCGATACGGGGCGGATCGAGCCGGCGACGGCGCAGGTGCTGGCGGCCAGCTATGCCGGGTTACGGACGATCGAGCACCGCCTGCAGATGGTCGACGACCGGCAGACCCACGTATTGCCGGCGGGCACGGCGCTCGACAATGTGGCGCGGCTGCACGGTCTTGCCGATGGGGAAGGACTGCTCGCCGAAGTGCGGCGGCTGGTGGCGCCGGTCGCCGACAGCTACGATGCGCTGCTCGACCAGGACCGCATTTCGGTCGCCCGTTCCGCCCCCCATCTCAGGCCCGCGCCGGCACGGCAAGCGCCGCCGCTCGCACCCGACTTGGCGCAGCGGATCGAGCGCTGGACCGATGGCCGCTATCAGCCGCTGCGCAGCAGTGCCGCCATCGCGGCGTTCGAAAGCGTGCGGGAGGATCTGGAAGAAGCGCTCGCCCGGTCGCCCGATCCGGCGCGCGCGGTGACCCGCTGGGAATCGCTGCTGTCGCGCATGTCCTCGGCGATCAACCTGTTCCGCCTGCTCGAGGCGCGTCCGGGGCTGTTCCAGCTGCTGGTTGATATCCTGACCCTGTCGGCCCCGCTCGCCGATGAACTGGCCCGCCGGCCCAAGCTGCTCGATACCCTGATCGATCGCGGCGCGCGCGATCTGCCGCCCGAGGTCGAGGATATCGTGGCGCAGATGCAGCAGGGCGAGCGCGGGGATACCTACGAACATCGGCTGGACCGGATTCGCATCCTTACCGGCGAAGCGCGCTTCGCGCTCGGCGTGCAGCTGATCGACGGGGCGCACGATCCGCTGGCTATCGGGCGAGGGCTCTCGCGTCTTGCCGAAGCCGCCATCGCCGCGGCCCAGCACGCGGCGCAGCACGAGTTCAGCCTGCGCCACGGGGCGATCGCGGGGGGCGAGCTAATAGTCCTCGGGCTGGGACGGCTGGGCGGCGGAATGCTCACCCATGCGTCGGATCTCGACCTCATCTATCTCTTCACCGGCGCGCCGGAGAGCGAATCCGATGGCGAGCGCGCGCTCGGTGCGACGATGTACTACAATCGTCTGGCCCAGCGGATCAGTGCGGCGTTGTCGGTCCCCACGGCAGAGGGCGCGCTCTACGATGTCGATACGCGGCTCCGGCCCCAGGGCGCACAGGGACCGCTGGCCGTCAGCCTGGCGGCTTTCGAGCGTTATCAGCGCGAGGATGCCTGGACCTGGGAGCACATGGCCCTGACCCGTGCACGGACGATCACCGGCAGCCCCGACCGGCGCGAGGCGATCGAGCGAGCCATCCGCCGCATTCTCGCGCGCGGGCGGGAAGAGGACCCGCTGCGGCAGGAGATTCTCGAGATGCGGGCGCGGATGGCGGCGCACAAGCCTGCGCGCGGTCCGCTCGACGTGAAGTTGCTGCGCGGTGGGCTGGTCGACCTCGAATTCCTTGTCCACGCGCTGCAATTGCAGGGCGGGATCGGCCTGGTGCCGGATCTGGGCGGGGCGCTCGGCTTGCTGATCGAGGCGGGCAAATTGCCGGCGGAACTTGCCGGGGTGCATGATCTGATGACCCGGTTGCTGATCAGCACCCGGCTGCTGGCGCCCGAAACGATCGTGCCCGGGGCATACAGCACCGATCTGCTGGCGCGGATCTGCGGAATAGACACGGCGGGCGATCTGCTGCCCACACTTGCCGGCACCCGCGCGCAGGTGGCGGCGGCATGGGAACAGGTTTTTGGCGAAAGACTGGAGACGGAATGATGACGGAGGCGGGGCCCGCATTGGGGATTGGCGATGCCTTCCCCGAATTTTCGCTCGAACGGCCTGAGGGGGGTTTTGTGAGCAAGGCCGATCTTGCCGGTCGCAAGGCGGTGCTGTTTTTCTATCCCAAGGACGATACGCCGGGCTGCACCACCGAAGCGCTGGAATTCTCGGCCGCCCTGCCCCGGTTTGCCGATGCGGGGATTGCGGTCCTTGGGATCAGCAAGGATCCGCCCGCCAAACATCGCCGCTTCATCGCCAAGCACGGCCTTACGGTCGATCTGGCCAGCGATGTCGATGATGGCGTGTCGGACACGCTCGGCATCTGGACGGAGAAGCGCAATTACGGTCGCACCTATATGGGGATGGTCCGCACGACCTACCTTCTGGACGAGGGGGGCATCATCTTGCGCGTGTGGCCCAAAGTCCGGGTGAAGGGTCACGTTGTTGAGGTGCTGACCGCGGCAAGTGCTGCGTGAGTATCGCGCCAACGATCGATTCCATGTCTCATCGGCAGCATGGTTCTGCGGGACGATGAAACGCTTTCGCCCCGCGTTTCAAATCTTTCCGAAATCTTACTTTTTGTGCCTTGGGCAGCATCAAATGAACAACTCACCGCGTTCGGCAGACGGTTGGTCGCGCGACGAGCAGTCGGCGCTTGCTTGATTAACTTTTAGCCCGTTACCTCCAAACCTACGAGTTGCCGGGGGGTTCCGGTGGGTCTGAAAAAAGTCCAGTCAGGTATCGGGACGTACCGGACAGGACCAGAAAAGCGCGGAAAACCGTGCGGTTGGACGGGATACTTATGATTTCGACACGCATCGCAATGGCGCTATTTGCCGCTTCGAGCCTTGGCCTTGGCGCCGCGCCGGCCCATGCCGAGGAAGCCGCCGCAGGCAGCGCCGCCACGACGGCCGCCGCCGGAACGATCGACCTGTCGCGGGTTGCCGGCGGCCAGAGCGGGGGCGATGACGCCCAGTTCCGCGAATTGTTCGCCCGGTGGGAAAATCCCTCGCAGCCCAAGGGTGCGCTCAAGCCGGTCGTTACCGTACCGTCGCGGATGCCGGTCGAGCATGCCCGTCTCAGCAGTGGTTACGGCACCCGCGTCCATCCGGTTCTTGGCCAGCGCATGGGCCACAAGGGCATCGACCTTGCCGCGCCGACCGGAACGCCGATCTACGCCACTGCGGACGGCACGGTCAGCCGCGCCGGCCCCTTCTCCACCTATGGCAATTTCGTCTCCATCGAGCATGGCGGCAAGATCCAGACCCGGTACGCCCATATGTCGCGTATCGCGGTGACTGCCGGAACTGCGGTCAAGAAGGGCGACATCATCGGTTACGTCGGGTCGACCGGCCGGTCGACCGGGCCTCACCTCCACTACGAAGTCCGGATCGACGGGCAGTCGGTGAACCCGGTTCCCTACATGATCGAATCGCAGGCTCAGCAGGCCTTCGCCCTGCTCGACACCGCCCAGTAATGCCTCGCGCCGCCGTCTGGCGGCCAGCAACGGAAAGCAGGCGCCCCGGGAAACCGCGGCGCCTTTTTTCTTGCCTGCCGGGGCAGGGTCGGTAGTCTTTCGCAACGCGAAAACAAGGAGACTGGCGCCGTCAGGATGCCGGCCCGGGGGAGAGGTTACCGATGCACCCGATCACGCATGCCCGCGCGCGTCCCGATCATCCTGCCATCATCATGGCCGAGAGCGGCGCGACCACCACCTATGGCGAGATGGATGCCTATGCCAACCGCTTCGCCCAGCTCCTGCGCGCGCGCGGAATCGGCAAGGACGGGCATATCGCCCTGCTGCTCGAGAACGGTCCCGATTATCTCCAGATCGTCTGGGGATCGCAGCGGGCGGGCACGATGGTGGTGCCCGTCTCCACCCGTCTGACGGGGCCGGAAATCTGCTATATCCTCAAGGACGCCGGGGCCGACCTGCTGATCACCAGCCGCGCGTTCGACGAGGTCGTGGCGGCGATCCGGCAGGATTGTCCGGACATGCCGGTCTTGGTGATCGGCGGAAGCGGCGAGGAGGATCTTGCCGCTGCACTGGCCGGGCAAAGTGCCGATCCCATCCCCGACCAGGCACCGGGCCAATACATGGTCTATTCCAGCGGGACGACCGGGCGGCCCAAGGGCGTGCGCCCGGCCCCGCCCGAGGATGACGATATCTTCGCCGCCAACCCTCTGGTCGGGCTTGCGGTGATGGGCGCCGGCTGGCCGACCGACGGCTCGATCGTCTATCTCTCGCCCGCGCCGCTTTATCACGCCGCCCCGCTGGGCTGGTGCACGACGGCGCACCGGCTGGGAGGCACCGTCATCGTAATGGAGCATTTCGAAGCCGAAGCCGCGCTTGCCGCGATCGACCGCTACCGCGTGACCGACAGCCAGTGGGTGCCGACCCATTTCGTCCGCATGCTCCAGCTCGATCCTGCGATCCGCACCCGCTACGACCTGTCAAGTCACCTCCGCGCGATCCATGCCGCGGCGCCGTGCCCGGTGCCGGTCAAGCAGGCGATGATCGAATGGTGGGGGCCGATCATCGTGGAATATTATGCCGGTTCCGAAGGCATCGGCATGACCCTGATCAACAGCGAGGACTGGCTTGCCCATCCGGGCAGCGTGGGGCGGGCGATCCACGGGGTCCTGCACATCTGCGGCCCCGACGGCGAGGAGTGCGCGGCGGGCGAGGACGGCCTCATCTATTTCGAGAACGAGCGCATCCCCAGCTATCACAACGATCCCGAGAAGACCGCCGATGCGCTGCACCCGCGCGGCTGGATGACCCTGGGCGACATCGGCCATGTCGATGAGGAGGGCTATCTCTATCTGACCGATCGCAAAAGTCACATGATCATCAGCGGGGGGGTCAATATCTACCCGCAGGAGATCGAGAACCTACTGGTGGCGCATGACAAGGTGATGGACGCCGCGGTGATCGGCGCCCCCTGTCCCGATTTCGGCGAGAAGGTCGTCGCGGTGGTCCAGCCGCTCGACATGGCGCAGGCCGGCCCCGACCTGGAAGAGGAGCTGCGCGCCTACCTTGCCCCCCAGCTGGCCCGGATCAAGCTGCCGCGCCTGTTTGATTTTCGCCCCACGCTCCCGCGCGAGGCCAATGGCAAGCTCTACAAGCGCGAACTGCGCGACGAATACGCCCGTGCCGCCGCCTGCGAGGTGATCTCCACATCGTGAGCCGCTGCTCATAGCCGGTATCGACGGGCGGGCGGCAAGGATGCGCTGGGGCGGCCGATTTGTCTCCCGGTAAGGCGCCTGCTCTGCTAGGCTTGGGCAACTGTCATGGCGCAACGTGCGCGCTTACGCATTTCGCGCCTTCGGGGGGGAGGATCGCTTGGCCTTGCTGGAGCCGTATAATCTGCCCTTTGCCATCGCGTTCGCGCTGATGCTGGCGATGCTCGTCATCCAGATGCTCGGATTTCTCGATTTCGATCTCGATATCGATTCCGATGCGGACGGGGGGATCGGCGCGGGCCCGGTGGACGGCCTGTTGACCCTTCTCGGCCTCGGCCGGATCCCGCTCACCGTGTGGCTGGTGCTGTTTCTGCTGGTCTTCGGCTCCGCCGGGCTCGGCATTCAGGCCCTCGCTCACGAGTTGACCGGTGGTCCGCTCGATGTGTGGCTCGCCGCCCTGCTGGCAGGCGGCGGCACCCTTCCCGTGACCGCCGCTCTCGCCCGCCCCGTCGGCAAGATCATCCCACAGGACGAGACCACGGCGGTCAGCACCGATACGCTGGTCGGCCGGCGGGCGGTCATCACCGATGGCGTGGCCCGCAGCGGCTCGCCGGCCCGCGCCCGGGTCACCGACCGGCACGGACACCCGCACCACGTGATGGTGGAACCGCACGAGGCCGGCTCGCAGTTCTATGCCGGCGACGAAATCCTTCTCGTCCGGCGCGAGGACAACACATTCTTTGCGACTGGCATGGCAGAGCGCCGCCTGTCGCCGATCGGCAGCTAGGAAATCAGGGGAGCGGACATGGATATTCTTTCGAGCGGCTTGGCAGTGATCGTCGGGCTGGTGGTTGCAGTGCTGGTGATCGGCATGTTTCTGGCCAAGCTCTATCGCCGCGCATCGAAGGAAATCGCCTTCGTGCGCACCGGCGTCGGCGGCGAAAAGGTGGTCATGAACGGCGGCGCACTGGTGCTGCCGGTGTTCCACGAGACCATGCCGGTCAACATGAATACCCTGGTCCTGAGCGTGGTGCGACGCGACAACGAGGCGCTGATCACGCTCGACCGGCTGCGGATCGACGTCAAGGCAGAGTTCTACGTCCGCGTGCGGCCCGATGCCGGATCGATCGCCATGGCGGCACAGACGCTCGGCCAGCGGACCATGCAGCCCGAGGCGCTGAAGGATCTGGTCGAAGGCAAGTTCGTCGACGCGCTGCGCTCGGTCGCGGCGGGGATGACGATGAACGAGCTGCACGAGCAGCGCTCGGACTTCGTGCAGAAGGTGCAGCAGGCCTCGTCCAACGATCTGGCGATGAACGGGCTTGAGCTCGAATCGGTTTCGCTCACCGGTCTCGACCAGACCAGCATCGAGCATTTCAATGCCAACAACGCCTTCGATGCCGAGGGTCTGACCAAGCTGACCGAGCAGATCGAGGCGCGCAAGAAGCTCAGGAACGACATCGAGCAGGACACCCGCGTCCAGATGGAATCGAAGAATCTCGAGGCCGACAAGCGCAGCTTCGAGATCAGCCGCGATCAGGAATACGCCCGGCTCGAACAGGAGCGCGAGGTCGAGGTGCGCCGCGCCGCCCAGGCGGCCGAGATCGCCCGCGAACAGGCCGAGCGCAATCGCGAGGCCGATGCCGCCCGGATCGAGGCGAAGAAGCAGGTCGACGCCCAGCAGATCGAGGCCGACCGGCTGGTCGAGGAAGCACGCATCGACCAGAAGCGCGCGCTGGAGATCGCCCGGCAGGAACAGCAGATCGCGGTCCAGAACAAGAGCCGGGAGGAAAGCCAGGCCCGTGCCGAAGCCGATGCGGCCCGGGCCAAGGCCGTCGCCGCAGAAGAGCAGGTCGGCACCAGCCGCGAAACCGAGATCGCCGAACGCAGCAAGCGGATCGAACTGATCGAGGCCGCCAAGCAGGCCGAGCGCGATGCGATCAAGATCCGCGTCGATGCCGAAGCGGAACGCGACGCCGCCGCCAACCGCGCCGAAGCCGCCCGGCTCGACGCCCAGGGCGAGGCGGAGGCCGAAAAATTGCGCGTCGAGGCGGCCCGGTTGCGGTTCGAGGTCGAGGCATCGGGCCAGCGTGCGATCAACGAAGCGGCGAACATCCTCACCTCCGAACAGATCAGCCTTCAGACCAAGCTCGCCCTCTTGAAGGTGCTGCCGGAGGTGATCCGCGAGAGTGCCAAGCCCCTCGAAGCAATCGATTCGATCCGGATCGTCCAGGTCGACGGCCTCACCGGTGGCGGAGGCTCCGCGGCCTCGCCCGCCGGTGCAATGGGCAGCGGCAATCTGGCCACCGATGCGGTCAGCGCCGCCCTTGCCTATCGCGCACAGGCCCCGCTGCTCGACGGGCTGATGAAGGAGCTGGGTTTCGACGGGTCGTCGCTCGACAATCTCGTCAAGGGCTCGGCACAGGATGGCGCAGAGCCCCGCCCGCAGGATGCCGCGCCCAGGCAACTGGGCCAGAACAGCCGGACGAACGACGAACGTCCTGCCGCATCGAAGCCGAAAAAGCCCCAGCCCGCGGACGCCGAGGATCGAGGTCCGAGCGAGTATTGAGCGGGAGCGCTTTTCGTTTGCGTGGCGGCGGGGCCGGGGAGTAGCGGCACCGGCGATGACCTCTGCCGCCTCGCTCATGCCGCCCGAATGGGCTCCTCAGGACTGGCTCTGGATCGGCTTCCCCCACGATGCCGGGGAATGGCCCGAGATCCTCCCCCGTGCGCAGGAGCAGATCGCCGCCTTCGCCAATGCGGTGGCCGAAAGCGGGCAGGAGGTGCGCCTGCTGGTCCGCGACGGGGCCAACGAGGCGCGGGCGCGCAGCCTTGTCAGCGGCGCCGTCACTCTCGAACGGCGGGTCTATGGCGATGTCTGGCTGCGCGATACCGGGCCGCTGGTGCTGGCCGAACCCGATGGTACCCGCAACGCGCGGCGCTTCGGCTTCAACGGCTGGGGCGGCAAGTTCCTGATGGCGGGCGACGAGACCATCGGTGAGGACCTGGCGCGCGATGCCGGCCTGCCGTTGCAGACTGCCGACTGGATCCTGGAAGGCGGCGCGATCGACGGGGACGGAACCGGGCTGGTGGCGACCACCGAACAATGCCTCCTCAACCCGAACCGCAATCCGCAATTGTCACGCGCGCAAATCGAGGCGCGGCTGGCGCGCGACCTCGGCTTCACCCGCGTGCTGTGGCTGGGAGACGGCCTGTGCAACGATCACACCGACGGCCATGTCGATAACCTCGCCCGGTTCGTGGCACCGAACACCCTCGCCCTCCCCCGCGCGACCGGGAGCGACGACCCCAATGCGGCGGTCTATGCCGACGCCAGGGCGCGGGCCGAGGCGGCGGGGGTGATCGTGCGCGAAATCCCCTCGCCCGGACGGATGACCACCGGCGATATCGTCGAGCCGGCGAGCTACGCCAATTTCGCCATCACCAGCCATCTTGTCGTCGTGCCGACCTTCGGCAGCTCGTTCGACGAGGACGGTGTGGCCGCGGTTGCCGAGCTGTTTCCCGACCGGGCGACCATCGGCCTGCCAGGCGATGCGGTCCTGGCCGGCGGCGGCGGCTTTCATTGTGCCAGCCAGCAGATGCCTGCCGCGGGCTGGGTTCCGAAGGCAAGGAATTAACGTTTCGTTAGCATTTGCGCCGCACAATCGCGGACATGGCCAAGGCTATCACCCTGACGCGAATCATGCTTCCCGCAGTCGATGGCGCGGAGGCCCTGCGCACGCTGCTGGTGATCGGCAGCGCGATGTCGCTGATCTTCGCCGGGCCGGCGCTACCCTTTTAAAGCTTGAGGATGGCGGCAAGGGCCGCCGCCCCGAGGACCGCCGCGGCAAAGATGCGCCAGGCCTTGTCGCCGACATGGCCTGACGCCTTGCGCCCCAGCCAGTTGCCGATCACCACCACCGGAAACAGGGACAGCGCCAGCGCAAGAAGCCGCAGGTCAAGCTCGCCCAGAACCGCGCCGGACATCAGCCCGATGCCGCCCGCGACCGTGAAAATCAGGATCATCGAGGCCTTGGCGACCTCGCGCGGGATCGGGCGTCCGACGTAATAGGGCACCACCGGCGGTCCGGGCATCCCGGCAAAACCGGTCAGCAGCCCGCTCGCCGCCCCTACCGCCAGTGTCGCAGGCCGTCCGTGGACCGCGGCTTTGCGCGGTGGCATCAGCATCGCGGCGAATGCCGACAGGGCGACAATCGCGATCAGCAGCCGGGCGAGCGGCGCCGGGGTCAGCGCAAGGACGACGAGGCCGGGGAGCGTCGTCAAGGCGACCATTGCCGAAATGGTGCGCGCCGATCGTTCGGCATAGCCCATGATCCAGCGCCATTCGGTCAGTCCGACCAGCAGGCCGAGCAGATTGGCGGTCATCACCGCCTGCACCGGGTCGAGAGCAAGGGCGATCACCGGGACCAGCAGGATCGCCATGCCGAACCCAGCCAGCCCGCGTACGAAGGCCGAGGCGAGGGTCGCGGCAAGTGCAATGCCCACCTGCCACAGGGCGAAACCGGCGATCGCGAAGTCGGCCATTGCGGCGGCGGTCAGGCGGGGCGCAGATCCGGAGGCGTTGCCTCGGCCACCAGCAGCGCCAGCGCCTCGTCGAGCGACATGACCTTCTGATGTTCGGCCCCGAGAGTACGCAGGGCCACCGTGCCTTCCTCGGCCTCGCGCTTGCCGATCACCAGCAGGTGCGGAACCTTTTGCAGCGAATGTTCGCGCACCTTGTAGTTGATCTTCTCGTTGCGCGTATCGGTTTCGACCCGGATACCGGCGGCGGCGAGCTTCGCCGACACGTCGGCGGCGTAGCCATCGGCATCGGAAACGATGGTGGCGACGACCGCCTGCACCGGGGCGAGCCAAGTCGGCAGGCGACCGGCGAAATGCTCGATCAAGATGCCGATGAAGCGTTCATAGCTGCCGAAGATCGCGCGGTGTAGCATGACCGGGCGGTGCCGCTCGCCATCCTCGCCGACATAGCTTGCATCGAGCCGTTCGGGCAGCACGCGGTCTCCCTGGATCGTGCCGACCTGCCAGGTCCGCCCGATCGCATCGGTGAGGTGCCATTCGAGCTTGGGTGCGTAGAAGGCACCTTCTCCGGGCAGTTCTTCCCAGCCGAAATCGGCATTGGCCATGCCGGCTTCGGCCACCGCATCGCGCAGTTCCTGCTCGGCCTTGTCCCAGTCCGCTTCGCTGCCGAAGCGTTTTTCGGGCCGCAGCGCGAGCTTGACGTGATAGCTGAAGCCGAAATCGCGATAGACCGCATCGGCCAGCGCGCAGAACGCCCGCACCTCTTCGACTACCTGCGCCTCGGTGCAGAAGATATGCGCGTCGTCCTGCGTGAACTGGCGCACCCGCATCAGCCCGTGGAGCGCGCCATGCGGTTCGTTGCGATGGCAGCAGCCCATCTCGCCCAGCCGGATCGGCAGATCGCGATAGCTGGTGATGCCCTGTTTGAAGACCAGCACGTGGGCCGGACAGTTCATTGGCTTGATCGCCATCCATTCGGCATCCGGGGCGACCTTGGGGGCGGCTGCTCCGCTGTCCTCTGCAACATCGGGCGTGATGTCGGGGACGGCAAACATGTTCTCGGCATATTTGCCCCAGTGGCCGGACTGCTCCCACTGGCGCACGTCCATCAGCTGCGGCGTCTTGATCTCGCGGTAGCCGGCGGCGTCCATCCGGCGGCGCATATAGGCTTCGAGCTCGCGCCAGATGCGATAGCCCTTGGGGTGCCAGAAGACGCTGCCATGCGCCTCTTCCTGCAGGTGGAACAGGTCCATGTCGCGCCCGAGCTTGCGGTGATCGCGCTTGGCTGCTTCCTCCAGCCGGGTAAGATGTTCGGCAAGCTGCTTCTTGTTGAGCCAGCCGGTGCCGTAGATACGGCTCAGCATGGCGTTGTTCTGGTCCCCGCGCCAGTACGCGCCTGACACGCGGGTCAGCTTGAAGGCCTGCGGATCGAGCTTGCCGGTCGAGGCGAGGTGCGGCCCGCGGCACAGGTCCATCCACTGGCCCGAGCGGTAGATGGTGATCTCGGCATCGGCGGGCAGTTCCATCAGCCATTCGGCCTTGAAGGTTTCGCCCTGGGTCAGCCAGAGATCGCGCAGCGCCTCGCGCTCCCACACCTCGCGCACCAGCGGCTCGTTGCGGGCGATGATGCGGCGCATCTCTTCCTCGATGGCGGGCAGATCGTCCTCGGTGAAGGGGCCGCGCGCGGGATCGGGGGCGAAGTCGTAATAAAAGCCGTCGTCCGTCGCCGGACCGAAGGTGATCTGCGTGCCGGGATAGAGGTTCTGCACCGCCTCGGCGAGAACGTGAGCGTAATCGTGCCGCACCAGTTCGAGCGCATCCGCCTCGTCGCGCATCGTAACGAGGGCAACGGCGGCATCGCCTTCCAGCGGGCGGTTGAGATCGCGCAGCTCGCCATCGACGCGCGCCGCAATCGCGGCCTTGGCCAGCCCCGGCCCGATGGCCGCCGCGATGTCCGCCGGAGTCGATCCCGGGGCCATTTCGCGCACCGATCCGTCGGGCAGGCTGATCTTGAGAAGCTCGGTCATGTCACTCGTATCCATTGTCGCGCGCGCCATGACACATGGAAGCGAGCGGCTAAAGCGGCCAGTGCCAAAAATTGCCAGGTTGGAAAGGGTGGTTGACAACGCGAGGGGGTCCTGACAAGCTTCCTTTACTCAATGGGAAGGAACTTTGTCATGCCCAGCTTGCCCCGGCCGCTGCTACTCGGCGCTCTCCTGATTGCGATTGCGCTGATGGCGATCTTCGGCATCATTCCCGAAAAGGTGGCGCAGTTCGCGCCGCTGGCGCTTCTCGCCATTTTCCCGGGCATGTGGCTCGGCGGTGGGCGCGGGTGCCGACCGGCGGGGGAGCGCTGAGTATGGCGCGCGCTCTCAGTCCCGCAGCGCGGCGCTACACCTGGCGGCTCGCCGTGCTGATGGCCATCTATCTCGTCACCCTCTTCGCCGCGGTCACGCTGTTCCGGCAGGGCCGGATCGAAGGCGCGCTCGCCTGGCCGCTGGCCATCGCGCCGGCGCTGCCGATCATCGGCGTGTTCTGGGCAGTGATGCGCTTTATCGTCGAGGAGCGGGACGAATTCATCCGCATGCTGATCGTGCGCCAGTGCCTGGTGGCGACGGGCTTCTGCCTCACCGTCATGACCGTGTGGGAGTTCCTGCAGAACTTCGAACTGGTTCCGCAGGGCAATGGCGGCTTCGGCGCGGCCTTCTTCTGGTTCGTCGGCCTTGGCGTAGGCGCGCTTTACAACAAGCTTACCATGGGCACGGCGGGAAGCTGTTCGTGAGGAACCGGCTCAAGGTCCTGCGGGCCGAGCGCGACTGGAGCCAGCAGGACCTTGCCGACCGGCTGGAGGTCAGCCGCCAGTCGGTCAACGCGATCGAGACCGGCCGCTACGATCCCTCGCTGCCGCTTGCCTTTCGCATTGCCGATGTCTTCGGCCAGCCGATCGAAGGCATTTTCCTGCGCGATTGACCTGCTGCCTGCGGGCGGCAAATGCTGGGCGGATGAGCGAGACCCAGTTTCACACCATGCCCGACGGGCGCCGCATCGCCTTTCGCCACGTGCCCGGCACCGGCCCGGCGCTGGTGTTCCTGCCCGGCTATATGTCCGACATGGCGGGTAGCAAGGCGCAGGCCGTCTTCGCCTGGGCCGAGGCTCACGGGCGGGCCTGCCTGCTGCTCGACTATTCGGGCTGCGGCACGAGCGATGGCGCCTTTGCCGAGGGCACCCTGTCCCGCTGGCGCGACGAGGTGCTGTCCGTGATCGCCGCGCAATTGGGCGAGCGGGAGGTCATCTTGGCCGGATCGTCGATGGGCGGATGGCTGATGCTGCTGGTGGCGCGAGGGTTGGGGTCGCAGGTCGCCGGTCTGGTGGGAATCGCGGCAGCGCCCGACTTTACCGAATGGGGGTTGAGCGAGGCTGACAAGCAGATGCTTGCCGAGGGGCAGACCGTTTTCGAGGACAATCCCTATGGCCCCAAGCCTACACCGACCCATCCGGGGTTCTTTGCCGATGCGCAGGAGCACCGCCAGCTAGGCGCGGCGATCCCGATCGATGCGCCCACGGTGCTTCTCCACGGCCAGCAGGATGCCGACGTGCCGTGGGACATCTCGCTCCGGCTGGCCGATGCGCTGCGTTCGGACGAGGTTCAAGTGGTGCTGGTCAAGGACGGCGACCACCGCCTGTCGCGCCCGCAGGACATTGCCTTGCTGCTGCGCACGATCGCCGCTTTCGCGATTGAAGGAGACACCGACCGATGATGTCCGCCCTCGCCCCGCTCGCCGTGCTTATGCTCGCCCAGGTCGGCCCCGATCCGACCGTCGGCGCCATGCCCGGAATACCCGACGAACTGGCCAACCGGCCGCCGCGCGACACGGTGCGCCAGAACAATCAGGCGGATGAACTTGCGCGCTGCCTGGCTCTGTCCCAGAGCGATCCCGACGCGGCGCTTGACCGCGCCCAGCAATGGCGCGAACAGTCCGGCACCCCGCTTGCGCTGGCGCAGTCGGCGCATTGTCTCGGTATCGCAATGATCGGCCTCGGGCGGCTGGACGAGGCCCAGCGGGTGTTCGAACTCGCCGCCGGTGAGGCGCCCGATGACGGGGTCCTCTACGGAGCCCGCCTGTCCGGCATGGCCGGCAACACCGCCCTGCTGCGGGGCCGACCCGACGAGGCCCTGCCCCTGCTCGACCAGGCCGGGGGCATGGCAAGCGCGGCAGGCGATAAACCGCTTGCCGCCCAACTGCGGGTCGACCTGTCCCGCGCTCTCGTCGCACTGGGGCGCGATGCCGATGCGGCAAGCGCGCTCGACGAGGCGCGCACGGCCGATGCCGCGAACGGCGAGGCCTGGCTGCTGTCGGCCACCCTGTCGCGCCGGATGCAGCACTATGCCGAGGCGCAGCAACGCATTCAGCGTGCCGGCGAGCTCGACCCCCGCAACCCGGCGGTGGGTCTCGAGGCCGGGGTCATTGCCGCCCTTTCGGGGCGCGAGGAGGACGCCAAGAAGAGCTTCGAGTCCGTCCTTCTGGTCGCCCCCGACAGCTACGAGGCGCAGCGCGCCAGAGGATATCTCGAACAGCTTGGCGGCGGCCCCCCCGCAGCCGCCGAACAGCCGGAGACCGGGCGATGACCGATTTCTCGATCCTCGACCTCGTTCCCGTGCGCGAAGGAGGGACGCTGTCCCAGGCCTTCGAAGCCGCGCGCGATCTCGCCGTCGCGGCCGAACAGCTCGGCTGCAAGCGCTTCTGGGTGGCGGAACATCACGCGATGGACGGGATCGCCGGCGGGGCGACCTCGGTGGTGCTGGCCCATATCGGCAATGCCACGAGCACCATCCGTATCGGCTCCGGCGGGATCATGCTGCCCAACCACACCCCGTTCCAGATCGCCGAGCAGTTCCGCACGCTCGACGCGCTGTTCCCGGGCCGGGTCGATCTCGGGCTCGGCCGCGCGCCGGGGGCGGGGCCGGAATTGCAGCGCGCGCTGCGCAAGGATCTGCACCGCGCCGCAGAGATGTTCCCGCAGGACGTGGTCGAGCTGCGCGCGCTCCTCGAGGGGACGCCCGCTGTAGGCATAAGGGCAACTCCGGGGCACGGCGCCGCAGTCGAAATGTGGATGCTGGGCTCGAGCCTGTTCGGCGCGCAGCTCGCCGCGCAGCTGGGGCTGCCCTATGCCTTTGCGAGCCACTTTGCGCCCGATCACCTCGATACTGCAATTGCGCTGTATCGCCGCAACTTCACGCCTTCGGCCACCTGCCCACAGCCCCGGGTCATGGCGGCGATGAATCTGTTCGTCGCCGATACCGAGGACGAGGCCCAGACGCTGGCGAGTTCGCAGATGCAGTCCTTTGTCGCCCTGCGCACCGGCGCGCCCGGACGCCTGCGGCCGCCGGTTGCCGGGTATCGCGAGAGCCTGCCGCCTACGGCACAGGCGATGCTGCGGCATATCGGGCAGGCGAGCGCTATCGGCACGCCGCAGACCGTGCGCGACGAGGTGCAACGCTTCATCGCGCGGACCGGCGCGGACGAGATCGTTTTCGCCGGGCCGACCTTCGATCCGGCCGCCCGCATCCGCTCGCTCGAGCTGGCGCTGGACGCGCTCGCCGGGTGAGCCGTGCACTCGGGGCGGCGATGATTCCCACCGGGGGCACGGGGCTGCTTGCGAAGCGTGGGCTTCGCGCTTAGTCCCCGGCGCGAACGGTCGCCACCTGCGCGACGCAATGATGGACCGGGCGCGCAAACGGCGTCAGCTCGGCAAACGAGAGAGATCGATGGGCTCGACACCTGCCGCAAATCCGCCCTCCTCCGAGACCGCGCCGGAGGGGCTGGCAAGCGCACTCGCCGGGCGCATGGAACGCTCGCTGTTGCCCGGGGACACCCCGATCGGCGGGGCGGAATTGGTCGAGGCCGCGCGGTTCGTCGCCGCCCATGCCTATCGGCGAATGCCGGGAACCGCCGCGATCGCGATCGAAAGCGTCAGCACGGGACGGCGCATGACCCGCATCGCCCTCGTCAATGACGACATGCCGTTCCTCGTCGATTCGGTCGCCGCCGCGATTTCCGCTCAGGGCGTTCCGATCGACCGGCTGGTCCACCCGGTGATCCCGGTCGAACGCACCGGGGACGGCCGGCTCGCCGCGATCCTCGATGGCGATCCGGCCGGCGCCGCGCACGAATCGATGATCTACATCGAGACCGAACGGGTCGATGCGCGCAGTCGGCGCATGATCGAGCAGGCGATCCGGCAGGCGCTGGGGGATGTCCACGTCGCCGTTGCCGACTGGGGCCGGATGCGCGAGGCGCTGCTGGCAGATGCCGCCCGGATCGAGGACGGCGAAGGGCGCGCGCTGCTCGAGTGGCTCGAAGCCGGCATGCTGACCCAGTTGGGCTATCTCGTCCGGGGCCGCGACGGCCAGCAGGACGAAATGCTCGGCATCTGCCGGGCAAGTTCGGCCGACCTGATGGCCGATGCCTCGTGGGACGCCGCCTTTGTCTGGTTCGACACCGAGGGCGCCACCCGGGCGCCTCTCATCGTCAAGGCCAACCGCACCAGCCATGTGCATCGCCGGGTCCCGCTCGACCTGTTCATCGTGCCGCGCCGCGAGGGCGACCGGGTGACGGCGCTGTCGGTCCACGCCGGAGTCTGGACCAGCGCCGCGCTCGCCGCGCCGCCGAAGAACGTGCCGATCCTGCGCCGGCAGCTCGAGCAAATCCGCGACCGGCTCGGTTTCGAGGAAACCGGCCATGCCGGCAAGGCGCTGGTCCATGCCCTGACCGCCCTGCCGCACGACCTGATGATCGGCTTCCCCGAAGCCGACGTCGAGCGCATCGCGACGATCATGATGGGTCTGGTGGATCGCCCCCGCCCGCGCCTCGCGCTGGTCGAGGCCCCGCTCGCCCGGCACCTGTTCGCCTTCGTCTGGCTGCCGCGGGACATGGTGGCGACCCAGGTTCGCCTGCAGATCCAGGACATGCTGCAGGAGGACGGAAAAACCCGTCTGCTCGACTGGAGCCTCGAGGTCGGGGGCGGCAATCTGGCGATGCTGCGGTTCGCGCTCGACATCCGCGACAGCGACGCCGCACTCGACGAGGCGGCCCTGGAAACGCGCCTGCAGACGATGCTGCGCGGGTGGACCGAAGCGGTCGAGACCGAGCTTGCAGCGCATGAGGAGCCCGGCCGTGCCGCCGCGGTGGCGCTGCGCTTTGCCGAAGCCTTCCCCGCCGATTATCGTACCCGCTTCGGCCCCCGCCAGGCGGCCCTCGACATCGCCCGGTTGCGCGGCCTGCGGGCTCATGCCGACGACGTGGCGGCTCTGCGCAAACGCGACGCGAGCCTGTTCCGGACCGAGCGCGACGATACCTCGACCCTTCATCTCAAGCTGTATCAGGAAGAAGGCACCCTGCCCCTGTCGGACGCGGTGCCGGTGCTGGAGAACTTCGGCTTCCACGTGCAATCCGAAGTGCCCACAATGCTCGACGAGGGGCGGCTGGGCACGATCCACGATTTCGCCCTGCGCCTTGCGCCCGGGCTCGATGCGGATGCCCTGGCCGGGCGTGCCGACATGATCGAATGCGCCGTCGCCTCGGTGCTGAACGGCGGTTCCGAAAACGATCCCTTCAACCGGCTGGTCGCCGAGGCCGACCTGACCGAACGCGAAGCCAACTGGCTGCGGGCCTTCTACCGCTATCTGCGCCAGACCGGGGTGAGCTTCACCATCTACACGGTGGTCGACGCGCTGGCCAAGGCGCCGGCCCTCACCCGGGCGCTGATCGCCCTGTTCACCGCCCGCCACGACCCCGAATTCGGCCCGGCCGACGCGCGCGAGGCCGCAATGAGGGACGCGCGCGAAACCATCCGCCGCGGCCTCGCCAACGTCAAGGCGATCAACGACGACCGGTTGCTGCGGCTGTACCAGTCGCTGATCGAGGCGATCCTGCGCACCAACGCTTTCGCACCGGCCGCGGCAGAGGCGCTCGCCTTCAAGATCGACAGCAAGCTCGTTCCCGGGCTTCCCAAGCCGGTGCCGTGGCGCGAGATCTTCGTCTATTCGCGGCAGGTCGAGGGGATTCACCTGCGCGCCGGACCGGTCGCGCGCGGGGGCCTGCGCTGGTCGGACCGGCGGGACGACTTCCGCACCGAAATCCTCGGCCTGATGAAGGCGCAGCGGGTCAAGAACGCGGTCATCGTGCCGACCGGTGCGAAGGGCGGCTTCTATCCCAAGCAGCTTCCCGATCCCGCGCTCGACCGCGAAGGCTGGGCAGCGGAAGGACAGGCGAGCTACGAGACCTTCATCCGCACCCTGCTTTCCGTCACCGACAACATCGTCGACGACAAGGTGGTCCATCCGCAAGGCGTGGTCGTCACCGATGGCGAGGACCCCTATTTCGTCGTCGCCGCGGACAAGGGGACGGCCAAGTTTTCCGATGTCGCCAATGCGATCGCCGAAGCCCGCGATTTCTGGCTCGACGATGCCTTCGCCAGCGGCGGTTCGAAGGGTTACGATCACAAGGCGATGGGGATCACCGCGCGCGGGGCGTGGGTATCGGTCCAGCGGCATTTTCTTGAGCAGGGGATCGACGTCCAGACCAAGCCGGTGCGCGTGGCCGGCTGCGGCGACATGTCGGGCGACGTGTTCGGCAACGGCATGCTGCTATCGCAGGCGATCAAGCTGGTCGCGGCCTTCGATCACCGGCACATCTTCATTGACCCCGATCCCGCGCCGCAGACCAGCTGGGCCGAACGCAAGCGAATGTTCGAGTTGCCGCGGTCGAGCTGGGGGGATTATGACGCCAGCCTCATCTCTCCCGGCGGCGGGGTGTTTCCGCGCGATGCCAAGGTCATCCAGCTCAGCCCCGAAGCGCAGGCGGCGCTGGGTGTCGATCAGGCCGAGTTCGAGCCCGAGGCCCTCATCTCCGCGATCCTCAAGGCACCGGTCGACCTGTTGTGGTTCGGTGGCATCGGTACCTACATCAAGGCCGCGGCGGAGAACAACGTGCAGGTCGGCGATCCCGCCAATGACGGTCTGCGCGTCGATGCTGCGAGCGTACGCGCCAAGGTGGTGGGCGAAGGCGCCAACCTCGGGGTGACGCAGCAGGGACGGATCGAATTCGCGCTCGCCGGCGGGCGGATCAACACCGACTTCATCGACAATTCCGCCGGGGTCGATTGTTCGGACAACGAGGTAAACATCAAGATCGCCCTCGCCGCTGCCAAGCGTTCGGGAAAGCTGACCGAGCCCGATCGCGTCGCCCTGCTGGGCGAAATGACCGACGAGGTCGCGGCTCTGGTGCTGGAGGACAATCGCCTGCAGGCGCTGGCGCTTTCGATTGCCGAGGCCGGCGGCCCCGCGGCCATGGCGGCGCAGCTGCAATTGATCGATACGCTCGAGGCCGGCGGCAATCTCGATCGGCAAACCGAAGGGCTGGCCGAAAGCCAGGCGCTGCTGCGCCGCGCGGCCGATGGCACCGGGCTGACCCGGCCCGAGCTGGCGATCCTCCTCTCCTCGACCAAACTGGTCCTGCAGGAGGCGATCGAACACAGTGCGCTGCCCGACGATCCGCTGCTCGAACCGCTGCTGTTGAGGAGCTTTCCCTCACCCATGCAGGACCGCTTCGGCAAGGAGATCGCCGAGCATCGCCTGCGCCGCGAGATCATCGCCACCAAGCTTGCCAATCTGCTCGTCAACCGGATGGGCATCGTCCATGCCGCCGAACTTGCCGAGGAAGAGGGCGTCGATCTGGCGCAGGTGGCCGCGGCCTTCGTCGCGGCGGTACACCTGTTCGACTTGGGGACGCTGTGGGACGATCTCGACCGCGCGCCGATCGCGGAACGCGCCCGGCTGGAGCTGTTCGACCGGCTGGCGGCAGCCATCGCCAACCTGATGTCGGACGTATTGCGCAGCGCAGGCGGCAGGGTCCGTCCCGCCGCCCTGGTGGCCGACCTGCGTGATGGCGTCTCGCAGCTTGACCATGCCCTGGCCAATTTCCTCAGCCCCGAGATCCAGGCACAGTCGAACCGGCTCCGCACCAGCCTGATCGAAATCGGCGCGAGCGAGGATCTGGCGCGCAAGGTCACCCACCTGTTCGATCTCGACGGGACGGTCGGCCTTGCGCAGCTGTCCCGCGAAACCGGGCTCGACGGGGCCGCGCTGACCAACAGCTTCGTGCGCGTGGGCGGAGAACTCGGGCTCGACTGGGCGCAGAGCACCGCGGCACTGATGAACCCTTCGGACGTATGGGAGCGGTTGCTGGTATCGGGCCTCGCGCGGGATTTCCAGCAGATGCGCCTCGAACTGCTTCGGCGCCTCTCGCGCGATGCCACCGGCAAGGTGGACATCGAGGCGGCGGTGGTCGCCTGGCTGGAGGATCATCGCCGGGCCGTGCGCCAGTTCCGGCAGCTGGTCGCAAGGGCACAGAACCAGACGATCGTCGCGCCTGCGATGCTGGCTCAGATCGCCAGCATGGCACGCAACCTCCTGGTGCGCTGACCCTCGCCCGGGTTGACCGGGCAGGGGTTTGCCGCCAGCCTTGGCTCATATGGAACATTTCGATGTCGTGATCGTGGGATCGGGCCACGGCGGGGCGCAGGCCGCGCTATCGCTGCGCCAGGCGGGGCACGCCGAACCGATCCTGCTGCTGAGCCGCGATCGCAATCCTCCGTACGAGCGTCCGCCGCTGTCGAAGGACTACCTCAGCGGCGAGAAGCCCTTCGAGCGGATCCTGATCCGACCGGAAGCCTTCTGGAACGAACGTGGCATCACCCTGCGGCTCGGCTGCAATGCCGACACGCTCGATGCCGAGGCGCACAGCCTCATACTCTCCGATGGCGGCACCGTCACCTACCGCAAGCTGATCTGGGCCGGCGGCGGCGACCCCCGCCGCCTGTCGTGCAGCGGGGCGGACCTTGCGGGGATTCACGCGGTCCGCAGCCGGCGCGATGTCGATACCCTGCGCGAGGAGCTGGCGGCAGGCGCGCGGCAGGTGGTGATCGCCGGCGCCGGATATATCGGACTGGAGGCGGCGGCATCCCTCACCAAGCTCGGCTGCGAAGTGACCGTCGTCGAGGCGCTGGAGCGTGCGATGGCGCGGGTTGCCGGGCCGGAACTGTCGGATTTCTTCGCTGCCGAACACCGCGCCCACGGGGTCGACCTCAGGTTCGGCACCAGCATCGAACGGATCGAGGGCGAGGGCGGGCGCGTTGCCCGCGTCGTCCTGTCCAGCGGGACCGTGCTGCCGGCGGACGTCGTCATCGCCGGAATCGGGATCGTGCCCGCGGTCGGACCGCTGATCGCAGCCGGTGCAGCCGGCAGCAACGGGGTCGATGTCGACGAGTTCTGCCGCACCTCGCTCGACGATGTCTATGCCATCGGGGACTGCGCGGCGCATGCCAATGCCTTTGCCGACAGTCAGGTCATCCGTCTCGAATCGGTGCAGAACGCCAACGACATGGCCAATGTCGCGGCGCGGGAAATCATGGGCGAGCGGACACCCTACGCCGCCGTCCCGTGGTTCTGGTCGAACCAGTACGATCTGCGCCTGCAGACCGCGGGCCTCTCTGCCGGGCATGATGCGACCGTGCTTCGCGGCGACCCGGCGGAGCGCAAGTTCAGCGTGATCTACCTCAAGGAGGGGCGGGTCATCGCGCTCGATTGCGTGAACAACACCCGTGATTACGCGCAGGGTCGCAAGCTGGTCGAGGCACGCGCGGTCATCGCGCCGGACCTGCTCGCCGATGCCGAAGTGCCGCTCAAGGATATGCTCTAGTCAGCCGGGCCAGCGCCCAGTGCGCCGCGTCCGCCACCGCCGGATCGGGATCGCTGCACAGCCGCTCGACCTGCGGGATCAGCATCGCCGCTCCGTTGTTGCCCGCGGCATACAGGCAATTGCGCACGAACCGGTCACGGCCCACCCGCTTTATCGGCGAACCGGAGAAGAACGCGCGGAAGCCGGCATCGTCGAACGCGAGGAAATCGGCCAGCCGGGGGGCGGACAGGTCGGCGCGCGGGGCCAGCTTCATGTGCCGGTGCGCGGTATCGGCGAACTTGTTCCACGGGCAGACCGCGAGGCAATCGTCGCAGCCGTAGATGCGGTTGCCGAGAGCTGCCCGGAACTCGTGCGGGATCGGCCCCTTGTGCTCGATCGTGAGGTAGGAAATGCAGCGCCGCGCATCGAGGCGGTAGGGCGCGGGGAAGGCATCGGTCGGGCAGGCGCGCTGACATGCATCGCACGAGCCGCAGCGATCGGGATGCGGCGCATCGGGGACGAACGGCAGCGTCGAATAGATCGCGCCGAGGAACAGCCAGCTGCCGTGCCGGGTGCTCACGAGGTTGGTGTGCTTGCCCTGCCACCCGATCCCCGCCGCCTGGCCGAGCGGCTTTTCCATCACCGGCGCGGTATCGACGAACACCTTGAGCTCGCTTTCCGGCGCACGGTCGATCAGCCAGCGGGCAAGGGCCTTGAGCGCCTTCTTGACGACGTCGTGATAATCGCGCCCCTGCGCATACACCGATATGCGACCGATCTCGCCCGCCTCGGCAAGCGCCAGCGGATCGCCATCGGGGGCATAACTCATGCCCAGCGCGATGACGCTTTGCGCCGCGGGCCACAGGCCTTGCGGGCTGGCCCGCTGGTCCTTGCGCGCCACCATCCATTCCATGTCGCCATGCGCGCCGTCACCCAGCCAGCGTTCGAGCCTCTCCGTCCGCAACGGGTCCATGGCCGCCGGCGCGAAACCGCAGGCAGCGAACCCCAAGGCGCGCGCCTGCTCCTTCAGGTCAACCTGCAGGCCGGCAAGTGATGCGGCATTAACCAATTCTGCTGTTGCTCCGTTTCATCGCCCGCGCCTAATCGGAGGAATGATCGCCACTGCCGTCGCTCCGACTTCCGCCATGTCGCCTGACATGCATGACAGCAAGCCCGTGCTGGCGATCGAGGCGCAGGGGCTGGTCAAGCGCTTCGGCAAAACCCTCGCGGTCGACGGGGTCGACATCGCGGTTCCGGAAGGGGCGATCTACGGCATCCTCGGCCCCAACGGGGCGGGCAAGACGACGACGCTGAGGATGCTGCTCGGCATCATCGATCCCGATGCAGGCGTGCGCCGCGTGTTCGGGCATGACCGTCCGCAGGACATCGCGCGGCTGATCGGCTATCTGCCGGAAGAGCGCGGCCTCTATCCCTCCATGCGCTGCGACGAGGCGATCGGCTTCATGGGTGCGCTGCGCGGACTGCCGGTGGCCGAAGGGCAGAGGCGTGGACGCGAACTGCTGGAACAGCACGGTCTCGGCCATGCGGTGACGCGCAGGATCCGCGAACTGTCGAAGGGCATGGCGCAGACGGTGCAGCTCCTCGGCACGCTGGTCCATCGTCCGCGGCTGGTGGTGCTGGATGAACCCTTCAGCGGGCTCGACGCTCTCAATCAGGGCAAGCTCGAGACGACCATCCGCAACCTCGCCGCGGACGGGGCCACGGTGATCTTCTCGACCCATGTGATCCACCATGCCGAGCGATTGTGCAACGATGTCGCGATCATCGCCGGCGGGCAGGTTCCCTACGCCGGGTCGGTCGACGAGGCGCGGGACCGGATCCCGGCCCAGGTGCGGCTCGAAACCCGCGCCGGCGACGGGCCGTGGCGCCGGGCGCTGCCCCCGTCGACGCGGCAGGAAAGCAAGCCCGGCGGCAGCCATTTCTGGTATTTTCCCTTGCCCGATAGCGGGATCGAAGCACTGATGCGCGATCTCATCGAAGGCAATGCAGGGGTCCTCTCCTTCTCGGTCGAGCGGGCGGGGCTGCATGACGCCTTCGTCGAGATCGCCGGCGCCGCGGCGGCCCGGGCAATGGCCGAAGGCAATGGGGAGATGCCGGCATGACCATCGCCACCGCGCGCCTCGGCCTGATCCGCGCCGCCTATGTCGTCGCCCGGCGCGATTTTCGCGCCATCCTCTTTTCCAAGGCCTTCGTGCTGTTCCTCCTCGGCCCGCTGTTCTTCCTCGGCATCAGCGTGGTGGCAGGGTCGCTCGGCGCGAAGGCGGCAACAAGCGCGGCGCCCGCCCGGCTCGCCGTGGCGCTGCCGGCCCAAGAGGCGGCGCGCTTTACCGCCGCCCATGCCTATCTCGAAGACGCGGTGGAGCTGCCCCCGATCCGGCAGGTTCCGGCAGACGGGACGCGCGATACCGCCGCGCTGCTGGCCGACGATAGCGCCAATTACGGGGCCGTGCTGGCGGGCAGCCTGGCCGCACCGCGCCTCGTCGGAACGGCCGAGCGGATCGAGGCCTGGCAGGGCGAGGTCGCCCTCATCGCAGCGCAGGCGCGCGGCGATGCCTCGGGAACCCTTCCGGCCATCGCCCTCGAACCGACCCGGTCCAGCGTCGCCAACACCCGCAGTTCGCGCGTGGCGACCGCGACCGGGGCGGTGACCCTGCTGTTCCTCCTGACCATGCTGCTGGCGGGCATGGTCCTGTCCAATCTAGTGGAGGAAAAGGCCAACAAGATCATCGAGATCCTCGCCGCCGCCATTCCGATGGATGCGGTCTTCATCGGCAAGCTGTTCGCCATGCTGGCGCTGAGCTTCCTCGGTATTGCGGTATGGGGTTCGCTGGCCCTCCTGATCATCGGTGCAGGCGGGGCAGCCGTGCCCGAGGTGCCGGACCCGGCGGTAGGCTGGCCCTTGTTCGTGACTTTGTTCGTGCTGTATTTTTCGATGGGCTATCTGCTGATCGGCTCGGTATTCCTGACGATCGGCTCGATGGCGCCAACGGTGCGCGACGTCCAGACACTGTCGATGCCGGCCACGATCCTGCAACTGGCGGTGTTTTTCCTCTCGACCTTTGCGCTCGGTTCGCCCGGATCGCCGGTCGAACTGTTCTCGGCCATCTTCCCGCTGTCCTCGCCCTATGCGATGGTCGCCCGCGCGGCGCAGTCGGACGCGCTGTGGCCGCACCTTCTGGCGCTTGCCTGGCAGGCCGTGTGGGTCACCCTGTTCGTCCGCATCGGTGCCACCTTGTTCCGGCGCAAGGTCATGAAATCCGGGCCCGCCCGGCGCCCGGCAACCGCGCGCTGAGAACGCCCCGGCGGCGCACATGTTCGCAAATGAAACCATGCTTGACACTGGCGGCGCTGGGCGCAGGATACCGCCCGGCCCCGGCCCCACGCGCGGTGCCTGAGGAGAGACGATGGCCACCACCCTCGCCGTGCGCCCGCCCTGCCGCACCGAGCCGACCGCCTACGAGGCGTTGAAGCGCCATTTCGCCGAGCATCCCGACGCCCACCCTTTGCATCCGCACAAATGGGACGTCAGCCGCTCGGACATCTATGCCGAGGATCGCTGGCAGCCGATCTTCGCCGATATGCGCGCCGCCGGCCCCTTGCATTACATCGACGACAGCCCCTTCGGTCCCTACTGGGCGGTCGTCCAGCACAAGGCGATCCAGCACATCGAGGCCCTGCCCGAGCTCTTCTCGTCGAGCTGGGAGCATGGCGGGATTACCATCATCAACCGGATGAGCGACGACGAACTGGCCGCCGCCGGGCTCGAGCGGTTCGAGCTGCCGATGTTCATCGCCATGGACCGGCCCAAGCATACCGGGCAGCGCCGTACCGTGGCACCCAAGTTCACCCCGTCCGCGATGGACGACATGGAGGCCGAAATCCGTGCACGCACCGGCGAGGTGCTCGACCGGCTGCCGCGGGGCGAGGTGTTCGACTGGGTCGAAACGGTTTCGATCGAACTGACCACCGGAATGCTCGCGATCCTGTTCGGCTTCCCTTGGGAGGACCGCCGCCTGCTGACCTTCTGGTCGGACTGGGCCGGCGATACCGAACTGGCGACAGTGCGCGATCTCGATCCGACGCGCCGGGCGGTCCTGCGCGAAATGGCCGCCTATTTCATGAGCCTGTGGGGCGAACGGGCACGCGGCGAGGGCGGCGACGATCTTATCTCGATGATGATCCATTCCGACGCGATGAACCAGCAAAGCCCGGAAGAATTCATGGGCAATCTGGTGCTGCTGATCGTCGGGGGCAACGATACCACCCGCAACACGATGAGCGGCATCATCCATGCCTTCGACAGGTTCCCCGATCAACGCAAGCTGTTCGAGACCCGGCCCGACCTCATCCCCAATGCGGTACAGGAATGCATCCGCTATCAGACGCCCCTTGCCCATATGCGGCGCACCTGCACCGAGGATACCGAGCAGTTCGGCCAGCATATCCGCAAGGGCGACAAGGTCATCCTGTGGTATCTTTCCGCCAATCGCGACGAAACGGTCTTCGAGGCCGCGGACAAGCTGGACATCACCCGTGAAAATGCCCGCCGCCATCTCGCCTTCGGCTACGGCATCCACCGCTGCGTGGGCGCGCGGCTGGCGGAATTGCAGCTGCGGGTACTGCTGGAAGAAATGCACCGGCGGCGGCTGCGGGTGCATGTGGCGGGCGATGTGGAGCGGGTGCGTGCCAATTTCGTCCATGGCTTCCGCAAGCTCGAAGTCGAAGTGACACAGTTCTGATGGCCAGGACACGGCGCGATTTCCTCGGATTGCTGGGGGCGGGCGCGGGCTGCGTGGCCCTGGCGGCCCGCGGGGCCGGCGATGCCTCGGCCAAGAGTTTCCCGGTGTCCCTCAGCGAAGGCAAATGGCGCCGCAAGCTGACCCGCGCGCAGTTCCATGTACTGCGCGAGCAGGGGACCGAGCGACCGTTCAGCTCTGCGCTCGACAAGGAGAAACGAGCGGGCACGTTTCACTGCGCCGGGTGCGGCAATGCGCTCTATTCGTCGAGGACCAAGTTCGATTCGGGGACCGGCTGGCCGAGCTTCTGGCAGGCTCTCGACGGGGCGGTCGGCACGGCGCGGGACTTCGCCCTCGGCTATCCGCGTACCGAAGTCCACTGCGCAGATTGCGGCGGGCATCTGGGCCATATCTTCAACGACGGACCCCGGCCCACCGGCAAGCGGCACTGCATCAACGGCATTGCACTGGCTTTCCGCCCGGCCTGACGCCGCCGGGCGCCCCTGCGGTCAGCCCGTCTCCTCCAGGAGTTGCGGGCATTGAAGCGCAGCGGCATGCAGCGCCAGTTCCCGCAGCGAAAAGGTATTGTCGAACACCAGGCCGTAATGCGCGTCGCGCCGCCAGCGAACCTTGGCCCTTATGTCGTTCATCCCTTGCCCTCTGACGCGTACGTTCTGATCGATGGCGAAGGCAGCGTCGCATTCGATCCGGGCACCCTGCTGCGACAGGTTGAGGGTAACCGCCTCCGCCCGCTGGGTCAGCGTGGTGAGGGTCAGCGGCACGCACAGGTTGAGCCGCAGCTGACGCTTGGGGTAGTTCCAGACTTCGCGGATCAGCCGGTCGACCTCGATCGGGCGTTCGAACCTGTAACTGCCGTCGACCCCCTGCCGCCGGACGGCGTGCAGTTCGAACGTCTCGCCATTCTGGAGTTCAAGCGCGACCGCGCTGTCAGACGGCAGGCGATGAAAGCCGCGCAGCCCGATGCCGGTGGCCGAAACGTCGCGGATGACGCACAGGAATTCGCCCGCGGGCGAGATAAGCTTTGCCGAACGGATCAGCGAAAGGTAACGCGGCGCCCCACGCTGATCATCGCGCCCCGCACTCTGGGTGCCGCTTGTGCCAGCCTGATAATCCATCGCTCGACAGTTCTCCGAAATGTCCTGCGCCGCGTCGACCCGGCTGGGATGGCACCGCATCCGTCAAGGATTTCGGAGATAGGAACTAGGGGTTAATACCGGGCTAAAGCCGGCCGCTGGTGCCCCATAGACGATAAAGATGGGCACTCAGATCATTGGAGAATTTCCGTCAGTCTGCCTCGCTGACGTCCGCCTTACGCCCTAATTCCGGACAGTCGCCGCGGCCAACGGCGATCTCAAAAGCAGGCGCTGCGCAGTACCGTAGCCACAAACACTAAATTAAGATTGGACAGCCTCGCCGCGCGTGCAAGAATCGCCAGATGGGCTCCCTCATCCACCTCGCGGTCGGCCGCTTTGAAGTCGACTGGGGCAAGAACAACATGTTCAGGATGCATGGAGAACTCTTCCAGCCGGATGATGTCGGTCTCGTGCCTTACGCCTACTGGGATGAGGACGCCGAAGGGGTCATCGACGAGCTCAAAGAAGGCACAAGTCGTTCCCTCCGCCGGGTACTCCCCCGTCTAGCGCTTCTTGGCCATTCGATCACGACAGCGGAAGCCGAGTTCGCCAGCATCGAGCAGCAGTACGGAGAGTCACTGCCGATCACGTTCGACCAGCTGGCGGAAGCGCTGGGCGACTTCGATGTAAGCTCACCGATCATGGACGAGAGCGGAGACCACGACTTTGGGGAATTCTTCGCGCGCGAGATCTACGTTCGATTGGGGCTCGACAGGTTCGGCGGCGAGCGCAGGGCGGCCTGGGATCTGGGTTACGCACTAGAGAATCTTTCGCCGGCTTCGGTTATGGTGCTCTTGGGGCTGAATCCCAGAAACCTTGATGAGCCCGTGACGTGGCAATTCGCGGACGTGATTGAAGGGGGCTGGGTCAACCGAGAGGGTATCTTCGGCAGCCTCGGCCGCGTGCGACGATTCCTGATCGTTACTGAGGGAAGTTCGGATGCGAGGATCATCGGACAGGGTTTCCGCCTCCTCCGACCCGACGTCGCCGACTTCTTCTCATTCGTCGACATGGAGGAAGGATATCCGTTCACCGGGACGGGCAATCTTCACAGGTTCTGTCAGGGTTTGGTCAGCATCGGCATCGAAAACAGGGTGCTGGTCGTGTACGACAACGATGCAGAGGGCGCGGCGCGCCATCGCGACACGCTTTCATTGCGCCTTCCGCCAAACATGCGAGCCATCTGTCTACCAGCAAACGACCGGCTTCGCGCGTTCTGCACGGAAGGTCCGGAGGGCTCTGGCATTTCCGACATCAACGGCCGAGCGGCGGCCATCGAATGCTACTTAGACCTCGGTTATGGGGAAGCGGAGAGGCCTGTGATTCGCTGGACGAGCTACCGCTCGGCCGAGGGGGTGTACCAGGGTGAGTTGATAAGCAAGGAACGCTATTATCGCCGCTTCCTGAAGTTCAACGAATTGCCGGCCAGCTATGACGCGTCCGGACTTGAGCTGGTGCTGGACGCCATCATTCGAGCCTGTGAGGATGTCGCTCAGCACGTCAGCCCACCAACTGAGGACGACGTGACACGCCAGCGATAAGTTGGCCGAGGGCCAATCTCCCGTATCGCCAACCCGGCTCGTCAGACAGCCCACCCTTCGTGACGGGCGGCTTGATAGAATGCGACGCACGGTTCCTGCGGACAGTGCCCCAGCTTCTCGCGCTGCGGTTCGAGAATGTCGATCAGATCTTTGTAATAGGCCTGCTCGCCGACATAAGCCTCTGGCTGAGTTTCTAGTTCGAGGTGGCGGCGGAAGACCCAACTCAGCGCATCGGCGACCTGTACCAGCGAAGAATGATCCGACTTAATCGCGAACGCGGTGTTGATGATTTGGTCGAAGCGATCCTTCGGTCTCCGGTCCAGCCAGACGCTCTTGCCGCGCCTCCTGCCTCGGCGCTGGTAAAGCCCGTCATACCATTCGCTGCACTTGTAGATACCATCGGAAAGGTTTGCCATCTCCTGCTTGTTGTCGTCCATGATCAAGACAGTGAGGCCCTTAGAATTGGCCACGCCCTGCATCTTCTTCTGCACCAGCGAAGAGACAAACATTGCGCCCGCGATCCAGTAGCTGTTCGCAAATGGATGGCCGTGACCTGCTGCGAGCGCGACATCGAACCGGTCGTAGGAGAGGGCGATGCCGTAGACCTTGCCGCCGTTGGCGACGGCGAGTTCGCAGATCTCGCGCAGGAAGTTCTTGCGCTGCTGCGCGGGCACCTGGTTCCACGCGCCGGCACCGTTGATGAAGCGCTTCGTCTTGAGGTCGCCGCGTGTTCCGGGGTGCTGGGCAAAGATGGCCTCGAGCTTCGCGTCGAAGTCGGCCGTCTTCTTGCGTAGCTTGTAGGCGTCAACCATCAGCCCCGACATCACGAATACGTCGCCTTGGTCACGGGCTCCGCTCTCGTCGACATAGATGAACTTCATGTATCCCCTCGCCAGCGCGCGACTATGCCATTCCCGATAAGCCGCTTGTTCGATGGTGGACCGATGTCGACTTTCGCGCAACCAGCGCGGGAACCCAAGAACGATCCAGAATGGTGACATCATACCGAAAGATTCGAGAATTTACGTCTAATTTGACGTGATTGCTTCCCGTAGGCCACCAGTCCGCTCGCGGATATTTGAAGACTCTCCCGTTGCCTCTAGCGACAAAGCCGTTCGTGCCGTAGGGCTAAAGTGCGCGGAGGGACTTTGAGTGAACAAGAAGCATCTGAGCGAAAGGGACATTTGCACAAAGTACATCACGCCGGCACTCGTAGATGCAGGTTGGGATAAACTGACTCAAATCCGAGAGGAAGTCAGCTTTACAAAGGGGCGGATTATCGTTCGCGGTAAGCTGGTAGCGCGGGGCAAGGGCAAACGCGCGGACTACGTCCTATACTACAAACCCAACATACCGATTGCGCTCATCGAGGCGAAGGACAACAAGCGAGGCATCGGGGAAGGCCTCCAGCAGGGCCTTGAGTATGCTGAGGTTTTAAGCATCCCGTTTGTCTTCTCGTCCAACGGCGATGGCTTTGTATTCCACGATCGCACTGGACAGGCAATCGAAACCGAAACGAACCTCTCGCTCGATGAATTTCCAAGTCCGGGGGAGCTTTGGCAGAGGTACGCTAAATGGAAAGGCCTGACCTCCGCGGGCGAAGATCTTGTTCTCCAAGATTACTACGACGATGGCAGTGGTAAACAACCTCGTTATTATCAGGTCAACGCCATCAATTCGACGATGGAAGCGATTGCCAAGGGGCAAGACCGCATCCTGTTGGTCATGGCGACCGGCACAGGTAAAACGTATACCGCGTTCCAGATCATCTGGCGATTGTGGAAGGGCGGGCACAAGAAGCGCGTCCTGTTCCTCGCTGATCGCAATGTCCTCGTCGATCAGACCATGGTCAACGATTTCCGGCCATTCGGCGCGGCGATGGCCAAGCTGTCAGCCAATGCGAAGACCATCGAGCGCGACGACGGGACGTCGATCGACCTTACCATCGCCATGGACAAGAAACGGCGCGTCGATACGGCCTACGAGATCTACCTTGGCCTTTACCAAGCGATTACCGGCCCCGAAGAGCGGCAAAAGCTGTTCAAGGAGTTCTCGCCTGGTTTCTTCGACCTCATCGTCATCGACGAGTGCCATCGCGGAAGCGCGGCCGAGGACAGCGCCTGGCGGGACATTCTCAACCACTTCAGCGGCGCGACGCAGATCGGTCTCACTGCCACGCCCAAGGAAACAGAGTACGCGTCGAACATCCACTACTTCGGCGAGCCGGTGTACAGCTACACGCTCAAACAGGGCATTCGCGACGGCTTTCTCGCGCCCTACAAGGTCATCAAGGTTCACATTGACCGGGATGTGCAAGGCTACCGACCGGAGAAGGGCCAGCTGGACCGTGAAGGCAACGAAGTCGCCGACCGCATCTACAACACCAAGGATTTCGATCGTAACATCGTGCTGGACGACCGGACCAAGGTCGTCGCCCGCAAGGTTACTCAGTTCCTGAAGGAAAGCGGCGACCGCTACCAGAAGACGATCGTCTTCTGCGTCGACCAGGAACACGCTGCACGCATGAGGCAAGCCTTGGTCAACGAAAACGCCGACCTTGTTGCCGAGAACTCGCGCTACGTCATGCGTATCACCGGTAACGATCCCGAAGGTCAGGCGCAGCTCGGCAACTTCATCGATCCGGAAAGCCGCTATCCGGTTCTTGTCACGACCTCGCGCTTGTTGTCGACCGGCGTGGATGCCCAAACCTGCCGGCTGATCGTCCTCGACCGCGAGGTTGGTTCGATGACCGAGTTCAAGCAGATCGTCGGTCGCGGCACTCGGGTGCATGAAGATACCCGGAAGTATTACTTCACGCTGATGGATTTCCGCGGCGCCACCAACCATTTCGCTGATCCGGATTTCGACGGCGAGCCTGTGCAGATCTACGAACCGGGCGAAGATGACCCGATCGTCCCGCCGGAGCCCGATCCGGAAGATGATGACGGGTCGGCGGACGAAAATAGCGACAGCGGTGAGGCTGACGACGAAGAGGTCATCGTCGACGGCGAAACCCCCGACATCTCGATCAAGGGCAGTCCCACCAAGCAAGGCAAGATATATGTCGATGGCGTACAGGTCGCGATCGTCGCCGAGCGTGTCGAATACCTCGACGAGAGCGGCAAGTTGGTCACCGAGAGCCTGCGGGATTTCACCAAGCGCCGACTGCGCAAGCACTTCGTCAGCCTCGACGACTTCCTCTCGCGATGGAACTCATCCGACCGCAAGCAGGCGCTGGTCGACGAACTCGAAGCAGAAGGACTAGACCTCGACGTCATTGCCGAGGAACTGGGCAAGGGCCTCGACCCCTTCGACCTGATCTGCCACATCGCTTTCGATCGCAAACCGCTCACCAGGCGCGAGCGGGCAGCCAACGTCCAGAAGCGCGACGTCTTCGCCAAATACCGCGAACAGGCGCGTGCCGTTCTGACCGCGCTGCTCGAGAAGTATGCCGATGAGGGGGTACTTAACCTCGACGATACCAACGTGCTCCGTATACCGCCCTTGAACACGCTGGGCACCCCTGTCCAGTTGATCAACGCCTTCGGTGGCAAGGCCGGTTTCGAGGATGCCGTCCACGCCCTCCAGAACGAACTCTATCAGGATGTCGCCTAACCCATGTCCGTGCGTACGCTCGTCAAGTCGATCCAGGATATCATGCGCAAGGACGCGGGCGTCGATGGCGACGCCCAGCGCATCAGCCAGCTGTGCTGGCTATTCTTCCTGAAGATCATCGACGATCAGGATCAGGAACTGGAGTTGATGCGCGACGGGTATGAGTCGCCCGTGCCCGCGCAGTTCCAGTGGCGCAACTGGGCAGCCGACCCCGAAGGATTGACCGGAGAAGCCCTGCTGGCCTTCGTGAACGACGAGCTGTTCCCCGCATTGAAGGGCCTCAAGCCCACCGGCCAGCCAGGCGATCGGCGCCGCGTCGTCCGCGATGTGTTCGAGGATGCCTACAACTACATGAAGTCCGGTCAGCTGCTCCGGCAGGTGGTAAACAAGATCAACGACATCGACTTCAACAACCTGACCGAGCGCCAGCACTTCGGCGACGTTTACGAGCAGCTGCTCAATGATCTGCAGTCGGCCGGCAATGCGGGTGAGTACTACACCCCACGCGCCGTCACCGCCTTCATGGTCGACCGCATCGACCCCAAGCCCGGCGAGATCATCTTCGATCCCTCCTGCGGCACGGGCGGCTTTCTCACCTGCGCGATGAGCCACATGCGCGAACGCTACGTGAAGCGGCCCGAGGACGAACTGCTGATGCAGCAGTCGTTCCGCGCGGTGGAAAAGAAGCCGCTGCCGCATATGCTGTGCGTCACGAACATGCTGCTGCACGGGGTCGAGGATCCGAGCTTCGTGCGCCACGATAACACGCTGGCCCGCCCCTACATCAGTTGGGAGCAGAAGGACCGCGTCGACGTCATCCTTACCAACCCTCCCTTCGGCGGCAAGGAAGAGGACGGGATCGAAAGCAACTTCCCCCAGCATTATCGCACGCGCGAAACTGCGGACCTGTTCTTGGCGCTGTTCATCCGCCTGTTGCGCAAGGGCGGGGCCGCCGCGATCGTCCTGCCCGACGGCAGCCTGTTCGGCGAAGGCGTGAAGACCCGGCTCAAGGAGGCCTTGCTGGAGGAATGCAACCTCCACACCATCGTCCGCCTGCCCAACAGCGTGTTCAAGCCCTACGCCTCGATCGGTACCAACCTGCTGTTCTTCGAGAAGGGCGAACCGACTCAGGACATCTGGTTCTACGAACACCGCGTGCCAGAGGGCCAGAAGGCCTATTCGATGACCAAACCGATCCGTACGGAGCACTTCGCCGACTGCATCGCTTGGTGGGGCGGTGCGGACCGGCAAGGCCGTGAAGAGGGGCCACACGCGTGGAAGGTCACCGCCGATGAGGTCAAGGCGCGCGGCTACAACCTCGATTTCAAGAACCCGCACAGCGAGGAGGCCGATCTCGGTGATCCGGCATCGCTGTTGAAGGCTGTTGCTGACGCTGAATTAATCACGGCAAAGCTTCGGGACCAGCTTAAGGCGATCCTGTCGGAAGCTCTTGTTCGATGATGCCGGAGAACTTTCGCGAAGGCCTATGCAGGTTTGGGGATCACCCGGACCGTATCGCCGAACTGCGAAAAGTAGCTGTCGGATTGGCGATAGCAGGGCATTGGAAGGCGGGTGCCGATATGCGCTGCGCTGCCGATCTTGCCGGCGCGATCGAGGCTGAGAAAGCGAGCCTCGTTGGCGCTGGCGCAATTTCGAAGCCCAAAACATATCTACCCGTCCGTCCTGACGACCTACCTGACGTCTTCAAAAATTCCTCGACCTTCGTGCCACTCGGTCAGATTGCCCGAATTGAGAAAGGTCAGACCGGCATCAAGCAAGCGGTCCCCGGTGACTATCCCCTCGTGGTCACCGCAGCGAAGAGATCGTCGTGCGATCATTTTGATTTTGAAGGCGCGGCTGCGGTGATCCCACTTGTCTCGGCGACAGGACACGGGAATGCCAGCATCAATCGGCTGCATTATCAGGAGGGCAAGTTTGCTTTGGGCACGATCTTGGCCGCTGTATTTCCTTACGCGCCAGAGATCATCTCAGCACGCTTCCTCTTTGAATACCTCTCTACGTTCAAAGACGAGCTACTCGTCTCGCGTATGACCGGAACGGCAAACGTGACCCTCACCATCGGCAGAATTGCCGAGGTGCCCGTTCCCTTGATCAGTCCCGAAGTTCAAGGCCAGCTTGATGCATTCATGGTGCTGTGCGACCAGCTTGAGGCTGCGCGGGCGGAGCGGGAGGCTGGGCGCGACATGCTGACGGCTGCGACGCTGGCGCGCCTCAACGCGCCCGATCCCGAAACATTCTCCGCCGACGCCCGCTTCGCGCTCGACAACCTCACCCCCCTCACCACCCGTCCCGACCAGATCAAGCAACTGCGCCAGACTGTCCTCAATCTTGCCGTGCAGGGGCAATTAGTTAATTCCGGAACTCCGATGACACCCGGCGTGCTTAAGGACATCGGAGATTTTGTTAGCGGGAATGGTTTTCCAAAGCATTTTCAAGGTAAGTGCGAAGGAGGTTTTCCTTTTTTAAAAGTTTCCGACATGAATATTTTAGGAAACGAGCGACGTATAGTTCATGCTAATAATTATGTTTCAGAAGATGATTTGCATTCTATGCGGGCGACGACCTATCCTGCGGGCACGGTAATTTTCCCTAAGATTGGGGGGGCTATTGCGACAAACAAGAGGCGAGTATTAAGCTGCGCATCGGCAATAGACAATAATTGCGCAGGACAGGTTCCCAAAGATGGCATTAGTGTGGATTGGCTTTATCTCGTCCTTAGCACAATCGATATGTCGAAGTACCAAGCCGGAACGGCGGTTCCTGCCCTCAGCATGAAGGCGCTGGCAGAACATGCAATTATGATCCCAAGTGAAAATGATCAGCACCAGATCGTTGCTAAAGTTGACGAGCTCATGACCCTGTGCGACCAACTCGAAGCCAGCCTCACCGCAGGCGAAGAGACCCGCTCCCGCCTGCTCGTGACTGTTTTGCACAACGCCCTCGAAGTCGCCTGACCACGAGGGCGCGATACGATGAAGCTGATCCTCAGCCGCAAGGGCTTCGATTCAGCGGCCGGCAAATGCCCCTCGCCGATCATCGACGGTCGCCCCGTCAGCATTCCGATCCCCGCTTCGACCAGTTCCACGACAACCTACGCTGACCTCGGCCTGGGTGAGGTTGTTGAGCGGATCACGCGCGGTCGCATTAGCGCCGACTAGCTTTGCCACCACGATCCAATGTTTCACGACGGCGAATGCCTGCTGGGCCAATGCGGCGCAGCGCAGTCGCACCTCGCCCGCCATGACGTCGGCCCGGGCGATGTGTTCCTGTTCTTCGGCCTCTTCGCCGATCCGCACACTGGAGAGCGGCACCACCGCATTTTCGGCTACTGCAAGGTCCGCACGGCCACTCCGGTCGATGCACTGTCAGCCGGGGAGCGCGCCGAGCTGGTCGCGCTGCAACACCCGCACGTGCTCGACCGGCGCGTCACCAACGATGTCATCTATCGCGGCGAGGGCGTTGCCGCACGGCAGGCGCACGACAGCTTGCGCATGACGCGCCCGGGCGGCCCCTTGTCGCAGTGGTGCGTGCCGCCCTGGATCGAAGCGAACGGCCTCAGCTACCACGCCAAGCCATGGCGCTGGGCGGAGCCGGGTTACCTGCAGCTCGTCTCGCGCGGACAGGAGTTCGTCTGCGCCATCGGTGACGATGCCGAAGCGCGCGACTGGATCGACGCCATGATCGAGGCAATCCGCATATGACCCGCGCCTATCGCTACATCCTGACCCACGACAGCGGCATGGCGCCCTGCCCCGACGGCGGCCTGATCTCGCTCGCCACCTGCAAGCCGGTGATACGCCGCATCGCGCGGCCTGGCGACTGGATCTTGGGCTTCCGCTCCGGCTCGATGGAGCGCGGCCTGATGCTCTGGGCAGGAAAGGTCGCGGAGAAGATGTCGCACGGCGACTACCAGCAACGACACAGTAACCGCTCGGATGCTGTGTACCGCATGGGCAAGGACGGCGATTACGAGCGTCTCGATCCGGCTTACCATCCTACGCAGGCTGAGATGGACAGAGACGTGCGCGAGCCGGTCCTGCTGTTTGATCGTACGGTGTCGGTCTATCTAAACGGCCAGCCCGCGCCGCTGCCCGCCAGTTTGGCGCATCTCGCCGCCGCAGGTCGCGGCCACCGCGTCAGCGAGCTATCGACAAGCGAACTGGCCGAGCTTGAGCGATGGGTAGCCAGCCTCACCCCCGCCGCACCGGCAAAACGACGCGGTGGGCGAAGGGCATGCCGATCGTGCTAGGCCGCGAAGTCCTGTAGAAGGTCCGGGTCGATCTCGCCATCGACACATAGCGGCCGGCACACCGTCTGCGCAGTGCGCTTGAGCCGGCGACGCAACGCTGCGAGTTCGAGTTCGCTGATGCCGAGCATGCCGCGCAGCTTGCGCCCTCGTTCACGCTGGCAGATGCCGTCTATCAAGGCGCGCATCTCCGGGTCGTCGCCGGCGATAATTTCGAGCGCCCTTGTCGCCCCCGCGCGTCGCCGCTCGCGCTCGATCTCGGTGGCTGGGTCGCGATGGCTGGGCCAATGCCTGTCGACGATGGCGCCGTCGTTATCCGACATCAGCTCGACACCTTTCAGCTGCATCCGCTTGCGCGTGCGGTTGATGGTGTACGCATGGCTGGACAGGATGCCTTCGATACGGCCCTGAACGCCTTCGGCCCAGTTGGGCCGACGAAGGGCATGCACCATCGCCGCACTGAGCAGATCGTCTGCGTTCCCGCGGCATTTGCGAGCGTTGAGAGCCGCCGCCGCGTTGAAGTCGCTGCTGCGGTAGCGCGCCTCGAGTTCGCGTGCTTGCGGCGAGGCAGGATCGAAGGCATGGATTTCGGCTTCCACATGATCATGCGCCGCACCGGATTTTTTCGGACACGATGTCCGAATTTTTTTCGAACGGCGCATTGTCGTGGTGGAAGGGGAAGTTTTCGTCATGGCGAGCCTTTTGTGGACGAAACGACGATCCGATGCGCGCCGGGCGCACCTGTCCTGTCGTTCATGGATGTCGGGATGTCGTATCCGTGGCTTGTCCACTCACGACCGGAGCGCCCACAAAAGGCTACAACTTGTACGGGCGATACCGCACATATGGACACGCTCATCCGGCACGTTAGCGCTCAAAGATAAAGGCGAAGTTAAGACCAGCTCTCATCAACTCGTCGGTCCGAGAACTCCTCCGCCAACACAAGATCTGTTCCGCTTCGACACAAAATCGGCGCCGCGAGGCCATCGTCGCGACGCTGGTGAAAAAAATTTCGCATTCCGTCGCATTTCCGCCCGGAGGCACTTGCCACGGAATAGGGATACCGTCCTATTAGGGATGTCGCCTTGCGCATTTTCCGCCGGGCGGCGCGACTTCACCCAGACGCGCCTGTTTCAATAAGCCGTACGTACACCCCGTACGGCGTACAGGAGTGTACAAGATGTCACACGGAACAAACCCCGTGACCTACGATGAGGTAGTCGAGGCGGTCGACACCATCCGAGCGACAGGGAAAGCCATCGAGCAGATCCCAGCACGGGAGATCCGAACAGCTGTGGGGGACAGGGGCAGTCTCAAGACCCTGCTCAAGCACCGCGACAGGTACAAGGAGAAACTCGAGGAGCCGGAGCCCGAGCAATACGTCACTGATGATGACATCGCTCGGGTTCGGACGATCGTGAACGAAGTCGTAGCTCGGCACATCGCCACGGACCGCGAGAAGACAGAGATCGAGGTCGTAGAAGGCGCGCGCGCAGATCAAGGCACTCGAGGCAAAGATTACCGACCTCGAGGACGTCGCAGCTGAAACGGAGCAGCGTCTCGAGGAGGCGCTAGACCAAGAAGCGACCCCGCGCGAAAGTCTCGAAGATCTCCAGGGCCGACTAACCGGAACCGAAGCTGCGCTGGAGGAAGCACGCCGAACAACCGAAACACTCGCGCTGCTTCTGAGCCGAATTGTCGCCGAGCCGGCTGCGCAATCCACAGCAGCAGGAGACAGCAGAGATGGACTAATGGAAGAACACAAGGTGGCGGTGAATATCCCTGCGGTCAACGCACGGTCAGACGATACGGGGAACAGGTTCGACGACGACCACGATGCCTTTCCGCTGGATACTGCCGAGTTCACATTCGTCGACGACGAATGACGAAGGCGGCGCATGATGCTCTACGGCGCGGAACCGGTCGCAGCTAGAGAGCGCATGCGAAGCTAGCGGCAAAAAAAGGGAGCATTGTTCATGCCTTCACCGCATTTTGCGCGGCCGAACCCGCAGAATGCTAATGCTGCTTGGGATATTCGGTCTATCGCCGTTGCGCCACGAGGGCCCCGACGTTGTCGCCGGGGCCCTTAGTTCACGCTGCCAGCTGAAGCGGTTTCGCTAGTCTTGCAAGCCAAGCATCATTTGGAAACCTCTCGGCGAGCGCCGCAAGGACTGCGTCGTCACCAGCATCAGGCGCACCAGAGGCCGCCCCGGTCGCAAGAAAATAGCGCCAGGCCACCTGTGCGATCGTGCAGACGTCAGCCACGACCTGCGTCTCCACATGGTCCCATGCGCCATGCCTGACCGCGAGCGAGATGTCCTTCGAGGGCATCGGCTTCGAGGCAACGCCGATGGCCTCGCAGAACTCCGGGAGATGGACGTAATGACCGAGCGAGCGCACCGCGCTCGAGAGGTCCAGGCGCGTGCGCGCGAAAGGTGCGGGATCGCGCAGTTGCGGCGGCAAGATCATGCCGCGTTCCATCGCTGCGCGCTTAAGGCAGAGAAAGTCCTTGGCTTCTCCTCCCCAGCTGATGATCCTGGCGTCCTGAAACGCCGAGCACAGGGCGAAGAACGCGCCGACGATGTCCTCTTCGGGCTGGTTCGTAATCGCTTCGACATTGGTGACGACAGGTCGATCCATGTCCGGCGATATAGTCAGCATGCACCATGCGCCCGCGACGATCCGGTGGAACGGCCAGCGGACGAAGCCTTGCGTGGCATCGTTTTCGGCGACCTGATAACGCTTGAAGGCGTCCATATCGTAGAGGAACTCGAAGTCGCAGACGATTATCCGGTGCCATGGACTGGTGGCGGATCGGTCGGCGAGGAACAGCGCTGCCTCCTCGCCAAGCGTGTGGGTGTTCTGGCGCAGGTCGGCTTGCTGCTCGACGGGCAGCAGATCGGAAGTCTGGTCGGTCATGTTGATTTACTCCGGGCAATAAAAAGCCCGCATGCAGCGGGCGGAAGAATGTCATTGGTGAGGCAACTATACCCCAAGGCGGGGCGCGCTGGCGGTGAGTGTTCGCTGTCATGGTCAGTCGAGCTCGGCTCCGCGTCCGAGTGCGTTGATTGCTAGGCGCCCGATGAACTCGGCCTCGGCAATGACCGAGCGGTGCAGGGAGATGAGCGACGTGTCGCCCGTCCCCAGCATTGTGGTCAGGAGCTCGCGGTTGCGCTCATCATTAGGCGAAAGACCCGTTAGGATCTCGGTACGCGGATAGTATGCTTGTACCGAGGGAATGGCGCTCCGGCAGACAGCCATGCGTATCGCCTTCAGATCGTCGGTGGGATCGTTGTTGCCCGAGATGTCGACCTGATCGACCAGCGCAATCGCCTGCCCAACGAACTCCGGCATGGACCAGAACACGAGCGGCTGCATGACGGCCTGGTTCGCGATCCACTGCAGGGCACTGCCATCCGGATCGGAGTGCCCGCCGCACACCCAGCTTGATGTATGGACGGTCCAGTGCCCGTTATCGAAAACGAAGCGGGCTGCGCCGGCTGCGTGGATGTAGATCGTGTCGCCTCGGTCGTTTGCGTCGGCAGGACGCGTGCGCAGGCAGCACGCGGTGAACGTGTCAGTCATTTCGAATTTTCCTTTCAATTCCCATCCCTGCCTTCTGTCTCGGCAAGGAAAGTCAGCTCACATCGCGCTGGGGCGCATGTTGGCGATGTTCACGCGCCTGTCGGTCCGCTCGATAAGCCGATCGAGGCGGAAGACAGGTTCCGCCTCGCGAGCGTGACGGAAGAGCGGGAGATTGCGCAGGTGCCTGAGGTGGGCAAAACGCCCCTCGGTATCGTCGGCGAGCCAGCGGTCGAAGGCGGCGAGTGGCTGTGCGAGCTTGCCGCCATCAGCATATCGCGCGGCGGCGTAATGGAGCCACGCCAGCCAGGTGATGGTGATATCTTCCTCGCAGTAGCGGAACACCTGCTGCTCGCGACCGTCGGCGATCATCGCCGCGACGCTGTCGCCGCTGCCTTGGGTCTTCGCGTCGATGCCAAGCGCCTTGCACACGTTCGCCAGGCTCGGTCGTCCTGCTCCGCCGAAACGTCCGTAAAGTTCGGCGAGGTCGGCGTGGGTGATCGCCCAGCGCGGTGCCATCCAGGCTGTGCGCAGAGCGTTGTCCTCGAATAGCCGCTGCCGCGCGGCGGCAAGCTGGAGGACGGGGACGTCGAAGCCCCGCCCATTCCAGCTGACCAACGTCGCTCCCGGATCGAGCAATTCGAACAGCCGGCGAAGGCCCGCGCGTTCGTTGGCGAAGTCGACCGTCTCGATGTCGAACGCATAATCGTCGCCGACCTTCTTCTGTGTGAGGACGCTGGCGCACACAGGCTCGTGGAGCGGCCAGGGCGGGAATGAACCGCCCTCGTTTACCGGCGCAAGCGTCTCGATATCGAGCACCTGGACGTGATCGGTCTGGTAGCATTCGGGATAGTCGAATTTCTGATACTTCATGGGTACGGCCTCCGGCCTGAACCCGGCGGAACGCAAGCGAGCGTCCTGCTCCCTTTTCCATTCCTTCAACCGGGCTCACCCCGGCCACTTCACCATTCTGTTCTAAGCGCCCCCGCGGCCCGAATCTGACCCGGGAAATGGCCATCCAACCGGGCGGGGCGCTGTCTCGTCGGCAGGCGATTCATGATCGTTCTTAATCGCCACGCCAGTGTCGGTTTCGACGGGAGATACAGCTGCTCCTCGAGGCCCGGTTTGCGTGTCATCCAACGGCCGCGCTTGAACGCGTGCGCGAGGATAGATGATGTCGTGGAGCAGGTCGATGCGGCGCTGATATTGAGGGCTGTCGGCAACTACATCGTGCATCGCGGACAGCTCGCACAGTGCCGATTGAACAATGGGTTCCATCAGCCACCGGTCGACCTCTTCGCGTATGTCGCGCGGCACGTCCTGATGCGCCCGCCTTCCTCCGGTGACAGCGTATAGGTCTCCGGGCTTGGCGGCGAAGTGCTCGACGATGCGCCCGATATCATCGATCTGTTGGATGTGTTCTGCTCGCAGCGCATTTTGCATTTCGGGGGTAGCAAATTCGTTAACCGTGAGCTCGAGCTGCGCAAGGACATCCTGCGGCAGCGCAAGCATGCTTCCTCGGAACCGCACCAGGCGTTTTCGTTGCTGGCGGCGCATGTCGGCGAACCACCACTGTATCCGCTCCAGTGGATCGACAGCCCGACCACTGCGACGCCAATCTGTCTCATCAACCAGGTCTTCACCGGACTGCTCGACATCGGAGGAGCGCGAGGGCGAAATCCCCAACCCGCCACCGCTTGCCGAGGTATCGGACGCACCAGTAGGGGGTGGGGCGCGCATTGCCTTACCGGGCTGGACCTCTGATGGATGAGCCTCGGCAACCGCCTCCTGAGCGTGCGGCAAAATGCCGATGGAACGGTTGCCGGATGCGAATGATGCAATCGCCGGGGTATGAGGGTCCGACCGGTCCTCGCGCTCGATGTAAAGAGCCACGAGCCGGCCAATCGTGGCCTTCGCACGCAACGCGACCGCACGATTGACCGCGAATACTTCCAGGCTTGCCCGATCGAGCAAAGCCTCTTCCTCGCCCGTCGCAGCACGGCCATGCGCGAGACGCTCGCCCGTCATGGACAGCTGCGCGCCCTGGATGGCAAGGCCGAGCGAGAGGCGCCCGAACAGCAAGCGCTTCGTGAAATCGTCGCGCTGCTCGCGCTCCGGGTCGGGCATCGTCGGGGTGAGGAAAGGAACTGGCGGTCTGCCAACCGGATAAAGCCGGGGCACGGGCGTGGACGCTGTCGGCTGCAGGCGCGGGATCGTCACGCTCGATGTCGCGGTTAGAACGGGGCATTCGAGCGGCTTCGGGGTCGGCGTGAGAACAGGGTTTGGCGGACGGATTACGGGCGTAAGGACCGGAATGCCTGGACGCGATACCGGAGCGAGTTCGACGATTCGAATATTGCTCGTAGGCTTGAGTGGAAGCGGAACGATACTCTTCGGCGCTGCTGACAGCTTCGGTGGCGATGGCATCGGTGGGATGGGTTTCAGCGCGATGGGTCGGGGCACGGTGATCGGCGTAAGCCGGACTACAGCAGAAACCCGGGTGGGTCCGAGCTTCGGCGCTGATTGTCGTTCAGGCGTCGCGGTCAGGCGCGGTGGCCGCTCACCGGCAAAAGCCGACAATGCAGGCGGCGTCGGCCATGTGCCAACCGGTGAAAGCTGCATAGGCGCTGTCGGTGAAGGCGTCGGTGCGAGCGGAATCGGGTGCGGGTGATCGGGCGTCGGTTTCAGTCTCGGCACCGGTGTCGCTGGAGGCGCTCGCAATAATTGCGGCCGCTTTTCCTTCTCGGGCGGCATGCTTGGGCCAGTTGGCGGGCTGACTGCTGCAGCTGGAACTGGACCCGCCGCTGGACCGGGGACGGACTTTGCAAGATCGGTGGGCGCGAGCGAACGACCGGACGATGAGCCGGTCTCCGTCGCCGCGACGGGAACGTCTTGCATCTCCTTCCCGGACTCGATCCGCCGGGCCGGTGCCGGTCGCGACCCATGTTTGGTGGCTGCGAGACGTTCGAGGTCATCGGAGGATGTTCGTGCCGCCTCGTCCTTCTCGTGCGCTTTGCGCTGGTCGATCTCCGCGACAAGAGCTTCGTTGGCGGCGATCGTCGCCCCCATTGCGGCGACCGCCTCCTCGTGCTTGCCCTTGCGCCAGTTGTCCACCTGAAGCTTTCCCAGACGCTCCTGCGCTCGGTGCGGGAGGCCGCGTTCGGCGTTGCCGAGATGGGTGTAGCGATAGCGCTCCCCTCGCTCGTGGCTGACCTTGGTGCAAATCTCGGCCCATGTCCGGCGCAGGTCGTAAAGAGCATCGGGCCCGTCGCAATCGGTGCGCAGTTGCTGCCCAATATTCCATTCGTAAGGGCCAACCCGCTCCATTGGCCGGATCGTCGACCATACGTGGACATGGAAATTGCGCTGGTCCGAGCCGGGGGACGGCACATGCGGCACCATCACATAGGCAAGCCCGAGCGCTTCGTACTTGGCGGCGAGCAGCTTCATCGCGCGAAGCCGTCCCGCCTGGTCGAGATCGGCGGCGAACTGGTAGATGGCGTTCGTTCCGACCTTGGCGTTCTTGCGGGCCGACCTGTTGGCGGTCTCGATCACGGTCACCGCCGCGATGATCTCGCCGTAACTCTCGCCCAAATTCGAGCGGAAGATGATCTGCCCGTCTACCAGTTCGGCGTGGCCATCCTTGAACATGTATTCGACCCGTCGCCTGGCCACACCGAAGCGGTTGTCCTTGGCGGAATCGTAGACGAAGTCGACGAAGATCCCGCGCCGGCCGGCCTTGTCGACGATGACGGCGCGATACCTGGGAAGCCCGCGTAGCGGCCTGGTGAGGGAAGTTACGGGCGCCAGCTTAGCGCGTTGCCGCTGGCGTTGTCGTTCGAGCCGCTCGGTTTCGGCATCGGACCGAGGGGCGCGCACGCGGACCCGGCAATTTCCTGCCCGATTCCATTCGCGCATTTGCTTTTCGAGCCGACGACGAGCGCGCCGGTCGGCGCTGCGTTCGCCCCTTGCCCATTTGCGTGCTGCCGCGTCTCGCAGCCGGGCCTGGGTCGCATCGTTCTGGCGGCGTTTGAAAAGCGCGTTGAGGCCCTGCCGATCGACAGCTACAAAGTCGCCGTCGACGAAGACGAACAGGAATTGGCCCTTGCCTGAAGTGGGGGGTGTCCGGGGCTCCTGGCCCCTTCCCGAACGGGAAAGGTTTCTCTCGACTGACACCCCCCAACCCTATCTTCGCCACTTACACCCTTCACTGGTGGTGCAATGGGTTTGGAGGACGAAGGCGCGTCCGCTCGGAAAACTAACCCTGTCTCAAGTCCGCTGTCCGAGTGTGCTGGTCGGGGCCATCATGCGCGCAGCATGGTTGGCAGACATCTTCCATGGCAAGCAGCGCGAGGTTCGAAAATCCGCCCGGCTAATGCCGTCATCATTGCGCCACCGTCGAACGGACATGCGCCAAGCCATACGCCAATGGCATGTCGAGTCGCATTTCATCGCACGAGCAGCATCACGACGATGCAGACAAATATGCCCTTGGCGGTGTGCTGACCCTGATCGGGTTGCGGCGCGGCGATGCGCCCGCGCTTGATGCACTGCTGTCGAAGGACACAAAATACCTGTTCGTCGAGGCGATGCAGCCCCTTCGCGCCACCATGCCGATCGGTGAACTCATTCGCAAAATCATCGACACCCGCGCCGAGGAGCTCCACGTCTTGGGCAAGGCTGCCGAGTTGGAGCGACGCCGCGCTGCATATCGTGCCGCAAGGGCGAGCTGGGATGCAAATGGCGACAAGGGTGCGAACGCATCTTGGCGCAAGCGACCTGTCACCCGCAACCAGCGTTTCCTGATCGCCAACGTCTGCCAGACCGCGCGGATCGAACCGCCCGAATTGTCCACCCGCGGTCAAGCTGCCGACTGGTTGGAGCTGCGCACTGCCCACCCCCAGCTTCGAGGAGACGACGAATGAGTGATCAGCCTAAGACCATGACCACCGTGCGCGGGGAGATGGTTTCAGTGTCCAGCTACAAAGAGGCCAGACAGATTATGGCCGCGTATCACGACATGGCGCGGAATTATGCAAGGGTCTTAGCCGAAGATCCTGCGAGTGCGCACCGACATTTGCGGATCGCGCACGACATGGAGCGTGCTTACGACGAAAACCTGGAAGTCTATCAGCACTTCTTGGCGCAGGCCGATATCGAGAGGGCCATTGCCGTGATGCTCCAAATCGCCGAACAGACGAAAACGCTGTCCTGACAGGTATTGACTGGATTGAGGCCGCAAGCCGACTGTCCGATGTTAGCGGCGTGAGCGCACAAGGCTGCCATTCAGCTAATGACCCAACCGAAATTCGACGGGCTCGCCGACCACGGCTTAATAAAACCAGGGCGCTATCGCCATGATCACGGCGCCTGAGACGATTGCAGCTGCAACCCAGCGAATGTCGGCACTCGCGCGGCTGCGATCCGAAGGCGATGAAGCCGGCGGCGTTCTGTCTTGCTCCAACCGGCGGATCGCTGCCCGGATCAGGCGCGGCGCATCATCTCCGATCTTGAGCAATTCCCAGGCGACGCCCTGCAGAACGGGAGCCCAGTGCTCGGGCGACAACCGCGCTTGCGCGATTCGAAACGAAGAGCGTCGCATGGCATGCGTCAGGTCGAAATCCGGTTCAATTTTCGATAACACGCCGTCCATCGTGATCAGCGCCTTGAAGATCAGGAGAAGATCAGGTGGTAACGTCATGCGCTCGTCGCGCATCAGCCCTAGGAAATCGGTTACCATGGCGCCCAGAACCAATCGACCGCTGCCATGGCGCGCGATCAGCCGTTCGGATGCGGAGAGCACGCGGTCGGCCGGAACGTCGTCGCCCACTGACCACCGCGTCAGCACGTCGGCGAGCTGCGCGGGGCTGCCAGTGCTGAGCGCTTGCACGAAGCTGACGAATTCCTCTCTCCTGCGCGGAGATACATAACCAACCATGCCCAGGTCCAGCAGAGCTATATGGTTGCCCGGCAGGCAGAGAAGGTTCCCCGGGTGCGGATCGCCGTGGAACCGGCCGTTCACCAATATCATGTCGAGCACCATGTCGGCGCCCAGCGCTGCTATTCTGGTCGGATCGAGCCCTGCAGCGACCAGAGCCTGCGCATTGCTCGGCGGCACACCGTTTATGTAATCCATGACGAGCAACGTCTCGGACGTCCATTCCCAGTGGATTTCGGGCACAACGACACTGGGCTCGTTCGCGAAATCCGTCCGCAGACGATCAGCATTGCGCGCTTCATTCGTGAAGTCGAGTTCCTCGACCATCGCGTCCGCAAGCTGCCGCATCATCCGGCTCGGTCCGAAGCGCTTGGCTTCGGTGCTGCCGCGTTCCGCAAGGGTCGCAATATGCGCAAGGAGCCGGATATCAGCCTCCACCCTCGGACGAATGCCGGGCCGGCGGATTTTGATCACCACCGCGCGCCCGTCGTGCAGCGTCGCACGATGGACCTGCGCCATGGAGGCCGCCGCCAGCGGTTCTGTATCGAATTCCGCAAAGGTGCATTCGGGCGCCTCACCAAGCGCCTCCTCGACAATCGGTCGCAACTCCTCGAAGGGAAGCGTCGGCGCCTTGCTATGCAATTGCTCGAGTTCGGCGATCCATTCCGGAGATAGGAGATCGGCGCGTGTCGCCAGGATCTGGCCGAGCTTCACGAAGGTTGGCCCAAGCTCTTCCATGGCAAGGCGGGTCCGCCGAGGCAGGCTATGTGACGACCCGTCGCCGGCATCGTCGCTGCCCGTCCGGTCCAGCCCTATCCGCGCCAGCAGAAGGCCGAGTCCATAGCGGGAAGTGACGCTGAATAGTTCCTCCAAGCGCTTCCGGTCCCGGCGTGCGATACGAAGGGTCTTCAACATGGCTTAGCATATGGGCACGCTGCAGCTTCTGTTCCACAGCTAACTTGCTTGGGCGATCGCGCCCAATTGTCCAAGCGGAGGAAATCTGGCGTAGCTTATCCCACGTGGGGGTTGCGTTGCGGCCATGTTGTCCGCTGCACTGAAAGGCTATTTAAGGTCCAGCGACGTCGGCGTTCCACGCTAATTTTCGGGCATCATCAATACGATATTGACTTCCCGAGTTCGACCGTCAGCACGCCTGCACTCGATGACAAATCATGGGCCGCTAGCCGTCGGTTCGCTTTTGATTGGCTTACATGTGAAAGCGGCCGACCGCGTTGTAGTGCAAATCTGCGTCATCCCTGTCGGTCACGGTTTTTGACCAAATTACACCCCTGTGAACCACAATGGCTGTAGCTTCGAGGCTAGGATTTTCGACTATCGAGGTCTTTCTGTCGCCAACCTTCAATTACGCTATGGTCTTTCATCAATTCGTGAATCGCGTGTGCAGAGTAAGTCGAGATGCTTACGGTGTTGGCCCTCCTGAAGCTCACGACCCCGGATGTCTTGAGGCGACCATCCTTGGTCCACCGCAATCTTTCCTGCTTCGTAATGTTGAGCGCCTCGCAGATCTCTTTCGGTGTCATGGCCTTCGTTGCAATCGCGTCTAGAGCGCCAGCGATATCGCCTGTGATCGAGTTCAGTGCCTGTTCGTCGATCTGACTTCCGATTGGAAAACGAACGGTATCGACTTCCCATTTGGCGCCCTGAAGCCCGCTCAGGTATTTCCGCAGCGCCGCACGTGCTTCCCTACGCCGCAGCCAGAGAATAGGAGAGAGGTGCAGAAACGCCTTCCAGTCAAGCGTGGCAACATGATGGCTCTCATCTCGCGTGATGCAGGAGAGAAGGTTTTCGTAGCTGACAAGTCGCTTCATCATTCGCTTACCGCAAAGGTCCGTGCACTTTGCCAGCCCCGCCAGCACGAGTTAGAGCCATTCTCATGCCTGCAACGACCATTGATGACCCGCAATCGCCATGCCAGAAGATATGTCGATTGTCGGCAAATGGAAATGTCTGCACGGGCTGTGGCCGAACGCTCGATGAGATTGCAGAGTGGTCCGAAATGTCGCCTGACCAAAGGCGAGCCGTAATCCAGGCTGCTGAGAGGCGAAGAGTCGAGGGCTTCACTCTATGAGCTTGGTTCATTTGATCCTCGGCGGTGCTCGATCGGGCAAGAGCCGCCACGCTCTTTCGATATGCGGCCGCATGCGGGGGCCGCACAAGTTCATCGCCACCGCGCAGGCGTATGACGATGAAATGACCGAGCGAATCCGTCAGCACCGTGAAGAACGTGCCAATTTCTGGCACACAATCGAGGCACCGATCGAACTCGCTCGTGCGATTACATCGGTCAACGCAGGCACGGTGCTCGTCGATTGCTGCACCTTGTGGCTCTCGAACGTGATGCTTGCCGAACTCGACATCGGAAGGGAAGCCGACGCGCTGGTGGAGAGTATTGCGCGGGCTAATGCAAATGTCGTGCTGGTCAGTAACGAGGTCGGCTCGGGCATTGTCCCGGAAAATCGACTAGGCCGCGATTTCCGCGACGAACAGGGACGGCTGAACCAGCGGCTGGCCGAGATTTCCGACACGGTCGAACTCGTGGTCGCTGGGCTCCCCCTTCGTCTCAAGGGTTGAGCGCTCGTGCAAGCCGTGAAAACGCGATTTTGTCGGCGGGCAAGCCGATGCGGAGGTGATGCGCTTCCCCGACGAACCGGCGCACGGCGATGCCTTGCTCAGCAAGTCGCCGCCAGAGCGCATTTGCGTCAGATCCACGGACGAACCGGAAAAGATCGGTTCCGCCACGGTCTTCCAACGCCGAGGTCGCGAAAAGGGCGTGCATCTCCTGCATTCGCACGGCAAGGTGTCCGCGCGTAGCGGCCTGCCAGTCATGATCAGCATAGGCTGCCGCACCGATATCCAGCGCGGGGCCCGACACATCCCATCCGCCGAGGCGATCTTCGATGCTGCTCAAGATCTCCTGCGTAGCGAGCACGGCACCCAACCGCACACCCGCAAGCCCGAAAAACTTGCCGAAGGATCGCAAGAGGATGAGCCCCTTGCGTCCCGCAAACGGAGCCGCACTTAGCGAGGGATTGAGGTCGGCATAGGCCTCGTCGACGATCAGCCAGCCACCACGATGGGCGAGTGTAGCGCGCGCTGTCTCGATGGCTTCGATAGACCAACGATGCCCATCAGGGTTGTTGGGGTTCACGATTACTACGACATCAGCCTCCCCGGCCAATGCCAAGGGATCGGAATGCGTGACCACCTTCGCCCCCGCCAGTCGCCAGCTTTCCGCATGATCGGCATAGCTTCGAGCGCGCACGGCGACTCTTTGAGCACGCAGGATCGACGGCAGCTGGCGGATGACGACTTCCGTCCCGGCGACCGCGCGGCAAAAAGACGGATCGCATCGGAACGACTCCGCCATGGTGCTTTCGCAGAATGCGCGGGCCACCTCGCCCGGTAAGCGCTCCCATGCATCGGGTGCGATCGGGGGCAACGGATAAGGATACGGATTGATGCCGGTCGACAGGTCGATCCATGGCAGTGGCGCGCCGGGAAACGCGCGTGCCATCGCGTCGATCCGTCCGCCATGGCCTGACACAAGGTCGAGATCGGTCATGACACGTTGATCCAGCCCAGGAGCGCCAAGATGATCGCCATGGCGATGACTACCCACCGATAAAGAGCCAAGGCGCGGCGGATATCGGCTCCTGATGGGTCTCTTGCTCCCGAATTGAGCCAAGGGTCGTTGCTCGTCGTTTCGCCATAAGTCCGCGGCCCCGACAGTCTGATGCCGAGCGCGCCCGCCATCGCGGACTCCGGCCACCCTGCATTGGGAGAACGGTGCCTGCCGGCGTCCCGAAACATGACTAGTATAGCCCGGCCCGAACCGGCACATAGCGCGAAAAGAATACCCGTCAGGCGTGCAGGGATCAGGTTGGCGAGATCGTCGAGCCGGGCGGCAATCTTACCGAAAGCTTCGTAGCGCGCATTGCGATGGCCGATCATCGAATCGAGCGTGTTGATTGCCTTGTAGGCAAACAGACCCGGCAGGCCGAAAAGCGCACCCCAGAACAAGGGTGCAGTGACGCCATCCGAAGTGTTCTCTGCCAAGCTCTCGATGGCGGCACGGGCGATGGCGGGCTCATCCAGCTCAGCGGTCGCACGTCCAACGATGCGGCTGAGCGAATGCCGCGCAGCCTCGATCCCTGTAGTGTCGAACGCCTCGGCGACCGCCGCAACGTGTTCGCGCAGTGAGCGCGCAGCGATCAGGCTGGAGGCGACGAGGGCAATCAGGGCAAGGCCTAGCCATCCGGCTGGCAGAAGCAGCTGGATGGCCAGACCGATCAAGCCCGCAAGCGCCACTAGAAACAGAGTAACAAGACCGCCCGTCGCGATCCGCGCCGATCTGCTCCGTGATTGGCGATTGCCCAGACGCTCTGTCCGCTCGACCAGCCAGCCGAACCAGCGGACAGGATGCCCGATCCGCTTGTCCACCGCTTCGGGCCAGCCGACCACGGCTTCGATCGCGAGCCCTGCCACCATGATCCATGCCGCGGTCACCGCGCAAGCGCCAGCAAAGCGTCAACGTCGAGGGCCTCCTCGAGCCCTTCGGCTAGTTCGTCCAGCGCTGTGTCGACACCATCTTCGTAATTGAGCGTGCTGCTCCGGCCGCTACGCAATTTCTCAAGCCAGCGCGAACGGAATGCGTCGCTTGCAAACACACCGTGAAGATAGGTGCCGATCAGACGTCCGCCCGCTGCGACCGCGCCATCAAGGACGCCGTCTTCCAAGCGAGAGAAGGGCTTCTCCAGCGCAGGCCCCTGCGAAAGACCGGTATGAATCTCGTAACCTGTCACCGCGTCATCATCGGCAATTGTAGTCCCGCTGATGGGGCGGACCACTTTCTTGTGGGTCATCACCGTCGTCATGTCGAACAGGCCCAGACCATCCGCAGTCCCTGCCAATCCATCCGCGGCGTCGGCATCCTCGATCCGATTGCCCAGCATCTGGAAGCCACCGCACAGGCCGACGATGTGCGCGCCTGTGCGCCAGGCGGCGATGATGTCGTAGTCCCACCCCTCGTTCCGCAGCATTGCCAAGTCGGCCAAGGTCGATTTGGTGCCTGCGAGGATGACTGCACCGGCCTCGCGCGGAATGGGCTGGCCGGGAGGAATGAAGCGGACCTCTACATCCGGCTCGGCACGAAGCGGATCGAGATCGTCGAAATTGCTGATCCGCGAAAGCATTGGCACGGCAATCAAAATGGCCCCGTCTTTCGGTTTCGCCTGTCCCAGCACCACAGCGTCTTCAGCGGGCAGCCGCGCAGCACAGGCCAGCCACGGCACGATGCCGAAATTACGCCAGCCGGTGCGGTCTTCGATGAAACGCACGCCATCTTCGAACAGGGCCTGGTCGCCTCGGAAGCGGTTGATGGCGAAGCCTGCGATCATCTCGGCATCCTCGGTGTCGATTACGGCTCGGGTGCCGACGAGCGATGCGATAATCCCGCCGCGATCGATGTCACCAACGAGCACTACGGGAACATCGGTCGCGCGCGCAAAGCCCATATTGGCGATGTCGCCCTTGCGCAGGTTTACCTCCGCCGGGCTGCCCGCGCCCTCGACGATAACGAGATCGTGCGCCGATCTCAGCCGATCGAATGCCTCGATCACGATGGGAAGCAGACTTCCCCGATTTGCCATATACGCTGCTGCTTCTTCACTGCGCAGCGCCTTGCCGTTCAGGACGACCTGCGCGCGCCGGTCGCCTTCGGGCTTGAGGAGCAAGGGGTTCATGTCGGTCGACGGCTGCAGCCCCGCAGCGCGAGCCTGGAGCGCCTGCGCTCGACCGATTTCGCCTCCACCCGGACAGGCGGCAGCATTGTTCGACATATTCTGCGGCTTGAAGGGTGCCGCGTCGATCCCGCGTCGCCGAGCGATCCGGCAAAGCCCCGCCACCAGCAGCGATTTGCCAACGTCCGAGCCGGTGCCCTGCAGCATGATCGCGCGACCGGTCATCCTGCGTTACGCGGGGCCCAGGATGTCGAGCCGGAAACTTGCGCCATTGCGGGAAATCTCCGCCTGGATTCCGAACACGCGCCGCAGACGCTCGCTGGTAAAGGTATCTTCTGGCGTCCCATCCGCCACAATCCGCCCTTCGTGCATCCAAAGGACGCGGTTGGCGTAACGCAGCGCGAGATCGAGATCATGGACGACCGTAAGCACTCCGTGCCCGCCCTGCGCCATCGAGGCAAACAACCGCATGGTCTGGTGCTGGTAACGCGGATCAAGCGCGGCGACCGGCTCGTCGGCAATGACCAGCGGAGTCTCGGCAGCGAGCGCACGCGCGAGATGCACACGGGCCAATTCACCGCCCGATAGGGTATCGGCTGCCCGCTCTTCGAAACCGTCCAGCTGGCAGGCCCCGATCGCGTGAGAAACCGCCGCCTCATCGCCCGCTGACAGCCGCCCCAAAGCTGCGCCATAGGCGAACCGCCCGAGCGAAACGACGTCGCGAACCGGTTGCGGCCAGACCAGCGGTCGGGCCTGCGGCAGGTAGGCGATCTTGCGCGCCCGCTCGACCGGCGAAAGCCGAGCGACCGGCTCGCCATCGATTGACGCCGAACCGGCTTCTGCTTGGAGAAGGCCGAGCGCGACGCGCAGCAGAGTCGTCTTGCCCGACCCGTTGGGGCCGATCAGCGCGGTGAGTTCCCCTGGTTCCAGCGAAAAGCCAGCATCGACGACCAGTGGCTTGCCGTCCACCGCGTAGCTCAGACCGCTAGCTTGCAGAATGCTCATGCCAGCCTCCGTCGCGCAGCGATCCAGATGAATACCGGTGCACCGAGCAGTGACGCGACCACGCCCAACTTGAGCTCGCTATCGGTCGGCAGAACCCGCACGCCGATGTCCGCCAGCATAAGGATCAGAGCGCCGAGCATAGCCGATGGCACCAGCAGCCGTGCCGGATCGTAGCGCAGGAAAGGCCGCACCAGATGCGGCGCGACGATCCCGACAAAGCCGATCGCACCAGCAAGCGCCACAGCGGCACCTGTCGCCAGGCCGGCGCCGATGATGACCGCCAGCCGTTGCCGCCTGAGGTCCAGTCCCATTCCTTCGGCCGCCTCGTCTCCCAAGGCGAGCGCGGACAGGCCTCGGCGCGATGCAAGAAGCACCACCACCCCGATCGCCATGAAGGGCAGCGCGAAGATCAGGTCGTCGAAGCTCCGATTGTCCACCGTGCCGAGCATCCAGTTGACCATGTCGGCAAGGCTGAACGGGTTGGGCGCGAGATTCATCAGCAGCGCCATGATCGCCGCCGAGAAACTCGAAAGGCCGACGCCAATCAGGATCAGCGTGACCACGGAGCGGGTGCGGATCGCGGCCAGCGCCACCAGCAGGGTGGCGATCAGCGCCCCCGCGACCGCAGCCAATGGCAAGACGAGTGGACCGGCAGTCGCGAGACCGAAATAAAGCACGAAAGTCGCGAAGAGCGCGGCGGTAGCCGAAACGCCGAGGATGCCCGGCTCTGCCAGCGGATTGCGCAGCAGGCCCTGAAGAGCCGCCCCGCTTATCCCCAGCGCCGCGCCGACGAACGCGGCAGCGAGCGCACGAGGCAGGCGGATTTGCCAGACCACCAGCTCGTCACTCTGACTCGATTGAAATGCGAGAGCAGCCAGCACGCGGTCGAGCGGCAAGGGCACCGAACCCAGCGCGACCGAAAGAACCAACGCACCCGCCAGACCTGCCAGCAGGATGAACACCACCCGATTCATCGCGTGTTCTCCCCCGATGTCGCCAGCGCTTCGACTGCGTCTAGCAGGAACCACCCACCGCAAGCCGTCCATGCTCCTTCTAACGGGACGACCGGCAGTTCGCGCAGCTGCGCCTGCGCCACCGGATGGCGCGCCGCGCTCCAGTTGTCGACGTGGTTGGTCGCGCTCTCGAAAAACGCCGCCGCGATCAGGTCGGGGCGCTCGTAGGCGAGGCGTTCGAGCGGAAGGGGATTCCAGCCGGGGCGATCCTGGAAATTCTCGAGGCCGGCCGCCACGAACAGTTCGTGCACCAGTGTCCCCTCGCCAGCGGTCACACCGGCGGGGGTCATGTAGAGAACTTCGCGACGAGGCCGGGGCCTTTCGGCGAGCGCCCAGAGGCGCCGATCCATCTCGGCGACGAGTTCCGCCGCCTCCTCGGGCTTGCCGAGTTCGGTCCCCACGCGCAGCACTTCGCCCCGCACTTCGTCAATCGATTGGGGGAAGCCGATCTGCACGACCGGCACGCCCGGCTCTTTCATGAAGTCCGCAATGTCGTGCCCGCCGCCATATGTCCGCACCACCAGATCGGGCTGTAGCGCGAGGACATCCGCCGTGCGCGGACGCACCGTGGGGATACCGTCGGCCGCCGCGCGCATGTAGGAAAAGCGTTTCCCCGCATCGGGCGACAGCGCGAGGATATCTTCGCGATCGGCGAATTTCAGCACATATTGGTCGGCGCAATAATCGAGGCTGACGATCCGTCGCGGCGCATCGGTGCCCCGCTCGGGCACCTGCGAACAGGCACAGAGCGAGAGGCACACCAGCGCCGAGAGGATCGCCCGCATCATCGACTACATCCGGAAGCGCACGCCGCCGAATACCGCGCGACCGGGCTGGCCGTAACGATAAACGGTCTCGTATTCCTCATCGAACAGGTTCTCGACCCGTCCGAAGATCTCCAGCTGCTCGGTGACACCGTAGCTGGCCCGAAGGTCGGCCACCACATAGCCGCCCAGTTGCCGTGTGTTGCTTGCATTGTCGAAGCTGTCCCCGACAACGAGAACGGTGGCTCCGATGCCGATGCCGTTACTCATCCGGTAATCGACCACCAAGTCGGCCTTGTCTTCGGCACGCCGGGCAAGCTTGTTGCCGGTGGTCTCGTCGATCGCATCGATATCGGTGTAGTTCAGCGCGACATCGAAGCCGTCGACCGGACGGACCGCGAGTCCGAACTCCCAGCCTTTCGCCGATGCGAGTTCGGTGTTGTCGTAGAAGCCGAAAGGCGGTGTCGCGGTCGAGACGAAGCCGATCAGATTGGTCGAATCCCTCTCGAAATAGGTGACACCGATCTGCGCACGCCGATCGAGGAAGCTGTGCGTTATGCCGACATCCCAGCTTTCCGATTCCTCCGGCAGAAGGGCCGGATTCCCGTAGGTGCTATAGATCTGATAGAGCGATGGGGCCTTGAAGCCTTCGCCATAGCTGGCCCGCACCACGGTATCGCCGCTATTGGGAGTGTAGGCGCCGCTGGCCGCGAAAGTCGTTGCATCGCCGAAGGTCTCGTGATCGTCGTAGCGCACGCCCCCGGTCAACGAGAGACCTGTCACGGGGCTCAGGTTGACCTGTCCGTAGACGCTGTTGATCCAGACGTCGGCTTCATCGGTGCCGCTGCGAAAATCGGATTCCTCGCGCTCGGCCCCGAAGACCAGTTCGACAAACTCGGCGGCGTCGAACACGCCCTGATACTCGTAGCGACGATTCTCGCCATTGGCGTCGAACGTCTCGGTATCGGTATCGAAGTTGAAGTTGCGGCGATCGATATTGGTGTAGGCGAAGCCCAGCCGATTGCGGAAACGACCGTCGAGGAAGTCGGCATTCAGCCCCGCATAACCAACGAAATCGTTGCGATAGGAAACTTCATCGACATCCGCGAAGACGTAATCGGGAGCCGGGAAGCCATCGATGCCCACTTCGCCGTCGGCGTAGAAGCCGCGCAGATCGATGGAGAGGTTTTCGCTCAGGGCTATGTCGATCTTGCCATTGACGCCAAGGCTTTCGAAACCGTCCCTCTCGGCCCCGCCCCGCGCTTCGCTGAAGGCAGAGATGCCGTCGGTATGCAGATAGCTTGCCCCGATGCTGGCCGCGACCGGGCCGAACCGACCCGAAACATTGCCGGTCAGTTCCGCCGTATCGCGCGCGCCATATTCGGCACGGGCAAACATGCCGAGTTCCTCGGTCGGTTCGCGCGTGATTAGGTTCACGACACCGCCGATCGCCTGGCTGCCGTAGAGCACGCTCTGCGAACCGCGCACCACTTCCACCCGGGCGATATTGCCCAGCAGCAGCGGTCCGAAATTGAACCCGCCGCCGGGCGACGCCGGATCGTTCAGCTTCACGCCGTCGATCAGCACAACGGTCTGGTCGCTTTCGGCCCCGCGGATGGAGACGCCAGCATTAGTGCCGATGCCGCCATTACGGTTGAAGGTGACGCCGGGGACGGTGCGCAGCACATCGAGCACATCGCTCGGCTGACGGTTCACTATTTCCTCTTCCTCGACGACGGTGACCGATTCACCTACCTGGCTGATCGCCCGTTCGGTGCGATTGGCGGTGACGACGATCGTTTCGGAGCCCAGTTCCTCGTCTTCGGGGCGATCGACCGACTGGGCGAATGCTCCGGTCGAACACAGCGCCACGGCCGATGCCGCGACGGACAGATAGAGTACGGTTTTCATTGCAAAATCCAAAGCCAGCCCACGCGGAGGCTCCGGTGCCCGCATGGTCAACTCGACAGATGGCCCGCTGCCGCTCGCCGAGAGCCGCAGCGCCGGTAACCGGCCTGGCTGTCGTTACTTCGGAAAAGAACTTTCCTGTCCCACTGGGCTGGACCCGGCCCCGGACGAACGACGCGACGGCAGGTCTCCTGGCTTGCCGATCAACGCCTTCGAACCGTCTTCCCGGCGCCACCCAGTGCAGGGCTTGGCCAGTGACGTGTTGGTTCGGGGCTCCTGGCTCACAGTTGCGGGCACAGCGCCGGTATCGCACCGGCTTCCCTCTTAGCTTCAGGCGATTTCGCACCTGCAGCACCGTCTGTCCGCGCCAATGCTCGCCTCGTCCGTTGCTGTCAATCCTTGCCTGCTAGAAGTCGATGCCCTGCTGCGCGCGGATACCGGCGTGGTAGGCGTGCTTGATTTCGGCCATCTCGGTGACGGTGTCGGCATAATCGATCAGTTCGGGCTTAGCGTCCCGCCCGGTAAGGATGATCCGGGTATCACCCCTGCGTTCCAGCGCCTCGATCACTGCCGCGGGCGTCAGGTATTCGTAGCGCAACGCGATATTGATTTCGTCGAGCACGACCAAGGCGTAGTCGCCGCTCGCGATCAACTCACCGGCCTTGGCCAATGCCGTTTCCGCGGCTTCGATATCGCGATCCCTGTCCTGCGTATCCCATGTGAAACCGTCGCCCATGACGTGCCAGTCCACCAAATCCGGGAAGCGCGAGAAAAACTTCTTCTCGCCCGTCTTCCACTTGCCCTTGATGAATTGCACCACGGCAACCTTCTGTCCCCAGCCCAGCGCGCGGGCGATGACCCCGAAGGCCGAGCTCGACTTGCCCTTCCCATCGCCGGTGTGGACCAGCACGAGGCCGCGTTCTGGATCCTTGAGCTCCCGGCGCCGCTTCGCTTGCGCGGCCTGCAGCTCCTTCATCTTCTCCTTGTGTGTATCGCTGTCGGTCTCGCTCATACGCCCCCTCTTGGTTCAACGGTGAGGAACTGGCCGAAGCCGAGTTCGAGTTCAAATGGGTTAGGTCGACCGAGGGCCGCGGCGACGCAACGGACGACGCCGAGATGCGTGATGGCAAGGATATGTCCCTCGATCCTCGCGGAATCGAGCAGATATGTGCGAACCCGCTCAGCCATTTGCGCGACACTCTCCCCTCCGTGCGGGCGAGCACCTTCGATATCTTCTGCCCACTCATCGATCTCGTGACGAGAAATATCGTCCCACACCTGCATTTCCCAGTTCCCGAAATCGATCTCCATCAGTCTCGGGTCGGCGTGGACGGGAAGGTCGAAATGCGCGGACAACTGCTCCGCCACCGCAGTGCATCGGATCAGTGGGCTGCTGTCGATCCGTGCAAAGCGGCTGGGCAACGCGGCCACCAGTGCATGAAGGTCTTTCTGGTCAAAGGCTTTGGCGGGAACGTCCGACTGGCCGTAGCAAACGCCCGCTTCGATCTGCGGCTTGCCATGGCGGAGCAGGATCAGAGCCATGCGAGGGTGCCAAGATAGAAACCGACTTCGCTGATCTGCTGCACCGCGCCGAGGCAATCGCCAGTATAGCCGCCAAGCTTACGCTCGAAGAGCAGCCGCGTCGAGATATGGCCGATGGCAAGGCCGGCCAAGCCGCATAGCGCTGCGCCGGGCCCAAGAATGGTCGCACCGATTGCGACCGCAGCGATCCCGGTGAGCGTCGCCACCACCAGCGGCGCTGCTCCGATCCCCTTCGCAACCGGCTTGGCGATCCCCTCGGCACGTGCGTAACGACTTGTCGCGATCACGATCACTGCCGACAGGCGCGAGGCTCCGTGCGCCACGGGCAGGGCGGCGAGTGCGACCATGAAAGGGAGTTGCGCCAGTGCCGCGATCTTGAGCAGCAGAACTATGAACAGCGCTGCGGCTCCGAATGTGCCGAGCCGGCTGTCGCGCATGATCTCCATCATCCGCTCAGACGTTGTCGCGCCTTGCCCATCAAACAGGTCCGCCAGGCCATCCTCGTGAAATGCACCGGTTGCCAGCAAGGTAGCCGCAGTGCCGAAGATCGCTGCGATGAAGGCCCCGCCGATCGCCCAGCCGAGCGCGAAAGCGGCAGCGCCGATTACGCCGATCAACACGCCGACCAGCGGATAGAAGCCGGGCGCGGCCTCGAAATCGCTCTCGTCGAGCTGCGCCGCGGGCAAAGGAAGTCGCGTTAGGAACACCCACGCGGCCAAAGCGGCGGCGAATGGACGCTTCATGAAATCGGGGGAGCGCCGGACACCCCTGCCTGAGAAAAGCTTGCCATGCCGAAAAGCGAGAGCGCGGCGTGAATAATCGGCACGGCCAACAACGCGCCGGTCCCTTCGCCCAGCCGCATGTCGAGGTCAAGCAGTGGTTCGGCTTCTAGCCAGTCGAGCAGCGTCCGATGGCCGTGTTCTGCCGAGCGATGCGCATAGACAAAGGCCCGTTCACAGTCTGGCTCGATCGCCCGCGCAAGCGCGGCGGCAGCGGTCGCTATAAAGCCATCGACCACCACAAGTTTATTCGATGTCCCGGCGCCAACCATTGCACCCGCCATCGTGCCGATCTCAAAGCCGCCGAGGTCGGCCAGCGCTTCAATCGGCGCAAGCGCTCCAGTCCGCGCAGCTGCGCGTTCGAGAACATCTTGCTTGTGGGAGAGAGCGGTATCGTCGAGGCCCGTCCCTCGCCCGACGAGTTCGGCCACGGAAATGCCGCTCAGCTTGTGCGCAAGCAGGGCTGCAGCGGAAGTGTTCGCGATGCCCATCTCGCCGAAACAGACGATCTTGCTTTCAATACCGCATGCGAAATGTCGCCCTTGCGCAATCGCCTTCCTTGCCGTCTCGGGCGACATCGCAGGCCCTGTCGAACTGTCGGCCGTTCCCCCTCCCAACGACAGATCGATAAGCCCATCACGTCGGCGCGGCGGATGCGCGATTCCGCAGTCAACGACGGTCACCGGTATGTCGAATTGCGCCGCGATGACATTCGCAGCGGCTCCGCCTGCAAGGAAGTTGACGACCATTTGGCCGGTAACCTCCTGCGGGAACGCGGACACACGCTGTGCGGCAATCCCATGATCAGCTGCGAAAATGGTCAACGATGCCGAAGCATTCGACGGAGTCATGTCGCCAAGGATCGCAGCAGCCTGAACTGCAAGGCTCTCGAGCCTTCCCAATGACCCTATCGGCTTAGTCTTGTCGTCGATCAGGCGCTGGAAGTCGGCTCGGGTCATACGATGCGCGTTTAGCGAATACAGAATGACTTTGGAACGGCATGACAAAGCCATACGCATCGAGCGCTTGTGGAGGTCCATTGGCAAGGGCAGGGCCATTTTGCGAGCCCGAGCAGTGTCGCCACAGTGGCGTGTTGAGCAAACGGCAGCTTTCAAGTCGCGAGGCGAACCATGCTAATGACCGAAATTAGGGCGCAAATCTGACGTGAATTGTCCGACATGATGGCGCTCCCCGCCGTGTCACTAGAACATCTACGCTGAAACCGAACCGTCGCCTCTCGTTGCAAGGCGGGTTGGAACTTTTCGTCCCCAGTGCCTGCCTGGCTCTGGTTCTCTAACCTCATCAACAAAGGCCGTGCTTCCAGCGGCGTCGGCCAGTCCAGCATCGAAACAGCTTTCGGAAGCGTCTGCCCCTGCTCTCGAAGTGGCAGTCTTAGCGCCTCGCTTCTTCCTCTTCGTCCCTCTGGTTTGTTCGAAGCCCGCTCGCTCCACCGCATTCTTCAACAGCGGAATGAACAGCGGATCCGAGGTGACCATGGTGAGCGAGGATGCGAGCAGCGCCGCGACTTTGCTTCCGCGCTTGCGCCGTTCGGTGTGGTGAGGGAGTTCGTTCGGTCTTGCGACCACCAGTTTCGTGGCCACCGCGAACATTCGCGATGCCAGAGTGAGCCTGTACCGGATCGTGTCGACGATTTCGGTGAACGATCTGGCGACCTCGATCCGGCGTAACGGGTTCCTGCGGGCGCCCTTGTCGTATGCTTTCCAGTCTTTGGTCGGATCGAGCAGGAGCGAAGGGTCGAAGCGGCCACCACCCCCCTTGTTATGGGCTGGCGGAAGATAGCACATCATCAGGAAGTGCAGACGACGCTGGATGGAGTCCCATTCCGATTTAAGACTGTTCGGCGCGGCCCAGACGATATCCCTCGTCAGTCGCCCCGCAGGCCTCACTACCTTCTCGACCTTCGGATGAACCCCGTGGGTGCGCCGCTTCCTGTGCAGTCCGATCATGACGACGACGATCTCGAAGGTACCCAGAGCGAGAAGACGGTCCCAGGTCAGCCCGTAATAATGCACGAGTGGCTGGTCGGTCCTGTCGCCGCCTTTGCCGCCCTTACGGCCTAGTGCCAGATAGACCTCGTCGAGACCTCTCTCCCGATCGATCTCGCCATCGTTCGCCGCTCTGTAAAGAGCCGCCACACTCACCGACACCGCGTCCATCGGCATGTCGTAGTCGAGATCCTTCGTCGCGGGGTTCAACCGCCGCGCGAGATCGGCCCCTTTCAGATTGAGGGCGTTGAGAATTTTTTTTGTGGCCCTGCGCTGATCGTCGATCTCCTTGGCCTTCCTGATCTCGGTCACGATGGACCACAGGTATTCGTGCATCGCCACCGCGGCACCATGCGCGATGATGTTACCGCGCAGATGCGAAAATTGGTCAATCAACGAAGTCTTGAGCAGGAAGAGCTTGTGAACCCTTCCGGCGTGGTGCGCAGCGGCGAGCTGGATTTCACGGTTGAGCAGCAAATAGGCCAGCACCGCATCCACTTGCAAAAGCGAGAATAACTCCTTGGCAAAGCTGCCGACCGAGTAACCCGCGTCGTTCTGCATGACTGTATCGATAGAGGCCGACAGGCCAGTAACCTGGCGATAATGGTCGTCGAGACCCTCTACAGACCAAGGGGACGATCTCTCGGACAGAGGTTGGTCGAAATGGTCGCGAAGTTGGAGGACGGGAGAGTGAGCGAATGTCCCGAGCCGGGCACCTCTCGGGAAAAAGGCTTCAAGTGCCAGCTGCTTCTCGACGCGCTTGACCCAGAGGTAGAAGTCGTTGGGAAGCTTGTGGAGCTTTATGGCCGTGGGTGCGGCAAACTCTCTTGCCGCGAAAGCGGCGAAGAGGTGTATGTCCTGACGTCCATAGCGCGACAGGTAGAGCAGCCTCCTCCAGAAAGAGGTGATGCCGAGAAACAGACCAAGGACCCACATTTCAAGCACTCCGTTAGGGATTATAAAGTGCTTGTAGGATTTTCATTCTCGCACGCAAAATCTGGTCGGCCATTGCACCACCAGTGAACGTGCGTTTTGAAATGACCATGACCGGCTCATGGCTGTGGTCCCATCCGATTCGCGCATTACTGCTATCGCGCCAAGGCAAAGCTTGCTCGGGATGGCCGCATGTGGCTGTGATGATCGGCCTCGCCCTCCCATTGCCACCATCGCACATCACGCTGCTGATCGATTCAGATCGGGACAGCCGTGAACCGGCCCGTGCGCCTCTTGTCGCCCGGTGGCATTGTACGCACGCAAGAGTGCGGCGATACGCTCCGGCTGGGCAAAGCGGTCGTTTGGATCGACTGGGTCGAGCCTTCGGACGACGATCTCGCCCAACTGCTATTGGCTTTAGTCGGTGAGACAACTCTCGCCGAGGTGCTTGGTCCAGAAACGAAACGCGAGGACACGTAATGAGTGAGCAAAAACCGAACGGCAGCTGTAAGCGCGCCTACATCTATGCGCGGGTAAGCGAGGACCAACAGGCGGAGCAGCACAAAGCGCTCGACCAGCAAGAGTACGACACGCGGCAATACTGCGAAGATCGCGGGCTGTCTGTTGCCGAGGTGTTCCGAGATGCCGGCTTCTCGGGCAGTGATCGGTCTCGGCCGGGATTGGTGCGCATGCTGCTTCTTGCCAATAGCGACGACCAGCCAGTCGACGTGATCGTGGCAAGCGATCTCACACGGGTCGCCCGCGATCTCGAATCTTCCATAGTTTTGAAAGGACAGCTCGAACGGGCGGGCGTCGAACTGCAATTCGTCCATCAGACACCCTGAATGCGGTCATTTGGGGGCGACAGCGTGAGAGCGCCATCGCACTGCCGGCACTTAGGCGCATCGCGCTTGTCGAGAAGCTGATAAAGGACACGGAATGTAAGGAGGCGTGATGCGTAAGATGCATAGACCCAACGACGGCAGCAAGCGCGCTTTCATCTACACCCGCGTCAGCACGCAGGAACAGGCGGAGCACCGCACCTCGCTTGACCAGCAGGAGCGCGATGCGCGGCAATATTGCGAAGATCGCGGTTACACGGTCCTCGACGTTTTCCAAGATGGCGGCATTTCGGGCAGTGACCGGTCTCGACCGAGCCTGGAACGCATGCTGTTACACGCTTGCAGCGACGAACACCCCGTCGATGTCATCGTTGCCTGCGACCTTGCCCGCATCGCACGCGATCTCGAATTCTCCATTCTGTTGAGGAGCCAGCTCAAGCGCGCGGGCGTGGAACTGCAGCTAGTCTATCAAACGTTCGAGGACAGCCATTCGGGCCAGCTTCATCAGATACTGACCGCGTGGCAGGACGAGGATGCTATCATCAAGGCAGCCGCCAATACGCGGCGCGGATTGAGAGGGACTGCCGAGGAAGGCTTTTGGACCGGAGGCCCGATCCCCCTTGGCTACGAAAGCCGCACGGTCGAACTACGCGGCAAGAAAGAAAAGAAGAAGCTCTTCATTCGCGACGATGAGGCACAGGTCGTGCGACTGATCTTCGATATGGCCTCAGGGGCAGGCGGTTCGGCCATGGGTGGCCGTGCCATCGCCGATCACCTGAACGCGCATGGTTACACGTTTCGCGGCAGAAAGTTCTTCAATTCCAACGTTGCAGGAATACTGGCCCGAACGCATTACACGGGGCGGTTCGCTGGCAACCGGTTCGGGGTCGATGGAAGGCTTCTGCCCGAAGACGAATGGACTTGGGTCACCTGCCCCTCGATCATATCGCAGGAGCAATTCGACCGCGTAGCGGCGCTTCGCGAGGAGCGCGCTCCGCGCAACGTCGCACCGCGCATCGTTAATGGTCCCACCCTGCTCGTCGGTCTTGCACGCTGCGGTATCGAAGGCTGCGGATGCGGGATGACCATCCGGACCGGCAAGGGTGGGCGCTACCGCTATTACACCTGCCATGCGAGGACCAACCGCGGCGCTGGATCATGCGATTGTCCCAGCGTTCGAGCCGAACAGCTCGACGAACTCGTTATGCGAGAGCTCGCGGAACGACTGTTCGTAGACGACCGCCTCGAAGTCCTGCTTCAGCGCGTTCTCGATTTCTCTGATGAAGCACGAGGTCGCAAGCTCGAAGAAATCACGCAGTGCGAGGATGGCATTGCCAGCGCACGGCGGCGTCTCTGCCTCCTTTATGATGGTATCGAAGCCGAAACCCTGTCAGCGCGCGATCCCGACATCGCCGCGAGGATCAAGTCACACCGTGCCGAGATCGACGCTCTAAATCAGACTGCAAAGACGCTGCGCCAGCAGGTCGAGCGTGGGCCTGCCAGAATAACTCCCACGGCTGTGAGGAAATTCGGCGATATTGTCCGTGACCGTCTTGTCAGTGGCGACCAACCCGAACGGCAACAGATCGTAAGGGCCTTCGTGAAGCAGGTCCGGGTGGAGCCTCGGCAGGTCACGATCCACGGCGAGAAAGACGCTCTGGCGCATGGGGTCGCGGCAGTTGCCCGGTCAAAGGGCGCGGTGCCCATCTTTGACCGGGAATGGTGCGGGTGGTGGGACTCGAACCCACACGAGCATAACTCAGGGGATTTTAAGTCCCCGGCGTCTACCATTCCGCCACACCCGCACGGCGCGAGCAGGCGTCTACCCTTCCTGCATCCGCCCGGCAATCGCCAAGCAGCCGCCGCTCAATCGTTGAGACGGTCGCGGATTTCCTTGCCGGGCTTGAAATAGGGCACCCGCTTGGCCGGCACCTCCACTGCGTCACCGGTGCGCGGATTGCGGCCGACGCGCGGGTCCCGCTCGCGGGTCGAGAAGGCGCCGAAGCCGCGCAATTCCACCCGCCCGCCTTCTGCCAGCCGGCGCGAGATCTCCTCGAAGAAGATGTCGACCACCTGTTCCACCTCCTCGGCCCTCAATCCCGGGTTCTCGAGCGCGATTGCAGCGAGCAGTTCGGATCGGATCATCGTCTGGTGCCCTTCATGGTGACAGGGCGGACCCCTGTTCGTGATCTGCGGCCACGCGGCCGTGGTGATGCGCCGCCCGTATAACAAATATCATGAACGGAAAAGGCTGCCCGGCCAATTGAGGGGCCGGGCCGTCGCATCAGGAACCCGCATCTGCCAGCAGATCGTCGGGTACAAGCCCGAGCCGCGCGATCCGGGCACGGATATGGGGCCATTCTTCCTTGAGAAACAGCTGCCGTTCCTGCTGTCGGAGCCGTGCCGCAGCGCCCGGCACGACATACATGCCGACCCCGCGCTGGACCTCGATCAGGCCATCGTCCTGAAACTGCTGATAGGCCTTGGCGACCGTCAGCGGGTTGGCCGATTGTTCGGCCGCCAGGGCCCGGACCGAGGGCAGCATTTCGCCTTCGGGATAGGCGCCGTCCATGATCGCCGCGGCAATCTGTTCGCGCAGCCGCAGATAAACCGGGCGGGCCTGGCTAGGCATGGATGGTGCGCCGCGTTTCGGACATAGTGCTGTAGTGACATAACACAGCCGGGCGTGCAAGGGCCGCCGGGGACGCCGCTCAACAAAAGCTTCACAGCACGATTTTCGCCGCTAGGGTGCGGCACCAATCGGCAAGGGGGCCTCGTCACGGGGCATAGCAAAGAGGATACCGGCGTCCCATGGTAGAGGGCCTTTTCTTCACGTTCGGTTCGGCATTCGAGATGTGGGCGTTCCGCATCGCAGCGATTGCCCTGGCCGCGTTTCTCATCGGCGGCGTCGTCCTGATAACCCGGCCGCAGCCGGAAGTGATCGGGCATCCCAAGGGCCTTTTCCTGCTGTTCATGGCCGAAATGTGGGAGCGTTTCTCCTATTACGGGATGCGCGCGCTGCTGATCTTCTACCTGGTTCAGCACTGGCTTTTCTCCGACAGCGAAGCCTCGATCATCTACGGTGCCTACACCGCGCTGGTCTACATTACCCCGGTGGTCGGCGGTTATCTGGCCGACCAGTATCTGGGCCAGCGCAAGGCGGTGCTGTTCGGGGCCGTGCTGCTGACGATCGGTCACTTCTTCATGGCGTTCGAGGGCAGCGGCGGCCAGGCCGATCCCGTCATCAACGTCTTCTGGCTGGCCCTGGCGCTGATCATCGTCGGCTCGGGCTTCCTCAAGGCCAACATCTCGGTCATCGTCGGCCAGCTCTATTCGCGCACCGACGTCCGCCGCGATCCCGCCTACACGATCTTCTACATGGGCATCAACGTCGGCGCGGCGACCGCGTCGATCATATGCGGCTACCTCGGCCAGACCTATGGCTGGCAGTACGGGTTCGGCCTTGCCGGTTTCGGCATGCTGATCGGCCTCGTCTTCTTCGTTCTCGGCAAGCCCCTCCTCCTCGGCCGGGGCGAGCCCAAGGATCCGGCAAAGATCCGCGGCGGCAAGGAGTACGCGATCTACGGCGCCGGCCTCGCGATGGTCGCGTTGTGCTGGGCGGCGATCCAGTTCCAGGAGCTGGTTGGAACTGTTCTTGGCGCGTTTGGGGGGGCGCTAGTTGCCTATGTGCTTGCCATCGTCACCTTCAAGATGGCTTACGGATCATGGAAAGCGGCCCCGCAGGGACCGTTCATGATCTACCTGGCTGCGGCAGTAACGATGATCGTAGGTATCGTACTGGCCGCTCTTGGCAACGAACCTATGGTTTCTGTCGCGCTCGGCGGGTTTGCCGTGCTGGTGGCAGTTCTAATCCAGCAGTCGATGGCCAAGGCATTCGAAGAGCGCGATCGGATTTTCTCGGCGATGTTCCTGATCCTCGCCTCGATCGTGTTCTGGGCCCTGTTCGAACAGGCCGGCTCGAGCCTCAACCTGTTCACCGATCGCCATGTCGATACGCAAGGCGTCAACGCCTCGATGTTCCAGTCGATCAATGCGATCTACATCGTGTTGCTGGCGCCGCTGTTCGCGGGTCTGTGGCAGTTCCTCGGCCGGCGCGGCATGGAGCCTTCGACCCCGCTCAAGTTCGGTCTTGCGATCGTTCAGGTCGGGCTGGGCTTCCTGGTACTGGTCTGGGGCGCCGAATCGGTCGGGGTGAATGTCGCCGTGCCGGTGGCATTCATCTTCCTCATCTACCTGCTGCACACGACCGGCGAACTGTGCCTCTCGCCTGTCGGGCTTTCGGCCATGAACCGGCTGAGCCCGGCACACATGGCCAGCCTGATCATGGGCACCTGGTTCTTCGCCTCGGCGACCGGCAATTTCGCAGCCGGCCTGATCGCGGCGGCGACCGGTGCCGAAGGGGTCGGCGAGGAAGCCGGCAAGCAGGTAGTCCTCGATGTCTACTCCACCGTCGGCTGGTATGCCGTCGTCATCGGTGTGGCGGTCATGGTGCTCAGCCCGCTGATCAAGCGGCTGATGCATCTCGACACGCTGCGTGACGACGATGTCGGCGACGATCTGGAAGGACAGAGCCAGGCCGGCATCGAGCCGCAGGAGGCCGGCATGCATCCGGCCACCAGCCCGCAGGTACCGGGCGGCACCGACCATACCCGTTGAGGGTTTTCGACGAACGGCATTGACTACGCGGGGGCAGGGCTGTGAAAGTCCTGCCCCTTAGCATGTGTGCGCGCGGCAGGCGGGCCAAGCGGGGGAGATCAGCGTGAGAGCATTGGCAAGACTGACGGTCGGCGTGGGCGCACTCGCCCTTGCCGCATGTTCGACCGCGAACGAGGACGCACGCCCGCGCAGCGCGGCCGCAGCCAGCAGCGATGCCCCCTACGCCTCCACCTACACGCGCTATCCCGGCCGCCCCACCGCGCTGGTCGGCGCGACGGTCTATGACGGCAAGGGCGGGCGGATCGACAACGGCACCGTCCTGTTTCGCGATGGCGAGATCGTCGGCATCGGCGACGCCGCCCTTTCGACCGACGGCTATGACCGGGTCGACGGTACTGGCAAATTCGTCACCCCCGGGGTGATCGACATCCACTCGCACCTGGGCGATTATCCCACGCCATCGGTCGATGCGCATGAGGACGGCAACGAGGCGACCGATCCGACCACGCCGGAAGTCTGGGCCGAACATTCGGTCTGGCCGCAGGATCCCGGCTTTTCGCGCGCCCTTGCCAACGGCGGGGTAACGGCACTGCAGATCCTGCCCGGGTCGGCCAACCTCATGGGCGGGCGCTCGGTCACGCTCAAGAACGTGCCCTCACGCACGGTTCAGGGAATGAAGTTTCCCGGTGCGCCCTATGGCCTCAAGATGGCCTGCGGCGAAAACCCCAAGCGCGTCTATGGCGGCAAGGGCCGGATGCCGTCGACCCGGATGGGTAACTTCGCGGTCAATCGCCAGACCTGGCTCGACGCGCGCAAATATGCTGACGGCGACCGCTCCGAGCGCGATTTGGGCAAGGAAACGCTGGCCGGCGTGCTGGACGGTGAAATCCTGATCCAGAACCATTGCTATCGTGCCGACGAGATGGCCCTGGTCCTCGATATGGCGAAGGAGTTCGGCTACAAGGTCGCCGCATTCCACCACGCGGTCGAAGCTTACAAGATTGGCGACCTGCTGCGCGAAAACGGCGTGTGCAGCGCGATCTGGGCCGACTGGTACGGCTTCAAGATGGAATCCTATGATGGCATCCTTGAGAACGCCGCGCTCTTGCAGAAGGCCGGCGCCTGCGTCGTCATCCACTCCGACGATGCCAACGGGATCCAGCGCCTGAACCAGGAAGCCGCCAAGGCACAGGCCGCCGGCCAGCGCATGGGGATGAACATTCCCGATGCCGAGGTGGTCAGCTGGTTCACGCTCAACGCTGCCAAGGCTATGGGCATCGGTGACGTGACCGGCAGCCTCGAGCCGGGCAAGATGGCGGATGTGGTGCTGTGGAACGGCGATCCGCTGAGCGTCTATTCCCGTCCGGAGAAAGTGTGGGTCGATGGCGCGCTGCTGTTCGATGCGCTCGATCCCAAGCGGCGACCGGTCAGCGATTTCGAACTCGGCCAGCCCGGCGAAGGAGACGTGAAATGAACCGCCCCGCTGCGCCCCGCCGCCGCCTCTTCGCCATGGCCTGCATGATCGGTGCCGGTGCCCTCGCGGCGCCGGTCGCCGCGCAGGACTTCGTCATCGAGAATGCCACCGTCGCCGCCGGCGATGGCAGCGAACCGGTCGAGAACGCCAGCGTGGTCGTGCGCGGCGGACGGATCGCCGCCGTCGGCAGCACGGTTGCCGCCGAAGGCCTCCAGCGGATCGACGGCACCGGCATGTGGGTGACGCCGGGGCTGGTCGCCAGCGTCACCTCGCTCGGCCTCTACGATGTCTCCGCCGTGAGCGAATCCAACGATATCCGGGCCGGCAGCTCGCCGTTCAGCGCGGCGCTCGATGCCGCCCCGGTGGTCAATCCCAACTCGCAGCATATTCTCGTTCACCGGGCGGCCGGGATCACCCGCGCGGCGACGGCGACGATGCCGTCCTCGTCGATCTTCGGCGGGCAGGGGGCGATCATCGACCTTGGCGCCGATGGCCAGCCGATCACCCGGGCGCGGGCATTCCAGATCGTCGCTCTCGGCGAGGATGGTGCCCGCTTGTCGGGCGGCAGCCGCGCTTCGGCCCATGCGCTGTTCCGCAATGCCTTGCGCGAGGCGCTGGACTACGATCGCAACCAGGCGATCAGCGGGGCCGGCATGCGCGGCGGCGATGTCAGCCTTGGTGACGATATCGCCATCGACAGCCGCCTCCTGCGCGGGCCGGAAGATCGCGGGACTGACGTCCTGCTCACCCGGTTCGATGCCGCGGCGCTGGTGCCGGTCGTGCGCGGGACCCAGCGGCTCTATGTCATGGTGGAGCGCGCCTCGGACATCCGCAGCGTGCTGGCGCTGAAGCAGGAGTTCCCCCGGCTGGACATGGTGCTTGTCGGCGCCAGCGAAGGCTGGCTGGTGGCGAACGAAATCGCGGCCGCCGGTATCCCGGTTATCGCCGATGGGCTCGACGACCTGCCGCAAAGCTTCGAGCAGCTCGCCGCCACGCAGAGCAACATCGGCCGCATGGTCAAGGCCGGCGTCAAGGTCGCCATCAACGCTTCGGCGATGGAGAACCCGCGCAACCTCAACCAGTACGCCGGCAATCTCGTCGCTCTCGCCCGGTTGCCCGGGGCAGACGGGCTGACCTGGGGGCAGGCGTTCGCCACGATCACCTCGGTCCCGGCCGAGATCAGCGGCCTTCGTGGACGGGCCGGATCGCTTGCAGCAGGGGCGGCCGGGGACGTCGTGCTGTGGGACGGCGATCCGCTCGAGGCGGGCTCGATGCCGGTGCGGGTGTTCATCGATGGCATCGAACAGCCGCTCGACAACCATCAGAGCCGCCTCAAGGAACGCTACCGCGATCTTGACGAAAGCACACTGCCCAAGGCCTACGACTGGTGAGTTTCGCACGCGAGATGCGGGGGACGGGTCTTGCGCTTCTCGGTGCCTTCGCCACGGTCGGCCTTTACGCCGCAACCGCCCAGGAGCGGGGGCCGGACCGGTCGCAGGATCTGGCCTGGATGAGTGCGCAGCAAGCCTACCTGTCAGGGCTGAAGAGCGAAGCCGGGTGGCAGCCCCTGCCCGGCGGCGGCGCATGGCGGCGCGTGGCCGGCGATGGCGCGGGCCCGCACCCGCGTGTCGAGGATACGGTAACGGTGCATTACGCCGGAACTTTCATCGACGGCGAAACCTTCGACAGCTCGTTCGAGCGGGGTGAGCCGGCGACCTTCCCGCTGGGCAGACTGATCAAGGCCTGGCAACTGGCCATTCCGCAAATGGGGGTGGGCGACACGATCGAGATCGCCGCGCCGGCGGGCCTTGCCTATGGTCCGGTCGGCAAGGGGCCGATCCCGGGCGGCGCGACCCTGCTGTTCAAGGTCCAGCTGATCGCGATCGGGCCGCGCGCAGACTGATTGTGGCGGCAGCGCCGCTCTGATACTGACGCCGCAGGTTCGCACGCCTGCTGAAGGGTCCGGCGATGACCGAGGACAGTGCCCTGCTTTCGCTCGCGGCGGCGTCGATCGCGCTGGTCGGCACCCATTTCGCGCTGTCGCATCCCTTGCGCAGCCCGCTGGTGCGGAGCCTGTGTGAAACGGGCTTTACCTTGGTCTACAGCCTGGTCGCGCTCGGCTGTATCACCTGGATGTATCTTGCTTTTACTGCGGCTCCGGCGGCCGATCTGCCGGGTTCGGGCGAGGGTGGGTGGATCATCGCCAGCCTGCTGACCATTCCGGCGCTGGTGCTGTTCGCAGGCTCGCTTCGCCGCAACCCTGCCTTCCCTGCTCCGGGCGCGGGCAGGCTTGCCGCGGCCGAGCCGCACGGCGTGTTCCGGATCACCCGTCACCCGATGATGTGGGGCTTTGCCTTGTGGGCTCTGGCCCATCTCGTGCTCCTGTGGAGCTGGCGGACGACCATCGTGGCACTCGCCGTGCTTGTCCTTGCGCTGGTCGGCGCACGCCTGCAGGATCGCAAGAAGGAGGTCCTGATGGGCGCGGACTGGTCCGGCTGGGAGGCGCGGACCACCTATTGGCCGCAGCTGTCCGGATTTCGCGGCGTCGGCATCGGGCTGTGGCTGATCGCTCTGGTGGGTTGGCTCGGCATGACCTGGTGGCATATCCGGGCCGGCGGCATTCCTGCCGGGATCTGGCGCTGGGTGGACTAGGCCGACCCCTGTTCGCGGCGGATTTCGCGGGCGCCGATGTCGCGGCGGCAAAACCCGTCGGCAAAGTCGATTCCGTCGAGGGCAACATAGGCCCGGCGATGCGCTTCGCCGACGCTGGCGCCCAGTGCAGTCACGTTGAGGACCCGCCCGCCGCTCGCCACCAACCGGCCGCCTTCCGATCGGGTTCCCGCCTGGAAGACCCGGACACCGTCCGCCTCCGCTCCGCGAAGTTCGATCCCGCCGCCGGCAACCGGTGTGCCAGGGTAGCCCCTGGCTGCCACCACCACGGTGAGGGCGACATCATCGGACATGACCGGGGCGGGCACTTCGGCCAGCCGCCCCTGCGCACAAGCGAGCATCACCTCGGCAAGATCGCTTTCCAGCCGCATCATCAGGACCTGGCATTCGGGATCGCCGAACCGCGCATTGTATTCGATCAGCTGGGGGCCGCTGTCGGTCAGCATGAGGCCGGCATAGAGGATGCCCGAATAGGGCATGCCCTCCTCGCGCATCGTGCGCACCGTGGGTTCGACGATCCGGCGCAGCGCTTCTTCGGTCAGCGCCGGGGTCAGCACCGGGGCGGGCGAATAGGCGCCCATCCCCCCGGTGTTGGGACCGGTATCGCCATCGCCCACCCGCTTGTGATCCTGCGCCGAGCCCAGCGGGACGATGGCCTTGCCATCGGTCAGCACGAACAGGCTGGCTTCCTCGCCGGTCAGGAACTCCTCGATGACGACCTCGCTGCCGGCCTCGCCGAACTGGCCCCCGAACATGTCAACCAACGCGCGCTCCGCCTCCGCGCGGCTCTCGGCTATGACCACCCCCTTGCCCGCCGCAAGCCCGTCGGCCTTGAGGACATAGGGCGGCGCAAAGCCGGCCAGCGCGGGCTGTGCCTCGTCAAGCGTGCGGCACTGGACGAAACGCGCGGTGGGAATGCCGGCCCGCTCGCACAGAGCCTTGGTGAAGCCCTTGCTCCCCTCGAGCCGCGCCGCCGCTGCCGACGGTCCGAAGACAGCGACGCCTGCCGCCCGCAGACTGTCGGCGAGGCCATCCACCAGCGGGGCTTCCGGGCCGATGACGACGAGATCGACGCCATGTTCGCCGCAGAAGGCGGTCACCGCCGCGTGATCGGCCAGGTCCAGCGCCACGACTTCCGCGTGTTCGGCGATGCCCGGATTGCCCGGGCTGGCCCACAATTTGTCGCAACGCGGCGATTGCGCCAGCTTCCAGGCAAGCGCATGTTCGCGTCCGCCCCCGCCCAGCAAAAGGATATTCATGGCAATCGATGGTCCGTCCGGTGATCGAGATCAGGGATTGGTAGCGAAGGGCTATCCCGGCGACAACGCCGCCCCGCTCACGGTCAGCGAGATTTCCGCCCTGCTCAAGCGCTCGGTCGAGGAACGCTTCGGCTTCGTCCGGCTGCGCGGCGAATTGTCGGGGGTGAAACGCGCGGCGAGCGGGCACCTCTACACCTGTCTCAAGGACGATGCGGCGGTGATCGACGGGGTCATGTGGCGCAGCGCGGCGCAGGTGCTGCCGTTCCTGCCAGAGGACGGGCTCGAGGTCGTCGCCAGCGGCAAGCTGACGACCTATCCCGGGCGCTCGAAATACCAGATCGTGATCGACCGGATGGAGCTTGCCGGCGAAGGAGCGTTGCTGGCGTTGCTCGAAAAGACCCGTGCCCGGCTTGCCGCCGAAGGGCTGTTCGATCGCTCGCGCAAACGCCCCTTGCCCTATCTGCCGGCGACCATCGGCGTCGTGACGTCACCCACAGGGGCGGTCATCCGCGACATCCTTCACCGCTTGGCCGACCGGTTTCCGAGCAGGGTCATCGTCTGGCCGGTGCTGGTCCAGGGGCCCGGCGCGGCCGGCCAGGTCACTGCGGCGATCGAGGGGTTCAGCGCCCTGCCCCCCGGTCATCCTCAACGGCCCGACCTCCTCATCGTCGCCCGTGGGGGCGGCTCGATCGAGGATCTGTGGAGCTTCAACGAGGAAGCGGTCGTTCGCGCGATCGCGGCGTGCTCCATCCCGACAATTTCCGCCGTCGGGCACGAAACCGATACGACCCTGGCAGACCATGCCGCCGACCACCGCGCACCGACGCCGACGGCCGCCGCCGAGATAGCGGTTCCCGTGCTGGCCGATCTTGCCGCGACGCTGGCGGATTATCGCCACCGCCAGCGCCGCTATGCCTTGCGCCCGGTCGCCACCGGGCGGGAGCGGCTTGATGCCCGCGCCGGACGTCTGCCGCGCCCCGATGCTCTGCTGCAAAGCCATCGCCAGAGGCTCGACGATCTCGCAGAGCGGTTGCGCCGCGGCTTGCTCGACCGGGCGGCCAGTGGGCGCGACAGGCTCTCGCGCCAGCGCCTTTCGCCGGCCTATCTGCAGCGCCACCTGCGCGAGGCCCGGGGGCAGCTGGCGGCGCAGCCGGCGCTCGCGGACCTTGCGCTTCGCCAGGCGGCGCAAGGGAGGCAGCGCCTCGACGCGCTCGCCCGGGTGATGCGCTCGCTCAACCCCGACGCCGTGCTGCAACGGGGCTTCATACGGGTCATGGACGATGCGGGCCGCACCCTGACCGGCCGCGCGCAGGCGGCGGAGGCGGGCCATCTGACGCTCCGGTTCCGGGATGGCGAACTAGGCGCAACGGTCGCCGCGGGCGGCCCGCCGCCCCGCCCGCGCCCCCGCACC
>NZ_JBHWMI010000028.1:0-17046 GCF_043423005.1 Qipengyuania sp. | reverse complement strand
ATGTCGTCGAGCGCATGTTCTGCCGCTTCAAGGACTGGCGCCGCGTCGCCACCCGCTTCGACCGCAATATCAAGACCTTCATGGCAACCATCGCCATCGCAGCCTTCGTCACATGGTGGCTCTAATGAGTCCGGACCCTAGTGCTCTTACGTCATCATCATCAAAAGCGACTTCAGCCTCAATGCTTATGTCACCAGTGAAATTGGATTTTCGAGCTTTTGGGATAAGTTCCTGTGGGGGCTGCTGTGCCGCGACAGTCTGGACGATGGACGTCGTCTCCTGATCGGCTGCAACGAAGTGGGAAAGTGCCTCGAGCACTGTCGTCTTGCCACTTTCGTTAAGTCCAATGAGGGTAATGACGTTACCCGGCGGATCAACGTCCAAGTCCAAGGTTGTCGATTTGATGCCCTTAAAGTTTTCAATCGTGAATCGGACAATCCTCACGTCTTCCCCCCCCTTGAATATGCTCCGAGAATCAATCTATTGGCTTCACTTTATGATAGTGACAAGCTCCGTCGCTGTTAATCATTCTCGCCCTAAAACCGGCGCCAGATAGCGCCTCGCAAAGCTACGCAGCGCCTTCGCAATTTTCTCCTGCGTGCCATCCGCCACAATCTCCTGGTCCCGCACACCGCTCTTTGGCTTCGCCACGCCTGCGGCTCCCAGCCCGAGGGCCAATTTCCGGTCCGTCAGCGGGTGAAGCCTAAGGCAAGCTAGCCACCAATCTCATTCACTCCGCCGCCTCTTTCGCCCTTAACAGCATCGGGCGGAGATACTGCCCAGTGTAGCTCGCCGGCGTAGCGGCCACCTTCTCCGGCGTCCCCTCGGCGACGATCTCCCCGCCCCGCACACCGCCATCCGGCCCGAGGTCGAGGATCCAGTCCGCCGTCTTGATCACGTCCAAATTGTGCTCGATCACCACCACGCTGTTGCCCTGGTCGACCAGCCGCTGGAGCACTTCGAGGAGCTTGCGGACGTCCTCGAAATGGAGGCCGGTGGTCGGCTCGTCGAGGATGTAGAGCGTCTGCCCGGTGCTCCGCCTGCTGAGTTCCTTGGCGAGCTTGACCCGCTGCGCCTCGCCGCCCGAGAGCGTCGTCGCCTGCTGGCCGACCTTGACGTAGCCGAGGCCGACCTCGTTCAGCATGTGCATCTTGTCGCGGATGGGGGGGACGGCCTTGAAGAAGCCTTCCGCGTCCTCGATCGTCATGTCGAGCACGTCGGCGATGGAGTGGCCCTTGAACTTCACCTCCAGCGTCTCGCGGTTGTAGCGGCGGCCGTGGCATTCCTCGCAGGTGACGTAGACGTCGGGGAGGAAGTGCATCTCGATCTTGATCAGGCCGTCGCCCTGGCACGCCTCGCACCGCCCCCCCTTGACGTTGAAGCTGAACCGCCCCGCCTTGTACCCGCGCGCCTGGCTTTCGGGGAGGCCGGCGAACCAGTCGCGGATCTGGGTGAAGGCGCCGGTGTAGGTCGCCGGGTTCGATCGCGGGGTGCGGCCGATGGGCGACTGGTCGATCTCGATCACCTTGTCGCAATGCTCGAGCCCCGTCACCTTGTCGTGCGCCCCGGCGACGATCCGCGCGCCGTTCAGCTGGCGGGCGGCGGCGGCATAGAGCGTGTCGATGGTGAAGGAGGACTTGCCGCTCCCGCTGACCCCGGTGATGCAGGTGAAGGTGCCGAGCGGGATCGAAGCGGTGACGTTGCGCAGGTTGTTGGCGCGCGCCCCGTGAACGGTCAGCTTCTTGCCGTTGCCCTTGCGGCGGGTGGCGGGCACGGCGATCTCGCGCCGGCCCGTGAGATAGGCGGCGGTGAGGCTGCGCTTCGACTTGAGCACCTGCTTCAAGGTGCCCTGCGCCACCACCTCGCCCCCGTGGACGCCGGCCCCGGGGCCGAGGTCGACCACGTGATCGGCGGCGCGGATCGCGTCCTCGTCATGCTCGACCACGATCACCGTGTTGCCGAGATCGCGCAGGCGTTTCAGCGTCTCCAGCAGCCGGTCGTTGTCGCGCTGGTGGAGGCCGATCGAGGGCTCGTCCAGCACGTAGAGCACCCCGCTGAGGCCGCTGCCGATCTGGCTGGCGAGACGGATCCGCTGGCTCTCCCCGCCGGAGAGCGTGCCGCTGGTGCGGTCGAGATTGAGGTAGTCGAGCCCGACATTGTCGAGGAAGCCCAGCCGCTCGTTGATCTCCTTGAGGATGGCGCGGGCGATCTGGCCCTGCGTCGGGTTGAGCTGGTCCGGCAGGGCCAGGAACCAGGCCTTGGCGTCGGCCACGCTCATCCGCGTGGGCGTGGCGATGTCGGTGCCGGCCACCTTCACGCTCAGCGCCTTGTCGTTGAGCCGCTTGCCGTGGCAGGTCTCGCACGGCTGCGCGGTCTGGAACTTGGCCAGCTCCTCGCGCATCCAGGCGCTCTCGGTCTGCAGCATCCGGCGGTTGAGGTTGCCGATCACCCCCTCGAACGCCTTGTGGACGGTGTATTCCTTGCGCCCGTCCTTGAACGTCAGCGGCACCGGGCGGCCCTGCGTGCCGTGAAGGATGACATCGCGATGCTCGGGCGAAAGATCGTCCCACGGCGCGTCGAGACTGAAGCCGAATTCGCGCGCCAGGCTGGCGAGCACCTGCATGTAATAGGGCGACGGCGGATTGCTCTTGGCCCAGGGCACCACCGCCCCCTTCTTGAGGCTCAGCGCCTCGTTGGGGACGACCAGCTGCGGATCGAACAGCTGCTTTTCGCCGATCCCGTCGCAGGTGGCGCAGGCGCCTTGGGGGGCATTGAACGAGAACAGCCGCGGCTCGACCTCCTCGATCGTGAAACCGCTGACCGGGCAGGAGAAGCGCTCGGAAAAGACGATGCGGTTGGCCGGGATGCCCGCGCCCTTCATCGCGCCGCCTGCCTCGCCCTCGCCTTCGCGGCCCGGCACTGCCCCGTCAGCGAGATCGACATAGGCGAGCCCGTCCGCCAGCTTCAGCGCCTGCTCGAAGCTGTCCGCCAGCCGGGTCTCGATCCCGTCCTTCACCGCGATGCGATCGACCACAACCTCGATGTCGTGCTTGAGCTTCTTGTCGAGCGCGGGCGCATCCTCGATCGCCAGCATCTCGCCATCGATCCGCACGCGGGTGAAGCCGGCTTTCTGCCATTCGGCCAGCTCCTTGCGGTATTCCCCCTTGCGCCCGCGCACCACCGGGGCGAGCAGATAGAGCCGCGTGCCTTCTGGCAGAGCCATCACCCGGTCGACCATGGTAGAGACCGTCTGCGCCTCGATCGGCAGGCCGGTGACGGGCGAATACGGCACCCCTACCCGCGCCCAAAGCAAGCGCATGTAGTCGTAGATTTCGGTCACCGTCGCCACGGTCGAGCGCGGGTTGCGGCTGGTGGTCTTCTGCTCGATCGAGATGGCGGGAGACAGCCCGTCAATATGCTCGACATCGGGCTTCTGCATCATCTCCAGGAACTGGCGCGCATAGGCCGAAAGGCTTTCGACATAGCGCCGCTGCCCCTCGGCATAGATCGTGTCGAACGCCAGGCTCGACTTGCCTGAACCGCTAAGCCCGGTGATCACGATCAGCGCATCGCGCGGCAGATCGATGTCGACGCCCTTGAGGTTATGCTCGCGCGCACCGCGTACGGAAATTGTGGTTAATGCCATGATGGGGGCGTGTTCCGGAAATGTTCGGGTTGGTCAAGGCGCTCCGTGCCGCGGTAGGCGAAGCGGGCGAAGTCGCGGGGTGTAGGTGGGGCATTCGTGGGGGCTGCGCAAGCCGGCGGCGGATAGCGGTGGGCCCTTTTACGCCTTGCTCCAACGCAGACCCTGCCCCCTCGGCAAACCTTTGGCCCGCGCTGGGAAACAGCGGCGAAAGTGCATTTCGGTTTACCGGGAGTGCTGATAGACAGCGAGTAATAGCGCACGGCGCCAGGCGCCGCGTGTCCGGCAAGTCCGGTTCAACGGGGGGAATGACGGCATGAGCGAACTTCTGGTTCAAACCCGGGGTAACGAGAACTGGGTGCTCAGCGCCGATGGGGCGTATATCTATCTTGCCGGGAATGACGGGTACGTCCGCATCTTCGATGCCGTCTCCGGCGCGGAACTCTACAGCGTTCGGGTAGGACATGACCTCGGCGCGATTTCGCTCTCGCCGGACGGATCCCGGGTGGCAATTGTCGAAGAGGTGGCGGCGAACGTCAGTCAGTCCAACGACTGGCCCTCGAACACCGCCGACGTCAGCTTCTATGTGATCGATCTGTCGTCCTTCGCCGCACAGGAATATACCGTGCAGGCGACCGGATCGGGCTGGACGTTCGCCGATGTCGTCTGGAGCGACGGGGATACTCTCCAGCTATCGCAGAATACGCTTCCAGGCTGGAGTGGTTGGGCTGCGCTTTCGACGTTCGAGCTCGTGACTTCGACGATCTCGTACTCGGGCAGCTATTATGCCGGGCTTGGCTCTGCGGCGTCCCTCATCGCGGCGCGGGATTCCGACACCGTCCTGCTTGGCCAGCTTGGCTTGTCGTCGGCCCAGTATTTCCTGATCCGGCCGGACGGTTCGGTCATCGTCAGTAACGGCGTGTACGAGAACAATGTCGAAGGCTACGCCGCCGGAATCGAGGCGATCTCCGGCGTGACCGCGGAGGATCGCATCATCATCGTCACGGGGGGCGGGGCGCATCTGTACGACGGCGAGATGGAGTATCTCGTCGATCTGAGCACCTATTACCCGAATCTTGGCGGCGCGGCGGGCGTGGCTTTCAGCCAGGATGGCGAGCGCATCTTCTTTCTCGATAAGTTCAACGAGAAGATCGTCGTCATCAATGCATACAATTACACCCTCGTCGGGGAACTGACGCTTCGCGGGGTCGATTTCCAGACCCTTCAGCTTGGCGAGGAAATCGTCGTCGCCCCGAATGGCGAAGGCGTTTTCTACAATACGCTGCAAGGCATCGGCTATGCGACGCTGGACCTGCCCGACAGCGGGACGGACGGCGACGATACCCTCGATGGATCGCCCGGGGACGATCTTATCGACGGGCGCGGAGGGAATGACGTCATCGCGGGACTTGCCGGCGACGACTGGCTGATCGGCGGGACCGGCACCAACCGGATCGACGGCGGGGAAGGGTTCGACATTGCCGCCTATGACGATGCCGGGGCGGGCGTGACGGTCGATCTCGCCATCCTCGGCTCGCAGAACACGATCGGCGCCGGGCGTGACACGCTGATCTCGATCGAGGGACTGAGCGGATCGATTTTTGACGACCTGCTGTCGGGCGACGGGGGTGATAACGGACTGCTCGGCTATGACGGCAACGATCTGCTGATCGGCCGCGGCGGTGACGATATCCTGCTGGGCGAGAATGGCGACGACATCCTGCGCGGCAATCACGGTAACGATCTGCTTATCGGCGAAGAAGGCAATGACCGGCTCGATGGCGGCCCCGGGATCGACGAGATGGAAGGCGGCAATGGCGACGACACCTATTATGTCGACAGCGCCGACGATATCGTGATCGAGACCGCTACCGGCGGCAACGACACGGTCTACGTCACCGGCTTCGACGCGACCATCCAGGCAGGGATCGAGCGGCTGGTGATCCTTTCAGGAGCCTGGGACGCGACCGGCAATTTCGTCGCCAACACCCTGATCGGATCGGCTGACGACAACGTCCTGTCCGGCCTTGGCGGCAACGATACGCTGTTCGGCGGGCTGGGACGCGATTTTGTCTATGGCGGCGACGGTGCCGACCGCGTCGAGGGAGAAGGCGGCAGCGACCGGCTCTACGGGGGCGCGGGCGTCGACACGATGCTAGGCGGCGCAGGATGGGACAACATCTGGGGCGACGCGGGCGACGATCAGCTCGACGGCGGCAACGGGACGGACCGCCTGTTCGGCGGTGACGGGCTCGATACCCTGCTCGGCGGGATCGAGCGCGATTACCTCTTCGGCCAGGGCGGCAACGATATCCTGCGCGGCGGCGACGGGGACGACGATCTGCACGGCGGCAACGATAACGATACGCTCTACGGCGACGAGGGTAACGACTGGCTGTTCGGCGGCGCCGGCGGCGACCGTCTCGAAGGCGGTGCTGGCAACGATCGTCTGCAGGGCAGCTACGGGCGCGATGTGCTTGTCGGCGGCGCAGGCGCGGATCGCTTCATCTTCGCCATCGGCGATACCGCCGCCACGGCATCCGGCGGCGACCGTATCACCGACTTCTCGCGCGCCGAGGGCGATATCATCGACCTGTCGGCGATGGATGCCAACGGAGCGTCCGGCGGGGACCAGTCGTTCAGCTTGGTCGGAACGGCCGCCTTTACCGGGACGGCCGGCGAACTGCGCTATTCTCTCAGCGGCAATGCGACCGTGATCGAAGGCGATATCGACGGCGACGGGGTAGCCGATTTCGCAGTGGTGCTTTCGGGCGATATCGCGTTGCAGGGATCGGACTTCATCCTCTAGCCGCGCGGCACACGTTCCGCGAACGGTTGCTGGAGGGTGACGAACAACGGGAAACGTTCGGCGGTTTCAGTCATTATCCTTGGCAATACATCCCGGCTGCTCCCATGCAGGGCACCGGGATCCACCCTCGAGACGCCGCTGATTTGCGGCGGGACAGTATTGCCCCGAGATACCGATGCGCCAGATATTTCCGTCCCATCCTGCCTCCACCGGTGCCGCCTCGCCAGCGACGACCCGTGCCGGTCAGGAACGGCTCGACATGCTCATCGACGAGCTGAACCGCCCGCTGTCCACTCATTCCGCTGCCTCTGCTCCGGCCCGGGGGTTGCGGGGATACTTCGCTCGCAACACGGGCTTCGCTCAGGACGAATCCCCCGACCTCGCCTGTGCGCGGGCGGCCGCGCGTGCGGCGCTCGGTTGCGAAGTTGGCCGCGATGCCCGGCGCGAGGCCGACGCCCTCCTCGCCGCGAGCATGAAGATCACCATCGACGCCTGATCGTCCCGCCACAGCTGTGCCGCACCGCCTGTTTGTCGCCCTGCGCCCCCCGCCCGCGGTGCGCGACGCCCTTATCGACCTCATGGAAGGCGAGCGCGACATTCGCTGGCAGGACGACGACCAGCTGCACCTGACCTTGCGCTATATCGGCGAGGTCGATCGCCACGACGCCGATGCGATCGCCGCCGCCCTCGGACGGATCGTGTTCGCGCCCTTCCCCGTCAGCCTGACGGGAACCGGCACTTTTGCGCGAAAGGGCAAGGTCCATACCCTCTACGCCGGCGTCACCCCTTCCGCCGCACTTGCCGCGCTGCAAAGCAAGATCGAGCGGACATGCGTCATGGCCGGCCTCGAACCCGAGCAGCGCAAGTTCGCTCCGCACGTCACCATCGCGCGGCTCAATCGCAGCAGCGGCGATCTTCGCTCGTTCCTCGGCCATACCGCCGGCTTTGCTGCTGGACCGTGGGCCTGTGACGCCTTCCACCTCTACGAAAGCCACCTTGCCCCCGGCGGTCCGCTGTACGAGCGCGCGGCCAGCTTTCCGGCCACATCGGCTGCATGATCGAAACCCTGCCAAACCACGGGACGGCGGGCCTTGCCATATCCCTCAATCTCCGGTTCAAGGTCGATCCGTTATCCCGTTTCCCGACGGGTCGGCCCTGCTGCCGGTACAGACACGAAGCATTGGAGAGATCATGAAGGCCCAATTCCTGGCCACAACCACCCCCCTTCTTGCCGGCGCGGCGCTGCTTGGCGCCTGCAGCACCACCCCCGGAGGCACCATGGACAACACCATGACCGCAGTAGCGACCATTCCTTCGGCCGGCATCCCCGCTGGCACCGGCTATTTCGCCCAGCCCAGCACGCTCGATTTCGGCGCGCCCGATTTCACCCGCATCAGCGAGGATGATTACGTCCCGGCGTTCGAACAGGGCATGGCGATCCAGGCCGCCGAAATCGCTGCCATCGTCGACAATCCCGCCGCGCCGACCTTTGCCAATACCATCGTCGCGCTCGAGGAATCGGGCCGCATGCTGGGCCGGGTAGCAACCGTGTTCTACGCGCTGACGGGGGCCAACACCACCGATCGGCTCGACCAGATCGATACCGAGATGGGCCCGCGCCTGACCGCGCATTACGATGCCATCACCCTCAACCCAGCATTGTTCCAGCGGGTCAAGGCCGTCTACGACGCGCGCGAGACGCTGAACCTGTCGGTCGAGGATGCCAAGCTGCTCGAGACGACCTACGAGGGCATGGTCCATGCCGGCGCCATGCTGACCGACAGCCAGCGCGAGCGGGTCAAGGCGATCAACTCGGAACTGACCACGCTTACCACCGAGTTCAGCCAGAAACTGCGCGCGGCGACCAATGATCAGCCGCTGGTGCTCGATCGGCGCGAACAGCTCGCCGGGCTCGGCGAGGGCGATATCAAGGCCGCGGCCGATCTCGCCGCGGAAAAGGGCATGCCGGGCAAGTACGTGATCGCCCTGCAGAACACCACTCAGCAGCCGCTGCTTCCTGCGCTCGAGGATCGCGCCACTCGCGAGGCGCTGTTCAAGCGGTCCTACCACCGGGCCGACGGTACCAATCCGCAGCACGATACGCGGATGCTGGTTGCCCGGATCGCCCAGCTGCGCGCCGAAAAGGCCGCCCTGTTCGGCGAGAGCGACTGGGCGAGCTACGCCATGTGGGACCGGATGGCCGAAAAGCCGAGCACCGCGATCCAGTTCATGGAGCAGATGGTCCCGCCCCTCGCCGCAACCCAGCGGCGCGAGGCCGCGATGCTGAACGAGGCGATCGAGCGTGACGGCGGGAATTACGAGGTCAAGCCGTGGGACTGGTACCGCTATGCCAACAAGGTGAAGGCCGAACGCTTCGATCTCGATGAAGACGCGGTCATGCAGTACTTCCAGATCGACAAGGTGCTGGAAGACGGCGTGTTCTTCGCTGCCAACAAGCTGTACGGCATTTCGTTCAAGAAGCGCACCGACCTGCCGGTCTACCATCCCTACGTGACCACCTACGACGTGTTCGACAGCGATGGCTCGCACATGGCGATCTTCTATTTCGATCCCTATCAGCGCCCGTCCAAGCGCGGCGGGGCATGGATGTCGAATTTCGTCGACCAGAGCTATCTGCGCGGCACCAAGCCGGTGATCTACAACGTCCTCAACATCCCCAAGGCGCCGGCCGGCGAAGTTCAGCTGGTCAGCTTCGACAACGTCAACACGATGTTCCACGAATTCGGCCATGCCCTGCACGGCCTGTTCGCGGATCAGCGCTATGCCAGCCTTTCGGGCACGGCGACGGCGCGCGACTTCGTCGAGTATCCGAGCCAGGTGAACGAGCTGTGGGCGACATGGCCCGAAGTGCTGCAGAACTACGCCCGCCATCACGAGACCGGTGCGCCGATCCCGGCGGAGATGATCCAGAAGATCGAGGCGGCCGGCCGGTTCAACCAGGGCTATGAATTCGGCGAGACGCTGGAGGCGGCCCTGCTCGACATGAAGTGGAGCGCGCTGACCCCGGCACAGGCCGCGGCGATCGATACGCCGGAAAAAGTCGATGCCTTCGAACGTGCGGCGCTGAAGGATCTGGGCCTCGAGGTCGAACTGGTACCGCCGCGCTACCGGACGACCTATTTCAACCACATCTTCAGCTCGCCCGCCGGATACAGCGCGGGCTATTACAGCTATCTGTGGACCGAAATGCTCGACCGGGACAGCCGCAAGTGGTTCCGCGACAACGGCGGCCTGACCCGGGCGAATGGCGATCATTATCGCAAGACCGTGCTGAGCCGCGGCGGAACGATGGACTATTTCGACATGTTCCAGACATTCGCCGGGCGCCAGCCCGACGTGCAGCCGATGCTGGAGGCGCGCGGGCTGACGGGTGGCGGCGAGACCCCGCCGGTGGTCCGCAAGTAAACGGCTCGCAAGCCGAGAGACAGGCCCGCCCCCGCAGTGCCGGGGGCGGGCCTTTTCGTGACTGAAAGCTTGCGCGGGGCGCGGGCGAGGTCAGCCCAGCAGCAGCCGGCCCCCGACCCACAGGGTCAGCCCCGCTGTCGCCCAGCGAATCCACGCCGGCGGCAGGTGCTTGACTGCCAGCCAGCTGCCGATCTGTCCGCCGATCGCCACCGCCACCAGCAGCGGCAGACCGACCTCGATCGCCGCGGCGAAGCGCCCGCTCCCCCCTTTCAGCACCTGGCCGACCAGCCCGAACAGCGAATTGACGAGGATGAAGAGCGCCGCCGTCGCCGCCACGCTGCGCGCCTCGGCCCAGCGGGTGAGATGCAGCAGCGGGGCAAGGAAGATGCCGCCGCCGATGCCGACGAGCCCGGCCAGATAGCCGAGCGGCGCCGCGGCAAGCGGCATCAGGCGGGCGAGCGCGGTTGGCTCGCCTTCCGCCCCGCCGGAAATGCGTTTGGGAAGAAGCAGGAACAGGCCGGTAAGAACCAGGCTCGCCCCGAGCAGGGTCAGGAACGCGCTTTCGCCGATCGGCGTCAGCCCGCCGAGGAACGCTGCCGGCGCCGCGAGGCCGGTCAGCAGCAAGGCCCCCCGCCACGGGGTGACGCCTGCCCGGGCAAAACGCACGCTGCTGCCCGCGACAACCACGATGTTGCACGACAGGGAAACGAGCGGGAGGACACGGTAGTCCAGCCCGCTCAGGGCAAGGAGGGCGCTATAGGTCGACCCGCCGCCGAAGCCCACGCTGGCATACAGCAGCGCGGTGACGAAGAACGCCCCGACCAGCCACGCCACGATCCGGCCCCCGCCCCCGTATCCGCCTCGCCGTCAACCAATCAGGCCGAGACGCCGATCGCGCCGTGGCAATGCTTGTACTTGTTGCCCGAGCCACAGGGGCACAGCGCATTGCGGCTGATTTCCATGCCGGCATAGGGGTTGTCGGCCACGCCGCCCGAACTGGCGGCCGCGCGCGGGCTGCCCGCGAGCGAGCCGAACAGGTCCGCCATGCCTTCCGAACCGTCGCCATCGTTGGAATTGTCGAACCCGGTCAGCGGATCGATGTGTCCGGTGAGGAACGCCGGAAGATCGGGCAACGCCACCTGCGGCATCGGAGCCGGCTGGGCCAGCTGCACGCGCAGCAGTTTCGAGGTGACGGTTTCGCGCAGCTGCTCGATCATCCGCTCGAACAGGCTGAAGGCTTCCTGCTTGTATTCGTTGATCGGCTGTTTCTGTGCGTGTGCCCGCAGCCAGACGACCTGGCGCAGCGCGTCGAGAGTCGAGAGGTGATCCTTCCACTGGCCGTCGAGTTCCTGGAGCAGCAGGCTCTTCTCGATCCGCCGCCAGGTGCCGGGATCGGTCTGGGCGATCTTTTCCTCCATCCGGCGATCGGCTTCCTCGCGGATGCGTTCTTCGATCAGCTCGGGCTCGACCGCGTCTTCCTCGAGCCAGTCGTCCATCGGCAGATCGATGCCCAGAACTTCGGACACGCGGGTCTTGAGGCCTTCGATGTTCCACTGTTCGGGGTAGGAACCGGGCGGGCACGCCTCGCTCACCATGGCGTTGATCGAATCGTGCCGCATGGCGACCACCACGTCGTCCACGGCCTCGCTGTCCATGATCTCGGCCCGCTGGTCGTAGATGACCTTGCGCTGGTCGTTCATGACGTCGTCGTATTCGACGACCTGCTTGCGCATCTCGTAATTGCGCGCCTCGACCTTCTTCTGCGCCGTCTCGATCGCCTTCGACAGCCATTTGGAGCCGATCGCCTCGCCGTCCTCGAGGTTCGAGTTCATCATCCGCGCGAACAGCGTATCGGGGCCGAAGATGCGGAGGAGGTCATCCTCGAGGCAGAGGTAGAAGCGGCTGAGCCCCGGGTCGCCCTGGCGGCCCGAACGGCCGCGCAGCTGGTTGTCGATCCGGCGGCTTTCGTGGCGTTCGGTGCCCAGCACGAACAGCCCGCCCGCCTCCAGCACGCGGCGCTTTTCGTCCTTGATCTCGTCCTTCAGGCGCTCGATCGCGGCATCGCGTTCGGGGCCCTCAGGCATTTCGCCCAGTTCGTCGCCGATACGGAATTCAAGGTTGCCGCCCAGCTGGATGTCGGTCCCGCGGCCGGCCATGTTCGTCGCGATGGTCACCGCCCCCATCCGGCCGGCCTGCGCCACGATATGCGCCTCGCGCTCGTGCTGGCGCGCGTTGAGGATCTCGTGCCGGACGCCCTCCTGGTCGAGGAACTTGCTCAGCAGCTCGCTCTTCTCGATCGAGACCGTGCCGACCAGCACCGGCTGGCCGATCTCGTTCTTTTCCTTGATCGCCTTGGCGATGGCTTTGAACTTGTCCTGCGTGTTCTTGTAGAACTCGTCCTCCTCGTCGATCCGCTGCACCGGCACGTTGGTGGGGATCTCGACGACGTTCATCTTGTAGATGTCCCAGAACTCGGACGCCTCGGTCGCGGCGGTGCCGGTCATACCGGAGAGCTTGGGATACATCCGGAAGTAGTTCTGGAAGGTGATCGAGGCGAGGGTCTGGTTCTCGGGCTCGATTTTGACCCCTTCCTTGGCCTCGACCGCCTGGTGCAGGCCGTTCGACCACCGCCGCCCGTCCATCATGCGGCCGGTGAATTCGTCGATGATGACGACCTTGTCATCCTTGACGATGTAGTCGGTGTCCTTCTTGAACATGATGTTGGCGCGCAGCGCCTGGTCGAGGTGATGGACGACCAGCGTGTTCTCGACGTCGTAGAGGTTTTCGGTCGCCAGCAGGCCCGCCTCGCGCAGGCGCTGCTCGATGGCGTCGGTGCCCTCTTCGGTCCAGGTGATCTGCTTGGTCTTCTCGTCGGCGTCGTACCATTCCTTCTCGATCGTCTTCACGATCCCGTCGATGGCGACATACATCTCCGATTTGTCGTCGGTCGGCCCAGAAATGATCAGCGGGGTGCGCGCTTCGTCGATCAGAATCGAATCGACCTCGTCGACGATGGCGAAGTTGAAGGGGCGCTGGACCATCTGGCTGCGCTCGTGCTTCATGTTGTCGCGCAGGTAGTCGAAGCCGAATTCGTTGTTCGTGCCATAGGTGATGTCCGACCCGTAAGCCTCGCGGCGTGAGAACTCGTCGAGGTTGGGAACGATCACCCCGATGGTCAGGCCGAGGAACTGGTGCAGGCGCCCCATCCATTCGGCATCGCGCCGGGCAAGGTAATCGTTGACGGTGACGACGTGGACGCCCTTGCCCTCGATCGCATTGAGATAGGTCGCCAGCGTCGCCACGAGGGTCTTGCCCTCGCCGGTGCGCATTTCTGAAATCTCGCCGCGGTGGAGGACGATGCCGCCGATCATCTGGACGTCGAAATGCCGCATTCCGAGCACGCGGACCGAGGCTTCGCGGACGGTGGCGAAAGCTTCGGGCAGAATCTCGTCGAGCGTCTTGCCCTCGGCCAGCTGGCGGCGGAACTTGTCGGTCTGCGCCCGCAGCTCGTCGTCCGAGAGCGCCTGCATCTGCGGTTCGAGCGCGTTGATCTGGGAAACGGTCTTGCCGAGCGTCTTGACGTAACGATCGTTGGAAGAGCCGAACATGGCCTTCATGACGGAATTGAGCATGATGATCTGACCTTGCGGGCCCCGCCGCACAGCGGCGCGGGGGCGATTATCGGGAAAAGGGGAAAACGACGCGCCGGCGCCAGCCGGCCATGCGGCGATCAGGCGGCCTTATTCGCGCGCGCGATCAGGCCCGAGATGCACGCTGGGCAGATAGACGACGATGGGCCGCTGCCGGCGGCAGGGAGTGACCGCCTCGCCGGCGCGGCGCTGTTTCGCCTGCCGCTGGACGCAGGCGATCTCGCCTGGACGCGCGGTCTGTTCGGCATCGCCCGAACGCTCGACCGAGACGCTGGCCGCATTCGCCACTGCCGCCTGCGCCGGCGCATCGAGCGCGGCGAAACCGGTGACGAGAGCAAGGAAGGCCAGCAGCTGTCGTAGCATTACGGGCATCGAGATAGCGTGCCCGGGTAAAATATTCCAGCGCCGAGTGGTGCATCGCCAGCGTTAGCCGCCGCCCGGCCGCGCACGCCGCTTGACCCGGTGCCGCCGGCGTCCCAACGACCGCAGCGATGACCCTCGCCCGCTCCCCCCTCGCCCGGCCCTTCCCGCCCTGTCCGCCGCTTGAGGGAGTCACGATCAGGACGGCCCGCGCCGGGTACAAGGCGTGGGACCGGGACGATCTGACCCTCATCGAACTGGCGGCGGGTACCGCCGCCGCCGGGGTCTTTACCAACAGCGCCTGCGCCTCGAGCGAGGTGGAACTGGGGCGCGGACAGGCGAAGCTGGGCCGCGCGCGGGCGCTGGTGGTCAACGCCGGCAATTCCAACGCCTTCACCGGCCGGCGGGGGCGTCACGCGGTGGAACAGATCATGGCGCAGGTGGCCCAGGCCCTCGACTGCCTGCCGAGCGACGTGTTCGTATCCTCGACCGGGGTGATCGGCGTACCGCTGCCGGTGGACAAGGCGCAGGCCGGGATCGCGGCGGCGCTGGACGCGAAGCCTTGCGGTTTCGAGGATGCCGCCCGCGCCATCGCGACGACCGACACCTTTGCCAAGGGCGCTCATGCCGCGGCGCTGCTGGGCGAAAGGCAGGTGGAGCTGTGCGGCATCATCAAGGGCAGCGGGATGATCGCCCCCGACATGGCAACGATGCTGGGCTATGTCTTCACCGATGCGGCGGTCGAGCCGGCATTCCTGCAGACGATGCTCGAGCGTGCCAATGCCGAAACCTTCTCGTGCATCACGGTCGACGGCGATACCTCCACCAGTGACACCGTGCTGGTCTTCGCGACAGGGCGGGCGGGCAATCCGGCGCTGGAGGATTGGGACAGCGAGGGGGCGGACGCCTTCTACGCGGCGCTGCTTTCGGTCTGCCGCGAACTTGCCCAATTGGTCGTGCGCGACGGCGAGGGGGCGACGAAATTCGTCGAGATCGCCGTCACCGGTGCCGAGAGCGATACAAGCGCGCGCGTGATCGCCCTGGCCATCGCCAATTCGCCGCTGGTCAAAACCGCGATCGCCGGGGGCGATGCCAATTGGGGGCGGGTCGTCATGGCGGTGGGCAAGGCCGGCGAACCGGCCGACCGCGACCGCCTTTCGATCGCGTTCGGCGGCCTCTGGACCGCGCGGGACGGCGAGCCCGTGCCCGATCTCGATGAGGCACCGCTTGCCGCACATCTCGCCGGAGAGGAGATCGCCATCGCCGCCGATCTCGGGCTTGGCGAAGGCCGTGCGACGGTCTGGACCTGCGATCTTACGCATGGCTACATCTCGATCAACGCGGATTACCGCTCGTGACCGCGGCGCTGACCCGCGCGGTTCACGCGATCATGCGCGAGGCCAGCGAGCAGGCGATCCTGCCCCGATGGCGTCAGCTTGCGGCGCACGAAGTCGAGGCGAAGGACAGCGCCGGCACCCTCCCCGATGTCGTCACCATCGCCGATCGCGAGGCGGAAGAGCTGCTCGCAGAAGGGCTGGCGCGTCTGATCCCCGAAGCTGCGATCGTGGGCGAGGAAGCGTGCCACGCCGACCCCGCGGTCTTCAACGGGCTGAGCGCGGAGCAATGCTGGATCATCGACCCGCTCGACGGCACCAACAATTTCGCCGCCGGAGCGCCGCCGTTCGGCGTCCTGGTGGCTTTGGCTGAGGCCGGGGAGACGGTCGGCGGATGGATCCTCGATTGTCTGACCGGCCGCTTCTGCCACGCCTGGCGGGGCGCGGGCGCCTTTGTCGATGGCGAGCCGCTTGCTGCGCGGCCGACGGGCAGGACGCCGCCGGTCGCAGCCAACTCGCTGATCTATGTCGAACCCGGCCGGCGCGAAATCCTCGGCGCGGCGATCGCCCCGCATTATACGCTGGTCGACATTCCGCGCTGCGCCGCCGAACAATACCCGCGGCTGGTGCTGGGCGAGAACGACGTCGCCATCTTCCAGCGGACCCTGCCGTGGGACCACGCCGCCGGCGCGCTGTTCGTGAACGAGGCGGGCGGCAAGGTCGCCCGCCCGGACGGGCGACCCTACCGGGTCAGCGAATGGGACAAGCCCGGCCTGATCGGCGCAGCCACGCCCCGGCTATGGGACGAGATGGCCACACGGCTCGCGCAGCTCGATTAAAGGTTGCTTTCCAGCCATTGCTTGAGCTGGCCCTTGGGAGCGGCACCGCGCATGTGCGCCGTGGCTTCCCCGTTCTTGAACAGGACCAGATAGGGGATCGACTGGACGCCCATCTTGCCCGGCACGTCGGGGTTTTCCATGATGTCCATCTTGGCGATCGTCACCTGGTCACCCAGCTCGTCGCTCAATTCCTCGAGCGCGGGAGCGATCATCTTGCACGGCCCGCACCAGTCGGCCCAGAAATCGACCAGTACGGGCTTGCCGCTTTCGAGGACGTCGGTCTGAAAGCCATCGTCGGTGACGTTCATGGTGGGCATCGGGTACTCCTGAAATCGTGGGGTTGGCCGCCCATCTGGCTATGGCGGGCAGATCATTCAACTGCCGCGGTGTCGGGCATGGCCTTGTCCAGCAGTTCGGGCGGCAGGGCGAACAGCTGCGGGGTCTGGGTGTAGAGCACCGCCGCCGAAATCTCGCGGCCGGGGTAGATCGCCCGCAGTGCCGCGACATAGGCCGCCATCTGCCTGACGGTCGCCGGCGGGATCCGGTCCAGCGCCGCAGGCGGGCGGCGGGCGGTCTTGAAGTCGATCACGGTCACGCGGTCATCGCGGATCAGCAGCCGATCGGCGGTGCCCATCACCACCTGCCCGCCGATGGTGGCGGCAAGCGGGATTTCGGCCAGCGCATCGGGCGCGAATATCTCCGCAAAGGCGGGATCGGCCAGCACGGCAAGCGCACTGTCGAGCAGTTCGGCGCGGGTGGCCCCGGGCAGATCGGCGCCCTGCCGCTCCAGCCAGCGAGCCGCGCGTTCGCGGCGCTCGCCCTCAGGAACCTGCGGCAACCGTTCGAGAAGCGCATGGATCAGCACGCCGCGCCGGGCCGCGTCACGCGTGGCATCGGGGGGCAGTGGAGGATCGCTGCCCTCGACCTCGCCTAGCGAGGATGGCGCCAGTGGGCGCGGCGGGCGGGGTTCGGCCCCGGCGGGGCG
>NZ_JBHWMI010000025.1:0-31673 GCF_043423005.1 Qipengyuania sp. | reverse complement strand
AGACGGTCGGGAGGATCTTGGGACTGGGGACCGCCGAGGTCGCGCAATTGCGCCGGGCCAAAGTTCTAAGCGCCAGGCTTGTTCTCGATGAAATGGGCAGGCTTCAGCCCATGTTCGATCGGCACGAGATCGAAAACATCGCGAAGGGCATATCCTCGCGGCTGGGCGTCGACTCCCTGGCCTGGAAGCTGGGAATGTCGCGCAATGGCGCCGAGCAGTTGGTCGAAACTGGTCTCCTCGAACTTCTCCACCATCCCTTTTTCCTCGCAAGGTATGGCATACCGCAAGTGACTGCAGCGTCGATCGATGCGGTGCTGGGTCGTCTCGATCGAGCTGCGGTCCTCGCAGCAGAGGACAAGCTGATCCCGCTTTCCACCGCCATCAAGGTCATCGGCGGAAAGCCGAAGCCTTGGGGCGCCATCTTCGGCAAGCTGCTTGATGGATCCCTTCCGTGTCGGATCGAGCCGGGCGCGAAAACCCCGGTCCGGCGAATCTTCATCAGCCGAAAGGATCTGTCGATCATCGAAGGGTTGGGTGCGGTAAGGAATACACCGAACAGGATCGCGTTCTCGGACCTGCTCTCCAAAGCCGATGCCGGCGAAATACTCAATGTCGGTCCTCATGAAGTGACGGAACTGTTCGCGGACGTCCCCACAAGACAGGGGGAACGAGCCAAGTGCCTTCCGATGGCAGATGTCATGAGCTTGGGTAGTCGACACATCACGTCGGCCGAACTCGGCCTGCGGCGCAATGTCAGCGTGCAGAAAGCATATCGCGATGCGCTGCTGTCAGGAGTGCCCTATCTCGGCCCGGCCGGCTTCTGCCGAGCATCCGCCGTTGCCAAGTTTCTTATATAAGATAGGTTCCGTGACCCCAGTGCTAGTTTTCGGCTAGCTAGATTGTGCCGCGCCGGATTGCGCGAAGGTGCAAAGGTTGCGTATCCACGTCAGGATAGGTGCAAGCTACCGCAAATCCTTGAGATGCAAATACTCGCTTAATCAGGAACGCGGTGCACTGTTAACGCGACCGCACACCTGACCGGGCGGGCGGATTGGCACGAGGCATTGCCGCTGGCGTCGTGCGCCGCTATGCCCGGGCCATGCCGATGGCGGGGTGGGCCGGTCGCAGGCGTCGGTGCCGGCAGGTTTTGGGATCGTTGAATGGGATCGCGCTCGATTCTGGAGGATGTGGCGCCGGGCGCCAAGACCCGGCGCGCGCTGGCCGGCGCGGCGGCGGCGTCATGCCTCGCGCTGGGGGTTGCTCATGCGCAAGCGCAGGACGTTCCGGAGAACAGTGCTCCCGTCGAGGAGCAGCAGCCTGCCCCGGAAACCCAGGCGCCCGTGCTCGATGTGCCGGCCCCGCCACAGGACATTCCCCTGCCGCCGGTCGAACCGATCATCACCGACGAGGAGTTCGCGGACGCCATTCCGGAATTGAGCGCCGAGGACGATGACGAATTGCTCGGCGAGCTCGAATCGATTGCCGAGTTCGAGGCCAATCTCGCCGCGCAGGATGCTGCTGCCGCTGCCGAGGCGGACCCGATCGCAGAACCTGCCGAAGGCGCCGCGCCGCCGCTTGGGGTTCCCGCCCTTGCCGATGGCGATGCGGTCGAGGAAATCGGTGACGCCCCCGTTCGCGATGCCGAACTGGTCGCGCCGCTGCCACCGATCGAAACCTTCGATGCCGAGCCGGTCGAGTTCGCCGAGGAAGCGAGCGACGAGGAGATCGTCGAGATTGCCTACGCCTGGCGGCTCAACGGACTGGAACCGGTCGATGCGGAAACCGAGACCGACCTTGCCGCGGTTTTCGAGGATCTTTCCGCGCTGGAGGACGGCGATGGAGAGGCGGCCAATGTGGCGCAGGTTTCTGCCCGGCTGACCGAGGACAGCATTCTGCTCGAGCGGTTGCTCGCTTCCGAAGGATGGTACGATGCCGCGGTCAATACCCGCATCGAGCGCGCCGACGTGCCCAACGGCCAGCCGCTGACGGCGGTGATCGATCTGGTCCCGGGCAAGCGCTACACCTTTGCCGAGATCGTGATCGATGCAGGGCCGGTCGTTCCCGAAAACCTCATCCGCGACAATCTTGCCTTGCAGCCGGGCGAACCGATCGTCGCTCAACGTGTGCAGGGCGCCGAAGCCAACGTCGCGCTCAGGCTTCCGGAAAACGGCTATCCTTTCGCCGAGATCGGCCAGCGGGACATTCTGCTCGATCCCGATACCGGTGACGGGGTCTACACCCTGCCGGTCGATACCGGTCCGCGCGCCGTGTTCGGCGGGATCGAAACCACGGGCAATCTTGCCTTCGGGGCCGATCATATCGAGGTGCTGTCCCGGTTCGAGCCCGGCGAACTCTATGACAGCCGCAAGGTCGACGATCTGCGCCAGGCGCTGGTCGCCACGGGTCTGTTCAACAGCGTGGCGGTCGTCCCCAGGCAGACCGGCGGAGCAGCTGGCGAGGGACTGGAAACCGCGACCATCGTGGTCGAACAGGAAGCCGGGCCGCCCCGGACCATCGCCGGCAGCGCCGGTTACGGCACTGGTCAGGGCTTCCGCGTTGAAGGCAGCTGGACTCACCGCAACCTGTTCCCGCCAGAGGGTGCACTTATCGCCAGCGCCGTTGCCGGGACGCAGGAGCAAGGCGTCAGCCTGACGTTCAGGCGCGCCAACGCCGACCGCCGCGATCGCACCTTCCTCCTGCGTGCCGAGGCGCTGCGCTCGGATTATGACGCATACGAGGCGTTCACCGGCCAGCTTTCGGCCCTGGTCAGCTACGATTCGACCAATATCTGGCAAAAGCCGTTTACCTACGCCTACGGCGTGCGCCTGATCGGCACCAACGAGCAGGACTACAATTTCGATCTCGGCGCCCTCGAGCGACGCACGTTCTTCATCGGCGGGCTGACCGGCCAGGTCGGGATCGACCGCACCGACAGTCTCCTCGATGCAACCCACGGGTTCAGGGTGACGGCTCTAATCGAACCCGAAGGGTCTCTGGAAGACGGGTTCGCGCCCTATGTTCGTGCCCGGATCGACGGATCGGCCTATTTCTCCCCCACCGATGCGATCGTCGTGGCGGGCCGGGTCCGCTACGGGACGATCCAAGGGGTGGAACGGTTCGAACTCGCCCCGTCGCGGCGGCTTTATGCCGGCGGCGGCGGATCGGTGCGCGGATTCGGTTATCAGCAGCTCGGCCCCCGGGTCGAGATCGCCAATCCGGACTTCGATCCCGAGGATCCCGACGAAGAGGACGATCCCACGATCCTGCGACCCATCGGTGGCCGCAGCCTGATCGAAGGCGCGGCCGAGGTGCGCTATCGCTTTGGAACCTTCGGGGCGGTCGCCTTCGTTGATGCCGGACAGGTCTACGAAGAATCGACCCCGACCTTTTCCGACATCCGCTTCGGCGCCGGCATCGGTGCGCGCTACTATACCAATTTCGGCCCCTTGCGGATCGACCTTGCGACGCCGCTGGGCCGGCGCGAGGGTGAGAGCCGGGTCACCGTCTACGTATCGATCGGACAGGCGTTCTGATGGCCGAAGACGCCGCTCCCGCTCCGGCCCCGGCGCTCGACGAACCGCCCGTCATGGCGGACCCCGCCCCGCGCCGGAACCGGGGCAGGGCGGTGCTCAAGTGGACGGCGATCGTAATCGCCTCGCTGGTAGCCATCATGCTGGGCGCGGTGGTCCTCCTCGATACCGGGCCGGGCCGTCGTTTCGTCGCCAACCAGATCGAGGCGCTCGAATTCGAAAACGGCATGAAGATCGGAGTCGGGCGGATCGAAGGGTCGATCTATGGCGGGATGATCGTCCACGATTTCACGCTGTCCGATCCGAAGGGCGCGTTCCTGACCTCCCCGGAAGTCAACCTCGACTGGCGCCCGCGCGCTTATCTGCGCAATCATCTCGATATCCGCTTGCTGACGGCGGAACGGATGACTCTGCTGCGACTGCCCGAATTCAACGAGACGCCGCCGAACAACGATCCGCTGCTGCCCGATCTCGATATCGATATCGCCCGGTTCCAGGTCGATCAGTTCGTCGTCGAAGCCCCGGTAACGGGCGAACGGCAGGTGGCCCGTCTCGCCGGAAGCGCGCAGATCGCCGACCGGCGGGCGCAGGTGGCGCTCGATGGCGAAACCGTTCGGGGGCGCGGCCGGGCCGGCGGGGACCGGATAGCGCTCAGGCTCGATGCGGTGCCCGATGACGACAAGTTCGACCTGGCGCTCGACTTGCGCGCCCCGGGCGATGGCGTGGTCGCCGCACTGGCGGGCCTGACCGATCCGTTGCAGGTCCGCATCGCCGGCCGGGGCGGCTGGTCGAACTGGAGCGGCCGGGTTACCGCCGATCTCGCGGGGAGCGAATTTGCCCGCCTCGCACTGACCGGGCGTGACGGAACCTTCACCCTGCGCGGGCCGACGCGGGTGGCACGCCTGTTCGAAGGGCCGACCGCCAACCTGCTCGGGCCGATCCTTGATCTGGACTTGACCGGCACGCTCGATGAACGACGCGTCGACCTTGCCGGCGGCGTATCCAGCGACGCGTTCCGGCTGAACACCAATGGCATCGTCGACCTTGGCGAAAGCGGGTTCGACGATCTGCGGCTCGGCTTCGTCCTGCTCCGCCCTTCGGCGCTGGCCGAGAACCTGTCGGGCTCGGGATTGCGCGGCCAACTGATCCTCAGCGGAGACTTCGCCACCCCGCGGGTGCGCTATACCCTCAACGCGAACCGCCTCATGATGAACGACATGGGGCTGGAAAACTTCGCCGCATCCGGCGATGCCGAGGTCAATCCGGACCGCATACTCATCCCGGTGGCTGCCCGCGCCAGCCGGATCACCGGGCTCGACACGGTGGCGGGCGGCACGCTCGCCAATGTCCGGCTCGATGGCGATCTGGCGATACAGGGACCGCGTGTCCTGTCGGACAACATGCGAGTCCGGTCTGACCGGATCGATGCCAGCGTCATCCTCCTCGCCGATCTGTCGACCGGCCTCTATACCGGCGCGGTCGACGGGCGGATCGACGATTACCGGATCAAGAGTGTCGGCATCTTCGATCTCGAGACCGATGTCGACCTCGAGACCAGCAATTCGGGTTACTCCCTCGCCGGCCGGTTACGCGCCCGCTCGACGCGGCTCGACAATGCCGCGGTGCGCGATTTTCTTGGCGGCAACGCCGTCGCATCGGCCGATGTCCGCTATGGCGGGGACGGGGTCGCACGTTTTCGCAATCTGCGGCTTACCTCGCCCCTCGTCCGGATAACCGACGGCGCCGGCAGCTATGCCCCCGATGGCACGCTCGCCTTCAATGCCGACGGCTTTACCGAGCAATATGGCGCCGTCGGCGTGCGGTTGGCCGGTACGATCGACAATCCGCGCGCCACCGTCACGGCCCAGCGGCCCGATTTCGGCATTGGCCTCGCCAACTTGCGGGCCGATATCAGGGCGGCGCGCGGCGGCTACCGGCTTGATGCGCGAGCCGATACCGATTACGGCCCGCTCACCGCCGATGTGGTCCTGGGGACAGGCCGCGAACTGACGCTGACGATCAACCGCGCCGATCTTGCCGGGATCGGCTTTGCCGGTTCGCTGAGGCAAAGTGCCGCCGGCCCCTTCGTTGGCCGGTTGACCGCCGAGGGCAGCGGGGTCGTGGGGGTCGTCCGGCTCGGCGCGCAGGGGCGGTATCAGGAGGCGCTGGTCAACCTGCGGGCACGCGATACCGTGCTGCCCGGGCCAGCGCAGCTGGCCATCGGCAGTGCCATCGTCGATGCCCGCTTCATCCTTTACGATACGCCCTACGTGGTGGCAGACGCACAATTGGCTGATACGCGGTTCGGTGCCCTGCGGATCGCCGCCGCCCGGACTCAGGTGGATTACCGTGGCGGGCGGGGGCAGGCCAAGGTGTTGGTCGAAGGCGAAAGCGGGGTTCCCTTCCGCGTTGCCGCCAATGCCCAGCTCGAACCCGACCTGTGGCGCGCGGCGCTGCAAGGACGGGTTCGCGGGATCGGCTTTCGCACCACGAGCCCCGCGCGGATCGTGCCCGGAGACGACAGCTATCGCCTCTTGCCGACGCGGATCGACTTCGGGCAGGGCAACGTCCGCCTCGCGGGCACTTATGGCGACGGGATCAAGTTCCAGAGCCGGCTCGATTCGATGGACATGGCGATGCTCAATGCGTTCGTTACCGATCTGGGCGTGGGGGGAAGGGCCAGCGGCAGCCTCGATTTCGCGCAGTCCAGCCCGACCGCCTTTCCCCGGGCCGATGCCCGCCTGACGATTGACGATTTCAGTCGCACCACCGCGGTTTCGGTGAGCCAGCCGGTCGACATCAATTTCGTCGGCAAGCTGTTGCCCAATGGGGGCGAGGCGCGCGCGGTCATGCGCCGGCGGGGCGCGGTGATCGGGCGCATGGTCGCTTCGCTGATGCCGCTGTCGCCCGGTGCGGGAAGCTGGACGACCCGGCTGATGGCCGCGCCGCTAGCGGGCGGGATCCGCTACAACGGACCGGCCGATACGCTGTTCTCGTTCGCCGGCCAGCCCGATCAGCGGCTTTCAGGACGCATCGGCGTGGCGGCGGACTTTTCCGGCCGGGTGCAGGCGCCGCAGTTGAGCGGGATCGTACGCGGAAGCGGCCTGACCTACGAGAACCAGACCTACGGCACCCGGCTGTCCAATCTCGTCCTGCGCGGCCGCTTCGATGGCGAGCGCCTGGAGGTCCAGCAACTGGATGCGACTGCCGGAGACGGCACGGTGAGCGCGGCAGGCTATGTCAGTCTCGCAGCGGAAAGCGGCTATCCGATGGACCTTGCAGTCACGCTCGATGAAGCGCAGCTGGCGCGCAGCGAGGCGCTCAGCACAAGTGCGACCGGCAATCTGCGGCTGACCAAGACCGCCGGTAGCGCCGCCCTGTTGGCAGGCGAGTTGCGACTGCCGGAAACCCGCTACGAACTGGTTCGTCAGGGCGCGTCGGAAATACCCGAGCTTACCGGGGTGCGCTTCAAGCCGCCCCGTGGCCCGCAACGCATCACCGGCGACGAACCGGCGCAGCCTTCGCCCGGCCTGTTCTCGGCCTTGCGGCTCGACATCGCGCTGACCGCGCCGGAGCGGCTTTATGTCAGCGGCATGGGGCTGGAAAGCGAATGGGAAGCCGATCTAAATCTCGGCGGCACCAGCTCGGCACCGCGTATTACCGGCGGGGTCGATCTCATCCGCGGGACGCTGGGCTTCGCCGGGCGTTCGTTCGAATTGAGCGAGGGCCGGGTAAGCTTTACCGGCGGGCAGGACATCAACCCCGTCATCACGATGGTCGCTTCGGAAGAGATCGAGGACATCACGGTCAACGTCAATGTGACGGGCCGGGCCTATGATCCGCAGATCACCTTTTCGAGCGTGCCGGGCCTGCCGCAGGACGAAATCGTCGCGCGCATCCTGTTCGGCAGCTCGATCGGCAACCTTTCGGCCCTGCAGGCGGTGCAGCTCGCCTCCTCGCTCAACTCGCTGCGCGGCACGGGAGGGGGGCTGAACCCGCTGGGCAAGCTTCGCTCGGCCACAAGCATCGATCGGCTGCGGATCCTCGGCGCGGACGAGACGCAGGGCCGCGGTACCGCGCTTGCCGCCGGTCAGTACATCACCGACGACATCTACGTCGAGTTCATCACCGATGCCCGGGGGTTCACTGCCACGCAGCTGGAGATCAGCCTGACCCCGGCATTGTCGATCCTGAGCCAGGCGGGCGGTTCGGGTTCGACCAACGTCAACGTGCGCTACCGCAAGAACTACTGATGGCGCGGTCTCTCCCGATCATCGCCCTTGCCGCGCTCGCCCTTGCCGGCTGCAAGGACGAGCCGAGCTTCGACGAGCGCTACGAGGCGGCGGAAGAGAAGCTGGAAGAGCAGGCGGCCGGGATCGACCGCGATCTTGCAAAGGGCCTTGCCGATACGCCGCGCGGGGAAACAACTACCCCACCCGATGCCGCGCAGGGGACTGCGACTCCGCGCGACTAGCTGCGCATGGCGGAAGACAGCTTTTCCCGCGTCACCGGATAGCCGAGATCGTCCGGGATGGTGAGGGCCTGCCCCTCTTCGGTCCTGACGATTTGCGGCGTGATGATACGCTGCGGGGTTGCCTCTGCATGGGAGCGGGCGGAGGCGAAATCGGCGAACTGGGCCAGTCTCTCGAGATTGCGGCGGGTCGGGAAGATCAGCGACAGCTCCCCGCGATCCGCTTTCGCCAGAGCATCCTCGGCCGTGATCCAGAACAGCCTGGTATTCTCCGTCTCGTCGACCGTGATCTCCACGTTTCCGGTGCCAAGGTCGGCGAGATAAAACCGCGTGTCGAATATCCTGCCATGGGCAAGGCCAAGCGGCAGCCACCGTGCGAACGGGGTCAGGCTGGCAGGATCGAGCTCCAGTCCGTTGCGTGCCATGGCCTCCTCCAGGCTGCCGCTCGACAGCAGGGTTTCGCGCGTCCGTGCCGCGGTAGCGGCGTCGCAGCCGCGGCGAAAGCCGACAGCGAGACCCGTTTCCTCGAGCGTTTCACGGATGGCGGCAATGCGGTGGGCGATCTCGTCATGGTCGCCATCGGGCACGAGACGAGCCGCAAGAGCGTGATCTTCTTCATCGACCCGCCCGCCGGGAAAGACCGCCATTCCGCCGGCAAACGCAAGCGCCTTGGAGCGGATGACCATGAGCAGTTGTGCCGGCCCTTCGTCCGGTGCGCGTCGAAATACGACGAGCGTGGCAGCTGGAATCGGGACGGGCTGTTCACTGGTCATGTCGAGGCTGTTCCTCCTGCGCTTCCACCCTGTCGGAACGCCTTACAGTCGTAAAGGGCGGCGAAGCGCCGTTAACCATTCGGCACCCCGGTTTCGTGCCACTCCCGCGATATGGCACGCCTGATGCATTGATGAGCGTGTCCCTGAAGTCTTCGAGGCGGCTGCCCCATTCCCGTCGCAGCCGCAGCGCAAAAAGGCCCGCCCCGGTCGTCCCCCGGGGCGGGCCTTTCCCATTATCAGAACGACGATCAGGCCTGCGCGCGGGCGACCTGCTTTTCCTCGAGCATGGCCTGCAGTTCACCGGCCTCGTACATCTCGGTCATGATGTCGCTGCCGCCCAGAAACTCGCCCTTTACATAAAGCTGCGGGATGGTCGGCCAGTCCGAATAGGCCTTGATCCCCTGGCGAATTTCCATGTCCTGCAGCACGTCGACGCTTTCGTACGCGACGCCGCAATGGTCGAGGATGGCCACCGCACGGCTCGAGAAGCCGCATTGCGGGAACAGCGGCGTTCCCTTCATGAAAAGGACGACATCGTTGCTGCCGACGATGTCCGAAATGCGCTGGTTGGTATCGGCCATCGAAGGCTCCCTATGCGATACTGGATGTGCAATTCAGGTGGGAGCTTGCGTCGTCAGTTGCAAGGCATGGAGGACCCCACCCATCCGGCCGCCCAGTGCTTCGTAGACCAGCTTGTGCTGGGCCACGCGGGGCTTGCCGGCGAACTGGGGCGCAGTGACGTGGGCCGCGTAATGCTCGCCATCGCCGGCAAGGTCGCGGATCTCGACCTCGGCCCCGGGCAGGCCTTCGCGGATCAGGCGCTCGATCTCGCCAGCCTGCATCGCCATCGGTTCAGCGTCCCTCGCTCATGAACTGGCGGCGGGCCTCGGTGGCGCATTCGTCGAGCCGGGCGCGGATGTCCGCTTCGCTGACTTCGCATCCGGCGCCGGTGAGGTCGCCCAGCACCTTGCGAATGACGTCCTCGTCACCCGCTTCCTCGAAATCGGCCTGGACCACCGCCTTGCGGTAGGCGTCGGTCTCCTCGTCGGTCAGGCCCATCAGCCCGGCCGCCCATTCGCCCAGCAGCCTGTTGCGACGTGCCGCCACCTTGAACGCGTTCTCTCCGTCGAAGACGAACTTGGCTTCCTCGCCCCGTTCGCGGTCCTTGAAATCTGTCATGCGTGCCTCGTCAGGATGATCGTTGCGAGCAGCGATAGGGCCGCGGCCCCATGCGGGCAAGGCGCTACATCGTGACGACCAGCTTGCCGATCGCCTGCCGGTTCTCCAGCGCCGCGATCGCTTCGTGCGCACGGTCCAGCGGGTAGGTCTGGCTGATCAGCGGATTGATCCTGCCGTCCTGCCATAGCGCGAACAGTTCCTCGATATTGGCACCGTTGCGCTGCGGCTCGCGCGCCACGAACGCACCCCAGAACACCCCGCGGATATCGCAGCTTTTCAGCAGCGTGAGGTTGAGCGGCATGCGGGCGATCCCGGCCGGAAACCCGATGACCAGAAAGCGACCCTCCCACGCGATGGCGCGCAGCGCCGGCTCGGAATATTGCCCGCCGACGATATCGTAGACGATGTCCGCGCCCTGCGGCCCGACCGCATCCTTGAAGCTTTGCGCCAGCGCCTTGGATGCATCCTTGTCCATGTCCTCGCGCGGGTAGATGACGACGTCGTCGGCGCCGGCCTTGCGGGCAACCGCTGCCTTGTCCTCGCTCGACACCGCAGCCACGACGCGCGCGCCATAAGCCTTGGCAAGCTCGACCGCCGACAGGCCCACGCCGCCTGCTGCGCCCAATACCAGCACCGTATTGCCCGCCTCGATATCGCCGCGGTCCTTCAGCGCGTGGATCGTCGTCCCGTACGTCATCAGCAAGGCGCTCGCCTGAACCAGATCGATGCCTGCGGGAACTTCGAACAGGCGATCGGCGGCGACCGCAATCTGTTCACGCAAGGCGCCGCTTCCGGTGCTGGCCAGTACGCGGTCCCCGACTTTCCAGCGGGAGACTCCTTCGCCTACCGCACTGACGGTTCCTGAAAATTCACCACCCGGGGAATAGGGCCGTTCGGGGCGGAACTGATAGAGATCGCGGATCATCAGCGTGTCAGGGTAATTGATCGCGCAGGCGGCAATATCGACGACGACCTCGCCTGCGGCAGGCGTCGGGGTGGGGAGGTCCTCCAGCACGAGGGTCTCGGGCCCGCCTACCGCTTTGGTCAAAAGTGCTTTCACGAAGCGTTCTCCTCAGTCGGTTTCGGGTGCGGCGCGGGTGTCGCGCCGGGGGCGGGTGGTTTCGTCCTCACCCCCGGCATTGCCCGGGGCGCGGTGGCGGCGTTTGCCTGCGTAGAGCAGCGCGGCGGCGATGGCAGCCGAGCCGACGGCGCCGGCGATTGCGGCGGCGGTTCTGGTCTTGTTGGTCATGGCCACGCCTTGTCCGGGAGCCTCCGGCCTTAATCAAGCGCTTTTCACGAACGCATCGACGGGATTGCGCCGCAAAGGGCAAATGGAGTCTTGGAACCTTAACCTCTTCCAGCTTTATTGACATCCATGTCAGCAAATCCGTTTTCCTTTCCCATCACGGTCGTTCCGGGCGACATCGATTTCATGGGCCACGTCAACAATGCCCGCTATCTCGGCTGGGTGCAGGATGCGGTCCTCGCCCACTGGCGCAAGCTTGCCCCCGCGGACGAAGTGGCGAGCAAGGCCTGGGTCGCGCTCAAGCACGAAATCACCTACCGCAAGCCGGCGCTGCTGAACGACGAGGTCATCGCGCGTACCGTCCTCGAAAAGGTCCGGGGCGCACGCGCCTTCTATCATACCATCATCCAGCGGGGGGAAGAGGTGCTTGCCGAAGTGCAGAGCGCCTGGTGCTGCATCGACGCTGAAACCATGCGGCCGGCTCGTCTGCGCGACGACGTAACGCGCTTCTTCTTTCCTGACTGACAAGCCGCGCCGTCTTTTGGGGAGCGAACCCCTTGGCGGCGGGGCGGCAAGACCGTATCTTGCTGTGGTGACACCTATACGAGCAGTTGCTCCGGCGAGCCCGCCCACCGCGATGCAGGGCTTGGTGGGACTGGGTCTGGCCATGATGATTTTCACCGGCTGGGCGGGATTGCATGTCTACGCCATGTTCGCTTTTGACCTTACCTGGCGTACCTTGCCCGCCGCCCTGACGATAGCGGCGGTGCAGTGCTGGCTGTCGGTCGGCCTCTTCATCGTCAGCCACGATGCCATGCACGGTTCGCTCGTGCCGCGCGGAGGACGGCTGAACGGCATCATCGGCGGGGCGCTGTTATTCCTTTATGCCGGATTCGGCTGGCGGCGGATGCGCAATGCGCATTTCGCACATCACAAGGCCCCTGGCAGTGCGGACGATCCCGATTTCAGCGTCGATCACGCCGCGCGGTTTTGGCCGTGGTATGGCCAGTTCCTGTCGCGCTATTTCGGTTGGTCGTCGCTGTTGTTCGTGGGGGCCGTGGTGACAGGGTACTGGCTTGCCGGCGTGCCGGTCGAAAAGATCGTTCTTCTCTACGGGCTGCCGGCGATCGCTTCTTCGCTGCAACTGTTCTATTTCGGAACCTACCGTCCGCACCGCCATGATGGGCAAGCTTTCGCCGACGTTCACAATGCCCGCAGCGACGGGTTTGCGCCCCTCGCCTCGCTCCTCACCTGCTTTCATTTCGGCTATCATCACGAACACCATTGCTCGCCGCACCTGCCGTGGTGGCGCCTGCCCGCAGCGCGGCGGGCAACCCTGACCAGCGGATCCATGTCATGAGCATCTGGGCCATTCTCGCCACCGTGATCCTGTCGATTGCGGGTATGGAATTGTTCGCCTGGTGGGCGCACAAGTACATCATGCACGGCTGGGGCTGGGGTTGGCACCGCGATCACCACGAGCCGCATGACCATGCGCTGGAAAAGAATGACCTTTATGCCGTAACCTTCGGGGCGATCGTCTTCGTGATGTTCGCCGTCGGGTATGTCTGGTCGGACCTCCTATGGTGGATCGCGTTTGGCATCACCTGCTACGGGATCATCTACACGCTGGTCCATGACGGGCTCGTTCACCAGCGCTATTTCCGTTACGTCCCGCGCGGCGGCTATGCCAAGCGGCTGGTCCAGGCGCATAAATTGCACCACGCGACGATCGGCAAGGAAGGTGGGGTTAGCTTCGGCTTCGTCCTCGCCCGCGACCCGGCAAAGCTGAAGGCGGAACTGCGCCGTCAGCGCGAGGCGGGCGAAGCTGTCGTGCGGGAGAGCGCCGGCGCCTGAGCCACAGCGTTATTCGTTGCGGGTCGCGATCCAGCCGCCCGCGATTATCAGGATCGCCAGCGACACGTAGTACCACGGCGCGCCCAGCGTGTAATATGTGACGATGGCACCCGTCGCCATCGCGCCGATCGCCATCGTCTTTGCTCGTCTGCTGATGGCACGCCGTTCCCGCCAGTCGCGCACCTGCGGGCCCCAGGTCGGATGGTCGAGGATCCGGCGCTCCCATTCGGGATTGCTGCGGGCGAAAAAATACACCGCTAGCAGCAGGAACGGCACGGTCGGCATGATCGGCAGCACCGCACCGACCACACCCAGCGCGAGACTGGCGAGACCGAGGATGCGGTAGATCAGCCGCATGTCAGGCGGCCGCTATCCGGGCGGCATGTTCCTTCACCAGGGCGATCATGTTGGGGACGCCCTGCGTGCGGTTGCTCGACAGCTGGCGCTCGAGTTCGAACGGTGCGAGCGCCTCGCGTATATCCATCGCCGCGATGTCTTCTGCCGGGCGGTCCTGAACGGCCGCAATCACCAGCGCAACGATGCCCTTCGTGATGGCGGCATTGCTGTCGGCAAGGAAATGAAGCCGCCCTTCGTCGCCGGTGGGATAGACCCAGACCTGTGCCGAACATCCCCGCACGAGGGTCGCATCGGTCTTCAGCGCTGCGGGCATGGCATCGAGCTCGCGCCCCAGTTCGATCAGCAGGCGGTAGCGGTCGTCGCCTTCGAGAAAGGCGTATTCATCGGCAATGTCGGAAAGGGTTCGCATCCGGCGCGACTTAATGCGCCCCGCTCACAAATCCACCCCGCTGGCAATGGCTTCAAGCTTGCGGATACGTTCCTTGAGGTCGGCGAGTTCGATGCGCGCGGCCCCAAGGGGGTGGGGATCGAGGTCGTCGCCTGGCCGCGACCCCATGCGGCTGCGCTGAAGTTCCAGCCAGCCCTGCCAGATGCGCAGCAGGGTCAGCGCAACGATCGCCAGGCCCACCAGCGCGGCGGAGGCAATCGTGAAAGTCGGATCGAACATGATGGCCAAATCCTCCTCAATGGTCCGCGACTAGTCCACCTTGCGGTCGCGCAGGGCTTCGATTTCGGCGGCGATGCGCTTGGTCTCGTTCGCATCAAGCGTGTTGCTGTCGGTGGCGATGCGCTCCAGAACGCGGATGCGTTCGCGCAATTCTTCGATCTCGCGTTGGGAAAACCCATCGGCAGGCGGGGGAAAGACAGGCTTGCCGTCCTCGTCGCGGGCAATTCCCAGATCCCGATCGCGGCGGTGAGAATACATCGTGACGACGCCCCAGATCAGCACGATGATGACGGCGGCGGTCCAGAAGCTCACTGGGCTATCTCCTTTTCGCGCAGGCGATCGAACTCATGGGTGAGGTGATAACCGCTGTCGGTGACGATCCTTTCGACCGTGGCGAGACGGTCCTTGAGCGAGCCAAGTTCGGCGCGAAGCTGGGCATTCTCCTGTGTCAGCAGGGTGACCCGCTCGGCTGCCTCGCTGGTCATGCCGGGCTTGAGTGATTGCCCCCACATCCCTTCGAGCGGATAGCCGTTCTTGATCTTCAACTTGGTCGTGTGGACCGAAGCGGCGATCCCGGCTGCACCGAGTGCGAAGCCGCCCCCGATCATCCAACCGAGATAGGGCAGGAAATCAGCGAACTCCATCACACGCCCTCCCGCATGGTGCGGCTGAGCGGCACGCCGGTTCCTTCGTCCACCCGCCGCTGGTCACGCAGGGCCTCGATCTGGGTGGCGACGTCGTATCCCTTGTCGGTGACGATCCGCTCCAGCACGCGGAGGCGATCCTCCAGCTCGGCCACCCGGCTGGCATATTGCGCGGCGCGTTCGGCCGTGTCCTCGGCAGTCGATCTGACGTTGAGCTCGGCGACCTTCTGAAGGTGTCTCGTCCACATCGCGACGATGGGAATGCTCAGCGCCACGATCGGGATCAACATGGCCAGGGTACCTTCCATGACGGCGTCTCCTCTTTTGCAGGCGCTCAGCGCAGGCGTTCGATCTCGGCATTGAGCCGCGGGTTGCTGCTGACATAGAAGGTCTCGACCTCGGCCAGCCGGCGGTCGATGTCCTTCATCCTGGCGCGGATTTCGCGTGCGGTACGCTTGGGGTTCTGCCGCACCCGCTGCCAGTATTTCTGTTCGGCCCGGCCTTCGGAATAGAGGTAGGCCGGCTTCTTGTTCAGGAGCAGCCCGGCGAGAAGGTAGAAGGGGATCGTCGATCCCCCGGTCATCACCGTGAGGCCGAGCAGCCCGAGCCGGATCCACAGGGCATCGACCCCGGTATAATCCGCGATCCCCGAGCAGACGCCCAGCAGCTTGGCATTGGCCTTGTCGCGGTACAGCGTGGTCCTGGGGGAGTTCATTGCGAAATACCTTTCTTCTCGGCGATCAGCTGTTCCAGCTCGCGCAGCTGCTGATTGTCTTCCGCCCGGTCGTGGACGAGGCGGGCGGGGCGAAAATCGGAATTGTCCGAGGCGACCAAGCGTTCGACCGTGTCCATCCGTTCGTCGAGCCGCTTGGCGAGATTGTACAATTCCTCCAGCAGCGCCTCGTCATCGGTAGTGATGGATGCCGAAGTCTTCCACTTGGTGACGTAGTGAAGGATGATCCACGGCAGCGCGATGAAGATGGCGGCTATGGCGAAGAACTCTTCCATCGATCAATCCTCCTTGCTCTCGCCGCCCTGTCCGAGCGCACGCTTCATTTCCGCCAGTTCGTCGTCGATCGCGTCGCTGCCTTCGAGGGCGGCGATCTCGTCGGCCAGTCCGCGCTTCCCTTCATCGGCGATCGAGAGGGCGTCGGCGCGGCCTTCAGCGTAATCGACCCGCCGTTCGAGCTGGTCGAAGCGGCTCAGCGCATCATCGACCCGCTCCTCTGTCATGAGGCTGCGCAGCTTGACCCGGTTCTCCGCGCTTTCGAGGCGCGCGGCGATGGCCGTCTGGCGGCTGCGGGCTTCGCGCAGGCGGTTCTGCAATTTCGCGATGTCCTGCTCGTAGGCACGCAGCGCATCGTCGAGCACCGCGATCTCCTCCTTGAGCTGCTCGGACATGTCGGCAGCCTTCTTCTTCTCGACCAGCGCAGCCCGGGCCAGATCCTCGCGGTCCTTGCTCAGGGCCAGTTGCGCCTTCTCGGCCCAGTCGGCCTGAAGCCGGTCGAGCTTGACCGTATGACGATGCATCTCCTTCTGGTCGGCGATGGTGCGGGCGGCGCTGGCGCGCACTTCGACCAGGGTTTCCTCCATCTCGAGGATGATCATGCGGATCATCTTCTGGGGGTCGTCCGCCTTGTCGAGCATGTCGTTGAAGTTGGCGGCAATGATGTCGCGGGTGCGGCTGAATATGCCCATGAAGGGTGCTCCGGTTGCGAGGAAGTCGGTTCCCCGGGAAGGACGTCGGATAGGATCTGCGTAGCTGTCGCCGGCAGGCAGGCGCCCGCGTCCCGGGGTGGGCGAGCGACGGAGGCGTTCCACCTCGTCGTCGATCCGGGTCAGGCGGGGCTTGAAGCCGGGCGTATTGGCGTCGGTCATGCGATCTCCACAAGCTGCGTGAAGGCGAGGGGCGGCGTCGGCGCCGTCAGGGTAACATGCGAACTCAGCAGCGCGAAGCCCGCCATGGCCACGATGCTGACCATCGCCGCCTTGCCCAGCGTGGTTCGGAAGAAGCGCTTGTCGTACATCGGTGATGCCTTTCGCAGGAATTGTGCTGAGCTTTGCAAGCCGCGTGCCAATTGCGTCTGGCAACCGTTTTCCCGGTATCTGCCGGGGATCGGGAGCGATGCCTGTCGCGCACGTTGCGAAAGGTTGGTCAAAAGTCCTATAGTTTGGCCATGGAACGCGATGCGCAATTTATCGGCCAATCGGGTGCCTTTCTCGATGCGGTCGAACGGGCCAGCCGCGCAGCGCCGATGCGGCGGCCGGTGCTGGTCATCGGCGAGCGGGGGACGGGCAAGGAACTTATCGCCGAACGCCTGCACCGGCTCTCCACCCGATGGGACGAGCCTTTGGTCACGTTGAATTGCGCCGCGCTTCCCGAAACGCTGATCGAGGCGGAACTGTTCGGGCACGAGGCGGGCTCTTTCACCGGGGCGACCCGCACGCGGGTCGGCCGGTTCGAGGAAGCGCACAAGGGCACATTGTTCCTCGACGAGCTGGGCACCCTGTCGATGGGCGCGCAGGAGCGGCTGCTGCGGGCGGTGGAATATGGCGAGGTTACCCGCATCGGGGCGAGCAAGCCGATCAGGGTCGATGTCCGGATTGTCGCAGCGACCAACGAGAACCTGCCGGCCAAGGCAGCCCGCGGCGAGTTTCGCGCCGACCTGCTCGATCGTTTGAGCTTCGAGGTCATTACTCTTCCGCCGCTGCGGGTCAGGGAAGGCGACATAGCGGTTCTGGCCGACTATTTCGGCCGCCGGATGGGGGCAGAGCTGGGCTGGGAGAGCTGGCCCGGCTTTGCCGATCATGTCGCAGAGCAACTCGAACAGCATCCCTGGCCCGGCAATGTGCGCGAGCTGCGCAACGCGGTTGAGCGGGCGGTCTACCGCTGGGACGATCCGGCAACGCCGATCGGGCATATCCAGTTCGACCCGTTCGAAAGCCCGTGGATGCCTGAGGCGGGCGGTGTGTTTCCCCGCCATTCGAACAGCGAACCCGCGGCACCTGCCGCCCCTGCGGCACGGGAGTTCGATTCGGTTGCCGACCTGCGAGCGGCGGTCGATGCGCACGAGCGGGCGATCGTCGAACATGCCCTGGGCCGGCACCGCTGGAACCAGCGGCAGACCGCGAAAGCGCTGGGCCTCAGCTACGATCAGCTGCGGCATTGCATCAAGAAGCATGGGCTGACCGACGAGGCATAACAGCGCTTGCTTTTACCAAGGCGCGCGCCTATCTGGCCCTCACCCCGACATTGTCGCGACACTGGAGGGCTGGCGCCGCGAGGGGCCGGCACATTACCCCTTTGGCGCATCGATCGTCGAACCCGGAGAACCAATGGCCGACTTGGCACGCCTGACCGAATTGATCGAACCCGAAGCCGCCGCGCTCGGGCTTGAACTCGTGCGGGTCAAGATGATGCCTTCGGAAGCTGGCGACGGTGGCGTGGCGCTGCAGGTCATGGCTGAAGATCCGGCGACCGGACAGCTGGTGATCGACCAATGCGCCGCGCTCAGCCGCCGCATTTCGGACCGGCTGGATTCGCTCGAGGAAGCCGGGACCGTATTGATCGAAGGCGCCTATCACCTCGAGGTGTCGAGCCCGGGGATCGACCGGCCGCTCACCCGCGCGCGGGACTTTGCCGAATGGGCCGGCCATGAGGCGAAGATCAGCATGACGAAGGATTGGGACGGCCAGCGCACCCTGCGCGGCGAACTCAAGGGCATTGACGGCGAGATCGTGACCATCGCCGATCGCAAGGCGGGCGAGGTCGCCGTGCCGCGCGACAGGATACACTCGGCCCAGCTCGTCCTGACCGACGCGCTGATCGCCGCCACCCGGCCACTGGACACCAGCGGCGCCGACGAAATCATCGAACTCGAACAAGAAAAGGCAGACGACTGATGGCCAGTGCCATTTCCGCCAACAAGGCCGAACTTCTCGCGATCGCAAATTCGGTCGCATCGGAGAAGATGATCGACAAGGCCATCGTCATCGAGGCGATGGAAGAGGCGATCCAGAAGGCCGCGCGCGCCCGCTATGGCGCCGAGAACGACATTCGCGCCAAGCTCGATCCGCAGACCGGCGACCTGCGCCTGTGGCGCGTGGTCGAAGTGGTCGACGAGGTGGAGGACTATTTCAAGCAGGTCGATCTCAAGGCGGCTCAGAAGCTGCAGGACGGCGCGGCAGTGGGCGATTTCATCGTCGACCCGCTGCCCCCGGTCGACCTTGGCCGTATCGACGCGCAGAGCGCCAAGCAGGTGATCTTCCAGAAGGTCCGCGACGCCGAGCGCGAGCGTCAGTTCAACGAGTTCCAGGACCGGGCCGGCGAGGTGATCACCGGTGTGATCAAGTCGGTCGAATTCGGCCATGTGATCGTCAATCTCGGCCGCGCCGAAGGCGTCATCCGCCGCGACCAGCAGATCCCGCGCGAGGCGGCCCGTGTGGGCGAGCGGGTGCGGGCGCTGATCACCAAGGTCGAGCGCAACAACCGCGGACCGCAGATCTTCCTCAGCCGCGCGCATCCCGAATTCATGAAAAAGCTGTTCGCGCAGGAAGTGCCCGAAATCTACGACGGCATCATCGAGATCAAGGCCGCTGCCCGCGATCCGGGCAGCCGCGCGAAAATCGGCGTCATCAGCCATGACAGCAGCATCGACCCCGTCGGCGCCTGTGTCGGCATGAAGGGCAGCCGCGTGCAGGCAGTGGTGCAGGAACTGCAGGGCGAAAAGATCGATATCATTCCGTGGAGCGACGATCAGGCGACCTTCATCGTCAACGCGCTCCAGCCGGCCACCGTCAGCCGCGTCGTGTTGGACGAGGAGGATGGGCGGATCGAGGTGGTCGTTCCCGACGATCAGCTGAGCCTCGCGATCGGTCGCCGCGGCCAGAACGTGCGGCTCGCCAGCCAGCTTACGTCCAACCAGATCGACATCATGACCGAGGAAGAGGCGAGCGAGAAGCGGCAGAAGGAGTTTGCCGAGCGCTCCAAGATGTTCGAGGAAGAACTCGACGTCGACGAGACGCTCTCGCAGCTGCTGGTCGCCGAAGGGTTCGCCGAACTCGAGGAGGTCGCCTATGTCGAGCTCGACGAGCTGGCCGGCATCGAAGGCTTCGACGATGAACTGGCCGAAGAGTTGCAGTCCCGCGCGCTCGAGGCGATCGAGCGGCAGGAAGCGCGCCATCGCGAAGCCCGCCGCGAACTCGGCGTCGAGGACGATCTTGCCGAACTGCCGCACCTTACCGAGGCGATGCTGGTCACGCTGGGCAAGGCAGGGATCAAGACGCTTGACGATCTGGCCGATCTCGCCACCGATGAGCTGATCGCCAAGAAGCGCGAGGCGCCGCGTCGCCGCAATCCCACCCCCGACGGCCCGCCGCTGCGCAGCGATCGCCCGCAACGTGAAGCCGACAAGGGCGGTGTGCTGGGCGAATACGGTCTCTCCGAAGAGCAGGGCAACGAAATCATCATGGCTGCCCGCGCCCACTGGTTCGAGGACGAGGACGCCGGCGAACCGGCATCCGAAGGCGATCAGCAGGATCAACCTGAGGAGGCCGCCGATGCGGACTCCACCCAATGAGCGCCTGACGCCGCATACCGCTGACACCGTGATGGCCGGGACCGCTTCCCGGCCCGAACGGCGATGCATTCTGACCGGCGAAAGCCAGCCGCGCGGCGCGCTGCTGCGGCTCGCGCTGTCGCCGGATGGTGTGGTCCTGCCGGATATCCGCGAAAGGGCACCCGGCCGCGGCGCGTGGATCGGCGTTTCGCGGGCCGAGCTCGAAGAGGCGCTGGCCAAAGGCAGATTGAAGGCGGCATTGTCGCGCGCGTTCAAGACCGGCGCGGTGACGATCCCCGAGAACCTGGCGCAGCGGGTAGAGGATGCTCTTGTTCGCGCCTTGCTCGACCGGCTGGGGCTGGAACTGCGGGTTGGGAACGTCCTCCTCGGGACGCAGCGGATCCTCGAACATGCACGGGGCGGGGCGGTCACCCTGCTGCTGCACGCCAGCGACGCGAGCGAGGACGGGCGCCGCAAGCTCGACCAGGCCTGGCGCGTCGGGCGCGAGGCGGAGGGCAGCGGCGAACGGGGCATCACTCTGCCACTGGACCGCGAGGCCCTGTCTGTGGCATTGGGCCGCGATAACGTCGTCCATCTGGCCCTGGGGGACGATGCTGCGGCCACGCGGGTGATGACACCCCTTGCGCGCCTCATGCAATACAACGGGTTGGCCTTGCCTGCCCATCATTCCGATGCGCCCGCCGCGGCGTCTCGCGACGACGAACGATTGAGCGAAAGAGAAACGAGCTAGATGAGCGACGAAACCAACAACTCCACCCGCAAGCCGCTCGGCCTCAGGCGGTCGGTCGATGCGGGCGAGGTCAAGCAGACCTTCAGCCACGGCCGGACCAACAAGGTCGCGGTCGAGGTGAAGCGCCGTCGCAAGCTGGTCAAGCCGGGCGAGGGCGCGCCCGTACCCGCGGCGGAGGTGGAAGCCGCTCCCGCGCCCGAGCCGGCAGCACCGCCGCCGCCCCCGCCGGCTGAAAAGCCGCGAGCGCCTGCGCCGCGCCGTCCTGCGGCCAGCGACGAGACCCCGCAGGAGCGGGTCGCACGGCTGCAGCGCGAAGCCGAGGAGGACCGCCTGCGGCTTGCCGAGGAAGCACGCAAGCACGAGGTCGAGGCCGCGCGCCAGGCGGCCGAGGATGCGGCCCGCCGCGCCGAGGACAAGCGCCGGGCGGAAGAGGAGGCAGCCAAGGCTCCCGCGGTTGCCGAACCTGCGGCCGACGAGCCGGCCGAGCCTGCGCAGGTTCAGGAACCCGCCGAAGGCGATGGCGGGGCCGAAACGCCCGATGGCGATGGTGCGGCAGCCCCCGCGCCGCGGCGTTTCACGCCCGTGGCCCGGCCCGAGGTGAAGAAGCCCGAGCGCAAGAAGAAGGAAGAAAAGCCTGTCCGCGTGGCGGAAACGCCCGACAAGCGGCGCTCCGGCAAGCTGACCGTGAACAAGGCGCTCAACGATGACGAGGGGCGCCGGGCGCGCAGCCTCGCCGCGCTCAAGCGGGCGCGCGAGAAGGAGCGGCGTGGCCAGGGTGGCGGGTCCAGCAAGCCGCGCGAGAAGCAGGTCCGCGACGTGGTCGTCCCCGAGGCGATCACGGTGCAGGAACTCGCCAACCGGATGGCCGAAAAGGGCGCCGACCTGGTGAAGGAGCTGTTCAACCTCGGCATGATGGTCACCGTCAACCAGACGATCGATCAGGATACCGCCGAATTGCTGGTCGAACAGTTCGGGCACAACATCACCCGCGTCTCGGCAAGCGATGTCGATATCGACAGCGAGGAGGACGTCGATGCGCCCGAAACGCTCAAGTCGCGGCCGCCGGTGGTCACGATCATGGGCCATGTCGATCACGGCAAGACCAGCCTGCTCGACGCGCTGCGCGGTACGAACGTTACCAAGGGCGAAGCCGGCGGCATCACCCAGCACATCGGCAGCTATCAGGTGAAGACGAAGAAAGGCGACAAGATCACCTTCCTCGACACACCGGGCCATGCTGCCTTCACCGAGATGCGCCAGCGCGGCGCCCATGTGACCGACATCGTCGTGCTGGTGGTGGCGGCGGATGACGGCATCATGCCGCAGACGATCGAGGCCATCAATCACACCAAGGCCGCAGGCGTCCCCATGATCGTCGCCATCAACAAGATGGACAAGGAAGGCGCCAATCCCGACAACGTGCGCAACCGCCTGCTCGAGCACGAGGTCATCGTCGAAAAGCTGTCGGGCGACGTGCAGGATGTGGAAATCTCGGCGCTAAAGAAGGAAGGGCTCGACGAACTGCTCGACGCGATTGCGGTTCAGGCCGAATTGCTCGAACTGCGTGCCAATCCCGATCGCCTCGCCGAGGCGACCGTGATCGAGGCGCAGCTCGACAAGGGCCGTGGCCCGGTGGCCACTGTGCTGATCACCCGCGGGACGCTGAAGCGCGGTGATACCTTCGTGGTCGGCACGCAAAGCGGCCGGGTCCGCGCGATCGTCGACGATCAGGGCAAGCAGATCAAGGAAGCGACCCCGTCGATGCCGGTCGAGGTCCTCGGCCTCGGCGGTGTGCCGGGGGCGGGCGATCAGCTTACCGTGGTCGAGAACGAGCAGCGTGCGCGCGAAGTTGCGCAGTATCGTCAGGAGCGGGCGACCGAGAAGCGCACCGCGCTGGCCCCGACCAGCTTCGATACGATGTTCAATAACCTCGCCTCGAACGTCATCGAGTTTCCCGTGCTGGTGAAGGCCGACGTTCAGGGAAGCGTGGAGGCGATCACCACCGCGCTGCACAACCTCTCGAACGACGACATCAAGGTGCGCGTGCTGCACGCCGGCGTGGGCGCGATCACCGAAAGCGACGTGACGCTGGCGGCGGCTTCGAAGGCGCCGATCATCGGTTTCAATGTGCGGCCCAACGCCAAGGCCCGCGAACTGGTCAAGCGCGATGGCGTCGAGATGAAGTATTTCGACGTGATCTATCACCTGATCGAGGAGATCGCCAAGGAGATGGCCGGCGAGCTCGGGCCGGAGCGGATCGAGCACGTCGTCGGCCGGGCCGAGGTCAAGGAGGTCTTCCGTTCGGGCAAGCGCGACAAGGCGGCGGGCCTGCTGGTGGTCGAAGGCGTCATCCGCAAGGGGCTGCATGCGCGGCTCACCCGCGAGGACGTCATCGTCTCGGCAACCACGATCGCCTCGCTGCGCCGGTTCAAGGACGATGTCGACGAGGTCCGCTCGGGTCTCGAATGCGGCGTGGTGCTGGCCGATACGAACGACATCAAGCCGGGGGACCAGCTCGAGGTGTTCGAAGTCGAGGAGCGCGAGCGGACGCTGTAATCGCAGCGCCGTGCGCGCAGGTTCGTTCATGCGATCCGCGGGCAAGGCTGTAGAAGAAACGAGAGATGAGCCGCAATCCCGCCACGCCCGAGCAGCAGTCGGTACGCGTCCTCAAGGTGGGCGAACGGGTGCGGCACATCCTGTCGGAACTGCTTGCCCGGGGCGAGGCGCATGACGAGACGCTGCGGGCGACGCATATCTCGGTAACGGAAGTCCGGATGACCCCGGACCTGCGCAACGCCAAGGCCTATGTGAAACCCTTGCTGGGCAAGGACGAAGCGGCAGTGCTCAAGGCGCTGCGCACCAACACCGCGTTCTTCCAGAAGGAGGTGGCGAAGCGACTGGGCCTGAAGTTCGCGCCCCGGCTTAGCTTCCAGCCCGACGAAAGCTTCGACGAGGCCGACCGGATCGAAAGCTTGCTGAGCGATCCAAAGGTCCAGCGCGACCTCGAGGAGGAATAGCCTAGCTTCGCTTCTCCCCTGCAAGGGCAATGGCGAGCCCGCTGCCAAGCACCACCGCATCTTCGGCGAACCCGGTCCTGGTCTGACCGTATTTGCGCATCGCCGCGCAGCGCGCCCGCCACCCGATGTAGGACGAGGCAAGGGCGGTGACGACGGCGATCGCCGCGCCTGCGCCCCGCTGCCCGCGCGGTGCCATCGCCGCCCCGGCATAGGCAGCGGTAATCGACCGCACGATCAGGCCCGCAGGGACGATCCGGTCGGGCGCGGTCTTCATCTTGTCGCCCGCCATCTCTGCCGCGGCGAGCGTCGCCGTGCCCGCCGCAATCACAGGATGCGAAATGATCGACTGCAATGGGGCGGGGGCAGGAAGAGTCCCCCGCCGTGCGCCGGCGGAAGTTACGGCGAGCGGGGTCATCCCGCGCTGTCCGGCGACGAGACCGATGAGAAACGAACGAAGCATAAGAGCCTTTCCTGGCGCGTGCCATGTGCGAACTTGTCCCACCGATACGGGCTGGACGGCGAATTTATCCGCCGATGTTTCGCGCTGTGACTTGGAAAAGCCGTTCAGTTGGGGAAAGCGCGGCGGGTGGCGAAGCTCTATTTCTACTATGCGAGCATGAATGCGGGGAAGAGCTCGAACCTGCTCCAGGCTGCCTTCAATTACGGCGAGCGCGGCATGTCGGTTTCGCTGTGGACGGCGGCTATCGACGATCGACCGGGCTTCGGCGCGATCTCCAGCCGCATCGGCTTGTCCAGCGACGCCAACCGGTTCGAGGCAGCAACCGATATTGCCGCCTTCGTGCGCGACGATCCGGCTGGGCGGCCGGCCTGCGTTCTGGTGGACGAGGCGCAATTCCTGACCCCCGGGCAGGTCTGGCAGCTCGCCCATCTGGCCGATGAGGACGGCATCCCGGTGCTGTGCTATGGCCTTCGAACCGATTTTCGGGGCGAATTGTTCGCCGGTTCCGCCGCTCTGCTGGGCATCGCCGACGAGCTGATCGAGCTGAAGGCGGTGTGCGACTGCGGGCGCAAGGCGACCATGAACCTGCGCGTCGATGGGCAAGGCAATCCCGTGCGCGAAGGCGCGCAGACCGAAATTGGGGGCAACGACCGCTATCTTGCCATGTGCCGCCGGCATTTCGTCGCGGCACTTGCGTGCGCCTGATGCGGGCGCACCGGCAGCATCCTATATCGAGCCCATGACCGAAACGCTCATTCTTGCCGCTATCCTGGTGCCGTGCCTTATCGTCGCGATCGTCTTTCACGAAGTGGCGCATGGCTGGATGGCGCTGAAGCTCGGCGATACCACCGCGCGCGATCTGGGGCGGCTGACTCTCAACCCGATCCGCCATGTCGACCCGGTCGGGACGCTGCTGGTGCCGGGGGCGCTGGCCTTGTTCGGCGGGCCGATCTTCGGCTGGGCCAAGCCGGTGCCGGTCAACGCCAACCGGCTGGACAATCCGCGGTATGGCATGATGGCGGTGGCCGCAGCGGGACCGGGCACGAACATCCTGTTGGCACTCATCGGGGCGATCTTCATCGGCATTTCCAGCGGTCTGGCAGCGCAAGCCGGCGCAATCCTTCCCACCTGGGTGATGACTGCGGGGGGCGCCTTCATTCTGATCAACGTCTTCCTCGCTTTCTTCAACCTGCTGCCGATCCCGCCGTTCGACGGCTCGCACATCGTGGGCGGCCTGCTGCCGCGAAGCTTCGCGCCCTACTGGTACAAATTGCAGGGCATCGGCATGATCCTGCTGGTCGTGCTGATCGGGATCACCTGGGTCTTTCCCAATGTCGCGATCATCCAGAACACCGTATTGCCGCCGGTCATGTGGTTGCAGGCACGGTTCTTCGCTATCGCGGCGACGATTGGCGGGGCCATCGCCTGATGACCGGAGGTACTGGCGCGGCACATGGCTGGCTGATCCTCGACAAGCCGCGCGGCCTCGGCTCGACCCAGGCGGTGGGAATGGTCAAGCGTGTCCTGCGGCAGGGCGGCCATGGCAAGGTCAAGGTCGGTCATGGCGGCACTCTCGATCCGCTGGCCGAGGGGGTGCTTCCCATCGCCATTGGCGAAGCGACCAAGCTCGCCGGCCGGATGCTCGATGCGAGCAAGGTCTACGAGTTCACCGTCAGGTTCGGCGAACAGACCGATACGCTCGATACCGAGGGCGAGGTGATCTCGACCAGCGCGGTTCGCCCCGCGGCAAGCGACATCGCCGAAGTGCTGCCGCGCTTCACCGGCGTTATCGAACAGCGCCCGCCCGCATACTCCGCAATCCGTATGGGGGGGCATCGGGCATACGACCTCGCCCGAGCGGGCGAAACGGTGGAGATGGCGATGCGCGCCGTCACCATAGATTCGCTTGAGTTGCTGCATGAGGACGGGGAGGGGGCGACCTTGCGCGCCCATGTCAGCAAGGGCACCTATATCCGCAGCCTTGCACGCGATATCGCGCTTGTGCTGGGGACCTGTGGCCACGTGACATTCCTGAGGCGTACGAAGGCCGGCCCGTTCCGCCAGGATCAGGCGATTTCGCTGGACAAACTCGAGGCGGTCGCTAAGGGCGCTGGCCTTGAACACCTACTCCTGCCGCTAGAGGCGGGGCTGGACGACATCCCGGCTCTGATCCTCGACCCCGACAGCGCGCAGGCGGTCCGCCAGGGCCGGGTACTGTCGGACCTGCCCCATTCCGACGGGCTGCATCTGGCAACGCTGGACCACGTGCCAGTCGCCTTGATGGAGCTTGACGCGGGTTGCGCGAGGGTGGTGCGGGGCTTCAACCTGATCGATGTCGCGGAGTAAGAAGAATGTCGGTAACCGCCGAAAAGAAACAGCAGATCATCCAGGACAACGCGCAGGCGCAGGGCGACACCGGTTCGCCCGAAGTGCAGGTCGCGATCCTGACCGAACGCATTCGCAACCTGACCGATCACTTCAAGGATCATCACAAGGACAATCATTCGCGCCGCGGGCTGCTGATGATGGTCAACAAGCGCCGCAAGCTGCTCGCCTTTCTCAAGAAGACTGACGTCGAGCGGTATAACGCGCTGATCCAGAAGCTGGGTCTGCGGAAGTAGGATCATGGGAAGGGGCGGCTGCGGTCGCCCCTTCGTCCATATGGCGACGGGTGCATGAGGCACGCCGTGCCACGGGGCCAGAGACGCCCCTCACCGGACCGGGACGGCATCCCCGGCATCAGAGGCCCCGTACCGCAATGAGGCGCTGCGGGTCATAAGGAAAACACATGTTCGACACGAAAACCGTATCGCTGGAGTGGGGCGGAAAGACCCTCACTCTGGAAACCGGCCGCATTGCCCGTCAGGCTGACGGCGCGGTCCTCGCCACCTATGGCGAAACCGTCGTGCTGTGCGCGGTCACTGCGGCACGCACCGTCAAGGAAGGGCAGGACTTCTTCCCGCTCACCGTTCACTACCAGGAAAAGTTTTCTTCCGCCGGCCGGATCCCGGGCGGCTTCTTCAAGCGCGAGCGTGGGGCGACCGAAAAGGAAACGCTGACCAGCCGCCTGATCGACCGTCCCGTGCGGCCGCTGTTCCCGGAAGGTTTCTACAACGAGATCAACGTCATCGCGCAGGTCTTCAGCTATGACGGCGAGTGCGAGCCCGACGTTCTGGCGATGATCGCCGCATCGGCTGCGCTGACCATCTCGGGCGTTCCCTTCATGGGTCCGATCGGTGCCTGCCGCGTCGGCTTCAAGGATGGCGAATACATCCTCAACCCCAAGCAGACGACCGCTCTTGCCGACGATGGCCGCCTCGACCTGATCGTTGCCGCCACCCAGGACGCGGTCATGATGGTCGAATCCGAAGCCAAGGAGCTGACCGAAGAGGAAATGCTCGGCGCGGTCATCTTCGCTCATGATGAATGCCGCAAGGTCGTCGGCGCGATCGTCGAACTGGCCGAACAGGCGGCGAAGGACGCTTGGGATCTCGACCCGGTGGCCGACAAGACGGCCGTATTGGAAGACCTGCGCGGCGTGATCGGTGACGATCTGGCCGCCGCCTACAAGCTCACCAACAAGGCGCAGCGCCAGGACGCGGTGAACGCCGCCCGGGCCAAGGCGCGCGAGCATTATGCCGATCTCGCCGAAAGCGATACGGCCGAATATCTCGGCAAGCTCAAGCTGGTGAAGAAGCTCGAGAGCGACATCGTGCGCAAGGCAGTCCTCAAGGACGGCACGCGGATCGATGGTCGCAAGGTCGACGAGGTGCGCCCGATCGAGGCCATGGTCGGTTTCCTCCCCCGCGCGCACGGTTCGGCGCTGTTCACCCGCGGCGAGACGCAGGCGATCTGTTCGACCACTCTCGGTACCAAGGATGCCGAGCAGATGATCGACGGACTCGAGGGCCTCTCCTACGAGCGCTTCATGCTGCACTACAACTTCCCGCCCTATTCGGTCGGCGAAGTGGGCCGCTTCGGTGCGCCCTCGCGGCGTGACACGGGCCACGGCAAGCTCGCCTGGCGTGCATTGAAGGCCGTGCTGCCGAGCCACGAGGATTTCCCCTATACCATCCGCGTCCTGTCCGACATCACGGAGAGCAACGGCTCGTCCTCGATGGCGACTGTGTGCGGCGGGTGTCTTTCGATGATGGACGCCGGCGTTCCGATCGAACGCCCGGTCAGCGGCATCGCGATGGGCCTGATCCTCGAAGGTGACGACTTCACCGTGCTTTCGGACATCCTCGGCGACGAGGATCACCTTGGCGACATGGACTTCAAGGTGGCAGGCACGGAAGCCGGCATCACCTCGCTCCAGATGGACATCAAGGTCGCCGGCATCACGCGCGAGATCATGGAAAAGGCGCTCGAGCAGGCCAAGGCCGGCCGCGCGCACATCCTCGGCGAGATGAACAAGGCGCTCTCGGGTTCGCGTTCGGGCGTGTCGAAGCATGCGCCGCGGATCGAGACGATCCAGATCGACAAGGCCAAGATCCGCGACGTCATCGGGACCGGCGGCAAGGTGATCCGCGAGATCGTCGCCGAAACCGGCGCCAAGGTCGACATCGACGACGAGGGCGTGATCAAGATCAGCTCGTCCAATTCTGACGAGATCGAGGCTGCCAAGAAGTGGATTCTCGGCATCGTCGAGGAAGCGGAAGTCGGCAAGATCTACAACGGCAAGGTGGTCAACATCGTCGATTTCGGCGCCTTCGTGAACTTCATGGGCGGCAAGGATGGTCTCGTCCACGTCTCCGAAATGAAGGACGAGCGGGTCGAAAAGCCGACCGACGTGGTGTCCGAAGGCCAGGAGGTGAAGGTCAAGGTGCTCGAGATCGATCAGCGCGGCAAGGTTCGCCTGTCGATGCGGGTGGTCGACCAGGAAACCGGCGAGGAGCTCGAGGACACCCGCCCGCCGCGCGAGAACAAGCCGCGCGGTGAGCGTGGCGACCGCGGGGACCGTGGCGGGGACCGGCGCGGCGGCCGTGGCGGCAACCGCAACGGTCCGCGCCGTGATCGCGGCGATCGGGGCGGCGAAGGGTCGGGCAACGCCGAAGCGCACGTGCCGGACTTCCTCAAGGACTGATATTTTTCAGTAAGCCCAATCTTTTAAGCGAGGCCGCGGGAGCAATTCCGCGGCCTTTCGCGTATCTGAGCGCATATGGACAAACAATTCTCCGTCAAACACCTTGGTCGCGAACTGCGCGATCAACGCAATCCCTTTCTGTCGCGGATCCCGTTCGCCCGGACCCGGCGCTGGATTGCGTTTACGGCGGCGATTGCGCTGCCATTGCTTGCGCTGATCTTCCGGTTTCTGGTCGCGGACTTCCTGCCCGAAGGTTATCCCTTCATCACATTCTTTCCGGCGGTCATCATAACCGCATTTTTCTTCGGCCTGCGCCCGGGCGTGGTCGCCGGCGTCCTTTCCGGGTTGCTGTCGTGGTTCTTCTTCATCTCCCCGGTCTACAGCTTCGACCTGTCGTTCAATGCGATCGTGGCGCTCGGCTTCTATGCGGCCATCATCTCCGTCGATATCGCGCTGGTACACTGGATGCAGGACGCCAATTGCGAACTGACCAACGAACGCCAGCGCGCCAATGAACTGGCCGAGAATCGCGAGGTCCTGTTCAAGGAATTGCAGCACCGCGTGGGCAACAATTTGCAGATGGTCGGCTCGCTGATCGCGTTGCAGAAACGGCGGATGAACGATCCGGCAGCCAAAGTCGCGCTCGACGAGGCGGCCCGCCGGTTGGGCCTGGTCGGACGTATCCAGCGCCAGCTCTACGATCCTGCCGGGGCGCAGCTTTCGCTTGCGGCCTATATCGACCAGATCTGCAAGGACGTCATTGCTGCGGCGGGGCGTGAAGGCCTCCGCTACGACTTCACTTCGGTCGGCGATGCGGTTTTGCCGCCGGACAAGGCCATTCCCACCGCTCTGGTGGTCGCCGAAGCGGTCAACAACGCCATCGAGCACGGCTTCGGATCGGGTAATGAAGGGCATATCCAGGTCGCCGTGGCGCCAGTTCCACGCGGCGTTGCGGTTACCATCGCCGACAACGGGAAGGGCATCCCTGCCGGTTTCGACGTCAATGCGTCCGAAAGCCTGGGCCTGAAGATCGCGCGCACGCTGGCGCAATCGCTGGGCGGCCGGTTCAGCATGCATGCTGCGCCGCTGGGTGCCGGAACGGTCGCCACGCTGGAAATAGCCGCCGAAATGCCGCAGCCCGCGGTTTGATGGAAGCTCGCAGACCATGATTCCTCGCGAAACCCTGTCCAGCGCAGAAATACCGGGGGGCGACCGCCTGACTCTCGTGCGTCATGGCGGCGATTACATCATCATGCTCGGCCGGGACGAGTTGATGGGTACCCGCATGCAATTCAGCGAAGAGCAGCTGGCTGAATTGACGCTCGCGCTTCTGGCCGCCCCGCGCCCGCGCCTCCTGATCGGCGGCTATGGCATGGGTTTCACCTTTCGCGCCGCGCTCGACCGGCTACCGGAAGGCGGGCGGGTGATCGTTGCCGAAGTGGTGCCCGAGATCCTCGAATGGGCGCGCGGTCCGCTGGCGCATCTTACCGGCGACACTCTGGCCGACCCGCGGGGCGAAATCATCCTTTGCGACGTGGCGGCGTTGATCGACGATGCCAATGACGGCACAACGCCGCGCTACGACGCCATTCTGCTCGACGTCGACAACGGACCCGACGGGATCGTACGCGACGGGAACGAGCGGCTTTACACGCGGACCGGGCTTGCGCGGGCGCGCGATGCGCTGAACCCCGGCGGAGTGCTGGCCGTGTGGTCGGCCGCACCAGACCCGGCATTCAGCCGCAGGCTGAAAGATGCTGGTTTCGCCGTCGACGAGCGCACCGTACGCGCGCGGCCCAACAACAAGGGCCCGCGCCATACGATCTGGTTCGCCCGCAAGCCTGACTGAGCGGGCCGGCAGACAGTCTTGCCGTTAGCGAACCCGGGGACCGCCGAAGGGCAGCGGGGGAGGGGGACGGCGCGCACCACGCGGGAGCTGCGCCTGGTAGGCCCGTCCGCAATGCTCGACGCAATAGGGGAAGCCCGGGTTCACGTCCTGCCCGCAAAAGTGAAAATCCGGTTCGCCCGGATGCCCCATCGGCCAACGACAAACCTTTTCAGACAGGTCCAGCAACCC
>NZ_JBHWMI010000024.1:0-8863 GCF_043423005.1 Qipengyuania sp. | reverse complement strand
CCACCACTGCGTCAGCGCGTCCTGCACGCCCGAGAACACCCCGTAGCTCTTCGCCCCCACGATGCTGACCGGGATCGCCAGATTGTTGACGATGTGCAGCATGGCGATGGTGATGATGAAGGCCATGTAGAACCAGTTCGCCACATAGATATGCGGTTCGTGACGGCGCAGGATCGTGCCGATGAAGACCACCGCATAGGCTACCCACACGATGGTGAGCCACAGGTCGACGTACCATTCGGGCTCGGCATATTCCTTCGACTGGGTAATGCCGAGGAGATAGCCGGTCGCCGCCAGCACGATGAACAGCTGATACCCCCAGAACACGAACCGGGCGAGGGTGGGGAAGGCCAGCTGCGTGCGGCAGGTCCGCTGGACGACGTAGAAACTCGTCGCGATGAGGGCATTGCCGCCGAAGGCGAAGATCACCGCGCTGGTATGCAGCGGGCGGACCCGGCCGAAATTGAGATAGGGTTCGAAATTGAGCTGCGGAAAGGCCAGCTGAAGTGCGATGTAGACCCCTACCAGAAGGCCGGTCAGCCCCCAGAACATGGTGGCGATCACGCCCCACCGGATGACGTCGTCGTCATAGCGCGACGGCCCGACGGGCATCTTGAAGAAGCCTTGCGCCCGGCCCAGCGGATCGAAGCGCGCCGCGCTCATCGCCGTCAGCACCAGGGCGACGATGGCAACGATGGTCGCATGCGCCGCGAACCCGCGATCGGCGGCGGTCGCGATGACGATCAGGGCTGCCAGCAGGATCCCGAACCATATCCCGGTCCGGCCAAGTGCTGTTTCGGCTTGCATCATGTTCTCCGTCGGTTCGGCCTGCCGATAGGACGCGCATGGTCCGGGTTCATTGATCCACCTCAAATTTGGAAAAAATCTGCGCCCGGTTCGCGAAGGTAGCCGCAGCGCCGGGCAAGCTCTTGCGGTCGGTGAATCAGGATACCGGAACGGCCCTCGGTCGCGATGAGGCCGGCGGCGCGCAATTCGCCCAGCTGGCGGCTGACCGTCTCGATTGTCAACCCGAGGCTGTCGGCAATGTCCCGGCGCGACATCGGCAGGTCGATCGCCAGCCCGCCGGCATCGGGCGTCCCGATTCGCACGGCCATCGAGAGAAGAAAATCCGCCAGCCGCTCCTGCGCCGTCTTGCGCCCGAGAGTGATGGTCTTTTCGCGGCAGCGACCAAGGGCGAGGAGGGCGCGGGCCAGCAGCGCACCGGACAGGCGAGGCTCTGCCTGTGCGGCCTCGAGCAAATCGGCGGCAGGAAAGATCAGCAGCAAGGTCGGCTGAAGCGCCACGAGCGTGTACACGTGATGCGACCGGCCCGGGACGGGGGCGATGTCGCCGGCGAAATGGAAGCCAAGGATCTGCTCGCGCCCGTGCGAGGCGCTGGCGACCAGCTTGGTCGCGCCGCGCCTTACGAAGACGAACCGGTCATCCCTGTCGCACCCCCGGGCCGCTTCCCCGGCCGCGAGCGTCGCCGGGCGGGCCAGAGCCTCGTAATCGGCGAAATCGCACCGGGCATCGTCGGCTGCGAGGCGGGAGGTGGCTGGCATCGAACGTCTTGTGGCCGGTGGCGGGGGCAGGATCATTGACCTCGATCAATGAATTGCCCCGCAGACCGAGCCAAACAGGCTTGGCGATGCAACATCCTTGGCCGCAAGGGGCGGCCGCTGCATCGCAGGGATATAACGATGAAACTGCCTTTCGCTATCGGCGCGGTGCTGTGCGGAGCCGCCGCACTCGCGCCCGCCGCCGCCACTGCCCAGGATCGGGCCGGTTCGGTGCAGGTCAAGGCGTTCGCCACCGCCGTCCTTCCGGATGGCGAGATCAGCGAGGTCCGGACCGATATCGTCGGCCTGCCGGGCACCTTGCAGACCAAGGCGAACGACAACGTGGTGCCGACCGTGGCGATCGAGTATTTCTTCGCCGACAATTTCTCGGTCGAGACGATCTGCTGCCTGACCCAGCATGATGTCGATGCGACCACTGGCCTCCCGGGCGCAGAGCTGGTCGCCGATGCCAAGCTGATCCCGGCAACGGTCACGGCCAAGCTGCATTTCGATGTCGGCCCGGTGAAGCCCTACATCGGCGCGGGCCCGGCATATTTCATCTGGATCGACGAGAAGCCCGGCGGATCGACCATTCCCCTCGGCGTGACGGATTTCGATCTGTCCGACGAGTTGGGGCTGGCCTTGTAGGCCGGCGTGGACATCGCGCTGAACGATGCAGGGCTGGGCCTCAGCCTCGATGCCAAGCAGTATTTCATCGATACCGATGCGCGCTGGTTCGCCGGCGATACGCTGGCCATCGAAACGACCCACAAGCTGGACCCCTGGGTGCTGAGCGCGGGCGTATCGTTCAGGTTCTGAAGCCTGCCGTGGCAGGAGCGGGCGACCGGATCAGCCGGCCCGTTCCTGCAACGCCACACGATCGAGGATGGTGATGTCGCGCCGTCCGGCGATGGCGATGATCCCGTCCTTGCGCATCCGCGTGAACTGGCGGCTGACGGTTTCGATCGTCAGCCCCAGCACATCGGCGATCTGCTGACGCGACAAGGGCAGTTCGACCCGGCTGACGGAGCCATCGGCCCCGCTGGGGCCGGCGGGGGCCAGCCGGTCGGCAGTTTCGATCAGGAAGCTCGCCAGTTTCTGTTCGGCATTCATCCGCCCCAGCAGCAGCATCCAGCGGCGGGTCCGGTCGAGTTCGCTCAGCGTGCGTTCGAGCAGCTTGTGCTCGAGCCGAGGATGCTCGCGGGCGAAACGGTCGAAGTCGCTGCGCTGGAAGACGCAGACCTGCGCCTCGGTCAGCGCCTCGACCCCGTAGGGGGTGGTCTGGCCGAAGGGACGACCCAGAAAATCGGACTGGTAGACGACGCCGAGGATCTGTTCCTTGCCATCGCCGGTGCTGGTCGACAGCTTGAGGACGCCGTCGATCACGTTGGCGACCAGCACTGCCTCTTCGCCTTCCCACAGCAATTGTTCGCCCGGTTGCAACGTCTTGCGGCGGCCGATCGCGTTCAGGAGATTGATTTCCTCGTCGTCGAGGTCGGCGCAGATTGCCCGGTTGCGCACCGTGCAGGCCTGGCAGAAATTCGCCGCGGGCAAAGAGCGAGCCATATCCATCGGGGAAGACGTAGGCGGGCGGCCGGGGAAATGCAAAACCCGGCCCTACAGCTGGATCAGACCCAGCACACGCGCCCCCATCCACAGGCCCATCGCGATCATGATGAGGTTCTCTGTCAGCGATACGAAGCCCAGCGGCACATTGCTGTTGCCCCCGACACACGCGCATTTGAGTTCGCGCCGCTCGATATAGACGGCCTTGAAAACGCTGACGGCGCCGACGGTGCCGATGAACAGGGACAGCGGCACCGATACGATCGGCAGCGCGTGGGCGATCATCAGCAGCCCGGCCAGAGCCTCGGCAAAGGGATAGACATAGCCATAAGGCACCCACCGCCGGGCGAGCAGATCGTAATTCAGGAACATGGTCGAAAAGCTGCGCACGTCCTGCAGTTTCTGCAGCGCGAGCAGGACCATCGCGATGCCGACGAACCATTCGCCTGCCTGGATCGTCAGGACCGATCCGAAGGTGTACCAGCTGAACGCGAGCGCCAGCAGCAGGGCGATGGAGAAAATGGCGACGACCGGCTGGTAACTGGTCGCGTCCGCCCCGTGATCTGGCGTCGCCTTGCCGAAATGGGCACGCAGATCGTCATATCCGCCAATGCGCCGCCCGCCGATAAAGGTCTGCGGCGTGGTTTTGACGCCGTGCTGTGCCTTGAAGGCATCGACCTCCTCGCGCGTCTGGAGGTGACGATCCTCGACCGCGAAGCCCTGGCGTTTCAGCAGATCGACCGTCTTGATCCCGTAGGGGCAGACATGGCCCGGCATGACCATCCGATAGACGGTCGCGCGGCGCTTTTCTTTTTGGGCGGTGCTCATCGCTTGGCCCGTTCGAACAGCTCGATCAGCTCGACGAACTTGCGCTGCTGATCCTCTGCATCGCCGCTGGCGTTCGCATCGGCCACGCAGCCTGCGGCGTGGCGTTTCAGCACCTCGCTCTCGGCCCGGCCCAGCGCGGCCTTGATCGCCCGCAACTGGTTGAGAATGTCGATGCAATAGCGCTCGCCCTCGACCATCTGCGCCACTCCGCGCACCTGGCCCTCGATCCGGCGCAGGCGATTGACGATCGGGTTCGGCTCGTTGGTCATCTCAATCGCAACCCTTCGGCATGGCACCTTGCCATACTCCCCGGGGGTATATAGGGAGCCTTGCGAAGGAGTTGCAAGCCCGATGTCCGACCTGTCCCTTTCGCGCCGCCGCCTGCTGGGCACCGGCGTCGCCGCCGCGGCCGGTTCGCTGGCCTTGCCCGCGTGGGCGCGGGGCGGGGATATCGCCCATGGCGCGGTACGACGGGGGTTCGACGAACTTGCCGGGCCGGTGATCGACCTTACGGTTGCTGCCGGGATGCGCACCGTCGCGGGGCGGCAGGGCCATGCAATCGCCGTCAACGGCAGCGTGCCGGGACCGCTGCTGCGGCTGAAGGAAGGGCAGCGCGTCCGCCTCAACGTCCATAACCGGCTGGCCGAGGATACCTCGATCCACTGGCATGGCCTGCTGCTGCCCTTCCACCTCGACGGGGTGCCGGGGGTGAGCTTTCCCGGCATCCCCCCCAATGCCACTTTCACCGCGGAATTTCCCGTCCGCCAGGCGGGGACCTACTGGTGGCACTCGCATTCCGGGCTGCAGGAACAGGCGGGCCATTACGGCCCGATCGTCATCGATCCCGCCGGACCCGATCCGGTCACCGCCGACCGCGATTACGTGCTCGTGCTGAGCGAATTCACCCCGCTTCATCCGCACACCATCATGGACAAGCTGAAGAAGGGCGAACACTACTTCAACGACCAGAAGACGACCCTTTCCGACGATTACCCGCTGAGCGGCAGGGAACGGCGGATGTGGGCGCGGATGCGCATGGCGCCGACCGATATCCTCGACGTCACCGGATCGACCTACACCTACCTTGCCAACGGGCATGCCCCCGATGAAGGGCTGGAGTTCCTGTTCACCCCGGGAGAGCGGGTGCGGCTGCGGGTCGTCAATGCCAGCGCGATGACGTTCTTCAACCTGCGCATTCCCGGCGTGCGCTTGCAGGTCGTCGCCGCCGACGGACTCGACGTGCGGCCCGTCACGGTGGACGAGTTGCAGATCGGCACTGCGGAAACCTATGACCTTGTGGTCGAACCGGTGGGCCCGGCGGCGACCATCGTGGCCGAGGCGATGGATCGTTCGGGCATGGCAGTGGCGACTCTGGCCAGCCGCCCCGGCGCCCGCGCACCCGTTCCCACGCTGCGCGATCCGCCGCTGCTGACCATGGCCGACATGGGCCATGGCAGTATGAATCATGGCGGGATGGACCATGGCGCAGGCAACGCCGCCCCGGCGGACCACTCTGCGATGGATCATGCGGCGATGGGTCACGGCGTCCCGGCGCCTGCCCCCGCCCCCGCTCCGTCGCCTGCCCAATCGGCGGGCGACATGGCGATGGGCGCGATGGACATGCGCGACACCTCGTTGTTGCCGCCGACGGTGAAGGTGGGGCCGGGGGTCGACATGGTCGCCATGCACCCGGCCGACCGGATGGGCGATCCCGGCATCGGCCTTGGCGAGGTTCCTCACCGGGTGCTGACCTATCGCGATCTGGTTGCCCGTGCTCCCAATCGCGACCCGCGCCCGCCCGCCCGGCAGCTCGAAATCCATCTCACCGGCAACATGGAACGCTACATGTGGTCGTTCGACGGGCAGGCCTATGCCGCCGTCAGCGACCGACCGATCCGCTTCGCCTACAACGAGCGGGTCCGGGTGCGGCTGGTGAACGATACCATGATGGCCCACCCGATCCATCTGCACGGCCATTTCTTCGAACTGGTCAACGGCGCACCGGCAGGATTGCAGCCCCGCAAGCACACCATGATCGTCCAGCCGGGCGGATCGGCACGGTTCGACCTCACCGCCGACGAGCCGGGCGATTGGGCCTTTCACTGTCACCTTCTCTATCACATGCACGCGGGCATGTTTCAGGTGGTGTCGGTCGGCGCGCCGGACGCGAAGCAATGAGGCGCGGCGCTGTGCTTGCAGTGCTGGGCGCGATATCCCTCGCGCCCGCCGCCGCCTTCGCGCAGGACCATTCGGGCCACGCAATGCCGCCCGCCGGCAGCCCCCTTCCCGCAGCGCCGGCCGCGTCCGCCGATTGCGAAGCCGAGTCGGCCCGTCACCGCGCGATGGGCCATGACGTGCCAGTGGATGCCTGCTCCCCTGCCGCCGCGGCGCCGCATCCGCATCACGGCGCGACGCATCATCCGGTCACGCCCTCAGCGACGGCGGTCGACCAGACATCGACGCTCCCGTCACCCGCGCAGGCGCTGCAAGGCCCGCCGCGCGCTGCGGATGCGATCTGGGGCGCGGACGCGATGCGAGCGAGCCGCGCGGCGCTGGTGCGCGACCATGGCGGGATGCGCACCTTCGGCCTGATCGTCGAACGCGCCGAGTACCTCTTGCGTGACGGAGCCGATGCCGTCGCATGGGACGCCGAGGCCTGGTATGGCGGCGATCTCGATCGCATCTGGCTCGAAAGCGAGGGCGAAGGGCATCCCGGCGACGGTCTGAAAATCGAGGAAGCGGATATCGCGCTGCGGTATGGACGCGCGATATCGCCGTGGTTCGATCTTCGCGCCGGGGTGCGGCAGACCCTCGCCGGCTCGGGGCGGACCTCGCTCGCCCTGGGGATCAGCGGTCTTGCCCCCTATCTGGTCCACATCGACGCCGATCTGTTCCTGTCCCACAAGGGCGAACTGATGGCCGAGGCCGAGTTCGAATTCGACCAGCGCCTGACCCAGCGGCTTATCCTGCAACCGCGCGCCGCGATCGCGCTGTCGGCGCAGGACGTGCCCGAGCTTGGCATCGGAGCCGGAATAGATCGGATCGCTGTTGGCGCGCGCCTGAGATACGAACTTGCCCGCGAGTTCGCCCCCTATCTCGGCATCGAACACGAACGCCGCCCAGGCGCCAGCGGCGACTTCGCCCGCGCCGCGGGAAAGCCGGTGACAAGCACCAACCTTGTTGTCGGCGTGCGGTTTTGGTTCTGAATTGGTGAGGCTGGCAGATTGCTGGCGAGGCTATCTTGTCAGGCCGATCAGGCGGACCAGGACGTATCGACCGGGGTTGGCCATGCGCGTGCGATTTCTGAACAGCGCCCGCGCGACGGCGACGGCGCATTTCACGAACTCGCTGCCGCTGTGGGCAATCGATATGCCCAATCGCTCGCGGGGGTAGCCGAGGCGTGTCAGTATCGGTCCGGCAACAAGGTCCAGATGCCTCCGCTCCGCCATTGAAAGCCGCTCCCGCCATCGTTCGCCTGCGGTGGCATCGAAGCCGGTTCGGGCATGGGTCGTGACATAGGAGCTGTTGACCACTGAGGCATCGAGCATGACCTGGTCGAAGGGCAGGCCGGTCCGGCAGCACAGCAATCGCGCCGCTTCCTCAGGATCACACAAGACATCTTCGAACCGCAACAGGGTTACCCGCTCGGGTCCGAATTCCTTGTGCAATCGAACCGCGGTGCGTGCCGCCGAACACCAGAGCAAGGCGATCAGCGTGAGCGAATAGGATGCCGCGGTTCGCCGTTCTTCGGCTGCCACCGCTTCCGCCAGATCGGCCGGGATCGCCTTGCGGTCGTACCAGCGGTTGCGCCAATCGCGATACGACGCGACGACGCCGCGTACGTCGCGCAGCATAACCACGACATGCGCATCGGGATAGGTGGCGAGTATCTCTCGCCCCCTGAACACATGTCGGGGTGTCTTCTCACCCCAGACAAGCTTGTTCGATCGAAGCGCGGTCAATCGGCAATAGGCCTCGAAGATCGCATCGCCTCCGGTCCCGATCGCTCGTGCCGCATGGTCCAGCATCTCGCGGGTCCAGTCGCCATCGTCGGCATTACCGGCCAGACCATATGCGCGGTGACGAAGGGCGCGGAAGTAATCGATCGCCCGGGTTCGACCTTCCCCTTCAAGGGCGGCAACAGCGCGGGCGCCAAGACGTGGACGCAGATCGTCGAAATAATGGGTCTCGGCAGCCAAGTGGACGTCGCGATGCCGGTTCAGCATACCGCGAACAAGCTCGGTGCCCGACCGAGCGGACCCCATCACGAAAATCGAACGCGTTGCTTTGCGACCATCCTTACGGGTGTTCTTTACCTTGATCGTTCCATGATCAACCAACGGAATGACCCCTCTTCGGCCCAACGTGAACGGCGTTGCGCGACATCATTGCCAGTCCGGCGGTAATCGATGCACACGACCCGCCTATCGGGCGCTGTCAGACGTCCCACGTTGGCACGAGGCGAAAGTCCGTCACGTGCGGGAACGACGGCCGATGAAGGATAAATAGTCCGGTCGCGATGCCCAAGGGTGGGACTTAAATTGCATAAAGTGCCAGAGACGAAGGGGGGGATATGACCCCGGTAGCAACAGATTACAAGTATATGATGGCTGAGAGACAAGTCATTCTGGATTACCCTTAAAGGTACCCACTCTTATGACAACATTGCCCCTCGCATCCATAGTGCCCTGTCGGCTTTGATTCCTCTGAAGATTGGCAGCCGTGACTGCTTTGCACCTCGATCCCGGTCGTTCGCGCGGCCGCGATATTAGGGTCCGGACCCATAAACGGGATTCACACCGGCGCTGCAATGTGATTCACGTTCCTCCAGCGAGGAGGCTTGGTGAATGGCGGATTTCTTCTGGTTTTCGGATGAGCAGTGGGCGCGGATTGAACCGCTTCTGCCGCAG
>NZ_JBHWMI010000021.1:0-75766 GCF_043423005.1 Qipengyuania sp. | reverse complement strand
CTCCGCGGATCGGTGACCCGACCTCCCATGACGAGGTAAAGGGTCTGATGGGTCTCTTTTTCTTCCACTGGGGCTGCGCTTTCACCGTAGTTTTGCCAAGGGCAGGCCCATAACGAAAGCGGCGCGCCAGGCAACCCCGGCACGCCGCTTGACCCTTATTCGCTTGGGCGTAGTCAGTAACCCAAACCGCGCTTGACGTTGCGTGAAGCGCGCTCCGAATTGCGTGTCGCCGTGCGGGTACCGGCGCGCAGCGCATCGGCGATGGCGTCGAGATGACGACCGGCACCACGTCCGGTATCACGCGCGGTAGTAGCCGTCGTATCGCCAAGGTCGCGCAGCTTGTCCCCCGCCGTGCGGGTCGCATCACGAGCGCCATCGAGCATCGACAGCGCGTAGGCAGCGAGCGAGTGCGAAGCAGCACTGGCCATCTGGCCACCCCGCCTGCCGACCCGGCGGCCCGGACGCGTCATCGCGCCGATGGCAAGGCCGAGTACGACCCCGCCAGCAACGGTAGCAAGGGGGTGCTTCTTGGCGAAGTCAACCGCCGTGCCGGCCGCGTCCTTGGCTTGGTCGGCCAGAGTGCGTTCTTCCAGGCGCTTGTTGCCGGCCTCGATGCGGGCGCGCAATTCGGCACGCTTCTGCTCGTCGGTCAGCTTGCTTTCGCCACCGAGGGGGGTGACGTTCGATTGGGGAGTGGGATTGGTGGCGTTATCGGCCATGTAGAAAGTCCTCAATAATGATGTTCGGAACCGAAACGCCTGTCGAACCGGCCATGTTCCGCGAACTCGTCGTCCTGATGGTGCGCGTCGTCGTAACCCTCGTCATCGGTTTGGTCGGAGCCGTAACCGAACAGCGAAAGGATGGGATTGCGTGCAAACCAGATCGCGACGGCGGCAACGAGTGCTCCCAGCGCGCCCTTGTGATTGTCCGCAACCTCGAGGGCTTCTTCGTACACGTCGGTGGCGCTGTCCTTGAGGCGGTCGACCGCTCGGGCACCCACGCCGCGCTGTGATAGATCGCTTTTGACCTGCGCATAGTCGGCCATGACGAGAGACTTTGCCGCATCGCGCAACTGACGGTCGGCAACGAATTGTGACTTCAGATCGGTCATGCGTTCTTGTCCGACATGGCGCTGCTAATCTCCGATAGCCGGCTCTTGAGCATCATTGCCATGATGCCGGCGATGATGGCGAACAGGCCGAAGACGATCAGTGTCGCCAGCCAGGGGCCAAGCTCTTCCGTGAGACCGAGCAGCAGGCCGATCGTAAGGGCGATCAAAGCCAGATGCAGGGCGATAAGCGCACCAAGCCCGAAGACCGATGCGCCCTTGGAACGATCGGCAACGTAGCTGGCGCGGCTTTTCTGGAATGCAAGTTCCGCCTTGGCGTAGCTCTTCCCGTCGGAGAACAGGGCGGACACATCGTCGACCAGCGACGATGTGTCCTCATAGCCTCCCGTCTCGGCATCGAAATGGGGTTCGGGGAGATCCTGGCGAAGATCTGGCGCCGAGGAAATGGTTCGATCAAGCGTCATGTCTTCGACCCTGTTATGGTTCAGCGACGGAACAGGCCGGACAGCATGAAGCCGGCAACCGCGGCGAGGCCAACCGCAAGGCCCGGGCTCTTGCGCACCATTTCGCGCGCGTCTTCCGTCAGTTCGTCCACACTGCGCTCGTCCAGCCGATCGGCATATTGGTTGAGCGAGCTCGACGCGCTGCGGGCATAATCGCCGTACTTCGCACCCAGCCGCTCGTCGACGATGCGGGCATTGTCGCTGACCAACTGGCTGAGCGAACGCAGCCCCTTGCTTGCCTGACCCTTGCCCTCGACCGCAAGTTCGCGGCCCTTGGTCTTCGCGCTGTCAGTCTTGACGCGAGCCTGATCACGCAATTCGCTGCTGCGGTCCTTGGCCTGCCCCTTGTAGGCGCTGGCGCGTTCGCCGGCTTCTGCGCGAAGTGCCGCAGCCCCGGCCTTGGCTTCGTCGAGCGCGGCGGAAAAGCGGCTCTTGGCCTCTTCGCGGTGCGGGCTGGTCGAATGCGACGACGAAGTGTCCTGCGAACCGGTCGTGGACGAGAAGGCCGAACCGGTCGTGCCCGCGGTGCTGCTGCCCGGTGTGCTGCCAAGGGCATTGCTGTCACCCGAGCCGGTCGACCCGGTGGTCGCCGCGCCGCTGGAATAAGTGCCGGTCCCAGTGCTGCCCGTGCTGGCGAAGGAACCCGAACCAGTCGTCGAGGTGCTTGCACCCTGGGTCGATGCAGTCTTGTCCATCAGCGAATCCTTCGAAGTCGCGGTGGAGGCGGGGGTGCTGTTCGGGTTCGATTTCCCGGTGCCGTCGGTATTGGCCATGATCTTGTCCTCGCAATGCATAATGCCGATGCCGGGGCATGCCCGGCGCGTGGTTTCTTAACGTCACTTGCACCTTAGGGTTCCGGCGAATAGGGCGCCGGTGCCTTGGCGCAGCGCCGGGCCGTCGCAACCTTACGCTCAGCAGGACGCACATGACCGCCATCCTTGATCTCCATGCTCGCGAAATCCTCGATAGCCGGGGCAATCCCACTGTGGAGGTCGACGTGCTGCTGGATGACGGCTCGTTCGGCCGCGCAGCGGTGCCCTCCGGGGCGTCGACCGGGGCACACGAGGCGGTCGAGCTTCGCGATGGGGATGCCGCGCGCTATCTGGGCAAGGGCGTGCTGAAGGCGGTGGAAGCAGCCAATGGCGAGGTCCGGGATCTGCTGGTTGGCAATTTCGATGCCGAGGATCAACGCGACGTCGACCTTGCCTTGATCGAACTCGATGGCACGCCGAACAAGAGCCGGCTCGGGGCCAATGCCATTCTGGGCACCAGCATGGCTGTCGCGAAGGCGGCGGCGAATGCCCGCGGCCTGCCGCTTTACGCCTACCTCGGCGGGGTCGGCGCCCATGTCCTGCCGGTGCCGATGATGAACATCATCAATGGCGGCGAACATGCCGATAACCCGATCGACATCCAGGAATTCATGGTCATGCCGGTGGGCGCCGACGGCATCGCAGAAGGCGTGCGCTGGGGCGCGGAAATCTTTCATACGCTCAAGAAGAACCTGGCCCAGAAAGGTCTCGCCACGGCGGTGGGCGACGAGGGCGGCTTTGCCCCCGATCTCGCCAGCACGCGCGCCGCGCTCGACTTCATCATGGCATCGGTCGAACAGGCGGGCTTCACGCCGGGTGACGACGTGGTCCTCGCGCTCGATTGCGCCGCCACGGAATTCTATCGCAACGGGCGGTACGAAATCGCCGGCGAGGGGCTCTCGCTTTCGGGCGAGGAGATGGCGCAATACCTTGCGCAGCTATGCCAGGACTATCCGATCCGCTCGATCGAAGACGGGATGAGCGAAGACGATTTTGCCGGCTGGAAGACCCTCACTGACCTGATCGGGCGCGATGTGCAGCTGGTCGGCGATGATCTGTTCGTCACCAATCCTGCGCGCCTGCGCGACGGGATCGGCCGCGGGGTGGGCAATTCGCTGCTGGTCAAGGTGAATCAGATCGGGACGTTGACCGAAACCCTCGAAGCGGTCTCCATCGCGTTGCGGGCGGGGTACACCGCGGTCATGTCGCACCGTTCGGGCGAGACCGAGGATGCGACCATTTCCGATCTTGCCGTCGCCACCAATTGCGGACAGATCAAGACCGGCTCGCTTGCCCGGTCGGACCGGTTGGCAAAGTACAACCAGCTGATCCGGATCGAGGAAGAGCTGGGCGACAGCGCCCACTATGCCGGGCGCGCCTGCTTCGGGCGGATCGGTTCCGCCTAACCGGCGAACCGCGTCTGCAAATCAAGCAAAGCGAGGGCGGCGCGTGCCGCTTCGCCGCCCTTGTCCTTGCGATTCGCATCGGCGCGTTCGAGTGCCTGCGCCTCGTTCTCCACTGTCAGAATGCCGTTGCCGATGGCCAGTCCGTCGATCGTCAGCGCCATGATGCCCCGGGCGCTTTCGCCCGCGACGATCTCGAAATGATAGGTTTCGCCGCGGATAACCACGCCGATGGCAACATAAGCGTCGTAGCTTCCGCTTTCCGCTGCCAGCGCGATCGCCGCCGGGATTTCCAGCGCGCCGGGCACGGTCAAAACGTCGACCTCGTGCCCGCCCGCCTCAAGCGCAGCGCGCGCACCCGCCACCAGCATGTCATTGAGATGTTCGTAGAAGCGGGCTTCGACGATCAGGATACGGGCCATGGTCACTCCGGTATGGGTTCTTCGCCGACGATGTTGAGACCGTAGCCCTCGATCGCGACGATAGTGCGGTGGGAATTAGTGAGCAGGATCATGTCATCGATCCCGAGATCAGCGAGGATTTGCGCGCCGATCCCGTAGGCGCGAAAATCGCCGCCCTCGGCGCCCGCGGCTTCCGGCATCGCGGCGCGCGGGTTGATGAGGAGGACGATCACGCCGGTCCCGTGCTTGCCGATGGCCGCCATCGCGCGCTGGAGGGTTCGCTTGCGCGGGCCGGACTGGCCCATCACGTCATCGAGCAGCGAGATCGTGTGCACCCGCGTCAGGGTCGGCGCCTCGGCTGAAATCTCTCCCTTTTGCAGCACGAAGCTTTGCGCCCCGTCCACCGTGTTGCGATATGTGATCAACTTCCAGTCGCCGCCGTAGTCGGACTGGAAGCGGGTTTCGGATATCCGTTCGACCAGATGGTCATGGCGCATCCGGTAGGCGATGAGATCGCGGATGGTGCCGATCTTCATGTCGTGCCGCCGCGCGAAGGCGATGAGATCGTCGAGGCGGGCCATCGTGCCGTCCTCGTTCATGATCTCGCAGATTACGCCCGAAGGGTTGAGCCCCGCCAGGCGCGAGATGTCCACCGCTGCCTCGGTATGGCCGGCGCGGACCAGCACCCCGCCATCGCGCGCAGCGAGCGGAAAGACATGGCCCGGCGTGACGATATCGTCCGGCCCCATCGTGGCATCGATCGCAACCGAAACGGTCCGTGCCCGGTCAGCGGCGCTGATGCCGGTGGTCACGCCGCTTTTCGCTTCGATCGAGGTGGTGAACGCGGTCTGCATGCTTTCGCGGTTGTCGCGGCTCATCGGCTGCAGGCCGAGCGCCTCGATCCGCTTGCGATCGAGCGACAAGCAGATCAGCCCCCGTCCGTGCGTAGCCATGAAATTGATGGCGTTCGGGGTGGCCATCTGGGCCGGAATGACGAGATCGCCTTCGTTCTCACGGTCTTCATCATCGACGAGAATGAACATCCGCCCGTTGCGCGCCTCGTCGATGATCTCTTCGGCGCCCACCAGAACGGGGGTCTCGTCATTCGATTCAAGGAAGCGTTCCAGCTTTCCCAGCGTGTCTGCCGTCGGGTTCCAGTCGTCGGAGGTGCAATCGCGCAAGGTATTGGCATGAAGCCCGGCGGCCCGTGCCAGACCGGAGCGGCTGATGAGACCTTGCGCGACAAGTGCGCGAACCTTGGCTATCGTATCCATGAGGCGGCCGGTATCACATTACGCTGTGATAGCCAAACCCAAACACATCCTGGTGTGACATCAATGGCGGGGGCAATTGTGGCGGAGGAAGGCAGCGTAACGTCACCGACCGTTCAGACCGCAGCCCTAGCTTTGGGCATGCTTGCCTCATGTGCGCAGGATAACGGTAATAACACTGCAGGAGCGATGATGAACCTCGAAACGATCCTGACCGGATGTTCCGGCGGAGAGACCATCGATCTCGCCGGAAAGACGATCGAAAGCGCCGAGGTTAAGGATTATGCCTTTGCCGACCCTGTTACCTTGAGGGGGGGAACCTATCGGGCAAGCGGCACAAAACGCCATGCTTTCCGGCTCAACAACTGTGCCGGGCTTAATTTCGAGGACGGCGAAGTGGTTGGCGACGATCGCAGCCAGACCGGCTTCCTGTTCCAGCACTGCCGCGATATCGCCATGCGGCGGATGAAGTTCCGCGGCCTCAGGCATGGGGTCGCCGCAAGCCAGTGCGACGGCTTCACCCTCGAAGGCTGTGCGTTCCGCGATCTTCGAGTCGATGCGTTCCGCAGCGGCGGTTCGCGGCGGGTCCGCGTCATCTCCAACTACGCCACCGATTTTCACCCCATCAATACCGGGGGCAAGGGCGACCACCCCGATTTCATCCAGTTCTGGCCGCTTTACGGTTCGGACAACAGCGAGATCGAGATCATCGGCAATCGCTTCGAACGTGGTGACGGCCTGCCCGCGCAGGGGATATTCGTGCGCGGGATCTATGTCGACAAGCAGACCGGTCAACCCAAGCGTCCGCAGTTCGGTCGGGTGATCATTTGCGGGAATGTCATCGATGGGGGGCTGCGCAACGGGATCAGCGTATCCGGCGTCGCCAGCGGCCAGGTGACCGACAACGTCGTGCTGAGCCGCGAAGGTGAGGGTTTCCAGTCGTTCATCCGGATCAGCCGTGCGAATGTAACCGTTCGGGGAAACGTCGCGGAAAAGTTCATCGGCGATATAGACGAACAGACCAATCTGCGCGGCCGCCGGGCGGCCCCGAGCGCGAGCGAACAGCGGGCAACATGCGCCGTGTGATTTGTGATTACCCGGAAAGAATGGTGGACGCACTAGGGCTCGAACCTAGGACCCGCTGATTAAGAGTCAGCTGCTCCTGTTGGGACGAATTAGGACGCCGTTAGAAAGTTCCTTCCCCTACAGTAATTTACCGAGAATTCGCTTGACCGAGATCGGTTGATCATGGCTCTCATTGGACATCCGGTGCTTGCCGGGTGATTGCTGATGAGGAAAGCATGCCTACCCTGAAGATCACAAAACGCGCTGTCGACTCGCTGCAGCCGTCCACCTCCCAAGCCTTCGTCTGGGATACTGAGGTGAAGGGCTTCGGGCTCAAGGTCACAGCTAAGGGCAAGCGCACCTATATCTTTCAGTATCGAACTGGCGGGCGAGAGGCGGCGACCCAGCGTGTCACGATCGGTGAGCATGGAAGTCCGTGGTCGCCGGACTCTGCTCGGAAAGAAGCGTTGAGACTGGCCGGCCTAGTGCGCCAGGGAGGCGACCCACGTGAGGACGCCCGGCAGCGTCGCAAGGCGGCTGTAACACTCGCCTTTAGCGATTATGCCGATTTCTTCGTCGAGCGCTACCTTAAGGTGAATTGGAAAACATGGCGGGAGGCAGAGCGCATCCTCAACAGGGATGTTAAGCCCGTGTTCCGCCGCCGTCCGTTGCCGTCGATTACCAAGGCCGACATAGATGACCTGCTCGGGGGCATGGACGATCGGCCCGCGCTGAAGCGGCAGGCCTACGCCATCCTCAACAAGCTCTTCAACTGGGCCATGAAGAACCGAGGCGACATTTCAGCGTCGCCGATGGCCTCGATGGAGGCAGTATCCACTGTTCCCTCTCGCGATCGACACCTTTCGGCGGAAGAGATGGCCGCGTTCGCTCTCGCGGCCGACGCGACCCCATACCCCTTCGGACCGTATTTCCTCGTCTTGGCCGGAACTCTGCAGCGTCGCGAGACCGTCGCCGGCGCCGATTGGGCCCAGATGTCACCAGCCGGCGATCTATGGTCAATTCCGGCGAGACTGATGAAGAATAAGCTCGACCACCTGACGCCGTGCAATGGGGAAGTGCGTGAGACCCTGGCTGTGCTGGGCTATAAGCGCGCCGGCCTGATCTTCACCACGACAGGCAAGACCGGCGTAAGTGGTTTTTCCAAGGCGAAAGCAACGTTGGACAAACGCATGCTTAGAATCCTGCGAACCCGTGCGGAGCAGCGCGGCGAGGACGTCACTCACATTGACGATGCGACGCTACTGCCCCCTTGGAGGTTCCATGATCTTCGTCGAACTGGGGTTACCGCCCTACAGGCGATGGGGGTGCCCGTCGAAGTGACGGAGGATCTCTTGGCGCACACCAGTGGCACACGCGGAGGTGTGGCCGGCGTTTACAATAAATATAGATACTTGCCCGAGAAGCGTGTGGCGCTGGACCTATGGGGCGAGTTCCTGCGTGACGTGCGGAGCACTAAGCTGGCGGCAGAGCCGCACAGGAAGTGGCTCTACGCGACGAGGTTGAAGCGCTTGGACGTGGATGCCACCTGATGCCCGCTTCGGGGTGGCAAGATGCACGATTATTTCTGGAGCTTGGAGGGTCGCCGAGACTGGTATGAGCAGGATCCTCAGCGTTTCACTACGCTGGCCAAGTTTTTCCTGGATTACGGGCGGCTGCGCTATGGTGCCGCGTGGGATGGAAATTTTGGAAAACCGAGCGAAAAGACCGCGAAACCTCTGCGCGAGGATATCGCGCAACGTGCGGCAGGCGGTCAGCTGAAGACTGTTGTCCTCAATCCCAAGACCTTCAAATTCGTCGAAGTGGGCCCAGAGCATTGGCGCAACGAGGCCGCGTTCAGAGCTATTTTCTCCCGATGCCAGCTCGATCCGAGTGATCCTGCGAAAGTATCGTCAGATGGATCTCACCATGGGAAGGTCTTCGTCACCAATGAATCAGCCAAGGCGGTGCTGTCAACGGTCGGACTGTCTTCGTCCTCAGACTCATCAAGCATCATTTCAACCGACTATTTCTCCACCTATCTTCGATTCCTGATCCATCTCGCTCAGACGAAGCAGAGCGATCTTGACGGCGCGCCCGCAAAGTCAGTGCGCGGCATCATCGCGGATGAATGGGAAGTCTGGAAACAGAACGAGCCGGCACTGCAGGGAGGCGGCCCGCTCGGCGAATTGTCGGATCGACTGATTACCGGAATGGCCGTGCTGCTGCGCGGCGAAAGTGCGCGGATCGCTCGAATCGCGGGCGCGCGAAAAAATGGCGGCACGAATTAATCGTGGCAGACTAGCATCATAGCGAGAGGTGACGCCTTAGTTTGGAGCTGTCACGGAATGCTGCGCCGCAATGACGCCTTAGACGGCTCGTCTTCCACGAGCGATCTCCGACCCCGCTGCAACGCCGCGGCGATAGTCGGAGAACGACATTGGATATCGATCATAAGAAGTGGGCGAGTGCGGACGAGTGGTTGACCACCGTCCAGCTCGCCGCCCTCACCAAGACCAGCCGCAGCCTCTGGGATAAGATGCGCGTTCGGGGTGACGGCCCCGTGTGGACCCATTGCGGCAACCGGCCGCGCTATCGCCGGGCCGATGTCGAGGCGTGGCTAATCTCCCGCACCATCCGCAACACTAGTCAACGGGGGCGGCCGTGAACCGGCTGCGACCGCATTTCGCGGATCAGCAGGCGCAGAAGGCGCGGAGGCGGCTGCAGGGCGATATCGTGCGCGATTATCGCGACGACATCGTCGAACTCCTCGCGGACGACGGCGCGACGTTGAGCGAAGTCGCCCTGGCTGTCCGGGCGCGGGGCGAACCCGTGCTCGATCACGGATTCAAGGCCGAAATCCTGAAGCAGATCGGCACGGTCAAGAACATCAGGTCGGGCCACGCGAAAGTCGCAGACCTGCGGGGGGCATCCCCCGTGTCTGAACCGCAGACGCAAAAAGCCAAGCTCATGCCCAGCTTAACCGATGCCGCCGAGGCTGTCGGCGACGATGACGACCAGTTCGCGGCTCGGAGGCGGCGAGGCTGATTGCCCTTCACACACCAGATCAAGGAAAAGATCATGACCGACTTTAAGACCACCACGACACTTGCGACTACCCCGGCTCCCGAGCTTCCGTCCGCGCACAAGAAGCGCAAGCTCAAGGTCATTCTCATCGGCCCCAACGGGGGCGGAGTGCGCAAGACCAAAACCGCATTAGTCATCGGAAGTGTCGCCGCCGCGGCCGGATCTACCGTGATCTACGTTTGCGCCGATCGGGGCATTGGCAGCCTGTCCGCCAGCTTGAAGGAGGGTGGCCCCAACCGCGTTGAGCTGCTGCCGGACGAGGAGACGGGCACCTACGCAGAAACCCTCATGGCCATTGCCGAGGAAGATGACGCCGATGTCATCATCATCGATCTCGGTGCCAACGAGATGCTGAACAGTAAGTCTCGTCGAACCGTCCGAGCCGCATTGCGTCAGCTCAAGGCGCTCGGCCACGACGCCTTGGTCGTGCTTTCGCTGGTGGCAGGCAAGGTCGGCCTCGACGAGGATGCAAGCAACTTTGCGCGGCAGATGTCGAAGGACGCGGAGGTCATCCTGGCCTTCCACGGCCGTGATGAGGGAAGCGACTTCACGAAGTTCGATGAGCTGAAGGAAGATTACGCGTCGGTAGAGGTGGCAGCCGATCAGCTCGCCATCTTGGGCCTGATCACCGCCGCGGGGGTCACTCCGTTCGATTGGTGCTCGGCGCCGCCCGGTGGGTTCGCGATGGCGGCTGCATGGACAGCGCACAACCTCCTGCAGCTCGCGCAGCAGCCGGTTATGGCCGACCTCGTCAGCGCCGATCTGGCCGTGCCCGTCCTCGCCACGCTCGCAAGCGGCCGGCCGCAGCGATTCTATATCGGCCGCAATGCGAAGTGGCAGGTGCGTGACGAGGCTCTGGCTGCCGACGCTGTTGAGATCATGGCTGAGCGAGTGATGAAGCGTCTGACCAGCAGTGCGGACGACGCCACCGTTCTTGCTGCCGCGCGCGCATTCATCGACGCCTCCACCGCCAGAGAGGCCGCCTATCGCGTCGCGAAGCTCGCCGTCTGAACCGCGGCATCACCCGAACCATATCATTCCGCCCGCTCGGCCGCCGCCGTTGGTCCGCCAAGTGGCCTGCCTACTCGGAGTTAGCCATGATCAATCACAAACTCGTCTCTGTGCCGCTCTCGCGGGAGTTCATCCGCCTCGCTCGTTTGGCCCGGAGCGAGGGTTATGCAATCGGCTCGACATCAGAGAGGATCGTCGCTGCCCTGTTGAACGGCCGCGCCGACTGGCTTCCGGAACCCTATTTGGACCCGCTCGAAGCGGTCAAGCGGCTCCACGCAGGCGGCGCGGACTGGTGGCACACCATGCTCTATGTGCACGGCCAGGACTGGCGTGAGTAGCAGATCGGTCATGTCGGCCTGTCCGATCCTCAGCGAAACCCCGACCAGTCGGCGACTAGTCGCCGACCATTGGGAGAACATAAGCAGAAGAACACAGGATGGGGCGTGTTTACGCCCGGGTTCGCCGCTCCGCGCCCTGCGGGCTTGTCGCAGCAGAATGGGAGCATGCTCGTGACGCAGTCGAAGAAGGAGTCGCACGTTGTTGCCGTGCGCCTCACCTCCCCGGAGCGGGCGAACCTCGCCGCGCATGCCGCAGTCGAAGGCAAGTCGGTGTCCGGATATATTCGGGACGTGCTGGATGATGCACGTGCCCGCCCGCGGCCCACACTGGCAGCGGCCGGCGCGTTGCTTGGAATCTGCGATGCGCTGCTGGCTGCCGCAGCAAAGATCGAGCTAGACCAATCTACGCGTGATCTCATCGCGGAGCAGGCGCGGATCGTCCTTGGGATCATCCAGCTGCACGAGCGGGAATACCGCGCGTGATCATCAAGAAAATCCGGCGACGGGCACCAGGACGAGAGCCCCACGAGGCTGAGTTCGCTTACCTGATTCACCTGTCACGCTACGTCGGGCGCGCCGATGTCGCCGACCTGCACGAACTCGTCCGGCTCTCCGACGACGTGTATCTCCAAGATCTTGCCCGCTACGCTATCGCTGAGGGCCGTGAGACGCCTGTCCTGGCGGCGGGTGGCAGGAACCTGCACGGCACGAGCCTTTCAGAGTGGCAGGCCGAATTAGCCGCCCTTCTTCATCGCTGTCCCGACTCCGCGGGCGCGATCGATCACTGGGTCTTCAGCTGGCCGGAGGGCGAGAAGCCGACGGTGGAAGAGGTCGAGCGCGTGATCGCGATCTTCATGCGATCACAGGGTCTCGAGCGCTGCAAGGGCGTGTGGGGGTATCACGACGACACGGACAATGCGCACGTCCATCTGGCTAGCGTGAGGATTGACCCAGTCACCGCCGCCAGGGTGACCGCTGGCGACGGTTGGGAAATCGACACCGCTCATCGCGCAAAGGCGGTGATCGAAGCAGAGTTTCCCCACTGGGTTCCGGAGACTGGGTCGCGATATGCCGTCCGCAGCGACCGGTTGATTGAGCGAGCGTCAGGTCGGGTGATCGGGGACGCGCATGATCCATCCACTTGGGCGCGCCGGCGCGCGAAGACGATCACGACCGCGTCCAAACCTAAGCGCGATCACAAGGCAGTCGACCCGGATTCGCTCGCCTATGAAGAGGCGACCGGTTTCATGTCGCGAAAACGCGTTGCGCTTGACATCGCCGTGCCGACCGTTCTCGCAGCAGATACGCTGGACGCGGCGCACGCCGCACTGGCGGAGCAGGGTATCGAGCTTCGCCGGCAACGATCCGGCGCGGCGTTTGTAATCGACGGCAAGACCGTCAAAGCATCCATTGATCGCCGCACGTCATGTGAGGCGATAGAAAAGAGGTTCAAGCAGTCGCTTGCCTCGTCCCCATACAGACCGGCAGCGGTTCGGCCCCGGGAGCGCTGGCCTAACGATGCGGATCGGCGTGCCTACTATGCTCTTCGCCGACCGCATGATGAACGATTGTCGGAGGCGGCAGCCAACGTCCGCGGCGCGCTCGGCAGCCGCTCTAAAGACGAAGCCATCAACGCCGCGTTCGAAGCCGCGATCGGCGCGGCAGCCTTCCCTTCGTTCGCTGCGTGGCGAGCGGGCGCGGAAGTTCCTGATCCGGCCGCGGTGGTTTTCGCCGCATTGGGGTTCAGCACTGTGTCAGCTAGGGGGCACGCGCAGATCAAGGCCGCTCAACCTCTTCTGGAGGGTTTCCGAGCAACTCAGCTCAAGGGGCGCGTGGTCTATCGAGCCGCGGGTCATCGCGCTGGACCTCCCGCCTTCATCGACCTCGGCGACAAGGTTCTTGTCCATGCGGCAAGCAATCGTGCCGCCGTGCGAGCAAGTTTGCTGCTGATCGCCTCTCGGTTTCCAGATAATCGGATCGCCGTCACCGGCGATCGCGCGTTTCAGACGCTGGTGCTTGAGATCGCCACCGCTCAGGGGATCGTCCTTGATGGCTCTCTCGGCCGGGAGCAGGCGAAACGGGGCGTGCCGCCCGCAGGAGCCGCTGCCGGGACCGGCCATCCGAGCAGGCCGCCGGCAACACCGATCCGGCCCTTGCCAGAGACGGTTCAGCAGACGCCGCAGCTGAACTCCGCGCGACACGCAGAACGCGTCCTGGCGATGCTGGCCCATTTGTTCCACCGCAGCGACTGGAGCATCGACGATCATTGGACGCGGACCTCCCTCGACGAGGTAGCCCGCGAAGTCCCAACCGCGCCGCGCTCGTTGAGCGAAGTTGGACTTCCCGCATCGGAGTTCGCTCGTGCTGCCCCACCGGCGGCAATTGATCAGGCGCGGCGCGCCGTCGCCCTGGCCGCCGCTGCAAGGTCGCGATGAGTTCGCCGCGTGGTCTCATGCCATCCATAGAAGAAGGAGAGTGTAATGGTCATTTCCCCGTCCACCACTTCAGCCACGGTCATGGGAGCCGAAACTGATTTCGTCCCTTCTGCGTTCAGATTGTTGAACACGCCTCTCGATGCCCGCCCGCCGACCGCCTGCTCATCGTGCCCATCTGCGATCTGGTTCCAGCAGGACGGCTGGCGGTGTTTCTGTAACGTGATGAAATTTCTGCCGTGGCAGCGCGAAAGCACGCCGATCACCGCTTGTGACGCTCGGGAAGCATCTGTTGCTCGCTACGCCGAAGAACGTCGGAAGCTATGAGTGCTATCGATCGATCACCGCATCGATCTGCCGAGCCACGCCGCCGCCGCGATCCAACTCCGCCCACAGGAATAGCACCGATCCGCCGCTCACCTCTTGCAGCCGCGCGCCGATATTCCGCTTCTCCCGACTGTCGGCATTATCGGTGCGGTCGGCCCCCTTGTATTCCACGATGAGTTTACGGCCATCGGTCAGCTCGGCCACGAAGTCCGGGTAGAACAGGTCGGTCGAGGTCGGCAGCGCGTAGGACCAGGCGGTGCGATCCACGTTGCGGACCCAGAAGCGCACGGCCGGGTGGTCATCAATGGCCACGGCAGCCATCCATTCCTCGCCGCCGTGCTTCAGATCGCCCACCTGCGAGAAGAGGTGCTTCCGCGGGCGCCACGGTCCGGAGTAGGGCGTGCGTGGATCGTAGCCGGCCTTGCTGAAGCTGAAGCCGTTGTCGCCCAGCGCAAGCACCGGCGCGATGTCATCCATCAGGATTTGGACGCCCCGCGCGCCTGCCTCATTACGAAGCTGCGCCACGCGCGCTACGATGGCGCGGCGCAGCGCATATTTGCCCCTGACGAGCTGCGGGAGCAGGATCCTTTCGGTGACGCCTTCCACGACGCGCCGGCAATATTCCAGGAACACCGGCTGGGCGACGTCACGCTGTCGCGTTGTGCGGTCGAGCCACCGGGAGAGGGCGGCCACGTCCCAGTCAGTGGCATCGTCGAGCGCCAGCTCGGCGGCTGCGTCGATGCGACTGTAGATGACCTGGTCCCCGTCCACGTCCATCTCGAACGTGTCCGGGCGGTCGGTGAGAGCGAAGCCCGGAAGGCTCGTATCGACCTGCCGCAGATCCCAGCCGCCGACATCGACCAGCGTCTCCGGAAAGACGATCTCAAACTGCCCGTCGCGCTCGATCGCCAGACGCGGCAGCGTCAGCACCTCTCCCTGCTCCGCTGGCGAAAGCGCCGCAGCTCGTTGGACGATGAACGCTTCCACGGCAGCGGTCGGCGCTATCTCCGGCGTCGCGACGGCCGCCGCCACCTCCCGCAGCACCTGATCGGGCGCGGTCGTGTCGAAGGTGATGGCAACGCCGCCCTCACCATCATCAGCGATCCGTGTCGCTGCCACCATTTCGGGAGTCCAGTCGCTCTGGTCGGGCCGCTCCTGGACTCTCAGGACAGGCAGTTCCGGTTGCGTGAAGAGGGACTGGTCCTCGGTCCAGTCGAAGCTCTCTGGCTGCTCTACGATCGCCTCGAGCGCCGTGCGCTCATCAAACCCCATCTGAGTCAGACGGTCCTTCAGCCCCTCGGCCGCCTCGAAGAAATTCCGCTCCGAGACGTGAGCATAGGCGCGATTCAGCTCCTCAGAAGAGCGACGCGTAGCGAAAGGCATGCGCAGCACCCGCCCCAACAGCTGCTCCACGGCACCGCCGCTGCGAATGCTGGCCAGCGAGCAGAACACATAGGCGAAGGAGCAGTCCCAGCCTTCCTTGAGCGCGTCCACGGTGATAACGTGCTCGATCGTGCAGGCGGGGTCGAACAGGTCGATCCCGTCGAGCTCCCGCTGATTGCCGGTCGCCACGGCGATTCGATCCTCAGGGATGCGGCAATCCTCGATCAGGTGCTGCCGGACCACGTCCACCGTCGCCTCCGCACCTTCACGGGCGGGCATCGCCTGGTAGAGAGCGATAGGCCGGATGCCGCCGCCGTCCTTGGCGGCGATGCCCTCGAGCCAAGCTCGGTTGTCGACCGCATGAACGATGGCCGCTTGCCAACTGCCATGCTGCGACAGGTGGATCGGCAGCTTGATCATGTCCGCCGACTTGATCTCGGCAGCCGTCGCCGAGACGATGACGTTTGAGCGCACCGGCGTTGCGGTGAATTCCACCACCGCGGCCGGTCCAAGCCGCCCGAACGTCTCGCCGGACAAGGTGGAGGTGAAGTTATGCGCCTCGTCCACGATCACCAGCGGGCGGTGCAGCTTGAGGAGGTTCGCGAAGCTGGCGATCGGCTTCCCCCGGCGCGGTCCTTCCTCGTGCCCGGCAAGGTCGACGCCCGCCGGCAGCGCCGCGAAATGTGGCTCCAACTCCTCGTCGTCGCGATAGACGTTGCGGTCAGCGACGTTGTTCACGCGGAAGGATTGAACGGTGGCGACGATCACCGTCGCCGCATCGGCCACGTCCTGTGGACGGAGCTGCCGCCGCTCGTCGATGCCGTAGACGCGGACCGCGCCGCCGAAGCTCGCCTCCAGCGCCCGGCGATAGGGATGGGTCGGCTTCTTGAGCGCGCCTAATGTCTGGTCGGCGATGGCGCTCGACGTGACGAGCCAGAGCACCACCGGAAAGCGGCGCGCGAGATACGTGTCGCGCGCGATGCCTACCGCATAGGCACCCAGTAGGGTCTTGCCGCCGCCGGTCGGCAGCCTCAGGCAACAATAGGGCACGTCCGGTAGACCTGAGAGCGGGCGATATGCTGCGGCATATGCACCGGGCTCCCCAATCGCGCAGGCGGCGGCATAGGCCTGCTCGTGTGGCCGAATCGCTGCCTGATCGAGGAAGGTGCGGAGCGCGTGGAGGGCGCGGAGCTGATAGTCCTTTAGTTCCATCAGCGCGCACTCACGTCATAGGGCGTCTGCTTGAAGGTGACCCGGGCTTCAGTCAGCCGCGCCGTTCCCAGCTTGCTCCACTCGCCGTAGACGGTCATCGGCCCCTCCCAGCCGCTCTCCGCGCGCAGCCGGGCGAGAAGTGCCGCGGTCAGCACGTTGCCGCCGGTGACCGAGCGATCGCCGAGAATGCCGTTGTAGAGCAGGACGTATGCCACGCCTTCATGAACACCCAGCACAGGCTGGTCGATGTCGCTCGTAAATGGCGTTCCGGTCTCGCTGAACCAGATATGCGCCGCAAGCGTCGCGAACCGGATGCTATCAGCGATGTGCCCGTCGGCTTCGAACACCGGCGCGCCCAAGCGGTAGAAGCGATAGCCGCCGCCGCCCGTCCAGCCCACCGCTTCAGATACGCCGCCCCGTTCGCCCGCGATCACCTTGTCGAGGCGCGGCTTGCAGTGCGTGACGGCATGGTCGCCCATCTCGATGCCGATCCACCGCCGTCCCATCTTGTGGGCGACGGCGGCAGTTGTGCCAGATCCTAGGAAGCTGTCGAGCACAAGATCGCCCGGGTTGCTGGCGATGTGGAGGATGCGCTGCATCAGACGTTCAGGCTTGGGAGTGCCGAATGACGCTTCATCGGGAAACAGGGCGCGCATCTCGTTCTTCGACGAGCGGTTGCTGCCCACATCCTCTTTTCGCCACAAGGTCCGGGGCACCAACTCTGCAACTTCAGACAGGTATCTCTTAATGCTCGGGCGCGCGGATCCATGCGGGCCCCACCAGACCCGTCCATCGGCATCGAGTTCACGTAGCCGGTCCTCCGACACGCGCCAGAAGCGCCCCGCCGGCGGCTGAAAGGTGCGGCCAGTCGGCCCTTCGATCGAATACAGACCCCGCGAATAAGGTTTATTCGCGTATGGATCGCCCGGTAGCCATGGGCCACGGGGGTCGTCATCGGGGTTACTGTAGATCGAGTTCGCCGCTTCGGTTCGAGGGAGCCGGCGAGGAGCCCAGTCATCCCGCCGGCTGTAGCCGAAGATGTAGTCGTGGTCAGACGAGAGCTGCCGAGCTGAATTACGGGGCGAGTCAGCCTTCTCCCAGATCACCGTATCGATGAAATTGGCTCGCCCAAACACCTCGTCCATGACGACCTTGAGGTAATGTCCCTCGTTGTCGTCGATCGACACCCAGATGCTGCCGTCCTCCGCCAGCAGCTCGCGCAGCAGCACGAGGCGCGGATAGATCATTGCCAGCCATTGGCTGTGCTCCAGATTGTCGTCGTAATGTTCGAATGCCGATCGCGTGTTATAGGGCGGGTCGATGTAGATGCACTTCACCGCCCCCTTATAATAGGGCAGCAGCGCCTTGAGCGCGTCTAAGTTGTCGCCCTGAATGAGCATGTTGGTGGCATCGCCGTCGCCACCATCCAGCTCAGGCATCCCTTCCAGCAGCCGATACGGGACCCCCGCCGCCGCGCGCACGTCTTCTCCGCGCGTCATCCACTCCAGTATCGGCACCTAACCCCCAAACTTCATCAGCCAGACACCAGCGACAGCTTCCCGCGGGCGCTGCTGGCAGCGCCTTGGCGACCACCCTCGATGCTCATCATCCGCGTGAGGCCGAAAACGAGCTTATCGATCTCGGCAGCCGGAATATGAAGCGCGGCCGAGATGTCGTGCTTCGTGATCCGCTCTTTACGCAGGCCGCCGAACACCTTTTCCCACACCACGGATGTCTCGCGCTCGATGCCCTGCGGCTCGGCCGTGCGATAGCCGTTGCGGGCGATCTGGATGCAGAGCTGACGATTCTCCCACTCGGACGTGATGCCCAGCTGACGCAGGCGGTAATTGAGCGCGGCAACGGATACCTTCCACCGCGCTTTCTCGGCGATGATGTGGTTGAGCCCACGAACGATAGGGATACGGGCTCGCACATCCGCCGACGGCATCAGGAACGACGAGGCGAACCGGTTTGCCTCGTCCTCTGCCGCACGACCGCCTGGCCCACCGTGCTTGTGCAGGACAAGGTGACCGAGCTCGTGCGCTGCGTCGAACCGGCTATGCTCGGCCGTCTTGACAGTGTTGAGGAAGATGTAGGGCTTGTTTGATCGCCAGACCGAGAATGCGTCGACCGACCGTGTCTCTTCGACAAGCGAGAACACCCGGACTCCCTTGGCCTCGAGCAGGTGGACCATGTTCCGGATGGGCTTCTCGCCAAGGCCCCAAAGTTCGCGAAGCGCCCGCGCGGCGTGATCGGGAGTTCGCTCGTCGCTGAGGTCGTGCAGGTCGATCTCCGGAAGGTCGAACAGCGTCTCCACCCAATCGCTCACCATGAACGCAAGTGATCCCGCCGCGAGCGCAGCGTCGCGATCACCCGCGAGCATGTGCGACATCGACCGGAAGCTCGCAGCATCACGCGGCGGCTGATCGACGGATTCGCCATAGAAGAAGGCCGCCGGATAGCCGAGCACATCGGCGATCCGTTCCGTGATATCGGCGGCCGGCTCAGTCGCGCCGGTTTCATAGCGATGGAGGGCAGGCCGACTCACGCGCGCGGCCTCCGCCAGCTGGCTCTTGCTGAGCCCGGCGCGGTGTCGCGCGAGGCTCAGCCTCGCTGGATTGAACATGACTTACCTCTTGCGACGAACCGGAATTTCGAAGTCCGGACCGTAATCGTCCTCATCGCGCCCGCGGACGTCGCATACCGGGCCGTTCTGATCGATCAGGATGATGCGCTCGCGCCAGTTGCACAGATAGCCACCCTCCACCGTCATCGGAAAGGACAGCTCCGCACGAACCGCCTCGTTGCTGATATAGGCGCACAGATACCAAATCGGCGCGTCGGAGCGGGCGGCGGCAGCGAGCGCTTCCTCGTAATCCTTCAGGAATTCGGGAATTGGCAACGGCGGTTCACGGTTCAGTCGAACGGCGCGCTCGGAGCCGTTGCCCTTAGCGGACTTGTTCTTCGGTTGCGCCTCCCGGACGCCCGTCGCTTCGTTGGTATTCACCACCGCAATGCGGAAAGCGCGATCGGGGTGGACGATGGTCGAGAGATTGTCCTGATCGTCCTTCTCCCAACCGTGCGAGCGTTTGACGTCGCGGAAGGTGCGCGTGCCGAAGCGCCACGCATCCCAGCCGGCGGCGGTGGGTGGGTCGTTGTCAGTGCAGCCGTTGAACGCCGCAACCATGGCGTTCACAACACGCATGCACTCTTCGAAAGTTAGGCCGAGCGCCTTCAGGCGACGCTGAACGTCGTTTGGATCGAACCAGATCGCGCATTCCATGGGCGTCACCTGTTACGTTTTGCTCTCTCAGATGAGACGGCATTTTGTAACGCCTGTCAAGCGGCTTTGCGCCGCCGCCATAGGCGGTGCTTGCCGCTTGAAGGAACAACTTTTGATCCGTGAGCGGAAAAGGCCGGGCTCTGACCCGTCTCCGTGACCGAAGATGCAGAGGGGAAAAGCCTCGCTGCCGCTCGGTCTTACAGGAGACCAAGCATGCACAAGATCCGCCACCTAGGGGCCCACGCCCTGATGGCTGAACACGCCAACGACCCGGACATCCGCATTCTACGCCGGGTATCGACGCTGGACGATCTGCCGCTGGCGCCGCGCGGCGAGGGGCCGATCCGCCGCGTCGCAGTCATCGACACCGAGACGACCGGAACTGATTCGTTGACCGACGAGATCATCGACATCGCCGTCGTGATCTTGGAGGTCAACGCCGCCGGTGAGATCGTAGGCATCGCGAGCGCGGGACAGGCGCTGCGCGATCCGGGTATACCGATCTCGCCGCATATCACGAAGATCACCGGCATCACCGATGACGACGTGCGCGGCAAAGCGATCGACCTCGAACGGCTCGAACGTCGGTTGGCGAGCGCGGATGTTCGGATCGCACATAACGCACGCTTCGACATCGCTTTCATCGAAAGCCTGATGCCAGGTTTGGCCGGAGCACCCTGGGCATGCTCCGCCTCCGACTTTGACTGGCTCGCGGCCGACTTCGACGGACGCAAGCTCGGCCACCTGCTGATGCAAATCGGCCGCTTCGGCGATGCGCACCGCGCGATGGCCGATGTCGTCAGCCTCATCCATCTGCTCGCGCATCGCCTGCAACACGGCGGGACGGTGCTTGGCGACCTGCTCGCCAACGCCGAGCAGCCGACCATTCGCTTCGAGGCTACCGGTGCGCCTTTCGACCGGCGCAGCCTGCTCAAGGCGCGCGGCTATCGTTGGGATCCGCGTCATCGGGTCTGGTGGTGCGAAGTGCAGGAGGCTGCATGCGCCGAGGAAGAGCGGTGGTTCCGCCGCGAGATCGCCGCCCATGGCCCAGCGCCCAAGAAGCTGCCGATCACTTGGAGCCAGCGGCACCGCTGAAGTCGAGAGGCGCGCCGCCGCGCGCGCTGATCGATCTCCAGACGAGAGAAGCGAGCACCCTAAGAGAGGGGAAAATGCTCTGGCCGATCGGCCATCACGAAAGGAATGAAGAAATGAAAATGATGCTGCACCACCAGAACTTCATGCTCGCCGTCAGGCAGCAGATGGGGTGGCCGCCCTTCAAGCCCGCCAACGACGCAATTGGTTTCTCGTCGGGGCGCGAGATGGACATCCATATCGGCATGGAGATCGCCCGCATCGCCCGGCTGATGCGGAAGGACCTGGTCTACTCGGGCTGGGCTAGCGCCAAGGCGACCGAACCAACCGGCTTCACTATCGCTTTCCGCGAGATCCTGACGGTCGACATTGTCGACCGGCTGGTGCCCTTCGCCGCCAATGACGAGGCGCCGATCATCTTCGTCAGCACCCGCGCCGATGAGCATTTTGCGGTCGACCGCCGCGGATCTCTCGTTCGGGTGCCGGGCAAGCCGAAAAACATCGGAAGGGGTCGCAAGCTCGCGATGAAACGCATCAAGACCGTGGCAGCTACGATGGGCGACACGTTGCTCGAGAACAACAGCTGGATCGCCCCGGGCGCCGACTGGATCGAGCCGGAAGCGCCGGTCGAGACAGTCGTCCGCTTCGGCTGATCATCGTCGGACACACACGAGCGGAGTCCGCCCCTTGTTACCGCCAATACCGGTCCAGTGCCGGAGGAGAAACCCTATGAAGTTTGATCATATCTTCGAGCCGCGTCGCCCGCGCGCCTATGTTGTTCTCGATCTCGAGAGTGCTGTCACCGACGAAACCGGTCACAAACGCTACCTCGCAATGGAACGCTGGGCGCCGAGAAATGGAGAGCCTTCGCGCCGCGGGTATACCCGCAGCGAGGATCCGTGCCTTACCCCGCGCTGGCCATTCCAGACCATTGTCACCGCGTCGATCATGGTTCTCACGGAGAACGATGAGGGCGGCGTCGATGTCGCGCGGTTCACCACGCTGAGCCGGCCGGACCTCGACGAGCGTCAGATTGTCTCCGGCATCCTCCGTGTGCTGAGCGAGGCGCCGAAGGAGGCGGAACTGGTATCGTGGGCTGGCATGCTCCACGATGGACCTATGCTTTCTCTAGCTGCAATGCGTCACGGGTTGACCTTGCCCAAGGGGTGGCGCTGGCTGGGGTTCGGCGGCAACGATCCGGTCCGACATCTGGATTTCGCCAGGACCACCACCGGCGGCTTTAAGATGAAGCCGGTGCATATGGCCGAGATCCTCGCAAGCCTCGATATCCCTGCCAAGATCAGCGTGCCGGCGTTCGCCGTAGCCCGGCTCATCTACGCCGACCAATGGGATGCCGTCCAAGAGGCGTGTGAAGGCGACGTAATCAGCACTGCCTTGCTGCTCGCACGCTGGCGACAGCTCCACGACGATCGCGCCGACGCAGGCGTCGTCGAAGATCGCATCCTCCGGCAAGTCATCGAGCTTCGGGCCGGCCGCGGTTACACGGCAGCTCTACAGGCGCGACGTCAGAACGGGTTCGCGAAGGCGTTCAGCACGGCGGCGAACGACGCAGCGGGCCTGTCGCCTTGGACGGAGGAGGAGGAGGCAGCTTAGCATCTGCCGGTCGCGACGGTGATCGCCGTCGCGACCAAATAATCGATTGTCTTCGCAAGTGCTTGCTAAGGCGGGCGGAAGTATCCAAGCTGCGACAAATCCGGACGCAGGGGGCAGGGCAGTGACGGAGAGGATGGCGAAGCTGGACCGGCTGCTTGGGCTGGTCCACGCACTCTCGGAGACCACCGAGGGGCTGACGCTCGATGAAATGGCGGAGCGCCTCGGCGTCACCCGGCGGACGGCCGAGCGGATGCGGGACATCATCGCTCGTCATTTCGATCTGGACGAGCTCGCCGACGATCGGCGTAAGCGTTTCTTGATCCGCGACAGTCTGCGGCGTGTCTATACCCGTCCTACTGCAGCCGAGGTGGCCGCGCTTCAGGCGGAGGTCGATGGCCAGCGCGCCGCCGGCAGAGCCGCGCGCGCCAGTCAACTGGCCAGTCTCCTGGCGAAGGTGAAGGGTTCCCTCGACGATCGCGAGAAGCGGCGGATCGATCCGGACCTCGATGCGCTCGCCCGAATTCAGCGGACTATGGTGACGGCGGGGCCTATCGCGACCGTCGCGCCGGAAACCGTTACCGTAATCCAGAGCGCCATCCTCGCTGGGCGCTGTGTTGAATTTCAATATGCGACGGAGGAGCGGCCGGAGCCGCGCTGGCGGCGCGTGATCCCCTACGGCCTCGTGCACGGACCGCTAACCTACTTGCTCGGCAAGATTCCTGGGCGCGACGATCAACCCGTCTATTTCCGGTTGGACCGCATGACCGAGGCGATGGTGAGCGAGGCGCTCGGGTGCGCGCCGGAGGACTGGAATATTGATGCGTGGCTGGCCGAGAGCTTCGCGGTGTGGCGCGATGAGAAGTATGACGTAGTGCTACGCGTGCGGGCGCCGTCCGTCCCCCGCGCACGTGGATGGCGCTTCCACCGCCTGCAGCAGATCGAGGAGTTGGCGGGTGGCGAACTACGCATCCGGTTCACGACCGGCGGCATGCGCGAATTAGCCGAACACCTGTTCACTTGGGGTGGCGAGTTGGCGATCGAGGGACCGGATGCGCTCATCGCAGTGATGCGCGAACGCCTCGAAGCGGCACATGCTATGCTCAACGAAACCGAGCCACGACCGATTTTGTCGCGAGAACCGGCCACTGGTGCGGCATGACGAGTCGTCCATCCACACTTCTGCCCGGCATACAGCCAGCCTCTATCTCGTCGGCCGTCGAGCAGTTGCCGCCGTCCATCACGCGCCGCTCCGGATCGCTGTTCTACTCGGGGCCAAGCGCGTTCAGTGGACACCGCAGCCTTTACGTGCTCGGCCTTAATCCGGGCGGCTCACCCGTCAGCCAGGCGGACGAAACGGTCGAGCGCGACATTGCAGATTGGCGTGCACTGACGAAACCTTGGTCGGCGTATCTCGACGAATCTTGGCAGGGTAAACCTGCTGGGACCCATGGCATGCAGCCGCGCATGCGGCACATGTTCGGGCAGCTCGAGATCGATCTGCGCGACGTTCCGGCAAGCAACGTCGTGTTCGTGCGCTCGGCTAATGAAGCGGCGCTTTCCGCCGATAAGGCCGTCCTGCTCGCGCAATGTTGGCCGGTGCACGCCGCGGTGATTCAGGAGCTCGGTATCCGAACGATCCTGTGCCTTGGCACGACGGCAGGTCGATGGACCCGCGAAGCGATCGGCGCCCACAAACTGATCGATCGCTTTCAAGAACGAAATGACCGGGGCTGGGCGAGTGAAGCTCATATCGCTGTGGACGGCCGCGCAGTCGTTACCGTCACTCACCCCGGTCGGGCCGATTGGCGTAATCCCGCTGCCGATCCGACGCCGCTGGTTCGTGCTGTGCTGGAGCGTTGACAATGAACGAACCGCCACGCCGCTTCGGCTTGCTCGCATCTGCTGGTCAGGCGTGCATATCGGTGCGTAACCCGTCTTCCCCGCGTGAAGCTGAGGTCGCCGCTAAAGTGCACGACCGAAGCTGTCGCATCTCTCCCGGAGAGCGAGCTTCATGACCACACGCCCCTTCCGAGTCATTCACAGTTCCGACTGGCACATCGGCCACGAACTTCACGGTCATGACCGCGCGGAGGAGCATGACGCCTTCTTCGCGTGGCTGATCGGTGAGCTTGTTCGGCGCGAAGCCGATGGCTTGGTTGTCACCGGCGACGTGTTTGACGTCGCCAATCCGTCGGTGCCGGCAATGGAACGCTTCTATCGCTTTCTGCGGGAGGCGACGTCCGCCTGCGCGGACCTCCACATCGTTGTGGTCGGCGGCAACCATGACTCAGCGGCGCGGATCAACCTTCCGGGCGCGCTGCTCGGACGTGGTCGCGTGCACCTGGTCGGCTGCCTGCCGCGGATCGAGCGCGCACTCGATTTCGACCGACTGCTGGTGCCGCTGCCCAGACGCGACGGGACGACCGCAGCGTGGGTCGCGGCGGTGCCCTATTGTCGGCCAGGCGACCTGGGGCAGGGCGACCTCGCTTCGCTCTATGGCGAAGTGCTGGCGACCGCCGAGGCGCGCTGCGCCGGTCTACCGCTGGTGCTGACCGGCCATCTCCACGTCGCGGGCGGCGACGTCTCGATCGATTCCGAGCGGCGGATCGTGATTGGCGGCGAGGAAGCAGAGGCCGCGAGCCTGTTCGATGCGCGCGCGGCCTATGTGGCGCTCGGTCATCTCCACCGCCCGCAGGTCGTGAAGGGAACCACTGCGATCCGCTATGCCGGCTCGCCCTTCCCGATGTCTGCGAGCGAGCGCGGCTACAAGCATTCGATCGCGGTGGTGGATCTTTCACCCGGAGGCGTTCACGTTGAGGAAGTGCCAATTCCGCGATTGGCCCCATTCCTCGCGTTGCCCGAGAGCGGGGCGCGGCCAATCGCCGAGGTCGAGGCGTTGCTCGCCGTATTTGACTTCGGCGAGCCCACGACCCCCGGCGCGCAGCCGTTCGTCGAAGTATCGGTGCTGCTTGACCGCCCTGAGCATGGTCTTGCCGCCCGCGTGGCTGCTGCCCTCGCTGACAAGCCCGTGCGGCTCACCCGCGTTCAGCCGGTCTATCCCGATGGCGGAGGCGGGGGAGGAGGTATCGCGGCGCGGGCAGAGGCGCTGGCCGAGCTCGAGCACGAACATGTATTCGCCGAGCTCTACCGCCAGAAGCATGGCAGGGAGCCCGAAGCCGACCTTGCCGAGGCGTTCGAACGACTGCTGATCGAGGTCCAGTCGGAGGACGTGGCATGAGGGTCCTGGCGATCCGCGGTCGGAATCTTGCCAGCCTCGAAGGCGATTTCGCGGTCGATTTCACTGCCGAGCCGCTCGACTCTGCCGGTATCTTCGCGATCACCGGCCCGACCGGCGCGGGCAAGTCGACCGTGCTCGATGCGATGTGCCTGGCCCTGTTCAACCGGCTGCCGCGGCTGGCTTACGCAGCCGGCGGTCAGGTCGGCCCGGAAGGCGGCGAGGCGATCTCCACGAGCGATCCGCGCGCCGTCCTGCGCCACCGCGCCGGCGAGGGCTATGCCGAGGTCGATTTCGTCGGGCGCGACCGGGTCCGCTACCGCGCGCGCTGGACAGTGAGGCGGGCGCGCGGGAAAGCCGACGGCGCGTTCCAGAACATCGGTCAGGAATTTACCAATCTCGACACAGGCGACCGGATCGGTGGCACCCGCACCGAAACCCTGGAGGCGATCCGCGATCGCGTCGGTCTCACGGCCGAGCAGTTCACGCGCGCGGTGATGCTCGCTCAGGGCGAGTTCGACGCCTTCGTCCGAGCCGACGCCAATGATCGCGCGGCCTTGCTCGAGAAGCTCACCGGCACCGGCATTTATGCGCAGCTCGGGGTTGCCGCGAAGCGCAAGGCCGACGGGCTCCGAGCCGAGCTTGCCCAGATCCAGCAGCGCATCGCCGATCATCGCGGGCTCGACGATGTCGCGCGCGCCGATGCCGAGGCGAAGCTCACCGAGGCGCGGGCCGCGCTTGCGTTAGCGGGAGAAGCACTCACTTGCCTAGAGCGCGAGCGCCGGTGGCACGAGACCGCGGCAAAGCTCGCCGAGCTTGTTGGGACGGCGCAAGCGGCGCTCGACGCAGCACGGGCCGCGCAGACCGAGGCCGGCCCGCGGCGTGAGGGGCTGCGGCGGCGTCGTGCGGCAGTAGCCTTCGTCGCCGAGTGGAAGGCAGCCGAAGAGGCCGGGGCCAGGGCCGCCCGCGGTGCCGAGCAGGTGGCCAAACTCGAAGCGGACCTGAACCGCGTGCACGTCGAGGCGGAGCGGCTCGCCGCCGCTGAGCGGGAGGCAAGCGACGCGTTGCGCCGCGCGGAGGCCGAACTGGAAGCTGCGCGCCCTGCGCTCGAGCAGGCACGCGCGCTCGATCGAGAGATCGAGCGACTCGGGGCGGAACTGGTGCCGCTCGACGTCGCCAGGGAGGAGCGGGCTGCGGAACTCAACAAGGCCGAAGGTGATTGGGAGGCCGCCGAACAGCAGCGCCGCGATGCGGAGGCAGAGCTTGCCGGGCTTGCGGAATGGATCGCCTCGAACGAGGCGCGGCGCGCGCTCGCACACCGCGAAGAGGCGCTGGCCGCGGATCTTGCGGAGCATGTGGTGCTGACGGAGCAGGCCCTGCGCATTTCGACGGACGCGAACACCGTCGCTGCAGAGGTCGCCACCCGAGGCAAGGCTCGCGCCATCGCCGAAGAAGCAGCTGCCTCAGCTGCCGAAGCTCATGCCGCGGCCCAGGCACGGCTTGAGCGGGCGCAGGCGGCTATGCCGTCTCCACCTGCGCTGGAGGCCGCAACGCGCCGACGGGACGCGCTCACGGCGATCGAACCGAAGCTGGATGCGGTTGAGCATCATGGCGCACGCGTGGCGCAGCTTGGAGGCGAGGCAGCCCGAGTCAGTAGGGATCACGAGCGGGAGACGGAGGCGCTGGCCCGCGACCGTTCGGAAGCACGTGAGATCGAATCCGACCTGCCGCAGCTTCGCGCCCGGCTCGACGAAGCACGGCGCAGCAGCGCGCTCTCCGAGGCTGCCGGCGATGAGGCTGCCGCGCGATTGCGCGCGACACTTGCGTCCGGCGAGCCGTGCCCGGTGTGCGGATCGCGGGAGCATGAGGTCGAGGCGGTGACCGCCCTGATCGAAAGCCGTGCCGCTGCCGATCTCGCGCGCGTGGCGGCGTTGGACGACGAGGTGCGCGAGCACGAGCGACGCGCGGCGGTGCTTGCCGATCGCGCGACCGCGACCGAGCAGCGCCTGGCCGCCCTCAAGGCGCAGAAGCAGCGGATCGACACAGCGCTGATCGAAGTGCGGGCCGCGCAGGCCACGGCGCAGGCTGCGCTGGCTGCTGCCGCGGCGGCGGCCGATCTCGACCTTGTGGCTGACCTCACTGAAGACCGCGTGACGTTGGCTGAATGCCTAATGGAGGCGGACGCGGTCCGGACGAGGCTTGAGGCTGCGCGGCAAGCATTCGATGATGCGCGTGCCGAAGTCGAGCGGCTTCGCGCGGCCCGTGATTTGGAGGAAGCAGCGCGCCTCGCCGCACTTCAGGCCGAGCGCGACGCTATCTCCAGTGAGGCCGATTTGACCCGCCGGCTTGCAGACCTTTCGGAGCGCCGCAACCGGCTTGGCGCTGCGCTCGATGCCGAACTGTCGGCCCACTTTGATTGGACCCGGGCGCGCGATCCGCGGGCGGACCTCGCAAAGCTGGTCCTCGAGTGGCGGACGCGAGAGACGGAGCACAGGGCCGCGGCTGCGGCACTGCCTGAAATCGCGCAGGCTGTTCACGCGGCAGACCTAGCACGGACCCAGGCCCGCAGCGCACGCGACCAGGCGGAAGCGAGCGTCGCCGGGCTCGGCGAGCGGCACCAACGCCTGAGTGATGAACGAGCGGCCTTGCTGGGCGGCGAGGCCACCACTGCTGTCGCGGGGCGGCTCGAAGAAGGACTGGAGCTGGCAGCGACTACCATCAAGGCGGCGCGAACGGCTGCGAGCGGCGCACTCGCGGCACGCGCCGCAGCCGAGGCCTCGCTCCAATCAAGGCGCGAAACACAGAGCGCCGACGAGACCGAGGCGGCCCGCCGATCGTCCGACCTTGCGGCGCGGCTCGCTGCTATGAGCCTCACGCCGGACGCTGTCGCGGCTGAGGCGCACGCCGGGGAGGGCGCGCTGGCCGCCGAGCAGAAGGCGCTGGATCTCCTCGACGAAGCAGTCACCCGCGCCGAGGCCGAACACAGCGCCCGAACCCATGATTACACAACCCATGTCGCAACGGACGTGCCTGATCTGGCCGGCGATGCGCTTGCAGCAGCTGTCGATGCGGCTGAAGCGAAGCAGGCGCAGGCCCGTGAAACCGAAGGCCAAGCGGCGCTAGTGATCCGTCAGGACGACGCCGCCCGGGCCGCCACCGCCGCTTTGCGCGCCGAGCATGCAGAACGACAAGCCAAGGCACACGTCTGGCTTCAGCTCGACGCGCTGATCGGCGACGTGACCGGAAACAAATTCCGTCGCTTCGCGCAAGGACTCACGCTTGATCGACTGCTCGGCCACGCCAACGCCCGCCTTGCGGAACTCAAGCCTCGCTACGAGCTCCAGCGGGGCACTGGCGGCGATATGCTCGTTCAGGTGATCGACCATGACTTAGCCGGCGAGGTGCGGGGCCTTCACAACCTTTCCGGAGGCGAGCGATTCCTAGTCAGCCTCGCGCTTGCCTTGGGCCTTTCCGAGATGTCGACCAGTCAAGGTCTCCATATCGAAAGCCTGTTCATCGACGAAGGTTTCGGCGCGCTTGATAGTGCGAGCCTGGGGGCTGCGATCGCAATGCTCGAGCAGCTCCACGCTACCGGCCGGAGGGTCGGCGTGATTAGCCATATTGAAGAAGTGAAGGAGCGCATCCCAGTCAAGATCACCGTAACCCCGGTCGCCCGTGGACGGAGTGTGGTCGACGTGTTGGCGGAATAGCGCGGACGCTTGCGCATCCGATGAGGTTGCCCGCGTGGTGTATCACAGCGGGCCGCGGGTCGCACAATAGTTCATCGTTTTTTCGAACTGCGGCGAAATCACTGCGAGCCCGTTGCCGGGCGCGGCGATTTCCCTACCATCGGCTATAATCGGGCCGCGGAAGCAGTGTTGTCATCAGATTCTGGGGGGAGGAAGATTTGGCGCGGATCAGGCAGATCAACATCAGAAATTTCCGGAGCATCCGAGATTTCGACTGGTTCCCGACGCCGGGGTTGAATTGCATCGTCGGACCCGGGGATAGCGGCAAAACCACCATTCTGGACGCCATTGATCTCTGTCTGGGCGCACGTCGGAACGTGCAGTTCACCGACGCCGATTTTCACGCGCTCGACCTGATGCAGCCGATCCAAATCGCAGTGTCGATCGGCGACCTCGACGAGCCTCTGAAGGTCATGGAGGCCTATGGCCAATATCTTCGCGGGTTCGAGGTGGCGACTGGCCGGACAGAAGATGAGCCTGGGGTGGGTCTGGACACGATCCTTACGGTGGTGCTCACGGTGGCTAACGATCTGGAGCCCGCGTGGTCGCTTTATTCGGATCGCGCTGCCGCCGCCGGATTATCGCGCAACCTGATCTGGGCGGACAGGCAGCGGCTCGCCCCAAGTCGCATTGGCGAACTGGCGGTGCAGAACCTCGGATGGCGCCGCGGAAGCATTCTAACCAAGCTCTCCGAAGAGAAGCCGGACTTCGGCGCGTTCATGACGAAGGCCGCTCGGGATGCGCGCGAGGCGTTCGGCACCGAAGTGAAGGACCAGCTAAAGGACGTGCTCGAGATCGTCACTCGCACGGCCGGCGAACTCGGTATATCCGTCGGCGATGCCGCGAGGGCGATGCTTGAGGCTCAGAGTGTCTCAATCACCGGCGGCGCAATAAGTCTGCACGATGGCGATGGCGTTCCCCTGCGGAGCCTGGGGGTCGGATCCAGCCGCCTGCTTCTTGCTGGGCTACAACGCGAGGCCTCAAAATCTTCGACGATGCTTCTCGTCGATGAGCTTGAGCATGGCCTAGAGCCCCACCGTGTCGCCCGCCTTCTTGAGTCGCTTGAGGTCAAGGCTCAGCAACCGAAGGTGCAGACATTTGCCACCACGCATTCGCCAGTAGTCGTCCGTGAGATCGCAGGGTCGCAGTTGTGGATCATGCGGCGTCGTGGGGACCGCCACGAGATGCGTCTTGCCGGAACCGACGGCGCCATCCAAGGCGCCCTCAGAGTGTTCCCCGAAGCATTCCTCGCCCGATCCGTCATCGTGTGCGAAGGCGCAAGTGAGGTGGGGCTTCTCCGCGGGCTGAGCCAATATGCGGCTGCGAATGGCGGCAAGAGCATCGAGACGCTCGGCGGTGCCCTGGTTGATGCCGGCGGCGTCTCCAAGTTGTATGGAAGAGCCACAGCGTTTCTAGCTCTTGGCTACCGAACCATGGTGCTCCGCGACGACGACGAGCAGCCGGATCTGATGGTCGAAGCGCAATTCCAGCTCGACGGCGGAGAGCTAGTGAAATGGCGCCCAGGCTTTGCTCTCGAGGACGAACTCTTTCACGGCATTCGTGAAGCCGACATCGACCGGCTGCTGGACTATGCCGTTGATGTTCACGGTGACGATCACGTGAACAGCAAGATCTCGACGATCTCCCAAGGCTCGAAGAACCTCGCCACCGTGCGGGGAGATGCGTCACCGGCAAACAGGACCCTGCTTGCGTCGGCATCGCGCGCGAAAAAGTCCGGATGGTTCAAGCAGGTAGGGTGGATGGAACATGTCGGCCGGGAAATCCTCGGTCCGGGGCTTGCTGAATTCCAGCAGCCCGGAAGGGACCAGATCGGCGGAATATTTGAATGGCTTGCGAAGGATTCGTGATGGTCGACCTTTTGACCATCAGTCGCGGTGCGGTGACCGCACCGGCGGGGTGCGGAAAGACGTATCTCATTGCTAACGCTCTCAAGCGCCATCGCGGGCCGAAGCCGATACTCGTCCTGACGCACACAAATGCGGGGGTTGCGGCTCTCCGCGGTCGACTAGATGCATTTGGTGTTCCCGCAACCCGCTATCGATTGGCGACGCTCGATGGCTGGGCGATGCGGCTCGCGGCGACGTTTCCCTTCCGGAGCGAGATCGATCCAGCAACGCTGCGGCTTGGCAACCCCGGCGCGAATTACCCAGCGATACGGAATGCCGCAACGACGCTTCTTGCGGCCGGTCATGTCGCAGATGTCGTGAGGGCAAGCTACGCCCGACTGATCGTCGACGAGTATCAGGATTGCTCGCAACGGCAGCATGCCATGGTCACTTGGCTGGCCCAGACGCTTCCAACTTGCGTCCTTGGTGATCCTCTCCAGGCGATCTTCGGGTTCGGCGGCGACGACCTTCCCGGGTGGGATGACGACGTATGTTCCTATTTCCCCGTCGTTGCGCAGCTGACACAGCCTTGGCGATGGATAAACGCGGGAGCGGCGGATCTCGGCAATTGGCTCCTTCAGGCGCGGGCCTCGATGGTCGCGGGACAGCCGGTCGACGTGCGCACGGGCCCCGCAGGTCGGGTGGAGTGGGTTCAGCTCACCGGGACCAATGATCTGGCCGCGAGAGTTGCCGCAGCGTCGACTCCGGCGATGGCCGACGAAAAGGTGCTCATCATTGGATTTTCGAGGTGGCCGGCGCAGCAGCGGGGTATCGCCAGCCGAGTGTCAGGAGCGATCGTCCTCGAAGCGGTCGACCTGAAGGATCTCGTTGAGTTCGGGCGGTCATTCGAACCGACCTCTGTGAGCGCGCTAGAGGAATTGTCTGCCTTCGCCGATGAGTTGATGTCTGGCGCTGGCGCCGTCCAGGTGGCCGCTGAGATCAGAAACCATATTGCGTTGGGCCTTCCGCCAAACGGCCCTTTGGAGGCTGCTGGTTATTCGTTGGTCAGCGATCGCAGCTATTCGGCGGCGCTAGATTTTCTCGTGGAACTCGGTCGGCAGGCGTCCGGCGGAATTCATCGTGACGCGGTGATGCGCGCATGCATCCGCGCGTTTCGTGGCTGTCTGGGGCCGCAGGCGCCATCGTTTTACGATTCGACGATCCAGGTGCGGGAGCAGAGCCGCCTGGTCGGACGTCCACTCGCCGGGCGTTCGGTCGGCAGCACGCTGCTGATGAAGGGCCTAGAAGGCGATATCGCTGTTGTATTGGACGGCGACGACCTGAATTTCCACAACCTCTACGTCGCAATAACGCGAGGCGCGAAAAAGCTGATAGTGTGCTCAGCCTCGCCCATCCTCGGCTTCTGATAGATCAGGCGGAGCATCGAACCACAGCTTGCCCGCTCAGATCGGCCACTGTGATTGCCAGGTGATTGCGGAAAGCCGAAGCCCGGCCGACCCCTGCTGGTAAGTCTCTGAAAAGGTGGTGGACGCACTAGGGCTCGAACCTAGGACCCGCTGATTAAGAGTCAGCTGCTCTACCAACTGAGCTATGCGTCCATTCGCGATCGGATTGCGGCGCCGTGGCGCCCCCGAATCGGGAAGCGCTGATATAGCGGCTTATCTCTGCTTGGAAAGGGGGTTCGCTCGCCCCTTGTGCTCGTCCGCAAACCCGTGAGTTAGCGCACCAGCAAACCGGTCCGCTGTGACTTGGTGCTCCAGCGCCGCACCATCATCAACACGCCGATGCAGATCATGTTGGTCATCATCGAACTGCCGCCATGGCTCATGAACGGAAGGGGGATCCCCACCACCGGGGCAAACCCCATGACCATCAGCAGATTGATCGCGACATAGAAGAAGATCGTGGCCGACATGCCGGCGGCGAGCAGTTTGGAAAACCGGTCCTCGCTCGCTCGTGCGACGCTGAGGCCCCAGTTCAGGATCAGGGCGAAGCACAGGATCGTGAACAGGCCGCCCATCAGCCCCCACTCCTCGGCCATGGTGGCGAACACGAAGTCCGTGTGCGGTTCGGGAAGATAGTTCAGGTGGCTTTGCGAGCCGTCACCGAAGCCCTTGCCGAACATTCCGCCAGAGCCGATCGCGATCTTCGATTGGGTAATCTGATAGCCTTCGCCCAATGGGTCCCGCTCCGGATCAAGGAAGGTGGTCACCCGGCTGCGCTGATAGTCGTGCAAGAAGAAGAAGAACGCAAAGGGAATGGCGGCTGCTGCGGCCACCGCAGCGCCGACGAACCAGCGCAGCGGGAGCCCGGCGAGGAACATCACGAGCCCGCCGCCAAAGGCGATGGCGAGCGATGTGCCGAGATCAGGTTGCAGCAGCACCAGGGCCATGGGCATCAATATGATGAGACCCGCGGGGATGACCGCCTGCCAGGTCGGCACCATTCCCGCCGGCAAATCACCGTAATAGCGGGCCAGCGCCACCACGACGGCAGGCTTCATCAGTTCGGAAGGCTGTATGCGGATCGGCCCGACTTCCAGCCATCGCTGGCTCCCGCCGCCGATCGCCCCGGCCGCCTCGACCGCGACAAGCAGCAGCAGGACCACCACATAGGCCGGATAGGCCATGAACGTCACCAGCGGCCGATCGAGCCGGCTGATCACCACTGCCATGATGAAGAAGATGCCGAAACGAAGGAGATGCGAATCGGCATAGGGGCTGATCGAACTTGCGGCCGCGGAGTACAGCACCGCCGCGCCGAACAGCACCAGCCCGAACAGGGGGAAGAAAAGCTGCCACGGCTGGCGGGCAATCGGGGCGGGAACGATGGTGCTCATTCGGGCACCCGGGCAGCATCCTGCGAGGTATCGATCCGTGGCTGAAGCGTCTGATCGGCCAGCGCCTCGGGTTGTTTGGCGGCGAGACGGGCTTCGGCCTCGACCTGGTCGAAGATTTCCTCCGGGCGCTTGGGCGCCGGCTTCACATCCTCGCCAGCGGCGCGGGCATAGGCAGCATATTTGGCGTTCAGCCGCTCCTGCGCGGTGCCGCCCCATTGCTGCTCGAAACCGCGCAGGGCGTCCATGCCCTTGTCCGGATCGAACAGGAACGTCATCACGTCACGCGCGATCGGGTAGGCGGAACCCGATCCGCCGCCATGTTCGACCACCACTGCGCCGGCATAGCGGGGCCGGTCGAACGGGGCGAAGAAGATGAACAATCCATGGTCGCGATATTTCCACGGGCCGCTCTTGCCGTCCGACTTGCTGAGCGAGACGACCTGCGCCGTGCCGGTCTTGCCTGCCATCATGATGTCCTCGAACGGCAGCTTGGCCCGCCCGGCGGTACCGGGGCCGTTGACCACATCGCTCATCGCCTGTCGCACGTAGGTCACGTGGTCCGCGGCAAAGTCCACCTCCTCGAAGCCCTTGATCGGTGTCGCCATGGTCAGGCGGGGCTGGACGTGCCGCCCGGTGGCCAGCCGCGCGCTCATCACCGCCAGTTGCAACGGGTTGGACAGCATGTAGCCCTGGCCGATGGTGGCGTTGACGGTATCGTATGCCTGCCACGGGCGACCGTATTTCTTGAGCTTCCATGCCGGGTCGGGAACGGTGCCGTAGAACTGGCTGATGACGGGCAGGTCGAACTGCTGCCCCATACCGCACCGCCGCGCCATGACCGCGATCGGGTCCATTCCGGTGCGCTGCGCCATCGCATAATAGTAGACGTCGCACGATTGATAGATCGCCTTCGCCATATCGACCGTGCCGTGCCCGCCGCGCTTCCAGCAGCGGAAAACGCGGTTGCCCACTCTCAGGCCGCCGCCGCAATACACGGTTTCCTGTGGTTCGATGCCGGCGCGCAGCAGGGCCATCGAAACCATCGGCTTGACGGTCGATCCGGGCGGATACAACCCCTTCAGCACCTTGTTGCGCAGCGGCACCCGCTCGTCTTCGCTGAGCATGCTGTATTCGACCCGTCCGATGCCGGCGGAAAAGCTGTTGGGATCGAAACTGGGCATCGATGCCATGCACAGGATGTCGCCGCTCTCGCAGTCCATCACCACGCATGACCCGCTTTCCAGCCCGATGCGGCGGGCGGCATAATCCTGCAGCGGACCGTCGATCGTCAGCTTGACCGGATCGCCCTGCGTGTCCTCGCGCGTTTCCAGGTCGCGCACGATCCGTCCCGATGCAGTCACCTCGACCCGGCGCGCCCCAGGGACGCCGCGCAGCTTCTGCTCGAAGATCTTCTCGATCCCGTCCTTGCCGATCTTGTACCCCGGAGTGATCAGCAGGGGGTCAGGGTTCTCCTCGTACTCCTCGGCCGACGCCGGGCCGACGTAACCGATCAGGTGGCCCACGCTCGGCCCGGTGGGGTAAAAGCGCGAGAAACCGCGCTGGGGCACCACGCCGGGCAGATCGGGCAATCGCACGCTGATGGCGGCGAACTGATCGTAGTTCAGCCCGGTCGCCACCTCGACCGGCTGAAACCCGCGCGCATCGCGGATGTTCTTGCGCACATCGGCAACGGCGTTCGCCTCGAGATTGAGGATGCCCGCCAGTTCCGAGATCGTGCGATCGGCATTCTTCATCCGGTCGGGGATCACGTCGACGCGGAAATCCGCACGATTGGACGCCAGGGGCGCGCCGTTACGATCGAGAATCCAGCCGCGCCGCGGCGGGATCAGCGACAGGTTGACGCGATTGCTTTCGGATTCGAGCTCCCAGCGCTCGTTCTGGGCGACGGCGATATAGGCCATGCGTCCGGCCAAAATTGTCGCCAGCCCGCCCATTGCACCGGCGACGACGAAAGTGCGCCGATCGAAGGCGTTGTCCAGCGTGGTGCGGCTGACGAGGTCCTTGCGCCGCCGCCGTGCGCGCCGCCGCTTGGGAAACAGGCGCATCAGACCCGCTTCCAGCGGCGCAGGCGCAGCCGGTCGAGCGCGGCGACGAAACGGGCGATCACGGGGAAAAGCAGCACGGCAAGAACGATCTGCGGCAGGGATGCGACTAGGCCGGGGATGGTCGGCTCCGCCCCTGAAAACAGCCAACCGAAGACGATGTAGCCGCACAGAGCTATACCGGCGGTGAACCAGTCCTGTAAGAAACTGCGCCACGGGATGCGCATTTCAAGCGCTTCGATGACGAGCAGCGTGATCGACCAGGTAAGAATGGCAAAACCGAACGGCTGCCCTGAAAACAGATCGTCGACCAGGCCCAGCGGCATCCCCGCCCAGACCGGCAGCAGGCCCGGTCGGACCAGGCGCCAGCCGAGGAACAGCATGTAGCCAAGCGGCGGCGCCAGCGGCATCGCGCTTGCGATCACGATGGTGGGAAGGATGATGGCGATCACGATCGAAACCCACGGGACGACGTTCGCGATCGCCGCGGACGGTTCGCGGTTTATCCGGCTGCCATAGGCATCGCGCCGGGCCCGGGGTTCGAGACGTTCCATTACTCCGACGTATCGGATGCGGGCGGGTCGGAAGCGGTCGCAGCGGCAGCGCCAGGCGCGGGGGACGCGGCGGTTCCTGCGTCAGCCGGACCGGCGTCCGTCCCGTCATCGGCTCCTTGCGAGCCGTCCTCGGGCGCCGCCGCCGCCGTCAGCGCCTGCGGCTCGAAGATCGGCTCGACGGCAACGAAATCGGTAGCTGCCGGATCGCTGATGATCCGCGCCAGCCCGCCATCATCGGTGAGCTGGGTGACGATCGCCACGGCAATACCGGGGGGATAGTATCCTCCCGCGCCGCTGGTGACGAAGATATCGCCTTTCTTGAGCGGATTGAGGCCAAGATTGATCAACTTGATGCGCAGCAGGCTGTCTCCGCGCCCTTCCGCGAATGCCACCGTTTCATCGGTCGCGCGGCGGACCGGGACGACGCTTTCGGGATCGGTCAGCAGAAGCACGCGCGAGTTGCCGCGGGCCGTTTCGAGGATGCGACCGACCACGCCCCGCGCGGATCGCACCGGCATGCCGACCCGGACTCCCTGCGCCGCACCGGCGCCGAGATAGGCGAAGCGCCGCGTGCTGGTAGGCGTCGAGCTGACGAGCCGAGCGACGGCAACCTGCGGCCGGCCGTCGTCACGCAGATCGAGCAGGCCCTTCAGCCGGCGGTTCTCGGCCCTGACCGCTTCGGCCTCGGCCAGGCGGATGCGTGCCAGCTCCATTTCCTGCTTGAGCAAGGCATTCTTGGATCCCGCCCGATAGTAACCGCTGATCGAATCCCACAGCGATCTGGAGCCGGTCCGCAGCCAGGCGGCGCTGTGGGTGGCCGGCGAGACGGCGTCCTGTGCTGCCCCGCGCGGGGTTCCGAACAGGGTTGGCTGGAAAAACGACAGGATCAGGAGGCCCGCCCCGAGCAGGGCCCCCACTCCGGCAACGATATAGCCGGTAAACAGGTTGTACTGCGCCCGGCGCGAATATCCAGAGCGCCGGGATCCTGACGGCGCCATGGCCCCTCCTAACTGTGCCTCAGGCGGTCATCAGGACGCCGCGATAGATCGGGTCCTCCATGGCGCGGCCGGTGCCGAGGGCGACGCAGGACAGCGGGTCTTCCGCGATGGTCACGGGAAGGCCGGTTTCCTCGCGCAGATATTCGTCGAGCCCGCCGATCAGCGCACCCCCGCCGGTCAGCACGATGCCCTGGTCCACGATGTCGGCGGCAAGTTCGGGCGCGGTGTTTTCAAGCGCGATGCGGACGCCTTCGATGATCGCGCCGATCGGTTCGGCCAGCGCCTCTGCGACATGGCCCTGATTGATCGTGATCTCTTTCGGCACCCCGTTGACGAGATCGCGCCCCTTGATCGTGATCGATTCGCCGATACCGTCGGCCGGCGGACGGGCAACGCCGTATTCCTTCTTGATCCGTTCGGCCGTCGAATCGCCGATCAGCAGGTTGTGATGGCGGCGGACGTAACTGACGATCGCCTCGTCCATCTTGTCGCCCCCTGTCCGGACGCTCGTGGTATAGGCAAGGCCGCGCAGCGACAGGACCGCCACCTCGGTGGTGCCGCCGCCGATGTCCACGACCATCGAGCCGACCGGCTCGGTCACCGGCATGTCGGCACCGATCGCGGCGGCCATCGGTTCGAGGATGAGATAGACCTGACTCGCGCCTGCGTTCGATGCGGCGTCGCGGATCGCACGCCGTTCGACGCTGGTCGAGCCGGAGGGCACACAGATCGTGATCTCGGGAAAGCGCATCAGGTTCTTGCGTCCGCTGACCTTGCGGATGAAGTGCTTGATCATCTCTTCGGCCACGTCGAGATCGGCGATCACCCCGTCGCGCAGCGGGCGGATCGCCTCGATGGAATCGGGGGTCTTGCCCATCATCATCTTGGCATCGTCGCCCACGGCCTTGACGCGCTTCATGCCGTTGATCGTTTCCAGCGCGACCACGCTAGGTTCGTTGAGCACGATACCCTGATCCTGCACGTAAACGAGCGTGTTGGCAGTGCCGAGGTCGATCGCCATGTTCGACACGCCGAATTTGAGAAGATTGCTGAAGAAGCCCATGTGCTTTCGATTGCCCGTCATTGCGCTGGGAAGGCCGCCCGCCGTTGTCCCGTTTTGCGGCACCCCTGATGAAACGATGCGGGTCTGTAGCGACACTCATTGCGAAATGCCAAAAATTTCCGTGCAGCGTTCGGGGGAAATGCGCATCGTCCGGCTCGGATTTGCGGCTTTTCGTCGCTAGGCCGGGGCGATGCCGCAGATCCGCCGCCTTCCGGACACGCTGGTGAACCAGATCGCCGCCGGCGAGGTTGTGGAACGCCCGTCCTCGGCGCTGAAGGAACTGATCGAAAATGCGATCGATGCCGGGGCCTCGCGGATCGAGGTCCGGTTGTCCGAAGGCGGCCTCGCGCTGCTCGAGGTGACGGACGATGGCTGCGGGATGACGGCGGAAGAGCTCGCGCTCGCGCTCGAACGCCATGCGACCTCCAAGCTGCCGGGCGATGCGATCGATCAGGTGGCGACCCTGGGCTTCCGCGGCGAGGCCTTGCCGAGCATCGCCAGCGTCGCGCGCTTCACCGCCGAGAGCCGGCCTCAGGGTTCGGCGCAGGGCTGGCGCCGCACGGTCGATCACGGCGTGCTGGCCGGCGAAGGGCCTGCTGCAATGCCGCCCGGCACGCGGGTGCGGGTCGAGCAGCTGTTCGCTCGGGTACCGGCGCGGCGCAAGTTCCTGCGTTCGGCGCGCAGCGAATACGCGGCCTGTCTCGACGTCGTGCGGCGGCTGGCGATGGCACGCCCCGACATCGGCTTTACCCTCGAACATGGCGATCGGCGGGTGTTGCACCTCGGCCCCGGCGAAGCGCTCGATGACCGGGTTGCGCAGGTGATCGCGCGCGAGTTGAAGGACAATGCCGTCGCCATCGCGCTCGAACGCGGCGCCATGCGGCTTTCGGGAGTAGCCGGCCTGCCGACCTACAATCGCGGGGTCGCCGATCACCAGTACCTGTTCGTGAACGGCCGCCCGGTGAAGGATCGGCTACTGACCGGCGCGGTGCGGGGGGCCTATCGCGATATGCTGGCGCGGGACCGGCACGCGGTGCTTGCGCTGTTCCTCGATCTTCCGGGCGAGGACGTCGATGTCAATGTCCACCCGGCCAAGACCGAGGTGCGCTTTCGCGATGCGGCGGCGGTGCGGGGGTTCATCGTGTCGGGCCTGCGCCAGGCCCTCGCCACGGGGGACCGGCGCAGTGTCCAGCCGGCCGACGCCGATGCGATGGCGCGCTGGTCGGTCGAGCCTGTGAAACACGCTTCTGCCTGGCCATCGGCGCCCCCCGAGAGATCGATGTTCGGCGGCGCCGGGTGGGAGCAGGCCGCCAGCCGGGTGGCCGAGCAGGCGGCGCAATGGCAGGGGCGGCAGGCCGGGTTCGATGCCCAACCGCAGGCCCGGGCAGACAACCAGGTGGTTCCGCCGGGCGACATTGCAGAATATCCCCTCGGGGTGGCGCGGGGCCAGATTGCCGGCACCTACATCGTCGCGGAAACCGCCGATGGCCTGATCCTGGTCGATCAACATGCCGCGCATGAGCGACTGGTGCTCGAGCGCCTGCGCTCTGCCGGAGCCGAAGATGCGGTCGCCCGCAGTCAGGCGTTGCTGATCCCCGAAGTCGTCGAACTGGACGAACCGGGCTGCGACCGGCTGGAGGAAGCGGCAGCGACCCTTGCCCGGCACGGTCTAGTCATCGAACGGTTCGGGCCGGCCGCGATGCTGGTCCGCGCCGTGCCACATGCCATCGCCCGCACCGACCCGGCACGGCTGCTGCGCGACATCGACGACGATCTTGCCGTGAATGGCGAGGCGCTGCTGCTGGGCGAAAAGCTCGATCTGGTCCTTGCCACCATGGCGTGTCACGGATCGGTCAGGGCGGGGCGGGCCTTGCGGATCGAGGAGATGAACGCCCTCCTGCGCGAAATGGAACGCACGCCCCGATCGGGTCAATGCAACCACGGCCGACCGACGTGGGTGAGGCTGGCTATGGCCGATGTCGAAAAGCTGTTCGGCAGGCACTAGCTGCGCCTAGCGCAACCAGCCGCGCACCTTTCTTATCAGACCGCCTAGCGGGGCGGCCGAGTTCGGGCCGGTCGCCGTATCTCCCTCTTCGCGGGCAAGCTGAACCGCCACGCGATCGTGCCGTATGGCCTCTTCGCGCAACCGGCGGGCGACCAGCGGATCGGGGTGGGTCGCCGCGATCCGGCGGGCCTGACGGGCCAGTTGCCGGTGATAGATCGAGTCGCGCACTTCGCCCATCGTGCTGCAGCCCATAAATGGACCGCCGAATGCGACAAGCGCTTTGGCGCAAACTGTCGCATGTCAGGATGGAAGGAAACATATCATGCGACCGAGATTTTCGCTCTTGCTCCCGATGGTGGTGCCGATCGCACTCGGCGCCTGTGGCCCCACGCCGGAGGAGCAGGCCGCGCAGGATGCGCGGGACGTCGCCGCGGTCATCGCCAATCAGGAGCCTCCACCCGAAGTGCTGGAACCGCAGCCGATCACCTATCCCGATATCGAACGGAACGATCTGTTCGGGGCCGGATGCAATTTCGTCGCCGAGGGTGGGGGCATCGGTGCGATCGCGCTGGCGCAGGCGGAGGAAGGCTACATGAAGCGCGGCGGCGAGGTGCTGACCTTCGCCGCCGACAAGGGCAGTGCGCAACAGCCGCTCAATTCCTACCGGCGGTACACGGGGCGCGAATATGCCTTCACTCTCGATATCGAGACAGAACAGGCAGCCGCGGCGAAAGAGGCGGATACCGAGGTGGTCAACTATCCCGCACGCCTGACGGTCATCGATGGGCGGGATCGTACGGTCTACGAGGCAAGCGGGATCGCGCAGTGCGGGTCGTGAACCCGGTCAATCCTTCCCGGCGGGATCGCGGGTGCGGATAAGCCCGTTGCTGATCATTTCGAGGACGGTCTCGTCGTTCTGGTTCAGCGTGCGGATGCGGCTCTTGAAGATACCCATTTCCGGACGGGATTCGCTGCGGCGTTTCTCGATGATCTCGCTTTCGACCCGCAAGGTGTCGCCAGGATACACCGGCTTCTTCCACCGCAGCTGATCGACCCCGGGCGAGCCGAGCCCCGCCTGCCGGTCGTCCTTCATGTTCTCGACCAGCATGGCCATGGTCATGGCGCAGGTATGCCAGCCGCTTGCCGAAAGCCGGCCGAAATGGGTTGCGGCAGCGGCCTCGTCGTCGAGGTGGAAGGGTTGCGGATCGAACTTGGAGGCAAATTCGATCACCGCATCGCGGGTCACCTCGTACCGACCGAACGACTGCCGAGTGCCGACTTTGATGTCTTCGTAGTGTTTCATGAACGCAGTGGTGGACCAGCGTGAAGGCGACCGCAACCCTGGCTTTGCGTACGTTCAGCGGCCGGCGCGAAACTTGGGGATGCGGCCATCGACGTCCATTTCAGGGATGATCCGATACCGGGCCAGCACGAGGCTGAAGAGCCCGAAGAGCATCAGGCCCAGCGCCGTCAGCGTGAAGACGATACCATCGTCGGCGAGGCTGGCGACTGCATCGCCCAGCGTTTTCACCTGCTCCGCGGTGCTGATCAGGAAGCCTGCACGGATGAGCGACCAGCCGATCACCACATAGACCACTGCGCGGGCGAGATAGCCCGCCGCGCCGAGCCACCGCGTCGCATCCGGTGCCTGCGCACTGATGCGGTTCATGAAGCTGCCGGTGATGCCTTTCTTGGCTTGCGAAAATGCCGCACCCAGGAAAGCGATGCCGATAAGCCCCAGGACGACCCCGCCGAATTCGTACGACAGGAGCGTCGATGCCGCCTGCTGCGCCCCGTCGCTCGCCGGAGCCGCAGGAGTGGTGGCGAACTTGAAGGCGGCATAGGCGAGCGCAAGGTGCGCGATACCGCTGGCGCCGTGACCGATCCGGTGGACCCAGCCGCGGGTGTCGCTGCCGTTGTTCTCGATATCGAAGACCAGCGAAGCGAGGCGGAAGAGGGCGTAGGCGAACAGGCCGACGACCATCACCCAGAGGAGGACCGTGCCAAGCGGGAAGCCGCGGATTGCCTGGAAGATCCCGTCGGTTCCTTGGGCGATCCGGGCCGCGCCGGTCAGCGCGATCAGACCGAGCGCGAAATAGAGCACCGCACGGCTGAAATAGCCGATGCGCACCAGCCAGTTGAACTTTTCCGACTTGTCGACCATCCCGCTCTCCCCGTTCGTTTTGTCGGTAACGGGGCCCGGCGGCAAGCGTTCCGGTCAACGCGGTTCGAGGGTAGAGGCGACCGGGTCCAATCGTCCGTCAAGTGTCGGATCCTGCGGCAGGCCCAGGACGGCACGAAGGAGCGGATTGACATCGACGATGTCGAACGCGGGCACGGTGATGCCGTCGCGGAAGGCCGGACCATCGGCAATGAAGATGGCAGCCATTTCTGGGGCCGTGCTATCGTAGCCGTGGGCGCCGCCCACCTGCTCATCCGCATCGGCTCTGCGGGCGGGAAAGATCTGCCACCCGGTTTCGGCAAGGCAGAGAAATGCCGGGATCCGGGGATTGCTGCCATAGCGCAGCCGCGCCGGAATGCCGTCCTTGCGCCAGCATTGCATCCGCGGGTGGGCGATCAACAGCGACGCTGCGACCTCGCGCTCGCGCCCGGGCGCGGGGTTGAGCGTGGCATAGGGACCGGCTTCGACCAGTTGATAGGCGTCCGCTGCAAGCAGGGCATCGAGTTCGATGGTCCGGCTCGCACGGGTTTCGGCCATCCCGTGGTCCGAGGTGACGATGATGTTCGCCGGCTGGTCCAGCTCGGCCAGACCGCGAAGCAGCAGGGCCACATCGCGGTCGACGTTGGCGATGGCCCGGTTGACGGCGGCGCTCTGCGGGCCCGAGGCGTGGCCCGCCGTATCGACCTCGTCGAAATACAGCGTGACGAAGCGGGGGCGGATGGCTTCGGGCCGGCGGAGCCAGTCGATCACCGTATTGACCCGCTGAGTAGGCGAGACGTTCTGATCGAACGCGGTCCAGTCCTGTGGCCGGGTGCCGCCTTCGATACGGCCATATCCGCCCGGTATCGCCTCGCCGCCCCAGGCAACCGCCGATCCCGGCCAGAACATCGCCGCCGTGCGGATGCCGGCCCGCTCTGCCGTCACCCAGATCGGCTCCGCGCCCGCCCAGTAGAACGGATCGGTGGTGGCCATGGTGAACTTCTCGTTCGGCCGCGCGGGGTCGGTAAAGCTGTTGGCGACGATCCCGTTGCGGTCGGGAACGACGCCGGTGACACCCGCCCAATGATTGGGAAAGGTTTTGCTGGGAAACGCAGGCCGCATCGCCGCGCGCACGCCTCTGCTGGCCAGCGCCGACAAGGCAGGCGTCAGCCCGCGATCGAGATAGTCGGGGCGAAAACCGTCGATCGAGACGAGAATGGTCACCGGTTGGCGATCGGTGGCAGTGGCGGCAGCTGCGTTGGCAATCGGGGCTGCCCCGTCGACCACGGCCGCGCACCCGCCAAGCCCTAGCGCCAACAGCGCGCAAAGCGGGGCCATCGCGCGCGCAACCTGCTGCCTTGTGATCATGTCGGTCCTCCGCTGCTCGTCTTGATGCTCATCATGAAGCCGTCCGGGGTGCGAAAATACTGCCAGCGGTGGCTATCCCACGAACCGGGCTCGCCCACCAGTTCGACGCCTCCGGCAATCAATGCATCGCGGGCCGCATCGAGATCGTCGACCTCGAAGCCGATCGCCGGCGGCGTGTTCCGGACCTTGCCCGGGCCTTCGCGGCCGAACACTTCGACCTGCTGACCCGCCGCGGTTTTCAGGATCGCCTGCCTTTCGACCGATGTTTCGACCTCAAGGCCGAGGATATCGCGGAACAGCGCCAGCGTGCCGTCGTAGGAATCGCTGCCGACGCCGATCCAGCTGATGCCCAGGACCCGGAACCCGCTCACACGTTGAACTTGAACAGCATGACGTCGCCGTCCTGGACGAGATATTCCTTGCCCTCCTGCCGCAGCCGGCCTGCTTCGCGCGCGCCGCTTTCGCCGTTGAGGGCGATATAGTCGTCATAGGCAATCGTTTCGGCGCGGATGAAGCCGCGTTCGAAATCGGTATGGATTTCGCCTGCCGCCTGCGGGGCCTTGGCGCCGACCGGGAAGGTCCACGCCCGCGCCTCTTTGGGGCCGGCGGTGAAAAAGGTGTTCAGACCCAGCAGGGTATAACCCGCCCGGATGACGCGGCTGAGCCCGCTTTCGGTCAACCCCAGTTCCGCCAGATACTCGGCCCGCTCGCTTTCCTCCATCCCCACGAGTTCGCTTTCGATGGCGGCGGAAACCACCACCGCCTGCGCGCCTTCGGCCGCGGCCTTGGCGAACACCAGCCCGGACAGGGCGTTGCCGTTCGCGGCATCCCCTTCCGCGACATTGCAGACATAAAGCACGGGCTTGGCAGTCAGCAGCTGCGCCTGGCGCAGGACCCGCGCCTCTTCTTCGTCCTTGGGTTCGGTGAGGCGGGCCGGCTTGCCATCGCGTAGAAGGTCGAGCGCCTGGCCGAGCACGCTGGCCTGCACCTTGGCCTCCTTGTCACCCGCGCTGGCCCGCTTGGCGGCGGCCGGAACGCGCTTTTCCAGGCTCTCGAGGTCGGACAGCATGAGTTCGGTTTCGACCACCTCGGCATCGGCGATGGGATCGACCTTGTTGGCGACATGCTGGATGTCGTCATCCTCGAAGCAGCGCAGCACATGGACGATGGCATCGACCTCGCGGATGTTGCCGAGGAACTGGTTGCCCAGCCCTTCGCCCTTGCTGGCCCCCTTCACAAGGCCGGCGATGTCGACGAAGGCCAGCTGGGTCGGCACGATCTTCGCAGACCCTGCGATCGATGCGATCCGGTCCAGCCGCTCGTCCGGGACGGCGACCTGGCCGACATTGGGCTCGATCGTGCAGAACGGATAGTTGGCAGCCTGCGCAGCCTGCGTTTCGGTCAGTGCGTTGAACAGGGTCGACTTGCCGACATTCGGCAGGCCCACGATCCCGCAGCGGAAACCCATGCGTCACTCCGATGGAAAGGTTAGAAAATCGCGCTGCCTGTAGAGGGGCGGGCGGCGCTTGGCCAGCCTCAGCTCAGCCCAAGCCGGCGCATTTCCTGAAGGAGGTAATGCAAGGCGAAAACATCGTAGATCGCGTGAGCCACCATCACGGTCAGAAGGCTTCCGGTCCAGGCAAAGAGGGTTCCGAACAGCGCGCCGATCAGCACGATCACCGCCATGATCAGCGGCTTGCTGCGGTGGACCAGCCCGAACAGCGCCGACGCGATCAGGATTGCGGCGGGTATGCCGACATAATTTCCGAGCAAGGTCTGCACTCCGCCCCGGAAGAGCGCCTCCTCGCCAACCCCGGCACCGACGGAGACGAGGACGACCAGCGGCCAGCCGAACTTGCGGCGAAAGAAGGAATAGCCGGGCGCCTGCATCCGCACCAGTCGCTCGGACAGACGCGGAAACCAGCGAAAACAGCCCCAGGCGACCACGATCATCATGCCGCCGAGGAGCAATCCCTGGACAAATTCGCGGGGATCGGCGCGCACGAAGTCCGCCAGATCGCGGCCCGACAATCGCCACAGCAATGCCCCCACGACCGTGAACAGCGCGAACTGAAAGGTCAGCATCGCGGCGACCTTGCCGGGTGTCGGAGCGAGAGCGGGGGCGGGGCTGTCCATCAATCCTCCGCGCGAAGCCGGCTCGCGATCTCGCTCATGTATCGCGCTTCGTCGCCCTGCGCCAGCCAGCCCGCCTCGGCGGCAAGGGCGGCGAGCATATCGGACAGGGGATCGAATTCCTGCTTCGCGAAATTTCCCAGCACATGCCCCGTCACCCGGTCCTTGCTGCCAGGATGGCCGATACCGATGCGCACGCGGCGAAACTCGGGGCCAAGATGCCGGTCGATCGAGCGAAGGCCGTTGTGTCCTGCCAATCCGCCCCCGATGCGGACCTTGACCTTGAAGGGCGCAAGGTCGAGCTCGTCATGAAACACGGTCAGCGCCTCGGGACTAAGCTTGTAGAACCGTAGCGCCTCGCTCACCGCGCGGCCGCTTTCGTTCATGAAGGTCGCGGGTTTGAGCAGCAGTATCCGGCGGCCTTCGACCCGTCCTTCCTGGACCCAGCCCGAAAACTTCTTCTGCACCGGGCCGAAGCCGTGCATCTCGGCGATGACGTCGACCGCCATGAACCCGACGTTATGGCGGTGCAGCGCGTATTGCGGGCCGGGATTGCCCAGACCTGTCCAGATTTGCATGGGCAGGCGCATAACGGCTGGCGCGGGCGGGGCAAGCGTGGAGGGGCAAAGCAGGCCCCAACGCAAGACGCCGGCCCCTTGGGGACCGGCGTCAGCGTGATCGGATGGTGCAGTCCGGGCGTTATTCGCCGTCGCTGTCGTCCTCGGTTTCGCCGCCGCCCTGTTCGGTCGCGGGCACCTCGTCAGCCTCGGTGCTGTCGGATTCGCTGCGCAGCGCCGACGGGGCAACCAGGGTGGCGATGGTGAAGTCGCGATCGGTGATCGCGCTTTCCGCGCCCTGGGGCAGGGTGACGTCGGAAATGTGGATCGAATCGCCAACGTCCTTGCCGGTCACATCGATCTCGATCTCGCTCGGGATGCTGTCGGCATCGCAGATCAGTTCGAGTTCGTGCCGCACGATGTTGAGCACGCCGCCCTTCTTGAGGCCGGGGCTGTCGTCTTCGTTGAGGAACACGACGGGCACGCTGACCTGCGCCTTGGCGCCGCGCACGAGGCGGAAGAAATCCACATGCTCGGGCCGGTCGTTGACCGGGTGCAGGGCCACGTCCTTGGGCAGGGTGCGGATGGTTTCGCCGCCGACTTCGATGTTGACGATCGAATTCATGAAGTGCCCGGTATCGAGCTGCTTCACAAGCGCTTTCGCCTCGACGTGGATGAGGGTGGGTTCTTCATTGCCGCCATAGATGACGGCGGGTACGCGGCCTTCGCGGCGCAGTTGACGGGAGGCTCCCTTGCCAGCCCGTTCGCGCGCCTCGGCCGGCAGGGTCAGAGCGTCGCTCATGGGTCTTGCCTTTCGAATGCATCGGAACACCCGGTCCGCCACGCCTCCAGGGATGACCATGACGCCGGGAGGCGCGCCGATAGCAGGATGCCGCGCAAATGCAAGACCAGCGCCGCCGCCCGAGGGGACGGCCGCGCAAAGCTACTGGACTCGGCGCACGCGATAACCTTGCCGAATAAGCAGGGCCGGGAGCCCCGCCGATCCGATCATGTGTCCGGCGCCGACTGCCACCAGCGGGCGCCGTCTGTCTTCGATCAGCCTGACGATGGCCGCTGCCCAGGCCCGGTTGCGCCTGTCGAGCAGAGCCTCGCGCAGTTCCGGATCGGCGAGCATTCCGCGGCGGCTCAGCATCTCGATCTGTTCCGTGTCGCCCTGCATCCACGCATCCCCCAGGCGGCCTGCGAGGCCGGCCGGTTCGCTCGCCTCGACGATGACTGCGTTCAGCAGGTCGCGCTGCTCTTGCTCGGGCAGGGCATCGAAGACGGCGAACTGCGTTTGCGCCCCCTCGAGTTCGAGGATGAGGCGCGCATCGAACGCCTCGATGAGGGCGCGGTCCACGCCGAGCGCGGGATCGCCCTCTTGTGCCAGGCGGGCCAGCATCAAGGCCGCCGCCCAGGTTTCCATTCCGTCCCCCGGGGCGGATATGTTCGAGCGGGCAAGCAGCAAGGCCAGTTCGTCGCGCAGGTCGGGGTCTGCACGTCGGACTAGCGGTGCGGCCGGAGGACGATCCTGCGCCATCCGCCGAAAGGTCGCGGCGATCGCGTCGCCATCATCGTCCAGTCCCGCCACTTCCACTGCAAGTACCCCGGCATGGCGGATCGCAGTATCGAGCCGCGGGGTGCGCCAGGCGACCCCCGGGGGCAGGGCGTGTATCGTCCCGAACAGCCAGGCATCGGGCGTCTGCGCGTCGTCGTTGGCGCCGGGCGCATAGACCGCCCACAAGGCGGGCGACGCCTGTACGGCCGGCTCGTCCGGCGCCCGGTCGCATCCGCCAAGCGCAACAGCGGCGGCAAGCCCGAAGGCCCACCGCCGCATGACGCTTGCAAGGGCAGCGAAAGCGCCCACGCGCCTCGTCCTACTTGACGCGGGTGACCTTGAGGCCGCGTTGCTCGAGGTAATCCTGCACGCTCTGGTCGCCGGCCAGATGTCCTGCGCCCACGGCGACGAACACGGTGCCCGGGCGGTCCATCCGGTCATCGATCCACTGCGCCCAGTTGGCATTGCGATCGTACAGCAGGGCCTTGGCAAGGGCCGGGTCGCTCATGCTTTCGTTCATGATATCCGCCAGATCGTCGGCATCGCCCTCGACCCATTCGGCCAGCATCCGGTCCATCGTGGGCTGCACCTGATCGATATTCTCGACCACGTTATCGAGATACGCCACCTGTGCGTCCTGCGAGAGCGTGTCGAAGATCGCCATCTGCTGTTCGACCGTTTCCAGCGCGGACCGCGGCATCGCCGGCCCGGCCTTCGTATTGATCACATGCTCGACCCCGCTTTCCGCAGTCCAGCCGTTCTTGATGAGCGGCAGCACCGACAGCGTGATCGCGGCAAACCAGGGTTCGAACTGATCGAACGCGGCGGGCGGAAGCGAGAAGGATGCCAGCGCCGCTTCATAGCGCGTGCGCTGCGTGTCGCTGAGAAGATCGCGCAGCGACTGGCCGGCGGGGAGCATGGCCTTCTGCATGATCACCTGCTGGGTGGCCGGATCGGTCATCGCGGAAACCGGGATCTCGGTCACCAGTTCGCCCGACCCCTTCAGGGCATTCTCGATCATTCCGGGAAACCACTCGACGTTCTGGGGCAGGGCGTGAACCGTGCCGAACAGGTAAATCGTCGTATCGGCATCGGCGGCCTTCCACAGCGCCGGGCCCGAGCCGGAGGCGACCGGCGCCACCGCGGCGGGTTCGCCCACGCCAGACGTCGCGGTGGTGCATCCCTGCAGGGCAAGGCCCATGGCCGAAACGGTGACGAACAATTTGCGAAGCGAAACCATAAAACTCTCCTGTTCGGACCTGCTCAGCGCAGACCCAGTTTGCGTGCGACGTAAGCTGCTGTTGCGACGAGTGCGGTGGACCCCCAAAGCACCCAGTGGCTGGGCTCCGCCACATATCCGGCCATGTGCAGAAGATGCCAAGCGGGAAAAGCGGCAAGGTAATAGTAAAGACCGATGAGCGACGACCACAGATTGTCCTGCAGATCGACCTCGTCGATGCGCCGGAAATAGCTGGCGGAGAATAGCACCAGCCCGATGACTGCCGCTGCGATCAGGGGAATGATGATCCACCCGGGCAGTCGTCCGCCCTCGGCGGCGGCCTGGCTGTATCCCGTCGCGAAGCCGAGGATCGCAAAGCCTGCGCCCATGGCCGCGACCCAGCCAATGAAGCGGCGTCGCTTCTGGCGCAGGCGAGCCTCGCCACTGAGCGGCGTGTCAGGACTGTTCGTCATCGAAAATCTCCTCGATCGGCATTTCGAACAAGCGGGCGAGCCGGAATGCCAGCGACAGGGACGGGTCGTGCTTGCCGGTCTCGATGGCGTTTATGGCCTGGCGCGATACGTCGATCCGCCCGGCAAGCTCGGCCTGGCTCCAGTCGCGTTCGGCGCGCAGGACCTTGAGGCGGTTCTTCATGGTCGCCGAATGGCACTGGGGTATGCGAGCGGTAGGTCATGCAAACTGCGTCTCCACGAATCGTCAGGTAGTCCTGACATAATGACGCGTCGACCTCACAGATGTCAATAGAACTTGACATTTTGTAGCAAGCGCACGACAGATGGTCAGGCCAGCCTTGCGTGGTTGACGGTCTTTCGTGCCTGAGCCATGGCCGGCGCCGCCATGCATCGTCAGCCTCAATCCTCGTTCCAGGACATGATCCTCGCGCTCCACGATTTCTGGAGCGGGCAGGGCTGTCTCATCCTCCAGCCCTACGACATGCGCATGGGGGCAGGCACGTTCCACACCGCGACCACGCTGCGGGCCCTGGGTCCCGAGCCGTGGAATGCGGCTTTCGTCCAGCCGTGCCGCCGGCCGACCGACGGGCGCTATGGCGAGAATCCCAACCGTCTCCAGCATTACTACCAGTATCAGGTCATCCTGAAGCCCAGTCCGCCGGATATTCAGGACCTCTATCTCGAAAGCCTGAAGGTGATCGGGATCGATCCGCTGAAGCACGATATCCGCTTCGTCGAGGATGATTGGGAAAGCCCGACGCTGGGCGCCTGGGGGCTGGGCTGGGAAGTCTGGTGCGACGGGATGGAGGTGACGCAGTTCACCTATTTCCAGCAGATGGGCGGGTTCGACTGCAAGCCGGTGGCGGGCGAGCTGACCTACGGGCTCGAGCGCCTTGCGATGTACATCCAGGGGGTCGACAACGTCTATGACCTCGACTTCAACGGCCACGGCGTTTCCTATGGCGAGGTGTTCCTCGAGAACGAACGCCAGATGTCGAAGTGGAATTTCGAGGTGGCGGATACCGACGCCCTGTTCGACCTGTTCAACAAGGCCGAAGCGGAATGCCGCAATGCCTTGGAAAATCAGGTGCCTGTGGCGGCCTATGAACAGGCGGTCGAGGCGAGCCATGTGTTCAATCTGTTGCAGGCACGCGGCGTGATCAGCGTGCAGGAACGGGCGAGCTACATGGGCCGGGTCCGCGATCTCGCCCGCTCGTCGTGCGAGGCCTATGCCGAGGCGATGGCCCCTGCGTGGCAGGCGAAATATCCGGAGTGGTCGCTGTGAGCGGGTCCGACTTTCTCCTCGAACTGCGCAGCGAGGAAATCCCCGCGCGGATGCAGGCCGGCGCGCGCGCCGAACTCGAACGGCTGTTCCGCCGCGAAATGGATGCGGCGGGGGTGTCCTTCGGCGAGGTAAGCGTATGGTCCACCCCGCGCCGCCTCGCTCTCGTCGCGCGCGATCTGCCTGACGCCACGGCTGCCGTCAGCGAGGAAGCCAAAGGGCCGCCGGAAGGTGCGCCCGATGCTGCAATTGACGGCTTCTGCCGCAAGAACGGCGTCACGAGGGAGCAGCTCGAACTTCGTGACGTCAAGGGGCGGCAGACGTGGTTTGCGGTGATCGAGCGGCCCGGCCGGCGCACTGCCGAGGTTCTGGCCCAGGCCATTCCGGCGATCGTACGCGACTTTGCCTGGCCCAAGTCCATGCGCTGGGGTGCCGCATCCCTTAGCACCGAAAGCCCCCGCTGGGTCCGCCCGCTCTCTGGTATCGTGGCGCTGTTCGGTGAAGAGGTGGTCGCGTGCCGCGTCGGCGGGATCGAAGCGGGCGCGACGACGTTCGGCCACCGCTTCCATCACCCGGGCCCGATCACCATCGGCGGGGCGCATGATTATGCGGAAAAATTGCGCGCCTGCCATGTCGTCCTCGACCATGCGGAGCGCGAGGAGATTATTCGCGCAGGTGCCGCACGGCTCGCTGCCGAAGCGGGACTGACCCTTGTTGCCGACGAAGGTTTGGTGATCGAAAATGCCGGGCTTACCGAATACCCCGTCCCGCTGCTTGGCCGGTTCGATGAAGCTTTCCTCGACGTGCCGCCCGAGGTGATCCAGCTGACCGCACGGGTCAACCAGAAGTATTCCGTCTGCAATGACGCGGCGGGCAAGCTTGCCAACGCCTTCGTCTGCACCGCTAATATCGATGCGACAGACGGCGGCGCAGCCATCGTCGAAGGCAACCGCAAGGTGCTCGCAGCCCGCCTTGCCGACGCGCGCTTTTTCTGGGAGCAGGATCGCAAGACCCCGCTTGCCGAGCACGCGAAAAAGCTGGAGCGGATCACCTTTCACGAAAAGCTCGGCACCGTCGCCGACAAGGTCGAGCGGGTGGCCAAGCTGGCCCGCTGGCTGGCCGAGGAAGGGATCGTCAAGGGCGCCGACCCCGACCTCGCCGAGCAGGCAGCGCGCCTCGCCAAGGCGGATCTGGTGTCCGAAATGGTCGGCGAGTTTCCCGAACTCCAAGGGCTTATGGGCGGCTATTACGCCCGCGCCGAAGGCCTGCCGCAGGAAGTGGCCGACGCCATCCGCGACCATTACAAGCCGGTCGGGCAGGGTGATGCGGTGCCAACGGCACCGGTCACGGTGGCGGTGAGCCTCGCGGATAAGCTGGATACGCTGGTTGGGTTTTTCGCGATCGATGAGAAGCCGACCGGGTCAAAGGATCCATTTGCCCTTCGCCGTGCTGCAATTTCAGTGATCCGAGTAATCACTGAAAACGAGCTCCGCGTTTCACTGGGGGGGCTACTCTTCTCGCTGGTGCGAGATGCGATGCACTATCTCATTCTGAAGCACAGACCGGGGCTGATGCGCAAGGTCAGAGACCTTCATCCCGATTTATCTGAGCGTCAGTGTTGGGAAATATTCTGGTCAGTTGAGAGCAATCGCGACGATTTGGGTGAAGGATTGCACCCGGCCGAGGTAGAGTTTGCGCTGCTCTTTTTCCTCGCCGAGCGCCTAAAGGTCCAGCAACGCGAGGCCGGCGTCCGTCACGACCTCATCGACGCAGTCTTCGCTCTCGGGAACGAAGACGACCTCGTCCGGCTTCTTGCCCGTGTGAAGGCACTGCAAGCTTATATCGACACGCCCGAGGGGGCCGACCTGCTGGCCGCCTACAAGCGTGCGGCCAATATCCTCAAGAAGGAGGACTGGCAGGGGCCGGAGGCGGAGATCGCCCGTACCGGCGAGGAAGACCCGCTGGCCCTTGTCGACGATCCCGAACTTGCCGCTGTCGTCCAGGCCAAGATGGCGCAGAAGCGGGAAGGGGTTTCCTACGAAGCCGAACCGGCGGAGAAGGCGTTGATGGATGCGCTCGAGGATGCCGAACCTCGCGCCCGTGCCGCCGTGGGACAGGAAGACTTTGCGGGCGCGATGGCGGCGCTCGCGGGGTTGCGCGAACCGATCGACCGGTTCTTTATCGAAGTGACCGTCAACGACGAGGACGAGACGCGGCGCCGGCAGCGCCTCGCCCTGCTCGGCCGGTTCCGCGATGCCGTTCGTCAGGTCGCCGATTTCGACCGGATCGAGGGGTAGATTTCTTGTCCAAGACTGTGTGACATGTGTGACATGGTTCAGCCTACCAGGGTACAGCATGAGCGAAACGGTCTTCACTTTCGGCGGCGATGCGACGCAGGTAAATCCCCGCCAGAAGGATAAGACCGTTACCGGCGGCAAGGGTGCCAACCTTGCCGAAATGGCCGCCATCGGGCTGCCGGTGCCGCCCGGCTTCACCATCGCAACCTCCGAATGCCTCGCCTATCTCGCCGGCGGTGCCGATTTCTCCCACGCCCTGCGCAACGATGTCGCCGTGGCTCTGGCCCATGTCGAGCGCACGGTGGGCAAGCGGTTCGGCGATGCCGCCGATCCCCTGCTGGTGTCGGTCCGCTCGGGCGCCGCGGTATCGATGCCGGGTATGATGGATACGGTCCTCAACCTCGGCCTCAATGACAATACGGTCGAGGGACTGGCCGCGACTTCGGGCGACGAACGCTTCGCCTGGGACAGCTATCGCCGCTTCGTCCAGATGTATTCGGACGTCGTCCTCGGCCTCGATCACGGCCTCTTCGAAGAAGCCCTTGAAATAGCCAAGGAGGATCGCGGGCTGTCCTCCGATACCGAAATGCAGGCGGCGGACTGGCGGGCGCTCGTCGATGAATTCAAGGCAATCGCCCGGCGCGAACTCGGCCACGAATTCCCGCAGGACGTCAACATCCAGCTGTGGGGCGCGATTGCCGCCGTGTTCGACAGTTGGGATACCGAGCGGGCCAAGGTCTATCGCCGGCTCAACGACATTCCGCACGACATGGGCACGGCGGCCAACGTGCAGGCCATGGTGTTCGGTAACATGGGCGAAACCAGTGCCACCGGGGTCGCGTTCACCCGCGATCCGTCCACCGGCGAGAAAGCCTATTACGGCGAATGGCTGGTCAACGCGCAAGGCGAGGACGTGGTCGCCGGGCTCCGCACGCCGCAATACCTGACCCGGGCGCGGCGCGAGGCGGCAGGCGCCGAAAAACCGAGCATGGAGGAAGCCATGCCCGCCGCCTATGGCGAGCTGACTGCGGTCTTCGACCTGCTCGAGAAGCACTACGCCGACATGCAGGACATCGAATTCACGGTGCAGCAGGGCAAGCTGTGGCTGCTGCAGACCCGCAGCGGCAAGCGCACGGCCAAGGCGGCGCTCAAGATCGCGGTCGACATGGTGGGCGAGGGCCTGATCGACGAGCGCACCGCGATCCTGCGGGTCGACCCGATGGCGCTCGACCAGTTGCTTCACCCCACGCTCGACCCCGATGCGCCGCGCGATGTGCTGACCACCGGCCTGCCGGCATCACCGGGCGCCGCCAGCGGCCGGATCGTGCTCGACGCGGATACAGCCGAGCGATGGGCGGGACGCGGCGAGAAGGTCATCCTGGTCCGGGTCGAAACAAGCCCGGAGGACATCCACGGCATGCACGCCGCCGCCGGCATCCTGACGGCGCGAGGCGGGATGACCAGCCACGCCGCCGTAGTGGCGCGGGGGATGGGACGCCCCTGCGTCTCTGGCGCGAACAAGGTGGCGATTGCGCGGGAAGGACGCACGTTAACGATCGGCCATCGCGAGCTGCGCGAGGGCGATGTCATCACTATCGATGGCGCCAACGGGCAGGTCATGGCCGGCGAGGTAGCCACGATCGAACCCGAACTTGCTGGCGATTTCGCGACATTGATGGAATGGGCCGATCGGCATCGGCGGATGCGGGTCCGCACCAATGCCGAGACCGCGGCCGATTGCCGCATGGCACGGCAGTTCGGCGCGGAAGGCATCGGCCTGTGCCGGACCGAACACATGTTCTTCGACGCGGCGCGGATCAGCGCAGTGCGGCAGATGATCCTGGCCGATGACGAGGCTGGTCGGCGCAAGGCGCTCGGCACCCTGCTGCCCGAACAGCGGGGCGATTTCGAGACGATCTTCGAAGTGATGGCCGGCTTGCCCTGCACGATCCGCCTTCTCGATCCCCCGCTTCACGAATTTCTGCCCCACGGCGATGCCGAGTTCGAAGACCTGGCCGAGGCGAGCAATGTGCCGGTCGAGAAGCTACGCCGCAGAGCGGCCGAGCTGCACGAATTTAATCCCATGCTCGGCCATCGCGGTTGCCGGCTCGGCATTACCTACCCCGAAATCTACGAAATGCAGGCCCGCGCCATCTTCGAAGCAGCCTGTACTGTCCGTCAGCGCTCGGGCGAGGCGCCGCTTCCCGAGATCATGATTCCGCTGATCGCCACGCGCCGCGAGCTTCAGATACTCAAGGCACTGGTCGACCAGGTCGCGGAAGAGGTTTTTGCCGAGCGGGGCATGCGGGTCGACTACCTGGTCGGCACGATGATCGAACTGCCCCGCGCCGCGCTGATGGCGGGCGAGATCGCGGCCGATGCCGAGTTCTTCAGTTTCGGTACCAACGATCTCACCCAGACCACCCTCGGTGTCAGCCGGGACGATGCGGGCCGGTTCCTGGCCGAGTATGTCGACAAGGGCATTTTCGCGCGCGACCCCTTCGTCAGTCTCGACGTCGATGGCGTCGGCCAGCTGGTCGAACTCGCGGCCGCGCGCGGGCGACAGACCCGTCCCAATATCAAGCTCGGCATATGTGGCGAACATGGCGGCGATCCGGCCAGCATCGCCTTTTGCGAACAGGTCGGGCTGGATTATATCAGCGCCTCGCCATACCGCGTGCCGATTGCCCGTCTGGCCGCTGCTCAGGCGGCACTTCGCTAGTCTTTCCAACCGGTCAGCGTGAGAATCTCGAAGCTTTCCGCAACCGATCCGTGCTTGCCCGCGCGGGCCAGGAAAGAGGCTTCGGCGCGGGCGAGCGCTGCACGGTCAAGCGGCGGCGGCCGGTCGCGCAGCACGTTGCCGAGTGCCTGATCGCGCAGATCCCCTACCAGCCGCCCGAGCGAGGGATAGGCGACCGTAAGGGTCCGGCTGTCGACCACCTGACGCGCAAAGCCCGCCCGCTGCATCAGTGCGCTGGCGGACGGGGTATCGATCAGGGGGTGCATGCGGGCCGCCGGACGCTCCGGTTGCGCGTCGATCATCGCCGCGCGCAAGGCGCCGAGCGAACCGGCGCCGATGATGCTGGCAAGAAAAATCCCGTCAGGCGCCAAGGCCGCGCGCGCATGGAGGAGGGCGCCGGGAAGGTCGTTCACCCGCTCCAGCGAGGCGAGAGACACGACGAGATCGTAGGGCGCGCCGGGAAGCGGTTGCTCCTCGTCGATCGTGGCCACGCTTTCCTCGCGAACCGCAGCGCCGTTTCCGCCGAGCGAGAGGGCAAGGGTTCCCGTCCAGTCGCCGATGATCACCACGCGGGCGGGGGAAAAGCGCATGAATTCCAGTCGGTCGATGATGTCGGCAACCATATCGTCGAGGATGTAGCGCGCCGCATTGGTGCGCCCTTGCCGCTGCCGCGCGCGGTGAAGCGCCGCGATCCGTCGTTCGCGCGAGAAGATGGCGGGCGGGGCGGGGCGTTCGCTCATGCGCGGCCCCTGCCGCTCTTGCTCGCCGGCATCAAGCAGCGCATGACTGGTTTGCCATGCAAAGCGCCGATTTCCGCATCGCTGCCAAAGCCGTACGCGAGGGTATCGCGCCGCTGGTCGACTTTCTGTACCCACCCCGCTGCCCGGTATGCGGTGCCGGAATCATGGATCAGGGCGGCCTGTGTACCGATTGCTGGGGCAGGCTCGAACTGCCGGCAGAGGGGTCCGAGGCGGGAATAGTCGCTGCGACGAAGTACAACGATGTCTCGCGCCAATTGGTGCTGGCGCTGAAGCACGGCGGCCGCATCTCCCTTGCCGGCATGATGGCGCGGCTGATCGCTGCGCGTCTACCCGAAACTTGCGCCGATACCGTCTTCGTGCCGGTGCCCTTGCATCGCTGGCGCTTGTGGAAACGGGGCTACAATCAGGCGGCCCTGATTGCGGGCGATCTGGCCCGGCTGCGCGGGGGCGGGCTGGCGGTCGACGGGCTGCGGCGATTGGTCCGGACGCCAAGCCTCGGCGGAATGGGCGCGCAGGCGAGGCGGGATGTGCTTGCCGGCAGCATCGCCGTATCGCCCCGGGCGGCCGCCAGGATTGCCGAACGGACGATCATTCTGGTCGACGATGTTTTCACCAGCGGCGCGACGAGTTGGGAATGCGTGAAAGTCCTGCGCCATGCGGGCGCGGCACAGGTGATCGTGGCCTGCTTCGCCAAGGTTGAATGAGAAGCGCGGAAAACGGAACGCCCGGGCTGCAAGAGCCCGGGCGCCGCGTGACGAAATTTCGAATGACGGGCGCTTGTCCCCCAACATGCGCGCCGTCACAAACCTCATCATGCCGGAGGCGCCCCGCCAAGAGGCTGCAACACCGACATCCCTGAACCTTGGCGACATCGACCGCCTTCGGATCATGCGGGCATCGCTTGCCCGCCGATCCGGTATCCCTCAGCGCATGACTTGTGAAAACAGGCAAATACCATACTGCGCTGTTTTGCATTGCCGGTGTTACGGGGATGCAACAACATGATTGCGCAGGGATAGGGTTCTGATGGACGGAAACGACGCTCGGCTTGTCGCGGGCGAACGATTTACACCCAAGTTCGATCGAGCGGGGCTGTTATGCGCGATCGCGGTTGATGTAGCGGACGACGCCATCCTGATGGTCGCCTACATGGACCAGGAGGCCCTGGCGGCGACCCGCGACACGGGTGTTGCGCATTTCCATTCCCGGTCCCGCCAGGCGCTGTGGAAGAAGGGGGAGACATCGGGTAATGTCCTGCATGTCGTGGAGATCCTCGTCGATTGCGATCAGGATGCGCTGATCCTTCGCTGTCGTCCCGCCGGGCCGGCGTGCCACACCGGGGCACGGTCATGCTTCTTTCGCCGACTTGATAGCAATACTCTCCAACCCGTAAAGTCTTGACGCTAACGTAAAGCGCTTGCTATCGAGGGCGCGATGAACGCCCTATCGAAAACCCAGCAGGACGCGCGCGGGAACGGCAAGGACGCAGTCGGTGATCGTACGCATTCCGGGGCGCATCTCGATCGTCCCGACGCGCTGGACCGGCAGCAATTCTCGATTTCCGATCTGACGGACGAGTTCGGCTGCACCGCACGGGCATTGCGCTTTTACGAGGACGAGGGCCTGATAGCGCCGTCCCGCGTCGGATTGACGCGCATCTATTCCACGCGCGATCGCGCCCGGCTTGCGTGGATCATGCGGGCGAAGAACGTCGGCTTCTCGCTCACGGAAATTCGCGAAATGATCGACCTCTACGATCTTGGCGACGGGCGGGTGGAACAACGCCGCGTTACGATCGAGAAATGCCGCAAGCATGTCGCCAAGCTGGTACGCCAGCGCGACGATATCGACAGTTCGATCCACGAGTTGAATGAATTCATCGCATTGGTCGAAGCCAAGCTCGACTGATCACGCGAACGAACCTGCAACAAGGACACCTTCATGCCCGTCTATACCGCACCTGCCCGCGACGCGCGCTTCATCATCAACGAAGTCCTCGATCTGGCGAGCTACAACAACCTTCCGGGGTTCGAAATGGCGACGCCGGACGTGGTGGACGCGGTAATCGGCGAAGGCGGCAAGTTCTGCGCCGAGGTGCTGGCTCCGCTGAACCGCATCGGCGATACGCAGGGCTGCACCCGGCACGATGACGGTTCGGTGACCACGCCTGAAGGGTTCAAGCAGGCGTTCGATCAGTTCCGCGAGGCGGGCTGGGGCACGCTGTCGCAGCCGGAGGAGTTCGGCGGGCAGGGGATGCCGCACGTGCTCGGCTTCGCGCTCGAGGAGTTCATTTCCAGCGCCAACCAGTCGTTCGGAATGTACCCCGGCCTCACCAATGGCGCGGTCTCCGCGATCATCGCGCAGGGTTCGCAGGAGCAGAAGGAGAAATATCTCCCGAAGATGATCTCCAACGAATGGACCGGCACCATGAACCTGACCGAGCCCCAGTGCGGGACCGATCTGGGCATGATCCGCACGCGCGCCGTGCCGAACGACGACGGTTCCTATGCCATCACCGGCACCAAGATCTTCATCTCGGCCGGCGAACACGACATGGCCGAGAACATCATCCATCTGGTATTGGCCAAGACCCCCGGCGCGCCCGACAGCACCAAGGGCATCTCGCTGTTTATCGTGCCCAAGTTCCTTGTGGAAGAAGATGGCTCGCTGGGCGAACGCAATCCGGTCAGCTGCGGCTCGATCGAACACAAGATGGGCATCCACGGGAATGCCACCTGCGTTCTTAACTACGACGGTGCCAAGGGCTGGCTGGTTGGCGAGGAGAACAAGGGGCTGAAGGCGATGTTCATCATGATGAACGCGGCGCGCCTCGGGGTTGGCGTTCAGGGCCTCAGCCAGGCAGAGGTCGCTTACCAGAACGCGGTCGCTTATGCGCTCAACCGGCGGCAGGGCCGGGCACTGACCGGCCCGGCAGACCCGCAGGCCCAGGCCGACCCGATCTTCGTACATCCTGATGTGCGCCGCATGCTGATGGACGCCAAGGCGTTCACCGAGGGGATGCGGGCGCTGTGCCTGTGGGGGGCGCTGCTGGTCGACCTGACGCACAAGGCCCAGACCGAACAGGAGCGCGAGGAAGCCGACCTTCTGATCGGCCTGCTTACCCCGGTCATCAAGGGATACGGCACCGACAAGGGTTATGAGGTGGCAACCAACATGCAGCAGGTCTTCGGCGGCCACGGCTACATCGAGGAATGGGGCATGAGCCAGTTCGTGCGCGATGCCCGTATCGCCCAGATCTATGAAGGCACCAACGGGGTGCAGGCGATGGACCTGTGCGGCCGCAAACTGGCGCACAAGGGCGGGGCGGCGATCCAGGCGTTCTTCAAGCTCGCCGCCGATGATATCGCCAGGGCCAAGGACGTAGCCGGGCTGGAAGAGATGGCCGCCATTCTGGAAAAGGCGGTCGGTCAGCAGCAGGCGGCAACCATGTGGTTCATGCAGAACGCGATGCAAAACCCCAACCACCTCGGCGCAGGTGCGCATCACTATATGCACCTGATGGGCATTGTGACCCTTGGCCTGATGTGGCTGCGTATGGCCTCCGCCGCGAAGGCGCAACTGACTGAAACGGGCGAGGACAAGGCGTTCTACGAGGCGAAGATCGTCACGGCGCGCTATTTCATGGATCGCTATCTGCCCGACGCCGGGGCCCTGCGTCGCAAGATCGAGAGCGGCAGCGACAGCATGATGACCCTGAGCGAGGAGGCCTTCGCTACCGCCGCTTGAGGTTCAGCTGGTCGTTCCCGGCGGATGGTGGTCGAGTTCCGGGGGCGGATCGAAGGTGTGGGTGGTGCGCAGGACCGGAAAGAGCCGGCTCCACAAGGCGACTGTCACGATTGCGCCTGCGCCCCCCGCCACCACGGCCATCACCGGCCCCAGCAGAAAGGCGAGGGTGCCGGAAAAGAAGTCGCCGAATTCGTTGGACGCGCTGATCGTCAGCAGGCTGACCGACGATACCCGTCCGCGCTTGTCGTCAGGGGTGTGAAGCTGGATCAGCGATTGGCGGATGTACACACTGAACATGTCAGCCGCGCCGACAACGAACAGGGCGGCAAGCGACAGCGGCATGGACTTGGACAGGCCGAACACGATCGTCGCACCGCCGAAGACCGCCACCGCGAAGAGCATCTTCGGCCCCACCCGCGATTTCAGCGGGCGAAACGAGAACCATAGCGCGGTGAGCGCCGCCCCGATGGCGGGTGCCATGGCGAGCTGCGCCAGCCCGATCTCTCCCACCTTCAGGACGTCGCGGGCGAAGACCGGGAACAGCGCGGTCGCCCCGGCCAGCAGGACCGCGAACAGATCGAGAGTGATCGAACCCAGCACCATCTTGTTGCGCACGACATAGTGCAGGCCGTCGACCATCTGGCCGATCGGGCGGCGATTGGCTTCGCGCGGTGGCTGGGGCACCTTGCCGATCAGGTTCAACGCCATCAGCGCAAAGCAGAACAGGGCCGTGGCCGCGACATAGGGCAACGGCGGCGAAATCGCATAAAGATAGCCACCGATGGCCGGCCCGACGATCATTCCGCTTTGCCACGAGATGGACGACAGCGCGATGGCGTTGGGCAGGATCGCCTTGGGCACCAGATTAGGCGCCAGCGCGGACAGTGCCGGCCCGTTGAACGCCCGCACCACGCCGAGCACGCCGGCAACCAGATAAAGCCAGACAAGCTCGACATGCCCGCTCCACGTGAGCAGGGCGAGCGCCGCTCCGCATGCGATCTGCAACAGCACCGTGAGCCGGGCGATTGTCCGCCTGTCGAAACTGTCGGCAGCTAGGCCACAGAACGGCGTGAGCACGAACAGCGGCAGGAACTGGAACAGCCCGATCAGTGCCAACTGGCCCGATGCCTCGGCAATCCCCAGCCCGCCATCGCGAGCGATGTTGTAGGTCTGCCAGCCGATGATCAGCATCATCGCATACTGGCCGAGCGTCATCGACAGCCGCGCGATCCAGTAGGCGCGGAAGTTCGGGATGGAGAACGGGCTGCGGATCGTGTCAGCGTCGGCGGGTGCGGTGTCGGTCACCGGCCCGCGCATGACAGGCTTGCGATCGAATGAAAAGCGCGCGTGTCGTCAGGCCGGCGCGGGCCGGCGGCGTTCAGCGCGGCTTGCGCAGGCGCGGGTTGGGTTGCAGCGTATCGATAAGGGCGAGGAAATCGTCGACGCGGATGATCCGTTCGAACTGGAACCCGGCGCGGTTGTCGCGGCTCCAGATGCAATAGGCCTCGATCCGGCCGATTACCGGCAAACGGACGACCACGCGGTCTCCCCGGGCGATCTCGCGCGCATCGTCGATCATGAAGCCATTGGCCGAGAGATTGGCGATGTGCATCCGCACGTCGCCCTTGCCGTAATGTTCGGCAATGATCGGATGATCGACCGGATGGCGCGCCATGCGGCGCTGGTCGGTCACGCTCAATTGTGCCCCGGCTCCCATGCCATGACCCCTCGGTTGCTTGTGTGCGAACCGGTGGTTACGCGCAAATCAATGACAAATGGTAAAGACTGGGACAGGCTTGCAGCCGCGCGTCGATCAGCCAGCTGCGGCGACCAGCACCGCATGCTTCTTCTTGCCCAGGCTCAGCTTTGCCGAACAACCATCTGACAAGGTGACAGGAAATGCCGGATCGGTCACGACCGCGCCGTCTAGGCGAACCGCGCCTTCGGCAAGCTTGCGCTTTGCTTCGCCGTTGGATGCGGTGAACCCGAGTTCGGTAAGGACCGCGGCGATCCGCATTCCTTCGGCCGGGAGGGCGAGGGTGGGAAGATCGGCTCCGGCCCCGCCACCGGCGAAGGTCTCGCTTGCCGTGGCATCGGCCGCCCGGGCCGCATCGTCCCCGCGCACCAGCCGGGTCACCTCGTTGGCGAGCACGCGCTTGGCAGCGTTGATCTCTGCCCCCTCGAGCGATTCCAGCCGCGCGATCTCGTCCAGCGGAAGGTCGGTGAACAACCGCAGGAATCGGCCCACGTCCCGGTCGTCGACATTGCGCCAGTATTGCCAGAAATCATAGGCGGGCAGCTGCTCTTCGTTGAGCCACACGGCTCCGGCGGCCGACTTGCCCATCTTGGCGCCATCAGCCGTGGTCAGCAGCGGCGTGGTCAACCCGAACAGCTCGGCCCCGTCCATCCGCCGCCCCAGTTCCACGCCGTTGACGATGTTGCCCCACTGGTCGCTGCCGCCCATCTGCAACCGCACCCCCATGCTCTGCGCCAGATGACGGAAGTCGTATCCCTGCAGGATCATGTAGTTGAATTCGAGGAAGGTCATCGGCTGTTCGCGTTCGAGCCGCAGCCGCACCGAATCGAATGTGAGCATCCGGTTGACCGTGAAATGCGTCCCCACCTTCTGGAGCATTTCAATATAGCCGAGCGACCCCAGCCAATCGTGACTGTCGACCATCACCGCGTCGCCAGGCCCATCGCCGAAGGACAGCAGGTTTTCGAACGCGGAGCGGATACCGGCGATATTGGCCGCTATCGCCTCGTCGGTCAGCATCTTGCGGCTTTCGTCACGCCCGGTGGGATCGCCGATGCGGGTGGTGCCGCCGCCCATGAGCACCACGGGCTTGTGCCCCGTCTGCTGCATCCGCCGCAGCATCATGATCTGCACCAGACTGCCAATGTGGAGGCTGGGGGCGGTCGCATCGAAGCCGATGTAGCCGGACACGGCCTCGCGCGCGGCAAGCTCGTCTAGCCCCTTGGCATCGGTCATCTGATGGATATAGCCGCGCTCGTCGAGCAGGCGCAGAAGGTCGGAACGATAGCTGGTCATGGCGCGCCGGCGCTAGCAGGAAGCACGGATGGTGCAAACGCATGAACTGATTGCGCATCCGGCATTCCCGCCGATGTCGGCGCGTCGCGTCGCAGCCAGCTTCGATCAGCCAGAGGCAGGGTGGATCAGGCTGCGATGGCGGATCGAGGGCGCGGACAGGATCGTCGTGCCCCCCTTCGCCGGTTCCCGGCGGAAGGACGGCTTGTGGCAGGCGACCTGCGGCGAACTGTTCGTGGCTGAGCCTGGCGAGACCGGCACCGCCGGTGCCTACCGCGAGTTCAACTTCTCCCCCTCGGAAGCATGGGCCGCCTATCGCTTCGCAGCCTATCGGACGGGCGACGGCAATGTCCGGGTCGGCCGCCCCCCGGTCATCGCCTGGCGGGGGCGGGGGCAACTCGCCTTGCTCGACGTCTGGCTCGCTACCGATGCCCTGCCGCCCCCGCCGTGGCCCTATGGAATGACGATGGTGATAGCCGAGCAAGGCGGCATCGTCAGCTACTGGGCCGCGAAGCATCCTGGCGAACGGCCGGATTTCCACGATCCGGCTTGCCTCGCCTTCAACCATGCGCCACCGCTGCCGCCATGAAATTCGGCATCGATCGTCTGCTTACGGAAGACCCCCTGCGCCAGCGCCTGCAGGGCCGGCGCGTCAGCCTCGTCGCCCATCCTGCTTCGGTGACGGCCAATCTCGATCATTCGCTGGACGCGCTGATCGGGCAGGGGGTGAACATCACCAGCGCTTTCGGCCCCCAGCACGGGCTGAAGGGCGACAAGCAGGACAACATGGTGGAAACCGCGGACGAGACCGATCCGCGTTATGGTATCCCCGTCTTCAGCCTCTATGGCGAAGTACGCCGCCCCGGCGGGCAGATGATGGGCACCGCCGATGTCTTCCTGTTCGATCTGCAGGATCTCGGCTGCCGCATCTATACTTTCGTCACCACGCTGCTCTACCTTCTGGAAGAGGCGGCGCGCCATGGCAAGGAAGTCTGGGTGCTCGACCGTCCGAACCCGGCGGGCGGTCCGGTCGAGGGGACCTTGCTCGAACCGGGTGCCGAAAGCTTCGTCGGCGCGGCGCAGATGCCGATGCGGCATGGGCTGACGATGGGCGAGATGGCCCTGTGGTTCGTCGACCATTTCCGGATCGACGTCCCGCTGACCGTCGTGGAAATGCAAGGCTGGCAACCGGGCCATGCGCCGGGTTACGGTTGGCCCGATGGCCGGGTCTGGGTCAATCCCAGCCCGAATGCCGCATCGCTCAACATGGCGCGCGCCTATGCCGGGACGGTGATGCTCGAAGGGACGACCTTGTCGGAAGGGCGCGGCACCACCCGCCCGCTCGAGGTGCTGTTCGGCGCGCCCGATATCGATGCGCGCGCGGTGCTTGGCGAAATGGAGCGGATTGCGCCGGCATGGCTGCGCGGATGCAAACTGCGCGAATGCTGGTTCGAGCCGACGTTCCACAAGCACGCAGGAACCTTGTGCAACGGGCTGATGGTCCACGCAGAAGGGGTGTTCTACGATCACCATGAGTTCCGCCCCTGGAGGTTGCAGGCGCTGGCCTTCAAGGCGATCCGCAGCCTTTATCCCGACTATGCCTTGTGGCGTGACTTTCCCTACGAGTATGAATTCGATCGGCTGGCGATCGACGTCATCAATGGCGGACCATCACTGCGCGAGTGGGTCGACGACCAGGCCGCACAGCCCGGCGATCTTGATGCGCGTGCCGCGGCGGACGAGGCCCGTTGGCGCGACAGCATCGCGCCGCATCTGATTTACGGTTGAAAGGGCGGATGATGCGAAGACGAGTTTTTCTTGCCGGCTCCGCCATCGCCGGAATGGCGACCGCGATGCCGCTGGGTGCTCAGACTGCGAGGTCTGCGGCCGGTGGAGGCGAGAGCGGGAGCCTGCCTGACCTTGCCGCCGATGCACAGCCGATCACGCCCGAGGAGCGCGCGGGACGCGTTGCCCGTGCAGCGGCGCTGATGCGCGCGAACGATATCGATGCCGTCCTGATCGAGGCAGGGTCCAGCCTCGACTATTTCACCGGCATCAAGTGGTGGCGCAGCGAACGTCTGACCGGCGCCGTCATCACCCGCGAAGGGGCGATCTTCGTCGTCACGCCGTTCTTCGAGGAACCCTCGGTCCGCGAAACGCTGGTGCTGCCGGCCGAGGTGCTGACCTGGAATGAACACGAGGATCCGCTTGCGTTGGTCGCCGACCGTATCGGGCAATTGCGCGGGCTCCCTCGCGTCGGCATCGAGGAGACGGTGCGTTTCTTCGCCGTGGACAAGCTGCGCGCCGCGTTGCCGCAGGCGCAAATCGTCAGCGGCGATCCGGTGGTAAGAGGATGCCGGATGATCAAGTCGCCGGCGGAGCTTGCGCTGATGAAGACCGCGGCCGACATCACGATGGCCGCCTATCGTCATGCCGTGCCGCGGATCGAGGCGGGGATGCGCCCTTCCGACATCGGCGCGCTGATCAACGGCGCAACGCGAGAGCTTGGCGGCAATCCCGAGTTCGCCTTGGTCTTGCTGGGCGAGGCGAGCGCCTATCCCCACGGCTCGGGCAAGCCGCAGGAGGTGCGACCGGGCGAGGTCGTGCTGATGGATGTCGGATGCACGTTGCACGGCTATCAGTCAGATATCTCGCGCACGATCGTGTACGGCGAGCCAACCCCGCGGCAGACGATGGTCTGGAACCAGATGCGCAAGGGCCAGCAGGTCGCTTTCGAGGCCGCCCGGGTCGGGACGGAGGCGGGCCGCGTCGACGATGCGGTGCGGAGCTATTACGAAGGGCTCGGCTATGGTCCGGGGTACAAATTGCCCGGCACGTCGCACCGCACTGGGCATGGCATCGGAATGGATGGCCACGAACCGATCAATCTCGTCCATGGCGAGCGGACGAGGCTTGCACCCGGGATGTGCTTCTCGAACGAACCCGGGATCTACATTCCGGGCGAATTCGGCATCCGCATCGAGGACTGCTTCTACATGACCAACAGCGGCCCGCGCTGGTTCAGCCAGCCGCCCCGCAGCCTCGCCGATCCGATCGGCTGATCAGTCCGGCCGGCGGATCGGGCTGACGAGGCTGACGAGAACAAAGCTTATCAGCATCAGCAGGTACCAGCTGCCGAGCTTTGCCGCTCCGACCATCTGCCAGCCACTCTCCTGGCCGGGGTAATTCCACGCGTTGGCAAACGTGGCGATATTCTCGGCCAGCCAGATGAACAGCGCAACAAGGCCGAAACCCAGCAACAGCGGCATCCAGCGATGCCGGCGCCAGTTGCGAAAATGGATGCGGGTGCGCCAGAACAGCAGCGCCGTTGCCGCGAAGAGCGCGAGGCGGATGTCGGGCAGCCAGTGGTGGGCGAAGAAGTTGACGTAGATCGCCGCCGCCAGCGCCCAGGTCGCCCAGCGCGCTGGATAGTGCGTGAAGCGGAAGTCGAAGATCCGCCACGCGCGCGCGATATAGCTGCCGACGCTGGCGTACATGAAGCCCGAGAATAGCGGCACCGCGCCGATGTGCAGCACACTCGCCTCGGGATAGGTCCACGATCCGACGCTGGTCTTGAACAGCTCCATCACCGTGCCGACCACGTGGAAGACGAGGATGACCTTGGCTTCCTCCCACGTCTCGAGCCGGAACGCCAGCATCGCGATCTGGATCGCCAGTGCCGTCAGAGTGAGGAAATCATAGCGGTGCAGCGGCGCGTCTTCGGGGTAAAACAGGTGGGTCGCCAGCAGGAGAACGAGCAGCAGCGCGCCGAACAGACACGCCCACGCTTGCTTGAACCCGAACAGCAGGAACTCGTAGAGCCACAGCCGCCAGCCGGCCCCGGGGTCGAACGCCTCGAGCCGCCGGCGGACTGCGGCGAAGCGGGAGTGAGCGATACCTAACCCTGCTTCCGGCTCAATTCGCGCATCGCGTCGTCCAGCCCGTCGAGGGTCAGCGGATACATCCGCTCGTTCACCAGCTGCTTCATGATTTTGGTCGACTGGGAATACCCCCACTGCTTCTCCGGCACCGGGTTGAGCCACACGGTTGCCGGGTAGGTATTGACTACCCGCTGCATCCATACAGCGCCGGCTTCCTCGTTCATGTGTTCGACGCTGCCGCCGGGGTGGGTGATCTCGTAGGGGCTCATCGCGGCATCGCCGACGAAGACGATCTTGTAGTCGTGCCCGTACTTATGGAGCACGTCCCAGGTCCTGGTCCGCTCCTGCCAGCGGCGGCGATTGTCCTTCCACACGCCTTCATAAAGGCAGTTGTGGAAGTAGAAGAACTCGAGGTTCTTGAACTCGGTCGTCGCCGCGCTGAACAGTTCCTCGGTGATCTTGATGAACGGGTCCATCGACCCGCCGACATCGAGAAACAGCAGCAGCTTGACGGCATTGTGCCGCTCGGGCCGCATATGGATGTCGAGCCAGCCCTGACGCGCGGTGCCGGCGATGGTCGCATCGAGATCGAGCTCGTCGGCCGCTCCTTCGCGGGCGAAGCGGCGCAGGCGGCGCAGCGCCATCTTGATGTTGCGGGTGCCAAGCTCTTTCGTGTTGTCGAGGTTCCTGAACTCGCGCTTGTCCCACACCTTGATCGCGCGCTTGTGCCGGCTTTCGCCGCCGATCCGCACGCCTTCGGGATTGTAGCCTGAATTGCCGAACGGCGAAGTGCCGCCGGTGCCGACCCACTTGTTGCCGCCCTGGTGCCGCCCCTGCTGCTCCTTGAGCCGTTTCTTCAGCGTCTCCATGATTTCGTCCCAGTCGCCGAGCGACTTGATCTGCTCCATCTCCTCGGGGGTAAGGAACTTCTCGGCGACGGCCTTCAGCCAGTCTTCCGGAATTTCGACCGGGTTCTGCCCATAGTCGGAGAAGACGCCGCGAAAGACCTTCTGGAATACCTGATCGAACCGGTCGAGGAGGCTTTCGTCCTTCACGAAGGTCGCGCGGCTGAGGTAATAGAACGCCTCCGGGCTTTGCTCGATCACGTCACGATCCAGCGCCTCGAGAAGCGTGAGGTGTTCCTTGAAGCTGGCAGGTATGCCGGCCGCGCGCAGCTCGTCGACGAAATTGTAGAACATGGCCCTGTACCTAGCGGGAGCGGTGCACTTCGCGAAGCCTTTTGCGCGGCACGGGCGGCGGGTTCTTAATCCGCTGATAACCAGCACGCACTAGCGTGCGCAGGACAGCAAGGGGTTGAAAGTATGGAACTCGGCAAGATCGAGCCGCAGGATACGGCACTACTCGATCGCATTCCCGAAAAGTGTGGCAAGGTCACCGTCGGATGCAGCGATGTCGCGGGCATCGTCCAAGCAGTCATCGACAGTTCCGGGGTGCTGCGCGCAGAGCATGTCGAACTGCAGGAGACGGTGCGCGAACTTCAACAGGACCAGCGCCGGGTTGCCGAGGCGAGCGACGAGGCGCGGCTGCTATCCGAACGCGCGATCGAGCGACTGGGGCAGGGGACGGCGCAGATCCAGTCATCGCTTGCCCAGATCACCGAGCTGCTCGACCTCGTCGGCGCCCTGACCACCCATGTCACCGGCTTTGCCGCGGCGATGGATCAGGTGAAGCGCTGTTCGCGCGACATCGAGCAGATTGCCGAGACGACCAATATCCTTGCCCTGAACGCGACGATCGAAGCCATGCGGGCAGGCGATGCCGGCCGCACTTTCGCGGTGGTTGCCAACGAGGTCAAGTCGCTTGCCGGCGAGACCCGCAAGGCCACCGACGAGATCACTAAGGTGGTCGATACGCTGGCAGGCGAGGCGGGCACGATGATCGACCGGATCGAGACCGGCGCCCGCGCCTCGAACCAGGCGAAAACATCGGTCGCCAGCATCGAAACGCTGATCGTCGGCGTCAGCGATCTGGTGGGTGAGGTCGACAACCAGAACGAACAAATCACCCGCGCAACCCAGCTGATGACCGGCAACGTACGCCGGGTGTCCGACGTGCTCGACAGCTTCGACCAGGCTGCGACGCGCAACGAACAGCAGCTGGAATATGCCCATGTCCGGATCGAGGATCTCGAAGCCACGGCAAGCGAGATGTTCAATGCGATCGTCCATTCCGGCCTGTCGCCCGAAGACAGCCTGATCGTCGAGCGGATCAGGCAATTCGCCGGCGAGGCGGCCAGGCTCGCGGAGGCGGCGCTGGCGGACGGCTCGCTTTCGCCCGCGGCGCTGCACGATCAGAACTATCGCCCGATCCCCGGTTCCAATCCGCCGCGCTATACCAACAGCATCACGACCTGGGCCGATATGTATTGGCGCCCGCTGCTCGACGCGTTCTCCACCGCGGACGGGCGCGTCGTCGCCTGTGCCATATCGGATATGCGCGGCTTCCTGCCGACCCACGAGACGCGCCATTCGCGCACGCCAACCGGCGACCCGGTCCATGACGCGGACTATTGCCGCAACGGACTGATCATGTTCAACGCCACCGACGAACGGGCCAAGACGTCGCCCGACGCCTACACGATGGCCGTCTATCGCCATTCGGACGGCGGTGATCGATACAGCGTGCGGCGCATCGCCTATGTGCCGATCGAGATTCAGGGCCGCCGCTATGGCAATTTCGAGGTCGCCTATACCCTTTGACCGAGATGCCTTTTACCGCATCGCCGGCGGTCAGCTCTGCCGGCGCGCCATGAAGGCAAGGCGCTCGAACATCATGATGTCCTGTTCGTTCTTGAGCAGCGCACCGTGCAGCGGCGGGATCGCGCTGTTGGGATTGCTGTCCTGCAGGACCTCCAGCGGCATATCCTCGTTCAACAGCAGCTTGAGCCAGTCGAGCAATTCGCTGGTACTGGGCTTTTTCTTGAGCCCAGGCACGTCGCGCAGCTCATAGAAGATATCCATCGCCTTGCTCACCAGCGTCTTCTGGATGCCGGGAAAATGGACCTCGACGATCTCGCGCATGGTCTCGCGGTCGGGGAACTTGATATAGTGGAAGAAGCAGCGGCGCAGGAACGCGTCAGGCAGTTCCTTCTCGTTGTTCGAGGTGATGACCACGATCGGCCGCTCGCGCGCCTCGATCCGCTCCTGCGTCTCGTAGACGTCGAAGCTCATCCGGTCGAGTTCCTGCAACAGGTCGTTGGGAAATTCGATGTCGGCCTTGTCGATCTCGTCGATCAGGAGGACCGGCAGTTCGGGCGCGGTGAAGGCGTCCCACAGCTTGCCGCGCTTGATGTAGTTGCGGATGTCGTGCACCCGTTCCTCGCCCAGCTGGCCATCGCGCAGGCGGGCGACCGCATCATATTCGTAAAGCCCCTGCTGCGCCTTGGTGGTCGACTTGACGTTCCACTCGATCAGCGGCGCGTTCAGAGCCTTTGATATCTCGTGCGCCAGGACCGTCTTGCCCGTGCCCGGTTCGCCCTTGACCAGCAACGGGCGGCGAAGGGTCACCGCGGCGTTGACGGCGACCTTGAGATCTTCTGTCGCGATATAGGATTTGGTGCCTTCGAAACGGGTCTGGTCGCTCATCGCTGGTCCTGATTTTGGTTTACGTAAGCGTTAGGGTGCGGGACCGTGCAGGGCAAGAGGGCGTTAGGAGGGGGAAGGGAACATCATGCCGACAGAGACCATCGAAATACCGACTGACCGCGGGCACACGCTTGCAGGCAGCCTCGAACTGCCCGGCGGTCTCGTGCGGGGGGCGGCGCTTTATGCACACTGCTTCACCTGCACCAAGCAAAGCCGCGCTGCCGTCGCGGTGACGCGGGCGCTAGCGCGGCACGGCATCGCCTGCCTGCGGGTCGACTTTACCGGCCTCGGCGGCAGCGGCGGCAATTTCGGCCAGGCAGGCTTTGCCAGCGATGTCGAGGATCTGCTCGATAGCGCCGAGTACATGGCCGGGCGCTTTGGCGAAGGCTTGCTGCTGGTCGGCCATAGTCTGGGCGGGGCGGCGATCCTCGCCAGCGCAGGCATGGTGGCCGAAGGCCGCATCGCCGCGATCGCCACGATCGGCGCGCCGGCCGACGTTCCCCATGTGCTCGGCAATGTGAAGGGCGATCTCGATGCGATCGAGCGGGACGGGAAGGGCGAAGTGACCATCGCCGGGCGACGTTTCGTCCTCACCAGCCGTTTCCTCCAGCGCACCCGCGAGATCGACCTGCTGGACGAGGTCTCGCGCATCCGCGTCCCGTTGATGATCTGCCACGCGCCGACCGACAACGTGGTCGACATCGACAATGCCGGGCGCATCTTCCTTGCCGCAAAGCATCCCAAGAGCTTCCTGAGCCTGGCCGGCGCGGATCACCTGTTGAGCGAGGACGAGGATGCCGAATTCGCGGCCGATGTCATCGCCGGATGGGGGCGGCGCTATCTGCCAGCTCCGGCCTCAGCTCCGGCGCCTGACGACGGAGTGGTGGCGATGACGGGACACGGGAAGTTCGGCACCGAACTGGTGGTCGGTACGCATCGCCTGCTCGCCGACGAGCCGCGCAGCAGCGGGGGCGAGAACGCAGGGCCGACCCCGTATGATCTTCTCACCGCATCGCTGGCTTCGTGCACCGCTATGACGATGAAGCTCTACGCCGACCGCAAGGCGTGGCCGCTCGACCGGGTGACGGTCCGGGTGCGGCACGAACGCAATCATCGGCACGAAGGCGAACATGTCGAGGCGATGGCAGGCGCTGAGGCGATCCAGGCGCTTCTGCGTGACATCCTGATCGAGGGCGATCTCGACGACAGCCAACGGGCCCGCCTGATGGAGATCGCCGACCGGTGCCCCGTGCATCGCACGCTCGAAGGCGACTTGCATATCCATACCTCCCCCGCCTGACGGAAAGGCAGGGGGGACGGGCCGGGCGGACATCGGCCCTTGAACGGCCGGTTACCTTCGCCTAAAAAGACATCAGCGGACCGGGCCCCTCTGGCGCGGCGTCCCGGTCACTATCGCGGCCGGATGCGCGTGATGTCGGACCGCATCGGATGTTTGCCGATGAAGGGTCCGGAACAGCTGTTCTCTCTGCGCCTCGTGCCGGCAACCATCCGATCGAACGAAACCGTTTGATAGGGATGACAGATCATGTCCGCTTCACATCGCACCCGCCTGCGGCGCCGCACCGCGCCCCCCGCTGTTGAAAGGGGGGCTGCGTCATGGAATTCCTGATGCAAGGGTGGCTCGGCACGCCGGTCTGGTTCTGGCTTGCCTTCGGAGTCATCGTCATCGGCCTCACCGCCTTCGACCTTGGTTTTCTCCACAAGGAGGACCGCGAGATGGGGGTGGGCGAATCGCTCAAGCTGTCGGCCTTCTACATCACCGTTGCGCTGCTGTTCGGGGCCTGGGTGTGGGCCCAGAAGGGGGCCGACATGGGGATGAAGTACTATACCGGCTTCTTCCTCGAAAAGGCCTTGTCGATCGACAACGTCTTCGTGATCTCGATGATCTTCACCTACTTCGCGATTCCGGCCAAGTATCAGTATCGTGCGCTGCTGTGGGGGATCATCGCGGTGATCGTGCTGCGCGGCATCATGATCGCGGGTGGGGCGGCGCTGGTCGCCGAAGCCTATTGGGTGCTCTACCTGTTCGCCGCGTTCCTGATCGCGACCGGGATCCGGATGCTGTGGGCGAGCGATCACGAACCCGACATCGCCAACAACCCCGCGGTGAAGTGGATATCGAACCACATGCGGGTGACGCCCGAACTGCATGGCGAAAAGTTCTTCGTCCGGGTGCCCGACAGCAAGACCGGCAAGATGGTGCGGGCCGCAACCCCGCTCTTCCTCGCGCTGGTCGTGATCAACCTTGCGGACCTCGTGTTCGCGGTGGATTCGGTGCCGGCGATCTTCGCGATCACCACCGACACCTTCATCGTCTACACCTCGAACATCATGGCGATCCTCGGCCTGCGCGCGCTGTATTTTGCGCTGGCAGCGATGGTCCACCGGTTCCACTACCTCAAATACGCGCTGGCGCTGGTGCTGGTATTCATCGGCAGCAAAATTCTGATCGCGGACTTCCTGCTGGATGGGGCCAAATTCCCGCCGCTTGCCAGCCTGCTGGTCACGCTGGCGCTGATCGCGGGCGGGGTGATCTGGTCATTGGTGAAAACCAGGGGCGAGGAAGCGGCCAGCCCGGCTGACGGCCGATCATGACCGGAAAGGGGGTGCTGCGCCCGCCGGCGCGGGCCCCCCTTTTCCGTTATGCGTCGATCATCTCGCGCTCGACGTCGCCGGCGCGGTTCTGGATGAAATTGAAGCGGTGTTCGGGGTTGCGGCCCATCAGCTGGTCGACCAGTTCCTTCACCACCGCGCGCTGCTCGAATTCCTGCGGTAAGGTGATGCGGATCAGGCTGCGGGTTTCTGGATTCATCGTCGTTTCGCGCAGCTGACCCGGGTTCATCTCGCCCAAGCCCTTGAACCGCCCGACCTCGACTTTCTTGCCCTTGAACACCGTCGCCTCAAGCTCGGCACGGTGCGCGTCGTCCCGGGCATAGCGGCTTTCCTTGCCGCTGGTCAGGCGATAGAGCGGGGGCTGGGCCAGGAACAGGTGCCCCTTGCGCACCAGTTCGGGCATCTCCTGGAAGAAGAACGTCATCAGCAGCGTGGCGATATGCGCGCCGTCGACATCGGCATCGGTCATGATGATGATGCGGTCGTAGCGCAGCTGTTCCGGATCGCAGTCCTTGCGCGTGCCGCAACCCAGCGCCAGCGCGAGGTCGGCGATCTCGCTGTTGGCGCGGATCTTGTCGGCGCTGGCGCTGGCGACGTTGAGGATCTTGCCGCGGATCGGCATGATCGCCTGCGTCCGCCGATCGCGCGCCTGCTTGGCGCTGCCGCCGGCGCTGTCGCCTTCCACGATGAACAATTCCGTCTCGCCCGGCCCTTCGCCGCTGCAATCGGTGAGCTTGCCGGGCAGCCGCAGCTTGCGCGAATTGGTCGCGGTCTTGCGCTTGATCTCGCGTTCCTGCTTGCGGCGCAGGCGCTCGTCCATGCGCTCCATCACCTGGCCGAGGAGCGCGCGCCCGCGATCCATGTTGTCGGCAAGGAAATGGTCGAAATGGTCGCGCATGGCATTCTCGACCAGCCGGGCGGCTTCGGGCGAGGTCAGGCGATCCTTGGTCTGGCTCTGGAATTGCGGTTCGCGGATGAACACACTGAGCATGACTTCCGCACCGTTCATCACGTCATCCGCGGTGATGTCCTTGGCCTTGCGGGCGCCGGTCAGTTCGCCGAACGCGCGCAGCCCCTTGGTCAGCGCGGCGCGCAGGCCCTGCTCGTGGGTGCCGCCATCGGGGGTCGGCACGGTGTTGCAATACCAGCTGGTCGCGCCGTCCGACCAGAGCGGCCAGGCGATCGCCCATTCGACGCGGCCCTGATCGTCGGGAAAATCCTGTCGCCCGGTGAAGGGCTGCGCGGTGACGCACTCGCGCCCGCCAACCTGCTCGGCAAGGTGATCGGCGAGGCCGCCGGGGAACTTGAACACTGCTTCGACCGGCACATCGTCGCCAGCGAGCGCGGGGGCGCATTTCCAGCGGATTTCCACGCCCGCGAACAGATAGGCCTTCGACCGGGCGAGGCGGAACAGGCGTTTAGGGCTGAACTGCCGGTCGCCGAAAATCTCGGTGTCGGGTACGAAACTGACCGTGGTGCCGCGCCGGTTGGGCGTTAGGCCAAGCGATTGCAGCCCGCCGACCGCCACGCCGCGAGCAAATTCCTGCGCATAAAGCTGGCGGTCGCGCGCCACCTCCACCCGCGTCAGGCTCGACAGCGCATTCACCACGCTCACGCCGACGCCGTG
>NZ_JBHWMI010000020.1:0-43445 GCF_043423005.1 Qipengyuania sp. | reverse complement strand
GGTGAAGCAGGCTGAGAGCCCGGTTGCCCTGATCCGCGTCCAGCATGAGCAACTCGATATCGAGTAGCTTGCAGATCGTGATCATGAGCTGGCTGGTCCACGTCTTGCCGTCCCCTCCGCCTTGCGCGAGGTTGGCGATGGCGATCCGCTTTTTGTGTTGCGCGGTGGTCATGCCCCTTCTCCCTTGAACCGGGTGGAGAAACGAGGATCAGCGAGGGGTGAGGTGAACTGTCTGGCTCTTACAGCGACCGCTGACGTGACCTCCGCATCATCGCCCGTTCCGTTCGCTGCGATGACAGTGGTGTCCATCGATTTCGATGGCGAAGGCACAGAGCTGGTTACTGATGGCGAATTCGCTTTGCTCTTGTTCAGGCGCAGGTCGCGCAAGACCTGGTTGAAGTGAGCCTGACTCGTTTCGCTGATCTGCTTCGCAGCCATCATCTCCTGTCGGATCGTGGCTTGCGATTTCCCGGCCTTGAGCTCGGCCTCGATGTATTTCGTCTGGCGCTGGATTGCAGCGGCCACGCTTCCCGTTCTGTATTTCATTGGTCGTAGTCCATTCGCGCTGAACCGGCGCGGCGGACCATCGCAAATGCGAAGGCATTGGAGCTTTTAGGATCGAGTGGTCGGAAACGACAAATGGGTGCTGAAACCGCACTGAGGCGGCCAAGGAGAGCAATGCATTTTCACAGTGCTAGACTAGCCAAAGCCTCATCGGCATCACCGCGCACCAAATGCCCATAGTGGCGCTCGATCATCCCGACGCTGGTTCCTGACAATTGCGCAACTGTTAAGATCGGCAACCGCGCCCTGATGAGGTCGGTAATCACACTGTGACGAATCGTATATGCTGAAGCAGCTGACGGCAGTCCACTTACGCGGACCGCGCTTTTGATTGGATGCTTCCAGGAATCCTTCGTCCAATGCAAACCACCAACGCGGGAGAAGATGGCTGCGGTAGGCAATTTGCCCTTCGTCTGCTCGGCAAGGAAGTCCGCTATCACTTCCGGAAGTGAAATCTGCCGCGGGTTGCCATTCTTGTCTCGACCGATGGTGAGTGTTCGGGTTCTTTTTTCGAAATCGCGAACGGTCAGACTGGCGAGCGCACCTGGGCGCAGTGGCAGGAGACAAAGGCCGTGCATAAAGGGCCGCGCTTCTTCATCACCTGCTTCGACCCACCTTTTCCGCTCAGCACGGTCGAGATAAAGCTCGCGCCTCCTATCCGCACCTTTGAATGGCTTCAAAGCCTCCTGCCACGCGGCATCGGTATTTGGCGCACCAAGTTTCAAAACCTGTCCCAACGCTGCCCTCAATGGCACCATATCCCGATTCACAGTGGACCGTTCTCGTTCCTTGGTTCGCACCTCCCCGATCTTGTTACGAGAAATTTTCGCCGGGGCTTGCTCTAGGCGCTTGCGCCAAGCGCGGAGGTGATGGCGCCGTAGGTTGTCCAGCTTGATGTTGGCCAGCGGATCTGAATATACGTGTCGCCGAAAAACGCCCTCGGCGATCGCTCCCGGTCGATCGATAAGATAAGACCGGCACGCATCCGCGACCGTCAATAATTCGACTGAGCGGATCCCCCCACTTTCCACCGCCTCGGCCCAACACTCTGCATCCCGTTTTGCATGAGTGAATACATCATGCCCCGACAAAGTGCCGTAATCACCCAGTCGCTTGCGGCGATACTTCCCAGACGCAGGATCGAACGCGCGGGCAAACCAAGTTCCCCGCTTGCCCTTTTTAGAAGGTCGGTATCCGACATAGCAGCCTTGGCGAAGTCGATGCCAATGAGGCTCGTCGCCAGGCTTACCCTTCAGCCTGTCCCTTTCGGCGATGCGACTCAAATCTGACACAGCCAGGTGTTAGCGAAATTTCCATGAAAAAAACATGAAAAACGTCGGCGACCACTAGCGAACGACCACGAAGTAAAAACAGTTGCTTAGGAGTCCATGACTGTTCGCATGAGTTCGTTTACCCTCCCTTCACACGGGTGGGGTCGCAAGTTCAATCCTTGCCGCGCCCACCATCTTTTCCGGCGGTCCCGATTGCGCATCGGCTGGCGTGCGCCGGGCCTCGCGACGACCGATCCGGGTGTCGGCCGGTCATTCAAAATTCGCTCCGTTTCGGGACTAGGTATCTTCCCCGTTTCGTTCGGAGAGGTTTGTTAACGCGCGTCTGCTTTGGGTCTTCGCCGGGTGCCATCCGCACCTGCACGGAGAAACGATGCGCGTACTGGCCTGCCTGACGAACGAGCATGACTGGCGCATCCTGCTGTTGGCTGTCGTCATGTGCGTCTTCGGTTCGCACGTGTCGGTCACCCTCTTCCGGCGCGCTCTCGACGAAGCGGGCACGACGCGGGCACACTGGACCTTCCTGTGCGCCGTTATCGCCGGGGCATCGACCTGGGCGACCCATTTCATCGCCATGCTCGGCTATCAGGCGCCGGTGAAGATCGGCTTCGATGCGACCCTGACCATCGCCTCTGTCATCGTGGCCGTGGTCCTGCTGATCCCCTCGCTGCTGATCGCCTGCCTGCCCGAGCGGCGAACCGCGATCGTTGCCGGCGGGGGGATGATCGGCCTTTCGGTTGCGGCGATGCATTATCTCGGGATGAGCGCCTATCAGGCCGAAGGCGTCATTCGCTGGCTGCCGGAGTACGTCGTTTCATCGGTAGTCGCCAGCTGCGCGATCGGCATGCTGTTCGTGGCGCGCATGCGCTCGGCCCCGCGCACCCGCTGGCGTGTCCCGCTGGCGACTGCGCTGCTCGTAACCACCATCGTCACGCTTCACTTCGTCGGCATGGCCGGCTTCGTCCTGACGCCGTTACCGGGGCTCGATCCGGCGGCCAATGCCGAGGTCTTCCAGGCGATGGCCAGCGCAATCCTGCTGGTCGGCATGCTGGTGGTGGGAGCGGGCGTTTCGACCCACATGATCGAGCGGCGGACCTATGCCAACTCGCGCGAGGAGCTGGAACGCATCGCCATGCACGATGCGCTGACCACGCTGGCCAACCGCCACAGCTTTACCGCCGCCCTCGAAGCGGAATGCGAAAGCCACCGGGCGGGCGGGCCGGCCTTTGCCGTGCTGATGATCGATCTCGATCGCTTCAAGCCGATCAACGATACCCTCGGTCATCCGACCGGCGACGTGGTGCTGCGCAAGATGTCTGCCCGGCTTTGCCATGCGGCCCGGGCGGACGATCTCGTCGCCCGCATCGGCGGTGACGAGTTCGCCATCATCGTGCGGCGGGTATCCTCCGCACTCGATGCTGTCGCGGTCGCACAGCGCGTCGTCGAGATCCTCGATCGGCCGGTCCTCGTTAACGGCAATGTGGTGGAAATCGGCGGCAGCGTCGGCGTCGCGCTGGCCCCCGATCACGGCAGCACCTCGCGCAAGCTGGTACAGCATGCCGATGTCGCGCTGTACACCGCCAAGGGGGAGGGGCGGAACCGTTACTGCCTGTTCGAGCCGCACATGCAGGAAGCGATGCAGGAGCGACGCCAGCTCGAACACGATTTGCGCCGGGCCTGCGTGCGCGAGGACTTCGAGGTCCATTACCAGCCGGTGTTCGATTCCGCATCGCGCGAAGTTACCGGCGCCGAAGCGCTGCTGCGCTGGACGTGCGAACGGCGCGGACCGGTTTCGCCAGCGGAGTTCATCCCGGTCGCCGAAGAGCTGGGCTTGATCAATCGGATCGGCGCGGCGGTCCTGAAGCAGGCCTGCCGCGATGCCGCCGCCTGGGATGGCAGCCTCGATATCTCGGTCAACATCTCGCCGGTCCAGCTGCTCGACCCGCGGCTGGTGCAGACGGTGATGCAGGCGCTGGCCGATTCCGGCCTTCCGGTCGAACGGCTGGAACTCGAGATCACCGAGACCGCCCTGATCAACAATGACGAGGTCGCGCTGCGCTCGCTTACCCGGCTGCGCAATCTCGGCGTGCGGATTTCGCTCGACGATTTCGGCACCGGCTATTCCTCGCTCAGCTATCTTCACCGGTTCCCGTTCTCGCGGCTCAAGATCGATCGCTCCTTCGTCGAACGTCTGCCGGACGATTCCGACAGCCAGTCGATCATCAAGGCGATCACCCAGCTCGGCGGCAGCATGGGGCTGACGATCACGGCAGAGGGGATCGAGAACGAGGAACAGATGGATTTCGTCGTCGGGCACGGGTGCGGAACCTTGCAAGGCTTCCTGCTCGGGCGACCGGTGCCGGGCGATCAGTTCCAGGACATTCTCGCCCGCGACGGGAAGGGCGCAGCCCCCCTCCCCGGCCAGGCAGCGGCATAGGCGCTCCGATGCATAGACTACTCTATACCAGCGAAGCCCGTCCGGTGGGCAGCGGCGATGCGGCGCAGGACGAGGTCCAGGCCCTGTGCCGGCGCTTTGCCGACGCCAACGCCGCGGTCGGTCTCAGCGGCGCGCTCATCTACATTGACCGCCAGTTCATCCAGGTGCTCGAGGGAACGCTCGACGTGCTCGAGGACCTGTTCGAGCGCATCTGCTGCGATTTTCGCCATGCCAATGTTCGCCTGATCGACCTCATGCCGATCGAAGAGCGCCTGTTCAAGGATTGGGGCATGGCGTGCCTTTCGGCCGGTGAAAGTTCACCGATCAACCTGCGCGACGAATTGAGCGAGGTGAATTTCCTCGTCGGCGTGAATGGGCGCGAGGCGGTCGACCAGATCCGCTCGCTCCTCAATCGTTATGGGGGCGGCGCCTCCTTCACCCAAGCCTCCGGGAGCGAACGCCTGGCCGAAGCCTTCGCCGCATAGAGGGCCCGTGATACAAAAAAGCCGCCCCGCAGGGCGGCTTCTTAATTGCGATTGCCCTTGCCGCCGAACGATCAGCGGCGTGTTGCCGGTGTCGAAGAACCCTTGTCGGTGAACTTCTTGGCAAGGTAACCGCCGGCACCCAGCGCAAGCATCGCCGGCAGGCTCATCCGGCGCAGCACGGTGGCCGCGATCACGCCCAGCGCTGCACCACTGGCCCCGCCGATGCCGCTGGTCTGCTTGGCGATCTTGTCGCCGACGAATGCACCGATAACCTTGCCGATCATGCTGTAAATCTCCTTTGATCCTGAAACGGGCCGGCGCCGCGGGGGTTCCGCATGCGCTCCATTCTCACGCCCTGGCGCGGAGCCCGCCCGGCGCGGGGGCTGCGATGTGCACGCCGAACGCGGAAATGTAGTCGGCGAAACGTTCGTGCACCTCCTCGCGGGGCAGACCGAAAGCCTCGAGACTGTATTCATGCGGTGTGTGCTTGAGCGCCGCCGAACGTTGCATGTATCGCGCCATCGCAGGCATGGCCGGTGCAGGGTCGAGCCCGAGGAACGCGTAAATCCTTCGCATCGTCGCCCCCCAGTCCCGCTCCACCTCTTCGTAATGCACGTCGATCATGCGGCTTTCCGGTATCGCCTGCCGCGCGGCGCGCATCCGGTCGATCATCAGCCCGCTCTTGCGCAGCCATTCGCGGCCGATTGCGTCCGGGTGAACATCGTCGCTGTAGATGCTGGTCTGGTTCCAGGCGAGCGAGGCCGCGCTGCCGACGATGCGTTCGGGATCGCGATGGGTGAAGATCAGCCGCGCGTCGGGGAACACCTCCAAGAGCGCCGGCAGGTCCAGCATGTGCTGCGGGGTCTTGAGTATCCACGGGCGCAGCGAGCTTTCCTGCTGCGACCAGCCGACGAGACGCAGCAGATTGGCCATGTGACGATAGGCCGGCACCGCCGACCGGTTTTCGCACCAGCGCGCATAGGTCGGCACTTGCCACTGGGTTTCGAACTTCATCCCGTAGAGGCTGGCGGCGATCAGTCCCAGTTCCTCCTCCGGTTCGTAGGGGCCGGTGGGATGGATCGACAGAGTGCGCGGGTTCGCCAGCCGCGCAACACGCATGATCCGCCGCGCCAGCACCGGGCGGAAATCCTGCGCACCGCCGGCCAGCACTTCGGTGAATTCGGGACGCGGGACGGGGCTGATGGTTTCGAAACTGCGCAGATGGGCAAACCTGCGGTCGCTGGCCAGAAGCCGGTGCAGCCGGGTCGTGCCCGAACGCATCGGCCCCACGATCACCACCGGGTTGCGTAGCGGACGGGCAAGGATTTCGGGATGCCTGGTGAACCACATCTGCGCCAGCAGCCGATCCCGCAGGAGGTGGTGCAGCGTGGCGGCCGCGGCAACCTCGCCCGCCGGATTGAGCCGCGCCTCCTCGCGCGCGCTGCGCAAAAGAACGGCCATCGGCTGCTCGAACCAGGTGTCGCCGAAATCCTCGAGCCCGGTTTCCCGGCGCGCATGGGCCAGCAACTCGTCCGCCTCGAGCGACACCGGCTCCAGCAAGCCGAGCCGGCGCGCGCCCGCCACCGCATGATTGAGAGCGCCGATGAAGCGGGTGCGGGGAAGCGGGCGTCCGGTTCGTGCCACTGTGTTATTCCTTCCCTGAACCTCTGGCGTGCTCGCTGCGCCTTATCGGGCATAACCGCGCCAGCGGATGAACGTGCCCGGCGGTTTCCCCACTGGCCAAGTGCGGGACGAGACGCCATAGCGCCGCCCATGCACGACATCGCCTTCATCCGCCGCAATCCGCAGGCGTTCGACGACGCCATGGCGCGCCGCGGCCTTGCCCCCGCGGCTGATCAAATCCTTGCTCTCGACACCGCCCGGCGCGAGGCGACGACGCGGGTGCAGGAGGCGCAATCGCGCCGCAACGAGGCGTCGAAGGCCATCGGCCAGGCGATGGCCAAGGGCGACAGCGAGGGCGCCGAGGCGCTGAAGGCGGAGGTAGCCCAGCTGAAGGCCGCGATGCCCGAATGGGAAACGGCCGAACGCGACAGCACCCGGCAACTCGAGACGCTGCTTGCCGGCCTGCCCAACATTCCCGCCGACGATGTGCCGCAAGGCGAGGACGAGAGTGGCAATGTCGAGGTCGCCAGCTGGGGCGCCCCCCGCGAGTTTGCCTTCACCCCCCGCGAACACGCCGATCTCGGCCCGCCGCTCGGCATGGAGTTCGAGACCGGCGCGGCAATGTCGGGCGCGCGCTTCACCTTCCTTCGCGGCGGCATGGCCCGCCTCCACCGAGCGCTCGCCCAGTTCATGCTGGATCAGCAGACCGGGGCACGGGGCTACACCGAGTGCAATCCGCCATTACTCGTACAGGACCACGCCGTTTATGGCACAGGGCAGCTTCCCAAATTTGCTGATGACCTCTTCAAAATTGGAAGAAGTAAAGGCCAAAAAGAAATCATCGAATTTCTGGAGGCAACGCTGAACGATTCCGAATTTATGGAGCTCGTTTTAATCAAATCACCTGATTTTGGAAAGAATGCGCAAGAACTTCTGACAATAGAGTCAACTGATCGCTGGCTCATCCCCACCGCCGAGGTCAGCCTGACCAATTCGGTGCGCGAGCAGATCCTCGACGCAGGCTCCCTGCCCCTGCGCCTCACCGCGCATACGCCCTGCTTTCGCTCCGAGGCAGGGGCGGCGGGGCGCGATACGCGCGGCCTTATCCGCCAGCACCAGTTCGAGAAGGTCGAACTGGTCAGCATCTGCGCGCCCGAGCAATGGCAGGCCGAGCACGATCACATGGTCGCCAGCGCGCAGGCCATCCTCGAGGCGCTGGAGCTGCCCTATCGCACGATGCTGCTCTGCGCCGGCGACATGGGGGCGACCGCGAAGAAGACCTTCGATCTGGAAGTCTGGCTGCCGGGTCAGGGCGCATACCGCGAAATCAGCTCGATCAGCTGGTGCGGCGATTATCAGGCGCGGCGCATGGATGCGCGCTATCGGCCCGAGGGCGAGAAGAAGACCCGATTCGTCCATACGCTCAACGGGTCGGGGCTGGCGGTCGGGCGGACGCTGGTGGCGGTGGTCGAGAACTACCAGAACGAGGACGGTAGCGTCACCGTGCCCGCGGTGCTCGCCCCATACATGGGCGGGGTAACGCGACTGGAGCCGGCGCAATGAAGATTCTCCTCACCAATGACGACGGCATTCGGGCGCCCGGCCTGGCCGTGCTCGAAGAGATCGCGCGGCAATTCTCCGATGACATCTGGATCTGCGCGCCCGACGAGGAGCAATCGGGCATGGGTCATGCGCTGACCCTGACCCGCCCGGTGCGGCTGAGGCGGCACGACGAGCGGCGTTTCTCGGTGACCGGAACGCCGACCGACGCGGTCACCATGGGGCTGCGCCGCGTGATCGACGGCCCGCCCGACCTTATCCTTTCGGGCGTCAACCGCGGGGCGAACCTTGCTGACGACATCACCTATTCGGGCACCGTATCCGCGGCGATCGAAGGTGCCCTCGCAGGGGTCCGCTCGATCGCGCTGAGCCAGGTCTATGCGCGGGAGGGTGCAGGCGATGCCTCGTCCTTCGCCGCGGCACGCGAATGGGGCGCCAGGGTGCTGCAACCGCTGCTCGATACGCCCTTGCCGAAACGCACGTTGATCAACGTGAACTTCCCTCCGCTTCCCGCCGATCGGGTTCGCGGCATTCGCGCGACCCGGCAGGGTTTCCACGACTATTCACGCGGTACCGTCGTCGAGGGGCGCGATCCGCGCGGCTTCACCTATTACTGGTTCGGGCTGGAACAGATCGAACATACGCTCGATCACGGCACCGATCTCGAGGCGGTCGACGAAGGCTTCATTTCCGTTACCCCGCTTCAGCTCGATCTGACGCATCATTCCTCGCTCGGGACGCTGGGCGAACGCTATAGCTGACGCGGCCGGGCTTGACTGCGGCCCGGCACTCGCACAGCACCGGCGGGCATGAGCGATCGGCACGCCCCGACCATGACGCAGCGGCAAGCCGCGCTGCGCCGTACCCGTGCGCTGCACCCGCTCAAACGCGCTGTCGCCATTCCCGTCTGGGGCGACATCGGCATCCGGCTGGGACTGGCGTTCTCGCTGATCTTTCTCGTGATCATGATCCACTGGTGGGATCGCGAAGGCCTGGTCGACAACCACGACGGCGTGGTGAGCTTCCTCGACGTCGTCTATTTCACGATGATCTCCATCACGACCACCGGCTTCGGCGACATTGCCCCGATATCCGACCGGTCACGACTGGTCGAAGCCGTCATCGTGACGCCGGTTCGCTTTGCGGTCCTCTTCATCTTCGTGGGCACCGCCTACAATTTCCTCATCAAGCGTTCGTGGGAGAAATGGCGCATGTCCCGTATCCAGCAGCAGCTTTCGGACCACATCGTCGTGCTCGGCTACGGAATTTCCGGGTCCGAAGCGGTGGCCGAACTGATCGAGCGGGGCGTCGATGCCAGCACCATCGTGGTGATCGATCCGAGCGAGGAGCGGTTGCTCGATGCAGAGGCGCTGGGCTGCAACATCATGGTTGCCGATGCCACCCGTGACGAAACGCTCGAAGCGGTGCGGATCGCTTCGGCGTCGAACATCCTGATATCGGCGGGACGCGACGATACCACCATCCTGATTACCCTCACCGCGCGTTCGCTGGCCCCCACTGTGCCGATCAGCGTGGTGGTCCGCGCCGAGGACAACGAATCCCTCGCCCGGCAGGCCGGGGCAAACAACGTGATCAATCCGGTGCGCTTTACCGGGCTGCTCCTCGCCGGGTCCGCCAAGGGCGAACACATCGCCGATTATCTCGCCGATCTCGCCTCGGTTTCGGGCCGGGTGCAGCTGATCGAGCGACCGGTGAAGCCGAGTGAGATCGGCAAATCCATCGATCAGCTGGACAGCGGCGGGCGGGGTCTGCGCGTCTATCGCGACGGCCGCGCCCTTGGTTTCTGGGACGAGGAATGCTGCACCTTGCAGGAAGGCGACACGGTGGTCGAGATCGTCCGCACCGAGTAACCGGGGCCGCTCCACCGGCAATGCTGGCAAATTGCCGCGTGAGGGTGTAAGGGCGCGCGCAATCATGTCCTACCCTGTTTCCGCGATCCCCGACCAGAAAAAGGTCGGCATGGTCTCCCTCGGCTGTCCCAAGGCGCTGGTCGATTCCGAACGCATCCTCACGCGGCTGCGGGCCGATGGCTATGCGATGAGCCCGGATTACGCCGGCGCCGACGTGGTGCTGGTCAACACCTGCGGTTTTCTCGATTCGGCGAAAGAGGAAAGCCTCGAGGCGATCGGCGAAGCGATGGCGGAAAACGGCCGCGTGATCGTCACCGGTTGCATGGGCGACGAGGCGGCGGCCATTCGCGCCCGCTTCCCGCAGGTGCTCGCGGTCACCGGGGCGCAGCAATACGAGGAGGTGGTGAGCGCGGTACACGAAGCCGCTCCGCCGTCGCAGGGGCCTTACGTCGATCTCGTGCCCGGCCCCGCGTCCGCGCGAAGGCGGGACGAAGAGGCCGACGATTACGTCAAGCTTACTCCGCGGCACTACAGCTACCTCAAGATTTCGGAAGGCTGCAACCACTCCTGCGCTTTCTGCATCATTCCGCAGCTGCGCGGCAAACTGGTCAGCCGCCGGATCGATGCGGTGCTGCGCGAGGCGGAGAAACTGGTTGCTGCCGGCACGCGCGAGCTGCTGGTCATCAGCCAGGATACCAGCGCCTACGGCGTCGACATCCGGCACGAGGAACGCCTGTGGAAGGGCGCGCCGGTGCGGGCGCACATGACCGACCTTGCCCGCGAACTCGGCCAGCTGCGCACTCCCGAGGGGCGGGCACCCTGGGTTCGCCTGCATTACGTCTACCCCTACCCCCATGTCGATGCGGTCATCCCCCTGATGGCCGAAGGGCTGCTGACCCCCTATCTCGACATTCCCTTCCAGCACGCCAGCCCGGCCGTGCTTCGTGCGATGCGCCGCCCGGCGAACGAGGCGCGCGTGCTCGAACGCCTGCGCAATTGGCGCGCGATCTGTCCCGACATCGCCATCCGCTCGAGCTTCGTCGTCGGCTTTCCCGGCGAGACCGAGGATGACTTCCGCTATCTGCTCGATTGGCTCGAGGAAGCGCAGCTCGACCGGGTGGGCGCGTTTCGCTTCGAGCCGGTCGAAGGCGCGCGGGCCAACAGCCTGCCCGATCCGGTGCCGGAAGCGGTCAAGGAAGAACGCTATGCCCGCCTGATGGAAGTGACCGAGCGGATCAGTGCCGCCCGGCTTGCCGCCAAGGTCGGTCGCACGCTCCCCGTGATCATCGACGAAGTCGGACTGCCGGACGAAGATGGCGATATCGGCGCGACGGGGCGCAGCCAAGCCGATGCGCCGGAGATCGACGGGCAGGTGTTCTTGCGTGATGCACCGCACGGGGTGATGCCGGGCGATATCGTCGACGCGGTCGTGGAGGAAGCCGACGCGCATGACCTGTACGCCCGTTTTGCGGCAGTTTGACCGGCGAGCCAGCTTCCACTCGGGTGGATCTCTTAACCATTACCTGACGCGCAAACCGGGCGCTTGCGCGGCTGGCGGAGACAGATTTCGCACGGTCTCAAGCTTTTCTTAATCTTGATCGCGGAAACCCGTGGTCGCAATGAAGAGACCCGCCCCTCCGGCGTCGCCATCCGCAGCCCCCGCCCCGTCGCGGTTCGGCATGCCGCGCGCCGCCTTCCAGCGGGTCAAGAACGCCCTGATCGCCACGGGCATCGCGATGCTGATGGCCTTGGTCGTGATGCTGGACCCGGTGGATCAGTACAGCTGGCTCGTGCAGACAGATCTGGTTTCCAGCGAACCATCCGGCGACATCGTCTTTGTCGGTGTCGAGGCGGCCGAGCATTTCCGTTCGGCGGAGGCGCAGCGTACGGAACTTGTCCGGACGTTCGACGCACTCAATGATGCCCAGGCAGCAAGGGTTTACGTCGATTTCGTTTTCGACGAACGCTCCAGCAGTGTGGCCGACGAAAAGCTTGCCACCTCTCTCGCTCGACTTGGTTCGCGTGCCGTGCTGGTAAACCAATTGAAGCGAGGTCCGGACGGAAACTTCCGTGTGTTGAGCACTCGCGAGGATATCGCCGGCAGAACGCGGTTTGTTTATCATCGGCAGGCTGTCAATTATCTTGGCCTGGCTTGGGATGACCTGACTGCGCATCGCGTCGACGGCAGGTTGGAACCCTCGTTCTCGGCAGACCTGGCCGGACGGGCGAGCCTTACGCAGCATCAATTTCCAATCCAGTACTCGACGCCCTTGCATCGTATCCCGACGATCTCCTCAAGATCTTTGGTCGAAGAACCGACGGATCGAATGAACGATACGATCCGCGGCAAATTTATCGTCGTAGGAACGATTCCCCGCTCGAAGTCAGCCTCGGTCCGCATTCCCGGACATTTGAGCGTATCGCCCAGCTATATTCCCCTCTTCGCGGCCGAAACTCTCAAATCCGGCCGCACGCTGCATATTCCTCCGCTAATCTCATTGATGACCTTCTCTCTTTTGTTGGTCGGCACGGCATACTTCCATCGCAAGAGAGGGCGACACCTTACTTATTCGATGCTGGTCACCGCGATACCCGGCCTCTTCCTTTTCGCGGCCTTGGCGGGAATACGTATCGAACTTTCGTACTGCGCCGCCCTGCTTGGTATTTACGGCGCGCTGTCCTGGTGGACCCGCTGGAAAAACCGGGTCGAGACGACCGATGCCGATACGGGGCTGCCGCGGTTCAAGGTCCTCGAGCAGGATCTGGCGGCAGAAAAGGGCTACATTGTCGTCGCCAAACTGCATGGTTACGAGCGGGTGCTGAAGACCCTGTCCCGCGAAGCACAGGCCAAATACGTCCTGAAACTGGTCGAGCGGTTGCGCGCGGCGGATGCCGAACTGGCGATCTATTTCGAATCGCACTTCCTTGCCTGGCATGCGCCGGAACAGGACGCCGAGGCAATCTGCGTGCACCTGTCGGGGTTGCGGGCGATTTTCGCCAACCCCGTCCGCATCGATGACGTCACGCTCGACGTAGGGATCACCTTCGGCCTGTGCCGCATCCATCAGCAGCCCCGCGAAGCGCTCGGTGCGGCGATCGCCGCCGCCGAGGAAACCTCAGAATCGCACGAACCGATCAAGCTGGCCGATCCGGGATCGCCGGTCGACGCCTTGTGGGACATGTCGCTGCGATCGCGGATCGACGACGCCATGGCCGCGGGCGAAATCTACTGCGTCTATCAGCCGAAATACGACTTGCGGTCGCGTGAACTCATCGGCGTCGAGGCACTGGTTCGCTGGGAAGACGCGGATCGCGGCTTCATCCCTCCCATGCATTTCATCGAGCAGTGCGAGAAAGCCGGACGGATGGAGATGCTGACCCGCTATGTCCTGCAGTCCGCCTGCAGCGCCGGCCGCCTGCTGCATCTGCGCGGCAAGAACGTCTCGGTCTCGGTTAACATCTCGGCCACCCTATTGTCCGACATGCGCATCGTCGGACTGGTCAACGATACGCTCGCCGCAAGCGGTTTTCCGAGCCGCCATCTCGTGCTTGAGATCACCGAGACAGCGAGGATCGCTGACATCCGCAAGGCGGCGATCATCCTCGATGCCTTGAAGATGCTGGGGCTGCGAATATCGATGGATGATTTCGGCGTCGGTGCCGCGAATTTCGAAACCTTTTTCGAACTGCCATTCGACGAACTCAAGATCGACCGCCTGTTCGTCTCCAACATCACGCGCAGCGCCAAGGCCCGCGCCATCGTTTCCAGCGTCGTTGCGATCGGCAACCATTCGGGCATCACCGTCGTCGCCGAAGGGGCGGAGGACGACGCGACCCTGCAGACCCTTGCTCATCTCGGCTGCACGCAGGTGCAAGGCTATGTCATGGCTGCCCCGCTGACCCTACCCGAACTCATCGACGACCTGTCTCGTTACGGACCGGTGCGAATGGCAACATAGTTAAGGCTTTACAAACACCGATGGTTAATGCAGCGTTCTCCTGGGCATTCAACAGGAGGACCCTATGTGGAACATGTGGGAATACTTTTTCGGCAAGCCGAGCTGAGGCTTTCCTGAAGAAGTGAACGAAGGGCTCCCTCGCGGGGGCCCTTTTCTTTTGCGCCGGAACCTCGCGGTCGCCTCTTCCCGGCATCGCTCCGCAGGTCTAGCGAGCGCCCGCATGCGTATCCTCATCGACTCGGCCTTTGCCTTCAACCTTCGCAGTCGCGGCGACGTGCTCTTGCAGTTCGAAGCCGCCGCCATCCCCGAACAACGCATCCTGTCATCCGAAACCCGGCTGACCCCGTCGCATCATCAGTCCCGTGTTCCGGCGCAGGACGATGTCGGCGAACGCATCTGGATCAGGGCCGAGGGCCAGTTCGAAGTTGGTTACCGCGCCGAGATCGAGATCGAGCGCAAGGTCGCCGAGGTGGCATCGCTCGATGCCCTGCCGCACCACATCCTCCCGGGCGAAACGGTGCAGTACCTGTTCGACAGCCGCTACTGCCCGGCCACGCGGTTCCAGTATTTCGTCGAGGCGCAATTCGGCCGGACGAGGGGCGGCGCGCGAATCGCAGCAATTCGCGACTGGATCGCCGACAATCTCGCCTATGAACGCGGTTCGTCAGGCTCGCAGACCGATGCGCTCGACAGTTTCGTCGAGAGGCGCGGAATCTGCCGGGACTTTGCCCACCTCCTGGTGACCATGGCCCGCGCGAGCGCGATCCCGGCGCGGTTCGTCGCCTGTTACGCCCCTGGTGTGACCCCCCAGGATTTTCATGCCCTCGCCGAGGTATTCCTGTGCGATCCCGATACCGACGGCGGCGGTACGTGGCAGATCGTCGATGCCACCGGCATGGCCGATCCTGCCGAGACTGTGAAGATCGGCATCGGCCGCGATGCGGCTGACGTGAGTTTCATGACCAGCTTCGCTGACAGTTCCTTTTCGTGGAGCGAGGTCGACGTCCGCCGCGCGGAGACCGTCGATGAACAGGACCAGGGCGGCAGCGGCTGAATAGGAATGCATACCGCTGGCCCGGCGCTCCGCTGACTGTTACCCCGCTCCCAGACTTGTGACGGAGCGATCGCCTTTCCGATGCCGGACAGCCCCTTTACCGCCGACCGATTGCTGCTCTTCGGGGCGACCGGGGATCTGTCCCAGCGGATGCTGCTTCCCTCGCTCTGCGCGCTCCATGATGACGGCCTGCTGGCACGCGATCTGAAAATCGTCGCCACCGCCCGTTCCGAAATGAGCAGCGAGGCGTTTCGCGATCTTGCCCGGGCCGCGCTCGAACAGCATCTTGCGGCGAACCGTCGCCAGGACATGGACGAATTCCTCCATCGCCTGGCCTATGTTCCGGTCGATGCGACGACGCCTGAGGGCTACGACGAACTCGCCCGGCAGATCGGCGACTATTCGGACGGGCTGGCGATCTTCCTGTCGACCGCGCCCAGCCTTTTCGAAGCGACGATCGCGGGGCTGGAGCGGGTCGGCCTGACGCGGGGAAAGGTCCGCATCGGGCTGGAAAAACCCCTTGGCAGCGACCTTGCTTCGAGCCGGGAAATCAACGACGCGGTCGCCCAAGCCTTCAGCGAGGACCGGATCTTTCGCATCGATCACTATCTGGGCAAGGAGACGGTGCAGAACCTGCTGGCGCTGCGCTTTGCCAATATCCTGTTCGAACCGGTCTGGAACTCGAACTATATCGAACATGTCCAGATCACTGTCGCGGAAACGGTCGGGCTCGAATCCCGGGTCGCCTATTATGACGACAGCGGGGCGCTGCGCGACATGGTGCAGAACCACATGCTGCAATTGCTGGCCCTGGTCGCCATGGAGCCGCCGACCCATTTCGAGGCGACGGCGGTCCGCGATGAAAAGGTCAAGGTCCTGCGCGCCCTGCGGCGCACAGCCGCCGGCGAGGTGGTGAGCGGCCAGTACGAAGGCGGCGCCCTCGACGGTGAACGGGTGCCGGGCTACGCCGAGGAGCTTGGCAAGGACAGCATCACCGAAACCTTTGTCGCGATCAAGGCGCACGTCGACAACTGGCGCTGGAAAGGGGTGCCGTTCTACCTGCGCACCGGCAAGCGCCTGCCCGAACGCGTGACCGAAATCGTCGTCCAGTTCCGGCAGGTGCCCCATTCGATCTTCGCCGGGCGGGGAGCGAAGGCGCTGCCGAACCGCCTCGTGATCGGCATCCAGCCGACCGAGAACATCCAGTTGACCATGATGGCCAAGGTGCCGGGGCTGGGACGCGAGGGCATTCGCCTGCGGCCCGTTCCGCTGGACATCGCGATGCCCGATGCCTTTTCCGACGTCGAGCGGCGGATCGCCTATGAAAGACTGTTGCTCGACCTGATCGAGGGGGACCAGACCCTGTTCGTCCGCCGCGACGAGGTGGAGGCCCAGTGGGAGTGGATCGACGCGATCCGCGCCGGGTGGCAGGATGACGGCATGACGCCGCGCCGCTATGCCGCCGGCACCTGGGGGCCGAGCGCCGCGATTGCCCTGACCGAACGCGACGGGGTAAGCTGGCATGATGAATAAGCCGCTCAACGATGCCATCCACCGGGTGACGAACCGGATCATCGAACGATCGCGCGATAGCCGCGCCGCATATCTCGAACTGATGGACCGCGAAAGCGAGCGGCAGGTATCGCGCACCAGCCTGTCATGCTCCAACTTGGCTCATGCCTTCGCCGCGGCACAGGAGGATCAGCAGGCGATCAAGCAGGCGCGTGGCCCCAATCTCGGCATCGTCACCGCCTACAACGACATGCTGTCGGCGCATCAGCCCTATTACCGTTATCCCGAACAGATGAAGGTGTGGGCGCGCGAGACGGGCGCGACGGTCCAGGTTGCCGGCGGCACCCCGGCCATGTGCGACGGGGTCACCCAAGGGCAGGATGGCATGGAGCTGTCGCTGTTCAGCCGCGACGCCATCGCCCTGTCGACCGTCATCGCGCTCAGCCATGCGATGTACGACGGGATCGCGCTGCTCGGCATTTGTGACAAGATCGTCCCCGGTCTGCTGATGGGCGCTTTGCGTTTCGGCCACTTGCCGGCGGTGTTCGTCCCGGCCGGGCCGATGCCCACGGGCATCTCCAACAAGGAAAAACAGCGCGTCCGCCAGCTCTATGCCGAGGGCAAGGTCGGGCGGGCGGAACTGCTCGACAGCGAGAGTGCGAGCTATCACTCGCCCGGCACTTGCACCTTCTACGGCACCGCCAATTCCAACCAGATGATGATGGAGATGATGGGCCTCCACGTGCCCGGCGCGTCGTTCGTCCAGCCAGGCACGAAGCTGCGTCAGGAATTGACCCGCGCAGCCACCCACCGGCTTGCCGAACTGGGTGGTAACGGCGCCGCGTCCCGGCCGCTCGCCCGGGTGGTGGACGAGAAGGCCGTCGTCAATGCGGCGATCGGGCTGCTGGCGACCGGCGGGTCGACCAATCACGCGATCCATATCCCCGCATTCGCGCGGGCTGCGGGAATCCTGTTCGACTGGAACGATCTGGCCGAGCTCAGCCATGCGGTGCCGCTGGTCGCGCGGGTTTATCCCAACGGGGCGGGCGACGTAAACCATTTCCATGCCGCGGGGGGCATGGCCTACGTCATCGGCACGCTGCTGGACGAAGGGCTTGCCCATCCTGATATCCTGACGATCTGGGACGATGGGTTTGCCAGCTACGCTACCGAACCCGGGCTTGAAGGCGAGGGGCTGGCGTGGCGCGCGCCGGGGCCATCGGGCGACGAGGAGATGCTGCGCCCCGCTTCGGCGCCGTTCCAGCCCGACGGAGGCTTGAGGCTTCTGGAAGGCAATCTGGGACGCGCCTGCTTCAAGTCTTCGGCGGTCGATCCCTCGCGCTGGACGGTGACTGCGCCCTGCCGGGTGTTCGAGGACCAGCATGCGGTCAATTTGGCGTTTGCCGCCGGCGAACTCGACCGTGACGTGGTCGTCGTCGTGCGCTTTCAGGGGCCGCGGGCCAACGGCATGCCCGAACTGCACAAGCTGACGCCGGCGCTTGGCGTTCTCCAGGATCGCGGATACCGGGTCGCATTGGTGACGGACGGACGCATGTCGGGAGCAAGCGGAAAGGTCCCGGCCGCGATCCACTGCACGCCCGAGGCCCTTGGCGGGGGGCCGCTGTCCCGCCTGCGCGATGGCGATATCGTGACCGTGTGCGCCGATAGCGGCGTGCTTTCGACCACGGCCGACCTCGCTGCGCGCGAAGCGGCCGACGCCCCGCCGCCGGCCAGCGGCATGGGACGCGAACTGTTCGCGATGTTCCGGGCGCAAGCCGATGGCGCCGAGCAGGGAGCGTCGGCCATGCTGGCGCTGGCGAGCCTGTGAGCGATCTGGTCGCGGTCGATATCGGGGGGACCCACGCACGGTTCGCCCACGCGCACGTCGATGATGACGGAGGCATCGCGCTGGGCGAGCCGGTCACGCTGCGCACCGCCGATCATGCCAGTTTCCAGACCGCGTGGGAGCATTATCACGACCTTGCGGGCGGAACGATCCCGCCGCGCGTCGCGCTGGCGATCGCCGGACCGGTCGGGGGCGAAGTCATTCGCTTCACCAACAATCCGTGGATCATCCGGCCGGCCCTGATGGAGGCCAAGCTCGGGGTCGAACGATGGACCATCGTCAACGATTTCGAGGCGGTCGCCCATGCCGTCGCCCGCGCGCCGGAGAGCCAGTTCGCCCATCTCGCCGGACCCGGCCAGCCGCTTGCCGCCGAAGGGACGATCAGCGTCATCGGCCCCGGCACCGGTCTCGGTGTCGCGCATCTGTGGCGCAGCGGGGCGGACTACCGGGTTCAGGCCACGGAGGGCGGCCATATCGACTTCGCCCCGCTCGACAGCATCGAGGATGCGATCCTGGCCCGCCTCAGGCGCCGCCATACCCGCGTGTCGATCGAGCGGGTCGTCTCCGGCCCGGCCATCAGCGACATTTACCAGACCCTCGCCGCGCTGGAGCATCGCGAGACGCGCGACGAGGATGACGTCGCCATCTGGACCCGCGCTCTCGACGGGTCGGATTCGCTGGCCGCCGCGGCGCTCGACCGGTTCTGTCTGTCGCTCGGCAGCGTGGCAGGGGACATCGCGCTGGCCCAGGGCGGTTTCGGCGGGGTCGTCATTGCCGGCGGGCTCGGTGCACGGCTGCGCCATCATCTGCCGCAATCGGGCTTTGCCGAACGGTTTCGCGCCAAAGGCCGCTTCGCCGGCCTGATGGCGGGCATTCCGGTCAAGCTGATCACCCATCCGCAGCCCGGCCTGTTCGGCGCGGCTGCGGCCTTTTACCGCCAGCATGGACAGGGCATCCGATGACCATCGAGGAAATCATGCGCACCGCCCCGGTGATCCCGGTGCTGGTGGTCGACGATGTCGAACACGCCGTCCCCCTTGCAAGCGCTCTGGTGGCCGGCGGCCTGCCGGTGCTCGAAGTGACCTTGCGCACCGCAGCCGCGCTCGACGCGATTGCCGCGATGAAGTCTGTTGACGGCGCGATCGTCGGCGCGGGCACGGTGCTCAATCCCGACGATCTTGCCGCGGCGATGGGCGCCGGGGCGGAATTCATCGTTTCCCCCGGGCTGACGGAACCGCTCGGCCATGCTGCGCTGCGCGAACGGGTGCCGTTCCTGCCGGGCATCGCCAACGCCGGCGACATCATGCGCGGGCTGGACATGGGCCTCAACCATTTCAAGTTCTTCCCGGCGATGGCGGCCGGCGGCCTGCCAGCGCTCAAGGCGCTCGCCGGGCCGTTCGGCGGGTGCCGCTTTTGCCCAACCGGCGGGATCGACGAGGGAAGCGCAGCCGAGTGGCTGGCCCATGAGGCGGTGCTATGCGTCGGCGGGAGCTGGGTCGCCCCGCGCGGTCCGGTTAACGAGGCATCGGTGACGCATACCGCCCGCCGCGCCGCAGCGCTGCCCCGCTAGATCAGCGGCCGCGCGGGTTCTCGCGACGGAAGATCCACACCTGGCGATCGCCTTCGCCTTCGGCCCGGTAGTGCAGGCCGCCGGCATTGCCTGCCTCCCCGGCAATCAGCCGCGCCACGATCCGCGCAGCGAGGCTGCGGGCGATCGGCTGGCCGAATGCGCGATAGATGCTGCAGATCGCCTCGCAGCGGATCAGGGCGGGCGCATCACTGGCCCGCGCGGCATACCGCGCCTCGCCGTCTGCGAAGGAAACCTGCGCGGCAATCTCTTTGCCCGCCGCCCAGGCAAGTGCGCCCTCGGCCTCCTCCAGCAAGGCCGCGCTGCGGGCGATGCCAACGGGATCGAGCCAGTCCGCCCCGGTCAGCGCCCGGCGCAGGCGTACGCGATCGAACCGGGGGTCGTCGTTCGACGGGTCCGCCACCGCGTGCCAGCCGGCTGCCGCGACGATCTGCGCAAGTTCGGTCCGCCGCCACCCGAGCAGCGGGCGAACCAGCGCCGCCCCCATATCCCCAAGGGCTTGCCGCGGCCTGATACCGGAGAGGCCCGACAGCCCGCTGCCCCGGTTGAGCCGCATCAACAGGGTTTCGGCCTGATCGTCGAGCTGGTGGGCAGTGGCGAGACCGGCGAGCCCGCGTTCCTCGCACCACCGCGCAAGTGCCTCGTAGCGTGCCTCGCGCGCGCGCTCCTGCAAGTTCCCCGGCGGCACGGTTACGCTCAGGATGCGGCAGGGGACGGCTAGGTCTTCGCAGCACTGCGCGACGAAGGCGGCCTCCTGCGCACTGCCGGCACGCAGGCCATGATCGACCGTTCCCACCTCGATGCGGCCCGGCAGCGCGGCGTGGGCGAGCAGCAGCAGCGCGAGGCTGTCCCCCCCGCCCGAAACCGCCAGCCCCAGCCGTGCATCGTCGCTGTCGATGGCCGCCCACAGCTGCGCGAGATCGGCCCGGAACCGTTCGACCAGTTCCGGGGCGATGGTGTTCATGTCAACTGCACGTCACCTTGGCGCGGTTGGCTTCGTACTGGGTGCGCAGCCGCCCGGTCGCGAGCGCGGGGTAGGTTTCGCCGAACTCGGCCAGCGCGATGCAGGCACGCGTCGTGTCCTTCAGCGCGATCATCGCCTCGGCCAGATACAGCAGGCTGTCCCCCGCCCGCGCGCCGGTCTTGTCGTCCTGGTAATTGCGCAGGAACCAGGGGGCAGCCTCTGCCGGCTTGCCATTGTCGAGATAGGCGCGGCCCAGCAGATTGCGGCCGAAACTGGCGCGCGAATGCGTGGGGTAGCGTTCCACGAACAGTGTCAGCTGCTGCTGGGCCTCTGGATAGAACCCGGCCTCCCACAGGCGGAAGCCGTAGCTGTATTCATCGTCGCCCGGATCGTTGGTCTGCGGCTTGGTGATCCGTTGCACCGCGGCAAGCCGTTGGGGCGAGGGACGCGCCGCAGCTGTCGTCGGCGCGGCGGTTGCGGTCGGCGTGGTCGCCGGACGGGCGGCGCCGGTGGCCGCCGCAGGTCCAGTGGCAGGGGCGATGCCGGTCGCCGGGGCGATCGCCGCCGATCCGGTCCCCGTCGCCGGAGCGAGCGCCGGGCCGCCGCGCGCCTCCAGGGTTTCGACCCGCGCCTGCAACAGCCGCATCGCGTTCCCGGATTCCTCGTATTGCGCGGTCAGACGCTGCAACTGGCCCTCCAGCGCGTCGAGCCGGGCGAGCACGTCGGTCAGCGCGCTGGTTGTCGGTGCAGGAGTGTTGGCGGCCTGTGCCGGGGCGGTGATCTCGGGCTCGAAATAGCGGCCGCTGCCGCCGGGAAAGACCTTGCGTTGCAGGGCGCTGACTTCGGCTTCCAGCTTCCTGATCCGTGCCGCCTGATCCGCATCCTGTGCGGCAGCGGGCGTGCCTGTGATGATCAGCGCGGCAGCCAGCGCGCCCGTTCCCATAACGCGGCGAGTGCGTACGAGCATATCTTCAAAACCTCCTCATCCGTCCAGCACGGTCTAGGCGCCTATCCGTGATGCAGACAAGCTGTCGCCAGCCTGAAATCCGCAGCGGCGTATGGCTCAGGGGGTCGCCTGCCCGGCGCCCGCAGGGGTGGTTGCCGCCGCCGGACCCTCTGTTGCATCCGGGGTGCCCGCCGCCGCCGGGCCTGCTGCACCGCTGCGGCGTGCCAGGAGAGCGGCGGCGCTGACCGGCACGTCGCGAATGATTTCGTCCTTGTCGGACAGGGCCGGAACCGGTTTGCCGCCGACGGTGATCGCCAGCGCATAGGGCCGCCCCGTCCACACCTGCGGCCCTTCGGCATCGGCGGGTAGCGTATAGCTGTCGCCCCGGTTCATCTGCGCTTCGTAAAGGCGCTCGCCGTCCGCCTCGTAGAATTTCACCCACGTCCCGTCCATCGTGCTGGTGAAGACGACCGGCCCGGCCCCGGCAGGCTGCGGAGCAACAGTGCGTGCGCGCTGGCCGGCCTGCCCGGCGGCTGCCGTGGTCGCGCTTGGCGCGGTCAGCGGGGCGGGCCCCATTCCAGGCGAAAGGTAGCTGCGATAGAAAGCGATGATCCCGCCGATCAGCAGCACCGTCGCCAGAACGGCGAACCAGGCAAGCCCGCGACCGGGAACCCGCGCCGGATCGCCCGGCTCGAACTTGGCGGGCTGCGCCGGCCGCTCGCTCTGCGAGGTTGCGAGCTCGGCGCGTACCTGATCGAGCACGGTGCGTTCGTCCAGCCCGAGCAATCGCGCATAGGTGCGGGTAAAGCCGATCGCATAAGTGCGTGACGGCAGCGCGGCAAAGTCGCCCCGCTCGATCGCCACCAGATGACGCTGGGGAATGCGGGTTTCGGCGGCAACCTGCTCGACCTCCATCCCGGCAGCCTCGCGTGCCGCGCGAAGCTGTGCGCCGACCCCCAAGGCCTGCGCCTGTTCCTCCCCGTCAACCGTCATTTCGTCCATATGCGTCCCGAAAAAGTGCGCCCCGACCAGGCTCCCCGCTCGCAGCCCTCATGCCGAGCGGGGCCTGCGGGTCAACCGGGCCTATACTATAACATTGGATGCAAAAAGCCGAAACGAGCCCGGCATGCGACCGATCAGTCGATATCGATGTCGCGCGCCGCGGCCCATTGTTCGAGCGCGGCGCGCATGTCCGGTGGTGGCGAGAACAGCCAGGCCTGCATTTGCGCGGTAATCTCGTCGAGATCGATCTTGCGGATCAGTTCCTTGATCTGCCCGACCGATGTCGGTGTGATCGACAGCCGGCGATAGCCAAGGCCGAGCAGCGCCAGCGCCTCAAGCCGCCGGCCCCCCATCTCGCCGCACACCCCCAGCCGCACATTGCTGCCGACCAGCGCACCGCTGACCCGCGCGAGGAAGCGCAGGATCGCCGGGCTCAGCCAGTCGTACCGCGCGGCAAGCTTGGGATTGGCCCGGTCGGCCGCGAACAGGAACTGGGTGAGATCGTTGGTCCCCACCGAGATGAACGAAACGCGCGGCAGCAACAGGTCCAGCGTCTCGGCCAGCGCCGGTACTTCGAGCATGCAGCCGTATTCGATGCTTTCCGGCGCCAGCTTGCCGCGCGTCTTGAGCATGGCGGCCTGTTCTTCGAAGATCGCGCGGGCCGCATCGAACTCCCACGGCTCCGACACCATCGGGAACATCACCGACAGGTCGCGCCCGGCCGCGGCTTCGAGCAGGGCGCGGGCCTGCACCTTGAGCAGCCCGTCCCGTTCGAGCGCAAGGCGCAGCGCGCGCCAGCCCATGGCCGGGTTCTCGTCGCGTTCGCCGATGTCGCTGTTGAGGTAGGGCACCGCCTTGTCACCGCCGATGTCGACGGTGCGGAAGATCACCTTCTTGCCGTCCGCTGCATCGAGGACATCGCGGTACAGGCGCATCTGCCGTTCGCGTTGCGGCAAGGTGGCGGAAACCAGGAACTGGAATTCGGTCCGGAACAACCCAACCCCGTCTGCACCGGTCACCTGCAACATGCTCATGTCGTCGCGCAGGCCGGCATTCATCATCACCGTGATCCGGGTGCCGTCGCGCGTGAAGGGCTCGACATCGCGCAGCTTGGCATAGGCCGCCTGCTTTTCGCGATTGCGCACGAACCGGCTCTCGAACGCATCGTGATGGGTCTGCGAGGGGCGCAGGGTCACGAAACCGCGATCGGCATCGACCAGGATTTCGTCCCCCTCGCTCACCCGTGCAAGGATGCCCGGCAACCGCCCGACGACCGGCACACCCATGGCCCGCGCGACGATCACGACATGCGCGGTCAGCGATCCTTCCTCCAGCACGACGCCTTTCAAACGCCGGCGATCGTATTCCAGCAGTTCCGCCGGGCCGAGATTGCGCGCGAAGAGGATGGTATCGCGGCGCAGGCCCTGGGTCGCCGCGGTGCTCATCTGGCCCGACACGATCCGCAGCAGGCGGTTGGCCAGATCCTCCAGATCGTGCATCCGGTCGGCCAGGAGCGGATCGTCGATCTCGCGCATCCGCATGCGCGTGCGCTGCTGCACCCGTTCGATCGCGGCCTCGGCGGTCAGGCCGCTGTCGATCGCTTCGTTGATGCGCCGGCTCCACCCTTCGTCATAGGCGAACATCTTATAGGTCTCGAGCACCTCGACATGCTCGCCGCCCTTCCCGAATTCCGGCTCGCGGCCCATGGCGTCGATCTGGTCGCGCATCTTGTCAAACGCCCGGTACACCCGTTGCCGTTCGACCTCGATGTCTTCGGCCACCACCTGGTCGATCTCGACCCGGGGCTGGTGAAAGACCGCCCGGCCCTTCGCGAGGCCTTTTACCAGCGTCAGGCCTTCCATCACCTCGGCCTCGGTCGGTGCCTTGTCGAAGGCCAGCGCCTCGGTATCGTCGACCAGTTCCTTGTGGGCGATCAGTTCCGACAGGATCATGGCGGTGGTCTGCAACGCCTCGATCTCGACCTCTTCGTAGCGGCGCGGCTCGGCATGCTGGACGCACAGCACCCCGACCGCCTTTTCGCGGTAGACGATCGGAACCCCGGCGAAGGAGTGGAATTTCTCTTCACCGGTTTCGGGCCGGTACTGGAAATCGGGATGCGCCGCCGCCTCGGCCAGGTTCAGCGTGGCGATGTTCTTCGCGATGGTCCCGGTCAGCCCCTCGCCCAGCGCCAGCCGGGTGACGTGTACCGCCTCGGGGTTCAGCCCGCGGGTCGCGTAGAGTTCCAGCGCGCCTTCACGCAGCAGATAGATCGAGCAGACCTCGCTCGAGAGGCTGTCGGCGATGATTTCGACCACCGCATCGAGCTTGGCCTGCGCATGGGCGCGGCTGGCCATCACTTCGTGCAGGCGCTTCAGGATCAGGCGAGCAGCGGAGGCAGCGGACATGCACGGTGCCTATCGCAAAATGCCGGCCCGCAAAAGGGAGCCGGCACGCGGTGGCGGGGCGGGGACGCCGATGGCGCCCGGCCCCGCGTGCGGGTTCAATGGGCTGCGATCACCTCCTTGATGCGAAGCTTTTCGCGCTTCAACCGCCGGATCGTCGTATCGTCGGGAGCCGGGCGGGACAGTTCATCGTGGAGGCGCGCTTCGATCCCGGCATGCTTGGCTTTGAGCGATTCGACATGGGTTGAGTGCATCGAAGTGTCTCCTTGTGATCAGCGACCCTGTGCCGGAGCCGACTCACGCCATCGCGCGAAGGGCCCGGACCGGGGATGAAATCACAAGGTAGAGAATTTACAAAGGCCCCTCGGCTAGCCATGCGACGAAGCGAGATTCGGAAAGGGTCGCGGGTGAACGAACAGGAGCTGCGCAAACGCCTCGAGGCGTTGAAAAGCGAGCATCGCGACCTTGACGTTGCGATCGCCGTGCTGCGCGAGGCGGGCGAAAGGGGCGGCTTCGTCGACCAGTTGCAGATTGCCCGCCTGAAGAAACGCAAGCTGCAATTGCGTGACCGGATCGCGGTGATCGAGGACAATCTCATCCCCGATATCATCGCCTGAACCTCCGACCGAATACCTAAGTGCCGGCGCGGGACAGGGCCGGCGGCGCGCTGGCGGAATAGGGGCTGCACCGCTAGCGGACGATGGCGATGGACATGACGCGCAGCATGAACGAACAGATCGTGGAAACCCTCTACGAAGAAGCGCTTGCGCTGGCTGACGATGTGCGCGCAGCCTTCGCCGCGCCGCCGCCCGATGATGCGGCAGCAAGCCTCGCCCTGTCCATAGAAGGCATGCGAACGACAACGCGCGTTCTCAACGTGCTGGCATGGCTGCTCAACCGGCGGGCCTATTTCCACGGCGAGATTTCCGCTCGGCAGCTGGAACGGGTGAACCGGCTGGGCGAAAATCGGCCAAGCGATCGCGACTGCCTGGCGCAGCTCGAACCTGCGACCCGCGCGCTGATTGCCGAAACCGAAAGCCTGCACCGCCGCGTGGCCCGGCTCGATGCGGACTGGCGGGATCAGTCGGATACCTCCGCCCCGCATGGGCCGGTGGGCAAGCTGCAGGGCCGGCTTTCCGATGTCTTCGGCGCCCGCGCTCAGGCCGCGCCCAGTGCTCTTGCATAACGGTTGAGCCGCGCGGCGCGGACATCATCCTCCATCTGCGGAATGAAGCGCGTGGCGCCGCCCCGCATCGCCGCCGCTGCTTCGGCAAGTCCGGAGTAAAGGCCGGCCCCCACTGCCGCCAGCATCGCCGCGCCAAGCGCGGTCGTCTCCACCAATGCGGGCCGCTCGACCTCGAGTTCGAGGACATCGGCCAGATCCTGCGCCATCCAGTCGTTCGCGCTCATTCCGCCGTCGATGCGCAGCGCGGTCCAAGGCGCGCCGTCGCGGGCGAAGGCCTGCGCCAGATCGTGCGTCTGATGCGCCATCGCCTCCAGTGCCGCCCGGGCGATTTCAGCCCTTCCGCTGGCAAAGGACAGACCGGAAATCACGCCGCGCGCCTCCGGTCGCCAGTGAGGCGCGCCCAGCCCGGCAAGCGCGGGCACGATCACCACCTCGCCGCTGTCGGTAATCGAGCGGGCGAGCGCTTCGGTTTCGGCGGCATTGCCGATCAAACCCAGCTGATCGCGAAGATACTGGATCAGACTTCCGGCAACGAAGGCCGAGCCTTCCAGCGCGTAGGTCCGCATCCCGCTTTCCTGGTACAGCACGGTGCCCAGCAGGCGATTGGCCGAACGCGGGATCGTCTGCCCCATATTAGTCAGAACGAAGGCGCCCGTTCCATAGGTTGCCTTGGTTTCGCCGGGGGCAAGGCAAGCCTGCCCGATCGTCGCGGATTGCTGGTCCCCCACCAAAGCGGCAAGGGGCACTGGGCGCCCGAGCCATTTCGCCGCGATCATGCCGAGAGCGCCATGGGTATCGATCACCTCCGGCAGCGCCGCGGCAGGCACGCCGAACAGGTCGCACAGGGCCGGATCGAAGCGCGCCCCGTCGAGCGGTAGCAGCAAGGTTCGGCTGGCATTGCTCGCATCGCTCAGATGGGCCCCGCCGGTCAGGTTCCAGACCAGCCAGCTTTCGACCGTCCCCAGCGCCAGGGTTCCGGCCTGCGCGGCCGCGGCAACCTGACGATCCTCGCGCAGCAGCCAGCGCATCTTGGTCGCTGAAAAGTAAGGGTCGAGCAGTAGCCCGGTGCTTTCCTGAACCGCGCCTTCGGCCCCCGCCGCCTTCAGTTCGGCGCAGAAAGCGGCTGTGCGGCGATCCTGCCAGACGATGGCGCGGGCCAGCGGCGCGCCGCTCGTTCGGTCCCAGGCGACGACGGTTTCACGCTGATTGGTGATGCCGACCGCGGCGATCGTGCCGGCCTTGCCCCTCGCGACCTCGCGCATGCACGACAGCGTGCGCTGCCAGATTTCGGCGGCGTCATGCTCCACCCAGCCCGGGCGGGGATAATGCTGGGTGAGATCGGCCTGCGCGACGGCCAGCATTCTGCCCGAAGGATCGAACAGCATCGCGCGCGTCGAAGTCGTCCCGGCGTCGAGGACGAGCATATTCTCTCCCATGAAGCCGCAATGTCGCGCCGCGGGGCGAATGTCGAGCGCTCGACTTCGCGCCCGGGCATCCCCATACAGGAAAGACGATGGCCTCCCTTCCCGAACAACCCTGGCCCACTGGCGAAGCGATGCGGCTCGAACCGCTGGTGCGCCGGGTGCTCGCGCCCAATCCCTCGCCTTACACCTATACCGGGACCCAGACCTATCTTGTTGGTGACGGCAATGGCTGCGCGGTGATCGATCCGGGTCCGGACGATCCGCTCCATCTGTCCGCCCTGCTGTCGTGCATTGGCGACGAGCCGGTCGTGGCCATCATGTGTACCCACACCCACCGGGATCATTCCCCCGCCTCGCGCGCCCTTGCCGAGGCGACCGGCGCCCCGATCATTGGTTGCGCGCCGCTTGCCCTCGATGACAGCGGGCCGCGGGCCGATGCCTCCTTCGACCGCGCCTATGCGCCCGATCGGGTGCTCGGCGATGGCGAGGCGATCGAAGGCCCGGGCTGGACGCTTCGGGCACTCGCCACGCCTGGTCATGTCTCCAATCACCTGTGCTTTGCGCTGGAGGAAAGCAGCGCCCTGTTCACCGGAGATCACATCATGGGCTGGTCGACCAGCGTGGTGGTGCCGCCCGATGGCGACATGGCGCACTACATGGCCAGCCTGGAACTGCTGGCAACAAGGGACGACCGCGTTTATTACCCTGCGCACGGCGAGGCGGTAGAAAAGCCGCAGCAGCTGGTTCGCGGAATGCTGGGCCACCGGCGCCAGCGCGAACGCCAGATCCTGCGCCATCTGGACGATGGCGCGCTCGAGGACGCAGGCTTCGTGCCGCTGATGTATCCCGGTCTCGACGAACGACTGCACGGCGCGGCGCGGATGTCGGTTCTGGCGCACCTCATCGACCTGGAACGGCGCGGCGTCGTCGTTCGTAAGGGAGAGGCATGGCACAAGACGTAAAATCGACGAACGCGGAGCCCGCCCCTGCAGCGCACCGCGAAGCCCCGCTCGCACGCATTCAGGCCGTTCCGTGGCTGATCGTGATTGCCCTGATCGCGGCGGTCGCGTGGTTATCATGGCGCGCGTTCTTCTACCGCGAGGAAGGCGATCCGGTCGGCAGCGCGATGCTCGCCTTCGAGAAGCAGAACACGCTCAACGTCTTCTCCTCGAGGTTCGAGGTCGTCGCCGAGAGCGAAGATCGGCGCGGGTTGCTCGGGGTCGATCTGCTCAAGAGCCGGCAGGCGGCGATCATTCCCGCCACGGTCGAGTACCGGGTGGACCTGTCCAACATGGGGCGGGATCGCTTTCGCTGGGACGCGGCGAGCGAGGAGCTGACCGTGATCCTCCCCCCCTTGCAGATCTCGCGGCCCAACCTCGACGAGGCGCAGCAGAAGACCTTTACCGAAGGCACCTATGTAAGCCGCGAGGCCAGTTCCGATCTGGCGCGCAACAATTCGCTTCAGGCCGAGCGCAAGGCTGCCGAGTTCGCCAAGAACCCTCAGGTGCTGGCACTGGCCCGCGATGCTGCCCGCCAGGCGGTGAGACAGAACCTGGCTATCCCGCTTCAGATCGCAGGTTATGGCAGGGCCGATGTCGTCGTCCGCTTCGACGGCGAACCTGCGCCCACCTGAAGCCAAGGCGGTCCGCGGCATCACGTGCCGTGAACGCGACTGCGAAAGACAGAGAAAAGCCCCGCCGCGGCACTGCCGGACGGGGCTTTTTCTATTGGATCGGAATGCGGGTCAGAGGATGAGATCGCCGCCGATGATCGGGTCGCCCTGCACCGTCAGGAACAGGTCGGCCACCCCATCGCCGTTGAGGTCGCCCTGCAGCTGGCCATCGGCAAAGCGCAATTCGCCGGCGGTATTGCTGAAGGCGTTCTCGCCCACGAAGGTGAAGTCGAAGGCCGACAGGTCGATCTGATCGACCCCGCTTTCAAAATCGGTGATGACGTCGGTGGAGAACGCATGGGTGGCAACGAACAGGTCCGCCCCGGCGCCGCCGGTCAGAGTATCCGCGCCCGCGCCGCCGATCAGTGTATCGTCACCGCCGCCGCCGCGCAGCACGTCGTTTCCGGCCAGACCGGTGAGCACGTTGTCGACCTCATTGCCGACCAGAAGGTCGCGCATGGCAGAGCCGATCGCGTTCTCGATCACCGTGCCATAGGCAATCGCGAGATTGTCGTGGCTGGTGGTGCGAATGCCGGTAACCCCGGTTTCGGCGGCGATGATGCTGGCATAGGTGTTGGGAACGACGCTGGCGTAATAGTCCATCGTTGCCTGGCTCACCGGACCCAGCGGCCCGGCGATCTCCGCCAGTTCCGCACGGTTGGCGTTGACCACTGCCGCCGTCGGGATCGCTTCCGCACCCGATGAGAATGCACCCTCGTTGAGGTTGATGTACACGCTGGCATTGGCGCCCGACATGTCGATGGTGTCGATCCCGCCGGCGTCATAGATGGCGAGATACGGGTATTCGTTCACGGTGAAGTCGTACACCTCGTTCCCGGCGGTCGAGTTGTAGCCATAGACCGTGTCGGTTGCGCGGGTGGTCGGATCGGCGCCGTACTGGGCCTGGATCGCCAAAATGTCATGCACCAGCGGGGTTTGCGGATTGTTGTAGAACAGGGTGTTGAAGTCGACCACGCCGCCGGCGAACACCTGGTTCGAAGTCTGCTCCATACCCCAGTACGACATGATCGTGTACTGTTCGGAATCCTGCGCGTATTCGGCGTAATTGGCGTAGCTCAGCGGCAGGTTCGGGTCGTAATTGTAGTTACCCGGGTGCGACAGGCCAAGCGCGTGGCCCAGTTCGTGCACGAGAGTGGTCGCGCCATAGCCGCCGAAACCCAGCCAGGCATTGGTCCAGTTGACCTGCGGATCGGCGATGAACACGTCCGACTGGAACTGCCACCCGCGTCCGTTGATCGGGTAATAGGCATAGGCCTGCGCCGGATCCTGCGAGTTCGAGAACTGGATGTCCGCCCCGCGGCCGTTCGTTTCGCGGAAGCTTTGGGGAATGAGATCATCCCATAGCTCGATCGAATCGCGGGCCTCGGCGCGCTGTTCCTGAGTGAAGGGTGCGAGGCCGAAACCGGCGGTGAAGCCGTAGTTCGGATTGTTGTAGAGGCCGGTCAAGCGCCCGTCAAGGAAGGTGTAGGTGATGACGCCGTTGGGGGCGTGGACCGTGCTTCCCGTGGCGATCTGGCCGATCACACCTTCAAGGTCGAGGATCGGCAGATTGCGGAAGGTTCCGCCGGCATAGGGGTCGAGGCTGAGATCCTGCGGTCCTTCGTGGCCCGGGCCGCTGATCAAATCCGCCGTAGCGACCTGGCGACCGCCGACGCGGTCAGGAAAATGACTGTCGCGTGCAAGACCCTGGGACCGTGCGCTGTTGGAATTTCTCGGCAATGTAAGTTCTCCCGAATGCATGGGGGTTATGCGACCGGCCAGCAGGCGCCATCGCGGATATCGAAAGCAGCAATCAGGACGGCGGGCCCCGAACAGCGGAAACCCATTTGGTGCGACCCCACCACCCAGTGGCCTCTCGATGTACAATTCGGATGCCAGAGTCAATTTCCGAGTAACCATATTTCCGCAAGCGGTGCCGATAGCGTATCAAATATGCGCTACCCGCTCCGTGGCCGGTCTGCCTTGGCTTGCCGGAACCTCGGGCGCAGCGTGTCCGTTGATTCATTGCGCGCTGGACATCTGCCGGTGCCTCTGGAACGGGATCATCATGACTGCATTCACCGCCCCGCCGACCGGCGCCGACCTGCTTGCCGAGATCGACCGCCTGCGCAAGGAACGCAACGCGATCGTCCTGGCGCATTATTACCAGAAGCCGGAAATTCAGGATCTGGCGGATTTCGTCGGCGACAGCCTGGAACTGTCACGCAAGGCCGCCGACACCAGCGCAGACGTGATCGCCTTCTGCGGGGTGAAGTTCATGGCCGATACGGCCAAGATCCTGTCGCCGGAAAAGATTGTCGTCCTGCCCGACCTGGACGCCGGTTGCAGCCTCGAAGACAGCTGCCCGCCGGAAAAGTTCAAGGCGTTCCGTGAAGCGCATCCCGATCACATCGCGCTGACCTACATCAACTGTTCGACCGAGGTGAAGGCGCTGTCCGACATCATCGTCACAAGCAGCAGCGCGGAGACGATCATCAGCCAGATTCCGCCCGAACAGAAGATCATCTTCGGCCCTGACCGGCACCTTGGCGGATACCTCAGCCGCAAGTTCAACCGCGAAATGTTGCTGTGGCCGGGCGTGTGCATCGTCCACGAAGCCTTCAGCGAAACGGAGCTTCTGAAACTGAAGGCGCAGCATCCGGGCGCCCCGGTCGCCGCGCATCCCGAATGCCCGCCGACGATCATCGATCATGCCGATTACGTCGGCTCGACCAGCGGCATCCTGCAGTTCGCCAAGACCTTCCCGGGCGATACGCTGATCGTGGCGACCGAACCGCACATCATGCACCAGATGGAACTGGCGATCCCGGAAAAGACCTTCATCGGGGCGCCCGGAGCCGACGGCAATTGCAACTGCAATATCTGCCCGTACATGGCGCTCAACACGCTGGAAAAGCTGTATGTCTGCCTGCGCGACCTCGAACCGCGGATCGAGATCGAGGAGGGCTTGCGCCTTCAGGCCAAGCGCAGCCTCGACCGTATGCTGGAAATGGCCAGCGGAACGATCGGCAAGGGCGATCTCGGCCGGGTGTGAAACCAGGGACACGACCAATCATGCTTATCACCCGTCTTGCCGCAGCGGCGGTCCTTGCGATGGCAGCGGCGAGCCCGCTCGCCGCGCAGGAAACCGATGCTGCCGATCCGTACCTGTGGCTGGAGGAAATCAAGGGCGAAAGGGCTCTCGAACAGGTCGAGGACTGGAACGCGGCGACCGAGGCCGCGCTTACCGGCGCACCGGAGTTTGCCCTGGCGCGGGCCTGGGCAAGGCAGATCCTCGACGATGACCGGCAGATCGCCATGCCGGATACCATTCACGGCGACCGGGTGGTCAGCCTGTGGCGCGATGCCGTCAACCCGCGGGGCGTGTGGCGCACCGCCAGTCTGGCAAGCTATCTCGCTGGCACGCCCGAATGGCGCACGCTGATCGATGTCGACGCGCTTGGCCGCGAAGAAGGGCAGAGCTGGGTCTGGCACGGCGCCGATTGCCTTGCCCCCGAATACACCCGCTGCCTCGTCGCGCTCAGCCCCGGGGGGACCGACGCCGACGTGCTGCGCGAATTCGATGTCCGCGAAGGGCGTTTCGTCGCCGGCGGCTTCACCCTTCCCGAAGCCAAGTCGAGCGTGGCCTGGTTCGACCGCGATACCCTGCTTGTCGGAACCGACGAGGGCGAGGGCAGCATGACCGCCTCGGGGTATCCGCGGCTGGTGCGCCTGTGGCAGCGCGGCACACCCTTTTCCGCAGCCCGGCTTATTGCGCAGGGCGAGCAGGCCGATGTTTCGATGCGTGGCTTCTCCGTCCTCGACGGCGAACGGCGCTGGCAGTTCGTCAATCGCAGCCCGAGCTTCTTCACCAACCGCCTGTCGCTGATCCGCGCCGACGGATCGCTGGTCGAACTGCCGGTCCCCGAAGACGCCAGTTTCGAAACCGTGCTGGGCGGAGAACTGATCGCGCGGCTGAACGCCCCACTCGCAAAGATACCGGCCGGCAGCCTCGTGTCCTGGTCGCTAGCCGGGATCGAGGCGGGGCGCGCGCCCGCACCGCAGGTGATCTTCAGCCCCAGCGCCAGCCAGGCGATCGAGGAGGTCGCCGCATCCGAGCAGAACCTGTGGGTCAAACTGCTCGACGATGTGTCCGGCAAACTGATCCGGTTGACCCGCGGCTCCGCCGGCTGGTCGGTCCACGATGTGGCGCTGCCCGGCAACAGCACGCTGTCGCTTGCCGCTACCTCGGGCACGGGCGACATTGCCTTCGTCACCGTCGAAGGCATGCTGACCCCGCCGACCCTTTATGCGGTGAACGGCACAGCCGCTCCGCAAGCGATCGCCAGTGAGCCGGCCCAATTCGATGCGACGCGGTTCGCGGTCGAGCAGCGGTTTGCGACCTCGAAGGACGGGACGAAGGTGCCCTATTACATCGTCCGCCCGAAGGACGCGAAGGGGCCGCTTGCCACCTTGATCCACGCCTATGGCGGCTTTCGTGCGGCGCAGACGCCCAAGTACCTGACCGCCGAACCCTATCGCAGCGGGCCGCTCGGCCTGTTCTGGGTCGAGAGCGGCAATGCCTATGTCCTGGCGAACATTCGCGGCGGCGGGGAATACGGTCCGCGCTGGCACGATGCCGCGCTGCGCGACAAGCGTCAGAACGCCTTCGACGATTTTCATGCGGTGACGGAAGACCTGATCGCCAGCGGGATCGCCAAAGCCGATGCGATCGGGATATCTGGTCGGTCCAACGGCGGGGCACTGGTCGGCGCGCTCGCAAATCAGCGCCCCGATCTCTACGCGGCGGTGATCTCGGGTAGCCCGCTCGACGATATGCGACGCTACACTAGGCTCCTCGCCGGCGCCTCGTGGGTGGGCGAATACGGCGACCCCGATGTGCCCGGTGACTGGGCATTCCTGCGCCAATGGTCGCCGTACCAGAACCTCAAGGCGGTCCCCGGGTATCCGGCAACCTTCTACTATCTGTCGACCCTCGACGACCGGGTCCATCCCGGCCATGCGCGCAAGATGGCAGCCCGGCACGAGGCGCTGGGGCAGACGGTCTATTACCGCGAATATCGCGAAGGCGGCCATTCGGTCGGCTCCGATCACGAGGAAGATGCGACCCGCGCCGCCCTGCTGCTGGCCTTCCTCAATCGCGAACTGAAAGGCGATGCCGGGTCCGAAGCACCGGCACCAGCACCGGCGCCCGCTCAATAGGCTTTGGGCGGGGGCGCGGTCCGCGCAAGGATCAGCGCCCCGCCGACCAGCGCCATTCCCGCCAGATCGAGCGGCGAGAGAATCTCGTCAAAGGCGAGCCAGCCCACGCTTGCCGCGATCGCCGGCTGGGTCAGCAAGGCAAGCCCGATGACCAGCGGCGAGAAATATCTCAGCGAATAGACCAGCAGCCCCTGCCCGATAAGCTGGCTCGACACGGCGAGGCCGACGACTGGGCCCCATCCGGCCGGACCGGGCTGCACCGGCTCGCCCAGCAGCAGCGCAGCTGCGAGAAGCACCGGCGAGGCTGCAAGGCAGACCAGCAGCAGCACGGTCCATTGCCCCAGCCTGGCGCGCGCTTTCTGCGCCGGGAGCAGGTAGAAGGCGTAGAACAGTCCTGCGACAAGGCAGAACAGATCGCCCGCCAGCGTCCGCGAGGAGATCGACAGGCTCTCGCCCATCAGGATCGCCCCGCCGGCCAGTGCCGCCACGATTGCCGCGGTTTCGCGCGGATAGGGCAGGCGGCGCATGGCGACGACGCCCCAGACCACCAGGATGACGCTGCCCGCATTGCCGAACAGGGTCGCATTGCCGAGCCGGGTGCGTTCGATCCCGATGTGCCAGCTGGCCAGATCGAGCGCGAAGAACACGCCGGCCGCAACGACCAGCCCGGCCAGCCGCCGATCGAGTGCGCCTGCCGCCCGTTCGCGCCAGGCGAGGAGCGCCAGCACGGGAAGCGGCAGGACCATTCGCCAGAACCCCGCGGCGACGGGTCCGGTGTCCGCCAGTCGCACCAGCCACGGACCCAGGGCCAGTGCAGCATTGCCGCCGAGCAGCGCCGCGAAGTGCCAGAGCGCCGGGCGATCGCGATCCTCGAGGACACCGGCGGTTGTTTCGGTCATGGTGCGGCACTAGCTCTTGCATCCAAATCCGCCATCAAAAAGGACGCTCACCTATGCACGAGACCCTCTTCCAACCCCTCAGGCTCGGCGAGATCGAGGCCGCCAATCGCATCTTCATGGCCCCGCTCACCCGGGGGCGGGCAACCCTGCCGGGTTCGATCCCGAACGAGATGATGGCGACCTACTATCGCCAGCGGGCAAGCGCCGGGCTGATCATCAGCGAGGCGACCGGGATCAGCCCGGAAGGTTCGGGCTGGCCGGCGGCGCCCGGCATCTGGAGCGAGGCGCAGGTCGAGGGGTGGAAGCTCGTTACCGATGCGGTCCACGCCGAAGGGGGCAAGATCGTGCTTCAGCTGTGGCACATGGGCCGTCTGGTCCACCCGGATTTCCTCGGCGGGCAGCCGCCGGTTTCGGCCAGCGCCACCTGCGCGCCGGGCCATGCGCACACGCTGGAAGGGCGCAAGGATTATGAGCCTGCCCGCGCGCTGGAAGCCGATGAAATCGCCCGCGTGGTGGGCGATTATCGCACGGCGGCCGAGAACGCCAAACGCGCCGGCTTCGACGGGGTCCAGCTGCACGGTGCGAACGGCTATCTTGTCGACCAGTTCTTACGCGATGCGACCAATTTGCGCGACGACGACTACGGCGGCTCGCCGGAAAACCGCACCCGGTTCATGCGCAAGGTGCTCGAGGCGCTGATCGACGTCTGGGGCGCGGGGCGCGTCGGGCTGCGACTGTCGCCCAATGGCGAGACCCAGGGCTGCGACGACAGCGATCCGGCGGCAACCTTCGGGGCGGCCGCCAAGGTAGTGGAGGAACTTGGCCTCGCGTTCCTCGAGTTGCGCGAACCCGGCCCGGAAGGAACCTTCGGCAATACCGAGGTGCCGAAGCAAAGCCCGCTGATCCGCCAGCTCTACACCGGCCCGCTGGTGCTCAACAGCGACTATTCGCCGGAACAGGCGGTCACCGAAATCGGCACCGGCCACTGCGACGCGGTCAGCTTCGGGCGGGACTTCATCTCCAATCCCGATCTGCCCGAGCGCATTCGCCGCGGCGCCGCCATTCAGCCCAACGTCAACGCGCCGCAAAGCTGGTATCTGCCGGGACCGGAAGGATACATCGACTATCCCTCGCTCGCCGAAGCCGAAGCGGAGCCGGTGCCGCTCGACGAATAGGCCCGGCGTTGTCCTTCTGGGGGCGGGGGCCGGGGCTAGTCGCCGGCTTCCGCCTCCAAGGCTGGTGCGGGGTCGGTGCTGTCCGGCGCTGGTTCGGGTTCCTCCGCCGGTGAAGGCGCTGTCGCAGGTTCTGCCTGTGTATCCGATGCGCCCGCGCCGGTGCCGGGCGCAGCGGGGACGCCGCCACCCCCCTCGCTTGCGCCGGGCTGCGGCACGGCGGTGACGAAATCCGGTTGCACGATCTGGTCGAGCGGCAGCATCGCATCGCTGATCGTGCCTTCGAGCACCTGCCCCCGCGCGCCGCCCGCAGCGCCCTCTTCCGGCGGGGGCGGGGCTTCGCTGCCGCATGCGGCAAGGATCAGCAGCACAAGGCCGGCGGCGGCGGGGCGGATCATGGCGTCGGGCAACTCTTTCTGGTGTCGAGCGCGGCAAGAAAGCCGGGCGCGTGCGCGGCCAATGCCGCATCGAGCGCCCCGGGTGCAAGCGCGATGCCGAGCTTTTCGAGACTGGTCACCCCGAACTCGGCAATCCCGCATGGTACGATTCCGCCGAAATGCGCGAGGTCCGGGGCGACGTTGATCGAGAACCCGTGCATGGTGACCCACCGCCGGACGCGCACGCCGATCGCTCCGATCTTGGCCTCCCGCCCGTCGACGTCGCGGGTCCAGATGCCGACGCGCCCATCGCTACGCCAGCATTCGACGCCGAACGTGCCCAGTGCGTCAAGGACCCAGCCTTCGAGTGCATGGACGAAGCAGCGCACATCGCGCCCGCGCCGCCCAAGATCCAGGAGGACATAGCCCACCCTCTGCCCCGGCCCGTGATAGGTATAGCGCCCGCCGCGCCCAGCTTCGACCACTTCGAAGCGCGGATCGAGCAGGTCCGCCCCGCTGGCCGAGGTGCCGGCGGTATAGACTGGCGGATGTTCGAGCAGCCAGATCAGTTCACGCGCTTCGCCCGCCGCAATCCGGCGGTTGCGGGCGTCCATTTCGGCCAGCGCCGCGCGATAGGGTATCTCGCCCGACTCCACCCGCCATTCGACCGATTCTTCAAGCATTGCCGACATCGGCCATTGCGTGGCCTCTGCGGTCGCGCTTATCAAGGTTCCCGATGACCTTCGACCTCGACACGGCATGGCGCGATGCGCGCCGCTATCTCACCGAAAATGCGGGCCTGCTGGCGATCATGGGGGGTATCTTCGTATTCCTCCCCTACGCCGCGGTGATGGTGCTGATGCCATTGGCGGCCGACATGCCGCAGATCCCCGAAGGCGCGAATTTCAATGTGACGATGGAGGCGCTCAACACCTTCTACGGGGAGGTCTGGTGGATGCTGCTGCTGGTATCGATCATCGTCACCGTGGGTCAGCTGGCAATGCTCGCCCTTCTCGGGCGCAAGCCTCATCCCACCGTGGGCGAGGCGATCGGTATCGGCGCCAAGGCGATCCTGCCGGCCTGGCTTGCCTTCCTCCTCCAAACGCTGGCGATCAATTTCATCGTGCTGGCGATCATCCTCGTCGCGACCGCGCTCGGTTCGCCGCCATTCCTGTTCGTCGCCACGGTTCTGGCGCTGGTGCTGGCGATCTATCTGTTCATCCGCCTCTCGCTGGTGCTGCCGATCGCCGCGGTCGAGGGTAATCTCAACCCGGTGCAGATGCTGACGAACTCGTGGAAGCGGACCAAGGGTCACGGGCTGCGGCTGATGTCGTTTTTCCTGCTGGTCGGCATTGCCGCGATCATCGTCGCGATGGTCTTCACCATGGTCGCGGGCCTGATCCTGTCACTGTTCGGCGCGAGCGTCGCCGAGGCAATCGGCGTGATCCTTTCGGCCGCGGTGGTGGCGGCGCTGATCGTGCTGTTCACAGCGGTGCTCGCCGCCGCCTATGCCCAGCTGCGCCGCCTGTCGCATTCCGGCGGGATCACCGGCCCGCACACGGCGCACGATCCCGCCGACTGATATTCAGGCAGCCGGTTCCTTCCAGCCCCAGAACAGCTGGCAGGGGGGGATGTTGAGCGCCTCGAACCCGTTGTCGATGCGTTCGAAGTGACGGGCCATGTAGCTGCGCGCCTTGGCGGAAAACTGATAGACGAGGAAAGCGCCGCCGGGGCGGATCACCCGGTAGGTCGCCGCCGCGATTTCCGGACCCACGCCTTCCGGAAGGGTCGAGAACGGCAGGCCCGAGAGCACGAAATCGGCATGATCGTGCCCATGGGCGCGCACGATCTCTTCCACGTCCGCCGCCGAGCCCAGCACCGCATGGAAGCGGCTGTCGCGGTAGTGCTTCTTGAGATAGTCGATATACAGCGGGTTGGTGTCGATCACGATGAGCGCGCCGTCGCGCGGCAGGCGGTCGAGCACCGGCTGACAGAAGGTGCCGACTCCCGGTCCGTATTCGACGAACAGCTTGCAATTGGCCCAGTCCACCGGGGCGAGCATCTTGTCGATGGTGAAGCGCGACGACGGGATGACCGAGCCGACCATCCGCGGATGTTCGACAAACCCCCGAAAGAAGACCCCCCATTGCCCGAGGAACCGTTCAGCCTTCTGCCTGAAATTCGGCCGGTCGATAGCCTGCACGCCGTGTTGTCCGGTCAAAACTCGCACCCTTGCACACATGTCGGGAAAGGTTCGATTTGGCAGGATGAACGGCCCATTGCAAGCGCGCGGCAGCAGGCGTAGCGCCCCGGCCATGGCCGATGCCGACCCGCACCCCACTTCCACCGCCCCTGCCCCCTCCACGGCCAATGGCACGCGTCGCGTATCCGGATCGCCGACCATTCCGCGCGGACGGATGGTGCTGCTGTTCGCGGTGATGCTGACGACCGCGGCGGGCAATACCGCGATGCAGTCGGTCATGCCCTCGATCGGCACCGCCATGCAGATCAGCGATGTCTGGATCAGCCTCGCCTACAGCTGGTCCGCCCTGTTATGGGTGGCCTGCGCGCCGTTCTGGGCGCGGCGATCGGACCGGCGCGGGCGCAAGGCGATGATGGCGCTGGGCCTGATCGGTTTCGCGATAAGTTTCACGCTGTGCGGGGTCGCCCTGTGGCTTGGTCTGAGCGGCGTCTTGCCGGCGGTCTGGGCGCTGGTCCTCTTCGCTGCCGCGCGCAGCCTCTACGGCGGTTTCGGCAGTGCCGCCCCGCCGGCGGTCCAGGCCTATGTCGCCAGCCGCACCCCGCGCGACGAACGAACCCAGGCGCTTTCGCTCATCGCGTCGAGCTTCGGCCTCGGCACCGTGATCGGGCCGGCGCTGGCCCCGTTGATGGTCCTGCCCTTTCTGGGGCTGACCGGCCCGTTCCTGATCTTCGCGCTGATGGGCGTCGCCACTCTTGTCGCCTTGCGGTGGCGTTTGCCGGACGACGAGCCGACCTTCCCGGCACGCGGTCGTCCCTACAGCTACGCCGGAGGCTCGACCTCGGACCACAGCCACCAGCGGCCGATTGCCGAAACGGGCATGGCAACCGAAGATGACGAGGAGGAGGAGGACGAGAACGAAATCATCCCCGGGGGCCCGCACAAGCTGCGCTGGTTCGAAGCACGCCTGCGGCCGTGGGTCGTCGTCGGGCTGATCGGTGGCCATGCGCAGGCGATGGTGCTGGGCATCGCCGGCTTCCTGGTGCTGGACCGGCTGGGCCTGCGCGACAGCCCGGCGGAGGGGACCGGCCCGGTGGGCCTGGTGCTGATGGCCGGCGCGATCGCGACTCTGCTGGCGCAGTGGGGGCTGATCCCGCGGTTCGAACTCGGTCCGCGCGCCGCCACGCTGTGGGGCATCGCGATAGCGGGCATCGGCGTCGCCCTGCTGGCGATTGCCGACGACATGCATTTCATCGCGCTGAGCTTTGCGATCGCATCGCTCGGCTTCGGCCTGTTCCGCCCGGGATCGACATCGGGCACTTCGCTTGCCGTGACGCGGGCCGAACAGGGGCAGGCCTCGGGCATCACCGCATCGGTTGCCGGCGCCAGTTACATCTATGCGCCGGCGCTTGGCGTCTGGCTCTACAACCATTCCGACTGGGTCGGCTTCGGATTGATCGTCAGCCTGTGCGCGATCGTGCTGGTCTACGGCTGGCTGACCCTGCAAAGCGACGCCCGGCTGACTGGGGAGCGCAGCGGCTAAAGTATCTCGTACACCCGGTCCTGCGGGCGGCAGAGGCGCACCCCCTTGTCGGTGCGAACGAGGGGGCGCTCGATCAAAGCAGGTTCGCCGGCCATCGCGGCAAGGACGGTCTCGTCGTCGGCCTGCGTCAGCCCCCGTCCCTCCGCATCGGTACCCCGCAAGCGCAGCGCTTCGGACGGGCGCAATCCCGCCTCGGCATAGAGCGCGCGCAAGGTTTCCACAGAAGGCGGCGTCTTCAGATATTCGACGATCTCGATGTCGATGTCGCCCCGTTCCCCGAGGATCGCGAGCGTTTTGCGCGAAGTTCCGCAATTCGGGTTGTGCCAGATGGTCGCCTTCATGCCTATCCCTTGTCCCAAACAGCTTGCACTCTGTGCCTAATCCCGCCTTCAACGCAAACTTCCCTTGCGCTTGCGAATAGTTCGCAATAGCGCAGCCGTCAGATGCGAATCATTCGCAGCTCAATATGAGGGATCGTTTTCATGTCGTCGTATCTCAAGGGCATCCTCCTTGCAGGAGGTTGCCTCATGGCTGCCCCCGTCCATGCAGAAGCGATCGCGGATGCCCAGCCGGAGCGGGATTACCTGCCCCCGGTCATCACCGTCACCGGCACCGCCGATGGCTATGCCCTCGACGATGGCTCAACCGCCACCAAGACCCCCACCCCCCTTGTCGACGTACCGCAGACGATCAACTTCATCACCGAAGATCAGCTCGAGGATCAATCGGTCCGCCAGCTAAACGATGCGCTGCGCTATATCCCCGGGGTCAGCCTCGAGACCGGGGAAGGCCACCGCGACGAGGTTTTCATCCGCGGCCAGGAAACCACCGCCGATTTCTACATCGACGGGCTGCGCGACGATGCCCAATATTATCGCTCGCTCTACAATATCGAACGGGTCGAGGTGCTGAAGGGGGCCAATGCGCTGATCTTCGGGCGCGGGGCCGGCGGCGGGGCCATCAACCGGGTCGCCAAACGCGCCGCGCCGGGGGTGACCTTCGCCAAGGGCGAAGCATCGGGCGATACCTTCGGAGCGTTTGCCCTGCTCGGCGATGCCAATCTGCCGATGGGCGAGAGCGTCGCACTGCGCCTCAATGCGACCTACGAGGAATTCGACAACGACCGCGACGTCTACGAAGGCCGCTTCGTCGGCATTTCGCCTACCCTCACGGCGATGGTCGGGCCGCAGACCACGCTCGTCGCCAGCTACAGCTATGACGACGATCGCCGGGTGACCGATCGCGGTATCCCGGCGCTCGGCACTGGACCATTGGCCGGCTACGACGAGACCTTTTTCGGCGACCCGGACTTCAACCGGTCGCAAGCCCGAACCCACATCGCCCGCCTGCGGCTGGAGCATGAGTTCGGCCCCGGGCTAACCGCGAACGCTACAGTGCAATACGGCGACTACGACAAGATCTACGCCAACATCGTCCCTTCGTCGACCGATGGGACCACGGTGCTCCTGGGCGGTTATCAGGATGCCCAACAGCGAAGCAACTGGATCGGTCAGGCGAACCTCGTGTGGGATACCGAGCTTGGCGGCGGCATTTCCTCGACCCTCCTGGTCGGCATCGAGGCAATGCGCCAGGAATCGGCCAATCAGCGCTCGGGCATCTCCTTCCTGCGCGCCTTCGACCCGGACGATCCCGGCCAGCCCCTGCGGCCCAACGAGACGCCGCTGACCGAGACGATCTTCGTGCCCCCCTTCGCCCTTGGCGCGCTGACCAGTTCGCGCGAGAGCGAGCTCACCACTCTGTCGGTCTATGCGCAGGAACAGCTTGCGCTTGGCGAGCATGTCGAACTGATCGCCGGTCTGCGCTGGGACCGTTTCGACCTCGAGACGACCGATCTGCTGCGCGCCATCCCCGGCAACCGCGTGGATGAAAAGCTGAGCCCCCGGCTCGGCGTGATCGTCAAGCCCGTGCCCGACCTTTCGCTCTACGCCTCCTATGCGACCAGCTTCCTGCCGCAAGCCGGCGATCAGTTCCTGATCCTCTCGCCTGGCGACAGCGGTCTGGAACCGGAGAAGTTCGCCAATTACGAACTGGGCGCGAAATGGGCAGCCAGCAACCGGCTGCTCCTGAGCGCGGCAGTCTTCCGGCTTGAACGCAGCAACACCAAGGCTCCCTCGCCCAGCGATCCGACTTTGACGGTCCTTGCCGGAAAGAGCCGCGTCGAGGGGTTCGAAATCAGCGCGGCGGGGGAAATCGCGCCGTTCTGGAAGGCCAACATCGGCTACACCTATCTCGATGGGGAACTCCTCAGCACCAGCGCCTTCGGCAACGCGGGACAGCGGCTGCAACAGCTCCCGCGGCATTCGATAAGCGGCTGGAATCGCTTCGACGTCAGCGAACAGCTGGGCTTCGGACTGGGCGTGATCCATCAGTCCGAACAGTTTGCCAGCTTCAGCAACACGGTTGTCCTGCCGGCCTATTGGCGGGTGGACGCGGCGGCCTATTATACTGTCAGCGAACGGCTCACGGTCCAGCTCAATATCGAAAACCTTCTGGACGAGGGCTATTACGCCTCTGCCCATGGCGACAACAACATCCAGCCGGGCAAGCCGCTCGGCGCACGGCTTGGGGTGCGCTTCGAACTCTAGTCGCCGCCCTCCCCGCCGCGCGGGCGGCGAGGATCTCGCCG